>NZ_JBDJMW010000028.1:0-347 GCF_039674145.1 Stenotrophomonas sp. TWI587 | reverse complement strand
CCCAGGAGAGGACTCGAACCTCCACGAAGTTGCCCCCGCTAGCACCTGAAGCTAGTGCGTCTACCAATTCCGCCACCTGGGCGACTCAGGAGGAGAATTCTGCGGGAGAACCACGATTGTGTCAACAGGATGTCGCAGGAAATTTTGTTCGTCGCTCGATGCAGCGTCATCGCCCAAGGTGACGCGCGAATCGTGCGTGGCGCGTGCCGGAGGGCAGAAACGAAAAAACCCGCTTCCGCGGGTTTGATCATTTTCTGAGTCATGGTGCCCAGGAGAGGACTCGAACCTCCACGAAGTTGCCCCCGCTAGCACCTGAAGCTAGTGCGTCTACCAATTCCGCCACCTGG
>NZ_JBDJMW010000027.1:0-384 GCF_039674145.1 Stenotrophomonas sp. TWI587 | reverse complement strand
CCCAGGAGAGGACTCGAACCTCCACGAAGTTGCCCCCGCTAGCACCTGAAGCTAGTGCGTCTACCAATTCCGCCACCTGGGCGACTCAGGAGGAGAATTCTGCGGGAGAACTGTGATCGTGTCAACAGGATCGCGCGGTAAATTTTCGTCAGACGTCAGTCGCCGCGTCATCGGGGTGTTGATGCCACGCACATCGTGCGTTGCGCATCGACGCAGGGCAGAGTCGCGCATTGACGAACCGCAGAAACGAAAAAACCCGCTTGCGCGGGTTTGATCATTTTCTGAGTCATGGTGCCCA
Source organism: Stenotrophomonas sp. TWI587 (assembly GCF_039674145.1). Taxonomy (NCBI): domain Bacteria; kingdom Pseudomonadati; phylum Pseudomonadota; class Gammaproteobacteria; order Lysobacterales; family Lysobacteraceae; genus Stenotrophomonas; species Stenotrophomonas sp. TWI587. The sequence goes on along the minus strand of NZ_JBDJMW010000027.1, from coordinate 86 downwards.
GGAGAGGACTCGAACCTCCACGAAGTTGCCCCCGCTAGCACCTGAAGCTAGTGCGTCTACCAATTCCGCCACCTGGGCGACTCAGG
>NZ_JBDJMW010000026.1:0-406 GCF_039674145.1 Stenotrophomonas sp. TWI587 | reverse complement strand
ACTTTGGAGTCGGCCTCAGCGCCTTCCTCCGTGTGCCCCGACGTTTCCGTCGTTGCGAGCCGCCCATTATAGCCGACTTTTCCGCCTCGTCAACACCTTTTTTCAAGGCCGTTTCACCGAAGTGAGACGTTGTTGCCGATGCTGCTTCGTCGTGCGACCCGAAGGTCTTTTCGTCGAAGCGAGCCGCCTATTATGTCAGGCTTTTCGAATCTGTCAACACCTTGTGAGGATAACTTGAAGTTCTTCTCGAAGATGTTGCTGTAAGTGCATAAAAAGCATGTGCTTACATAAAAAGGAAAACCCCGCTGCGTGAGCAGCGGGGTTTTCGGGGTAAAAACCCTGGCGATGACCTACTCTCGCATGGCTTAGGCCACACTACCATCGGCGCAGCTGCGTTTCACTTCCG
>NZ_JBDJMW010000025.1:0-970 GCF_039674145.1 Stenotrophomonas sp. TWI587 | reverse complement strand
CGTCATTACGCCCACGTCGATTGCCCGGGCCATGCTGACTACGTCAAGAACATGATCACCGGTGCTGCCCAGATGGACGGCGCGATCCTGGTCTGTTCGGCTGCTGACGGCCCGATGCCGCAGACCCGCGAGCACATCCTGCTGTCGCGTCAGGTCGGCGTGCCGTACATCGTCGTCTTCCTGAACAAGGCAGACATGGTCGATGACGCCGAGCTGCTGGAACTGGTCGAGATGGAAGTCCGCGAGCTGCTGAGCAAGTACGACTTCCCGGGCGACGACACCCCGATCATCGCGGGCTCGGCCCGTCTGGCGCTGGAAGGCGACCAGAGCGACATCGGCGTGCCGGCCGTGATCAAGCTGGTCGAGGCTCTCGACAGCTGGATCCCGACCCCGGAACGTGACATCGACAAGCCCTTCCTGATGCCGGTCGAAGACGTGTTCTCGATCTCGGGCCGCGGCACCGTCGTGACCGGTCGTATCGAGCGCGGCGTGATCAAGGTCGGCGAAGAAATCGAAATCGTCGGTATCCGTCCGGTCCAGAAGACCACCGTCACCGGCGTGGAAATGTTCCGCAAGCTGCTCGACCAGGGTCAGGCAGGCGACAACGCCGGTCTGCTGCTGCGCGGCACCAAGCGTGACGACGTCGAGCGTGGCCAGGTCCTGGCCAAGCCGGGCTCGATCAAGCCGCACACCACCTTCGACGCCGAAGTGTACGTGCTGTCCAAGGACGAAGGTGGCCGTCACACCCCGTTCTTCAAGGGCTACCGTCCGCAGTTCTACTTCCGTACCACCGACATCACCGGCGCTTGCGAACTGCCGGAAGGTGTGGAAATGGTGATGCCGGGCGACAACGTGAAGATGGTTGTCACCCTGATCAACCCGGTCGCCATGGATGAAGGCCTGCGCTTCGCGATCCGCGAAGGCGGCCGTACCGTCGGCGCCGGCGTGGTCTCCAAGATCATCGCGTAAT
>NZ_JBDJMW010000024.1:0-1359 GCF_039674145.1 Stenotrophomonas sp. TWI587 | reverse complement strand
TGAGATAGCCCCCTGATTCCCCGGCCCCGTTCTATCGCTTATCTTTGTAGATAGGAAGAGGACTGTGCATATGACTAGGCATACGGAGTCAATAGAGGTAGTCGTGAAGGACCAGCGCCGCAGGCGCTGGTCCCTCGCAGAGAAGGCGGCGCTGGTGCGCCGAACTTACGCACCAGGCATGAGCGTATCGCTCGTCGCTCGCCAAGAAGGGGTCTCGGCTGGACTGCTGTTTCAGTGGCGCAAGCTCGAACGCCAGGGTGCTTTGACCGCCGTCTCCGCTGGCGAGGCAGTCGTGCCCGCATCCGAGCTGGCGGCTGCCCGCGCTGAAATCGCCAAGCTGCAGCGCGTGCTCGGCAAGAAAACCTTGGAGAACGAAATCCTCAAGGAAGCCGTGGAGTACGCCGCAGAAAAAAAGTGGATTGCGCGCTCGCCCTTGTTGCCCGGGGGCGACCAGTGAAAACAGTCTGCCGGACGATGGGGCTGGCGCGCTCGCATGTGCGCGACCTGCTTGGGCGCGGTGAAGGCTGGGCCGATGGCCGCAGCCATCGCACCCCCAGCGACGATGCCGGGTTGCTCGCCGAACTGCGCCAGGAAATTGCCGACTTGCCCAGCTATGGCTACCGACGTGCCTGTGCCTTGGTGAACCGCCAACGCACAGCACGGGGCGCCCCGAGGGTCAACGCCAAACGCGTCTATCGCGTCATGGCTCAAGCCGCGCTGCTGCTACCCAAGGCTCCTAGCCGGCGGCAGTCCGCACGCACGCATGAGGGCCGTGTTGCGGTCTCACGCAGCGACCTTCGATGGTGCTCCGATGGACTGGAAATCAAGTGCGATTCGGGTCAGACCGTGACGGCCACCTTCGCCAAGGACTGCTGCGACCGTGAGGTGATGGCTTGGCGCGCGTGGGAGGGCAAAGGGCTGCCAGGTGAGCCGGTGCGCGAGATGCTCATTGAAGCTGTGGAGCGCCGCTTCGGCTCGGTCGAAGCGGTCCCGCAGGGCCAGGAGTTGGAGTTCCTCAGTGACAACGGCGGTGCCTACATCGCCGCTGAAACGAGGGCACTGGCACGTGCGCTGGGCCTGAAGCCCATCAACACGCCCGTGTGCAGCCCGCAGAGCAACGGCATGGCCGAGAGCTTCGTCAACACCTTCAAGCGCGACTATGTGGCGCGCATGGACTTGCGTGACGCGCAGACGGTACTGGCGCAACTGCCAGCGGCCTTCGAGCACTTCAACGAGGTGCATCCGCATTCTTCGCTGAAAATGCGTTCGCCTCGGGAGTTCAGGCGGCAACAGGCTGCAGGCGCTGACCAGGCGCTTTATTGCGAATAGGGTGGGGTCGGGAATACAGGGGCAAGATCA
>NZ_JBDJMW010000023.1:0-5376 GCF_039674145.1 Stenotrophomonas sp. TWI587 | reverse complement strand
TCCAAAGTTCTTTGACAGTATGCGCAGGTATCTTGTGAAGGCGCCTGCAGGAAGGATGTATGTCCATCTTGCAGACGTTTGATCAAGCAACATATCAATTGTTTTAAAGCAAGCGAAACGTTGCCAGCGGTCAAGCATCTGCAGCTTTAAATTTTTAGTCCTCGGACTATGCGTTTTTAAGTGAAGAGTTTGATCCTGGCTCAGAGTGAACGCTGGCGGTAGGCCTAACACATGCAAGTCGAACGGCAGCACAGTAAGAGCTTGCTCTTATGGGTGGCGAGTGGCGGACGGGTGAGGAATACATCGGAATCTACCTTTTCGTGGGGGATAACGTAGGGAAACTTACGCTAATACCGCATACGACCTTCGGGTGAAAGCAGGGGACCTTCGGGCCTTGCGCGGATAGATGAGCCGATGTCGGATTAGCTAGTTGGCGGGGTAAAGGCCCACCAAGGCGACGATCCGTAGCTGGTCTGAGAGGATGATCAGCCACACTGGAACTGAGACACGGTCCAGACTCCTACGGGAGGCAGCAGTGGGGAATATTGGACAATGGGCGCAAGCCTGATCCAGCCATACCGCGTGGGTGAAGAAGGCCTTCGGGTTGTAAAGCCCTTTTGTTGGGAAAGAAAAGCAGTCGATTAATACTCGGTTGTTCTGACGGTACCCAAAGAATAAGCACCGGCTAACTTCGTGCCAGCAGCCGCGGTAATACGAAGGGTGCAAGCGTTACTCGGAATTACTGGGCGTAAAGCGTGCGTAGGTGGTTGTTTAAGTCTGTTGTGAAAGCCCTGGGCTCAACCTGGGAATTGCAGTGGATACTGGGCGACTAGAGTGTGGTAGAGGGTAGTGGAATTCCCGGTGTAGCAGTGAAATGCGTAGAGATCGGGAGGAACATCCATGGCGAAGGCAGCTACCTGGACCAACACTGACACTGAGGCACGAAAGCGTGGGGAGCAAACAGGATTAGATACCCTGGTAGTCCACGCCCTAAACGATGCGAACTGGATGTTGGGTGCAATTTGGCACGCAGTATCGAAGCTAACGCGTTAAGTTCGCCGCCTGGGGAGTACGGTCGCAAGACTGAAACTCAAAGGAATTGACGGGGGCCCGCACAAGCGGTGGAGTATGTGGTTTAATTCGATGCAACGCGAAGAACCTTACCTGGTCTTGACATGTCGAGAACTTTCCAGAGATGGATTGGTGCCTTCGGGAACTCGAACACAGGTGCTGCATGGCTGTCGTCAGCTCGTGTCGTGAGATGTTGGGTTAAGTCCCGCAACGAGCGCAACCCTTGTCCTTAGTTGCCAGCACGTAATGGTGGGAACTCTAAGGAGACCGCCGGTGACAAACCGGAGGAAGGTGGGGATGACGTCAAGTCATCATGGCCCTTACGACCAGGGCTACACACGTACTACAATGGTAGGGACAGAGGGCTGCAAACCCGCGAGGGCAAGCCAATCCCAGAAACCCTATCTCAGTCCGGATTGGAGTCTGCAACTCGACTCCATGAAGTCGGAATCGCTAGTAATCGCAGATCAGCATTGCTGCGGTGAATACGTTCCCGGGCCTTGTACACACCGCCCGTCACACCATGGGAGTTTGTTGCACCAGAAGCAGGTAGCTTAACCTTCGGGAGGGCGCTTGCCACGGTGTGGCCGATGACTGGGGTGAAGTCGTAACAAGGTAGCCGTATCGGAAGGTGCGGCTGGATCACCTCCTTTTGAGCAAAGACAGCATCGTCCTGTCGGGCGTCTTCACAAGTAACCTGCATTCAGAGTTTCACGTCGGCCAAGCCGATGTGGATAGTCCCGTATATGGGGCCTTAGCTCAGCTGGGAGAGCACCTGCTTTGCAAGCAGGGGGTCGTCGGTTCGATCCCGACAGGCTCCACCACACGCCGCGAGTTTATCGACGCGGTAGCAATGAGCTGAACGGACATTGGGTCTGTAGCTCAGGTGGTTAGAGCGCACCCCTGATAAGGGTGAGGTCGGTAGTTCGAGTCTACCCAGACCCACCACTCTGAATGACTAGCGCATACAAAGAATTTATTACGGATCAGCATTGTGGCTGGTACGTGTTCTTTTAAAACTTGTGACGTAGCGAGCGTTTTGAGATTCTATCTTAGACGTGTCGTGAGGCTAAGGCGGAAGACTTAAATGTCTTCTTATTAATTGAGTCGTTATATTTCGTATCTGGGCTTTGTACCCCCAGGTCATATATGTAACCCAAGGCAACTTGCGGTTATATGGTCAAGCGAATAAGCGCACACGGTGGATGCCTTGGCGGTCAGAGGCGATGAAGGACGTGGCAGCCTGCGAAAAGTATCGGGGAGCTGGCAACAAGCTTTGATCCGGTAATGTCCGAATGGGGAAACCCACCCGCTTGCGGGTATCCTGCAGTGAATACATAGCTGCTGGAAGCGAACCTGGTGAACTGAAATATCTAAGTAACCAGAGGAAAAGAAATCAACCGAGATTCCCTGAGTAGCGACGAGCGAACGGGGACTAGCCCTTAAGCTGGAATGGTTCTAGAAAAACAGCCTGGAACGGCTGGCCATAGAAGGTGATAGCCCTGTATTTAAAAGGGCCACTCCAGTGAAGACGAGTAGGGCGGGGCACGTGAAACCCTGTCTGAACATGGGGGGACCATCCTCCAAGGCTAAATACTACTGACCGACCGATAGTGAACCAGTACCGTGAGGGAAAGGCGAAAAGAACCCCGGAGAGGGGAGTGAAATAGATCCTGAAACCGTGTGCGTACAAGCAGTAGGAGCTCGAAAGAGTGACTGCGTACCTTTTGTATAATGGGTCAGCGACTTACTGTTCGTGGCAAGCTTAACCGTATAGGGGAGGCGAAGGGAAACCGAGTCTGATAAGGGCGCATAGTCGCGGGCAGTAGACCCGAAACCGGGTGATCTAGTCATGGCCAGGGTGAAGGTGCCGTAACAGGTACTGGAGGCCCGAACCCACGTCTGTTGCAAAAGACGGGGATGAGCTGTGATTAGGAGTGAAAAGCTAATCGAACCCGGAGATAGCTGGTTCTCCTCGAAAGCTATTTAGGTAGCGCCTCATATGTATCCTCTCGGGGGTAGAGCACTGTTATGGCTAGGGGGTCATCGCGACTTACCAAACCATTGCAAACTCCGAATACCGAGACGGACTGTATGGGAGACACACGGCGGGTGCTAACGTCCGTCGTGAAAAGGGAAACAACCCAGACCCACAGCTAAGGTCCCAAATTCACTGCTAAGTGGAAAACCATGTGGAAAGGCACAGACAGCCAGGAGGTTGGCTTAGAAGCAGCCACCCTTTAAAGAAAGCGTAATAGCTCACTGGTCGAGTCGGTCTGCGGGGAAGATTTAACGGGGCTAAGCAGTGAACCGAAGCTTGGGGTGTGCATATTTATATGTACGCGGTAGAGGAGCGTTCCGTAAGCCGTTGAAGGTGGATTGAGAAGTCTGCTGGAGGTATCGGAAGTGCGAATGCTGACATGAGTAACGATAATGCGGGTGAAAAACCCGCACGCCGAAAGCCCAAGGTTTCCTTGCGCAACGTTAATCGGCGCAGGGTGAGTCGGCCCCTAAGGCGAGGACGAAAGTCGTAGTCGATGGGAAGCAGGTTAATATTCCTGCACCTCGCGTAAGTGCGATGGAGGGACGGAGAAGGTTAGGTGTACCCGGCGTTGGTTGTCCGGGGGAAAGGCGGTAGGTTTGGATCTTTGGCAAATCCGGGATCCTTTAAGACCGAGCACCGAGACGAGTCTTTAAGACGAAGTCACTGATACCACGCTTCCAGGAAAAGCTCCTAAGCTTCAGCTTACGCAGACCGTACCGTAAACCGACACAGGTGGGTAGGATGAGAATTCTCAGGCGCTTGAGAGAACTCGGGTGAAGGAACTAGGCAACATGGCACCGTAACTTCGGGAGAAGGTGCGCCCTTTTTGGTGGCTCATGCGAGCTATAGCTGAAGAGGGCCGCAGTAACCAGGCCGCTGCGACTGTTTATCAAAAACACAGCACTCTGCAAACACGAAAGTGGACGTATAGGGTGTGACGCCTGCCCGGTGCTGGAAGGTTAATTGATGGGGTCAGCCGCAAGGCGAAGCTCTTGATCGAAGCCCCAGTAAACGGCGGCCGTAACTATAACGGTCCTAAGGTAGCGAAATTCCTTGTCGGGTAAGTTCCGACCTGCACGAATGGCGTAACGACAGCGGCGCTGTCTCCACCCGAGACTCAGTGAAATTGAAATCGCTGTGAAGATGCAGCGTTCCCGTGGCAAGACGGAAAGACCCCGTGAACCTTTACTATAGCTTTACACTGAACGTTGAGTTCGTCTGTGTAGGATAGGTGGGAGGCTATGAAACCATGGCGCTAGCTGTGGTGGAGCCATCCTTGAAATACCACCCTGTCGTGCTTGACGTTCTAACCTAGGTCCATAATCTGGATCGGGGACCGTGTATGGTGGGTAGTTTGACTGGGGCGGTCTCCTCCTAAAGAGTAACGGAGGAGCTCGAAGGTACGCTCAGCGCGGTCGGACATCGCGCACTGTGTGCAAAGGCATAAGCGTGCTTGACTGCAAGATCGACGGATCAAGCAGGTAGGAAACTAGGACTTAGTGATCCGGTGGTTCTGTATGGAAGGGCCATCGCTCAACGGATAAAAGGTACTCCGGGGATAACAGGCTGATACCGCCCAAGAGTTCATATCGACGGCGGTGTTTGGCACCTCGATGTCGGCTCATCACATCCTGGGGCTGTAGTCGGTCCCAAGGGTATGGCTGTTCGCCATTTAAAGTGGTACGCGAGCTGGGTTCAGAACGTCGTGAGACAGTTCGGTCCCTATCTGCCATGGGCGTTGGAGATTTGAGAGGGGCTGCTCCTAGTACGAGAGGACCGGAGTGGACGAACCTCTGGTGTTCCGGTTGTCACGCCAGTGGCATTGCCGGGTAGCTATGTTCGGAAGCGATAACCGCTGAAAGCATCTAAGCGGGAAGCGCGCCTCAAGATGAGATCTCCCGGGGCACAAGCCCCCTGAAGGAACCATATAGACTATGTGGTTGATAGGTCAGGTGTGTAAGTACAGCAATGTATTGAGCTAACTGATACTAATGATCCGTGTGGCTTGACCATATAACCTCAAGTTGCCTTGGCCGACATGACATGTCGATAGATCCCAAGTGCACGCTACGTCACAAGACTTACGAGAGGCAGGCGCCTTAATCCGTTCCTTAGGATGGCGACGCTCCAACTGTCTCCCTGGTGAAATTAGCGCTGTGGAACCACCCGATCCCATCCCGAACTCGGAAGTGAAACGCAGCTGCGCCGATGGTAGTGTGGCCTAAGCCATGCGAGAGTAGGTCATCGCCAGGGTTTTTACC
>NZ_JBDJMW010000022.1:0-8263 GCF_039674145.1 Stenotrophomonas sp. TWI587 | reverse complement strand
TTTAATTTTTATAATAAATGAATACTGGGGTTTTAAGTGGCGCGGGGGGGGGCGCCCCCCCCCCCCCCCCCCCCCGCCACATCTGAACCGACAGCCCCATCGACAAGATTTCCTCCTTTCGGAGAAACACCATGAAAGACTTGCTCAACCTCTTCAACCAGCAGCGTCAGACGCTGGACTTCGACGCGATCAAGATCGCGCTGGCCTCGCCGGACCTGATCCGCTCGTGGTCCTTCGGCGAAGTGAAGAAGCCGGAAACCATCAACTACCGTACGTTCAAGCCGGAACGTGACGGCCTGTTCTGCGCCGCCATCTTCGGACCGGTCAAGGACTACGAGTGCCTGTGCGGCAAGTACAAGCGCATGAAGCACCGCGGCGTGGTCTGCGAAAAGTGCGGCACCGAAGTCACCCTGGCCAAGGTGCGCCGCGAGCGCATGGGTCACATCGACCTGGCCTCGCCGGTCGCGCATATCTGGTTCCTCAAGTCGCTGCCGTCGCGCATCGGCCTGATGCTGGACATGACCCTGCGTGACATCGAGCGCGTGCTGTACTTCGAAGCCTACGTGGTGACCGAGCCGGGCCTGACCGCCCTGGAGCGCCGCCAGCTGCTGACCGAAGAACAGTACCTGCAGGCACGCCAGGAACACGGCGACGACTTCGATGCCGCCATGGGCGCCGAGGCCGTGTACGAACTGCTGCGCACCATCGACCTGCAGTCGGAAATGACCCGCCTGCGCGAAGAAATCGCCAGCACCGGTTCGGAAACCAAGCTCAAGCGACTGACCAAGCGCATCAAGCTGGTCGAGGCCTTCCTCGAGTCGGGCAACCGTCCGGAGTGGATGGTCATGACCGTGCTGCCGGTGCTGCCGCCGGACCTGCGTCCGCTGGTGCCGCTGGACGGTGGCCGCTTCGCGACCTCCGATCTGAACGATCTGTACCGCCGCGTCATCAACCGTAACAACCGCCTGCGCCGCCTGCTCGAGCTGAACGCGCCGGACATCATCGTGCGCAATGAAAAGCGCATGCTGCAGGAATCGGTCGATGCGCTGCTGGACAACGGCCGTCGCGGCCGTGCCATCACCGGCACCAACAAGCGCCCGCTCAAGTCGCTGGCCGACATGATCAAGGGCAAGCAGGGTCGCTTCCGTCAGAACCTGCTGGGCAAGCGCGTGGACTACTCGGGCCGTTCGGTCATCGTGGTCGGTCCGTACCTGCGCCTGCACCAGTGCGGCCTGCCGAAGAAGATGGCGCTGGAACTGTTCAAGCCGTTCGTGTTCGCCAAGCTGCAGCGTCGTGGCCTGGCCACCACCATCAAGGCCGCCAAGAAGCTGGTCGAGCGCGAAGAAGCCGAAGTCTGGGACATCCTGGAAGAGGTCATCCGCGAACATCCGGTGATGCTGAACCGTGCGCCGACCCTGCACCGTCTGGGCATCCAGGCCTTCGAGCCGGTCCTGATCGAAGGCAAGGCCATCCAGCTGCATCCGCTGGTCTGCACCGCGTTCAACGCCGACTTCGACGGTGACCAGATGGCCGTCCACGTGCCGCTCTCGCTGGAAGCCCAGCTGGAAGCGCGTGCGCTGATGATGTCCACCAACAACATCCTGTCGCCGGCCAACGGCGAGCCGATCATCGTGCCGTCGCAGGACGTCGTGCTGGGTCTGTACTACATGACCCGCTCGCTGGTGAACAAGAAGGGCGAGGGCATGGCCTTCGCCAACATCGCCGAAGTCAAGCGCGCCTACGACAACCGCGTCGTGGAACTGCACGCACGCGTCAAGGTCCGCATCACCGAAGTGGTGACCGACGAGGAAGGCAACAAGCAGAACAAGACCTCGATCGTGGACACCACGATCGGTCGCGCCCTGCTGGCTGAAATCCTGCCGGAAGGCCTGCCGTTCGCGCTGGCCAACACCGAGCTGACCAAGAAGAACATCAGCCGCCTGATCAACTCCAGCTACCGTCAGCTGGGCTTGAAGGACACGGTCGTGTTCGCCGATAAGCTGATGTACACCGGCTTCGCCTACGCAACCCGCGCTGGCGTGTCGATCGGCATCGACGACATGCTGATCCCGGACGAGAAGCGCGGCATCCTCACCGAGGCCGAAGCCGAAGTGCTGGAAATCCAGGAGCAGTACCAGTCGGGCCTGGTCACCGCCGGCGAGCGCTACAACAAGGTGGTCGACATCTGGTCGCGCACCAACGAACGCATCGCCAAGGCGATGATGGACACCATCGGTACCGAGAAGGTGGTCAATGCCGAAGGCGAGACCATCGACCAGAAGTCGATGAACTCGCTGTACATCATGGCCGACTCCGGTGCCCGTGGTTCCCAGGCACAGATCCGTCAGCTGGCCGGTATGCGCGGCCTGATGGCGCGTCCGGATGGCTCGATCATCGAAACGCCCATCAAGGCGAACTTCCGTGAAGGCCTGAACGTGCAGGAGTACTTCAACTCCACCCACGGTGCCCGTAAGGGTCTGGCCGATACCGCGCTGAAGACGGCGAACTCGGGTTACCTGACCCGTCGTCTGGTCGACGTGGCGCAGGACGTGGTCATCACCGAGGTGGATTGCGGTACCACCGAAGGCCTGACCATGACCCCGATCGTGGAAGGCGGCGACGTCGTGGAGCCGTTGAAGGACCGCGTGCTGGGTCGTGTCGTGGCCGAGGACGTGTTCCTGCCGGGCAACGACGAAGATCCGATCGTGACCCGCAACACGCTGCTCGACGAGCAGTGGGTGGCCAAGCTGGAAGACGCGTCGGTACAGTCGGTCAAGGTCCGTTCGACCATCAGCTGCGCCTCGCCGTTCGGCGTCTGCGCACACTGCTACGGTCGCGATCTGGCCCGTGGCCACATTGTCAACATCGGTGAAGCGGTCGGCGTCATCGCCGCGCAGTCGATCGGTGAGCCGGGTACCCAGCTGACCATGCGTACGTTCCACATCGGTGGTGCGGCATCGCGTGCGGCTGCGGTGGACAACATCACCGTCAAGACCACCGGTTCGGTGAAGTTCAACAACCTGAAGTCGGTCGAGCACGCCAGCGGTTCGCTGGTGGCGGTCTCGCGTTCGGGTGAAATGTCGGTGCTCGATGCCCACGGCCGTGAGCGTGAGCGTTACAAGCTGCCGTACGGCGCGACCATCACGTCCAAGGACGGCGATGCGGTCAAGGCTGGCCAGACCGTGGCCAACTGGGACCCGCATAACCACCCGATCGTGTCGGAAGTGGCTGGTTTCATCCGCTTCATCGACTTCATCGACGGCGTCACCGTCATCGAGAAGACCGACGAACTGACCGGCCTGGCATCGCGTGAAATCACCGATCCGAAGCGTCGTGGTTCGCAGGCGAAGGACCTGCGCCCGATCGTGCGCATCGTGGACAAGAACGGCAACGATCTGACCATCCCGAACACGGATCTGCCGGCGCAGTACCTGCTGCCGCCGCGCTCGATCGTCAACCTGCAGGACGGCGCCGCCGTCGGCGTGGGTGACGTGGTCGCCAAGATCCCGCAGGAAGCGTCCAAGACCCGCGACATCACCGGTGGTCTGCCGCGCGTGGCCGATCTGTTCGAAGCACGCAAGCCCAAGGATCCGGCGATCCTGGCCGAGCGCTCGGGCATCATCAGCTTCGGCAAGGACACCAAGGGCAAGCAGCGCCTGATCATCAAGGACACCGATGGTTCGGAACACGAAGAGCTGATCCCGAAGTACCGTCAGGTGATCGTGTTCGAAGGCGAGCACGTGACCAAGGGCGAAACCATCGTGGACGGCGAGCCGAGCCCGCAGGACATCCTGCGTCTGCTGGGTGTCGAGCCGCTGGCAGCCTATCTGGTCAAGGAAATCCAGGACGTGTACCGCCTGCAGGGCGTGAAGATCAACGACAAGCACATCGAGGTGATCACCCGCCAGATGCTGCGCAAGGTCGAGATCACCGACCAGGGCACCAGCAAGTTCCTGAATGGCGAGCAGGCCGAGCGCCAGCGCGTCATCGAGGAAAATGCCCGCCTGGCGACCCGCAACGAGCTGCCGGCCCGTTTCGATCCGGTCCTGCTGGGTATCACCAAGGCATCGCTGGCGACCGAATCGTTCATCTCGGCCGCTTCGTTCCAGGAAACCACCCGCGTGCTGACCGAAGCGGCCGTTCGCGGCACTTCGGACAACCTGCGCGGCCTGAAGGAAAACGTCATCGTCGGCCGCCTGATCCCGGCCGGTACGGGCCTGGCATACCACGCCAACCGTCGTCGCAACGCCTCCGGGCTGACCGACTCGGAAATGCAGACCCTGTCCGGCAGCGCGCCGGCCGTGGCTGAAGTGGCCGCCGTGGCCGCCGTGGCAGTCGAGCCGACCGAAGCCGAACAGGCTCCGGGCAGCGACGAGTAATACGCAGGCCCGGCTTCGGCCGGGCCCGTGGCAGGGCAGGGCACCGACTCCGGTCGGTCTCTTCCCGGCAGGTCCGACCGCTGGTCGGACCGAATCGACGGCACCGGCCACTGGCCGGATGCCTGCCGATGAGGTAGGATGCCCGCCGGTCTTTCAACGGACCGGCTTGACAACCTGAACGGGGGGCACGGAAAAGGCTCCCCTGTAACGGCCCGGGATCAGGGCTGGCTTGGCGCGTGCGCATTTGACTGCGTTTTCGCCGGGTTGCTACAATCGTCTGTCTCAGCAGGCCGGTCTTTCGCCTGCTCGCACATTTCCGCATTCATGGCCAGTCTTTTCATTGGCCTCTCTCAGAAGAACATACTGATGGCGACGATCAATCAGCTTGTCCGCAAGCCGCGGCAGGCAACCACTTATAAGAGTGCCTCCCCGGCCCTCGATAAGTGCCCCCAGCGCCGTGGCGTCTGCACGCGCGTGTACACCACCACTCCGAAGAAGCCGAACTCGGCGCTTCGCAAGGTTGCCAAGGTTCGCCTGACCAACCAGGAAGAAGTGATTAGCTACATCGGCGGCGAAGGCCACAACCTGCAGGAGCACTCCGTGGTCCTGATCCGTGGCGGTCGCGTCAAGGATCTGCCGGGTGTGCGTTACCACACCGTGCGTGGCTCGCTGGACGCCTCCGGCGTTGCCAAGCGTCGCCAGGGCCGTTCCAAGTACGGCGCCAAGCGTCCGAAGAGCTAAGGGAAAGTACACATGTCTCGTAAAGGTAATACGCCGCAGCGCTCTGTCCTGCCGGATCCGAAGCACGGAAGTGAAACCATCGCTCGTTTCATCAATATGGTGATGCTGAGCGGCAAGAAGTCGGTCGCTGAAAAGATCGTCTACGGTGCCATGGACGTGATCGGCGAAAAGAACCCGAATTCCGTCGAGCTGGTTCAGAAGGCTCTGGAAAACGTGGCTCCGTCGGTCGAAGTCAAGTCCCGCCGTGTCGGTGGTGCCACCTACCAGGTGCCGGTCGAAGTGCGTTCGTCGCGCAAGATGGCCCTGGCCATGCGTTGGCTGATCGACTCGGCTCGCAAGCGTGGTGAAAACACCATGCCGAAGAAGCTGGCTGCCGAACTGCTGGACGCCTCGGAAAATCGCGGTGGCGCCATCAAGAAGCGCGAAGAAACCCACCGTATGGCCGAAGCCAACAAGGCCTTCGCCCACTACCGCTGGTGAGTTTGACGGCCTTGTAAAACAGGCACGGCAGCACCATCTAGGTGCTGCCCCGCGGCACCTGGGGTGCCGCGCCAATCCGAAGGCCGCCGAAAGGCGGCGTTCGGCCATCCGAATTCCAAGAAATTGAGAGGCTCCCGTGGCCCGCACCACTCCCATCGAGCGTTACCGCAATTTCGGCATCATGGCCCACATCGATGCCGGCAAGACCACCACGTCCGAGCGCATCCTGTTCTACACCGGCAAGAGCCACAAGATCGGTGAAGTGCATGACGGCGCTGCCACCATGGACTGGATGGAGCAGGAGCAGGAGCGTGGCATCACGATCCAGTCCGCTGCCACCACCGCGTTCTGGAAGGGCATGGACAAGTCCCTGCCGGAGCACCGCTTCAACATCATCGACACCCCCGGACACGTCGACTTCACCATCGAAGTGGAGCGCTCGCTGCGCGTGCTCGACGGTGCGGTCTTCGTGCTGTGCGCCGTCGGTGGCGTGCAGCCGCAGTCGGAAACCGTGTGGCGCCAGGCCAACCGGTACAAGGTGCCGCGCATCGCGTTCGTCAACAAGATGGACCGTACCGGCGCGAACTTCACCAAGGTCGTTGGCCAGCTGAAGGCCAAGCTGGGTGCCGTTGCCGTCCCGATGCAGCTGCCGATCGGCGCCGAAGACAACTTCAAGGGCGTGGTCGACCTCATCAAGATGAAGGCCATCCATTGGGATGAAGCTTCGCAGGGCATGAAGTTCGAGTACCTGGAGATCCCGGCGGACATGCAGGCGGAGGCCGAAGAGGCCCGCACCTACATGATCGAAGCTGCGGCTGAAGCCAGCGAAGAGCTGATGGAAAAGTACCTCGGCGGCGAAGAGCTGACCGAAGCCGAAATCGTCGAAGCCCTGCGCGTGCGCACCTTGGCCACCGACATCGTGCCGATGTACTGCGGCTCGGCGTTCAAGAACAAGGGCGTGCAGGCCATGCTGGACGGCGTGGTGCAGCTGCTGCCGTCGCCGATCGACGTGCCGGACGTGACCGGTACCGACGTGGACGATGAAACCATCGCCCTGAGCCGCAAGTCCGATGACAAGGCACCGTTCTCGGCGCTGGCCTTCAAGATCATCACCGATCCGTTCGTCGGCGCGCTGACCTTCTTCCGTGTCTACTCGGGCACCCTGAATGCCGGCGACCAGCTGCTGAACTCGGTCAAGGGCAAGAAGGAGCGCATCGGCCGCATCCTGCAGATGCACTCCAACGATCGTGAAGAGATCAAGGAAGTGCTGGCCGGTGACATCGCCGCGGCCGTGGGTCTGAAGGACACCACCACCGGCGACACCCTGTGCTCGCAGGACCACCCGATCATCCTGGAGCGCATGGTGTTCCCGGAGCCGGTCATCTCGATGGCCGTCGAACCGAAGACCAAGTCCGACCAGGAAAAGATGGGTCTGGCCCTCGGCCGTCTGGCCCAGGAAGATCCGTCGTTCCGCGTCAAGACCGACGAAGAATCCGGCCAGACCATCATCTCGGGCATGGGTGAGCTGCACCTGGACATCATCGTCGACCGCATGAAGCGCGAGTTCAACGTTGAAGCCAACGTCGGCAAGCCGCAGGTTGCGTACCGCGAAACCATCCAGATGGCGGACGTGAAGTCGGACTACAAGCACGCCAAGCAGTCCGGTGGTAAGGGTCAGTACGGTCACGTCGTGATCGAACTGTCGCCGATCACCGCTGAAGATCGTGCCGACCCGAAGATCGGGCCGCTGATCAAGGACGACTTCCTGTTCATCAACGACATCACCGGTGGCGTGATTCCGAAGGAATTCATTCCGTCGATCGAAAAGGGCCTGCGCGAAACCATCACCAGCGGTCCGCTGGCTGGCTTCCCGGTCGTGGACGTCAAGGTCAAGCTGGTGTTCGGCTCGTACCACGACGTCGACTCCTCGGAAATGGCGTTCAAGCTGGCCTCCTCGATGGCCTTCAAGCAGGGCTTCCAGAAGGCCAAGCCGGTCCTGCTGGAGCCGATCATGAAGGTCGAGATCGTGACCCCGAGCGACTATCAGGGTGACGTGATGGGCGACGTCAGCCGTCGTCGCGGCATGCTGCAGGGTTCGAGCGTGACCGGTGACGGTTCGGCCGAAATCATCAACGCCATGATTCCGCTGGGCGAAATGTTCGGTTACGCAACCTCGCTGCGTTCGCAGACCCAGGGTCGTGCAACCTTCACGATGGAATTCGACCATTACGAGCCGGCTCCGTCGAACATCGCTGAAACCGTGATCAAGAAGTCCTGAGCGTAAGCTCAGGCCTTCACCTCCTTCTTTCTGATATCCAAGGTATACAACAATGGCAAAGGGTAAGTTCGAGCGCACCAAGCCGCACGTCAACGTCGGCACCATCGGTCACGTCGATCACGGCAAGACCACGCTGACCGCTGCACTGACCAAGATCGGTGCCGAGCGCTTCGGCGGCGAGTTCAAGGATTACTCCGCGATCGACGCCGCGCCGGAAGAAAAGGCACGTGGCATCACGATCTCGACCGCGCACGTCGAATACGAATCCACCGAGCGTCATTACGCCCACGTCGATTGCCCGGGCCATGCTGACTACGTCAAGAACATGATCACCGGTGCTGCCCAGATGGACGGCGCGATCCTGGTCTGTTCGGCTGCTGACGGC
>NZ_JBDJMW010000021.1:0-8609 GCF_039674145.1 Stenotrophomonas sp. TWI587 | reverse complement strand
TGGTTGTCACCCTGATCAACCCGGTCGCCATGGATGAAGGCCTGCGCTTCGCGATCCGCGAAGGCGGCCGTACCGTCGGCGCCGGCGTGGTCTCCAAGATCATCGCGTAATACTGCAATACCGGCGGTCGCATAGCGCTGCTGCCGGTCTCGCGAGTGGCGGGCCGGGAACCTCGGTCCGCCTTCGCCGTCTTAGGGAAGGCAAGTTTTTTCAGTACGCCAGTAGCTCAATTGGCAGAGCAGCGGTCTCCAAAACCGCAGGTTGGGGGTTCGAGTCCCTCCTGGCGTGCCACTTCTCCCTTCCAGCGGCTATGCCGCCACAGCAGCCAGAGCCGGATGAACAGCAAGATCGAGCATTCCAAAGACAACGCCTCCACCGGAGGTGACATCGTCAAGTACGCCGTCGCAGCGATCCTGGTGCTGGCGGGTCTTTTTGCTTGGTATTGGTTCGGTGCTCCTGAGCATGCCTCCCAGAGTGCATGGGCCGGTCCGCTTCGCGGTCTGGCCGTTGTCGTTGGCCTAGTGGCCGGCCTTGGCGTGTTCCTGCTGACCGGCAAGGGTCGCGACACGCGGGAATTCCTTTCCGAATCGCGTTTCGAACTGCGCAAGGTGGTCTGGCCGACGCGCCAGGAAGCCATTCGCATGACCTGGGTGGTGATCGTTGTGGTGATCATCCTCAGCCTGCTGCTGGGCGGATTTGACTTCGTGATTCAGAAAGCGACCCAGTGGTTCCTGGGTCGATAAGGAGAAACCAGTGAAGCGTTGGTACGTCGTTCACGCCTATTCGGGCTTCGAAAAGTCGGTGGCGCAGGCTCTGCGCGATCGCATCGTGCGTGACGAGATGCAGGAGCGCTTCGGTGACGTCCTGGTCCCGACCGAGGAAGTGGTTGAAATGCGCGCCGGCCAGAAGCGCCGTTCCGAGCGCAAGTTCTTCCCGGGCTACGTGCTGGTCCAGATCGAGACCCACGAAGAAAACGGCATCCCGCGCATCGACAACGAAAGCTGGCATCTGGTCAAGGACACCTCCAAGGTGATGGGCTTCATCGGCGGCACCGCCGATCGTCCGCTGCCGATCCGTGATGAAGAGGCTGCCGCCATTCTGGACCGCGTTCAGGAAGGTGTGGAAAAGCCCCGTCCGAAGGTGCTGTTCGAGCCGGGCCAGATGGTCCGTGTCACCGAAGGTCCGTTCAACGACTTCAACGGTGTGGTCGAAGAGGTCAACTACGAGAAGAGCCGTCTGCGCGTCTCCGTGCTGATCTTCGGTCGCGCCACGCCGGTCGAGCTGGAGTTCGGTCAGGTCGAAAAGGCCGTCTGAGCCTGCGGGCACTGGGTTCCGGGCGGCCGCCCGGAACCTGAACGCCCTGCGCCCGCCCGCCGTTAGGCAAGGGTGGAAAAAACCTGATATAGTGCACGGCTTCCTGCCAGGAAGCTGGCAAAAAGCAAGGGCCGCCGCGAGGTGGCCTTCTGCGTGAATTCAAAACGCGATGCCGGGACGCGTGATTCCCGGTCCGATGGGGAGCCTGTTGTCGTAAGGCGCTAGCACCCGGAGAGCATACTCATGGCAAAGAAAGTTGTCGGTTATATCAAGCTGCAGGTGAAGGCCGGTCAGGCCAACCCCTCGCCGCCGGTCGGTCCTGCGCTGGGTCAGCGTGGCCTGAACATCATGGAATTCTGCAAGGCCTTCAATGCCGCCACGCAGAAGCTGGAGCCGGGTCTGCCGGTGCCGGTCATCATCACGGCCTACTCGGACCGTACCTTCACCTTCATCACCAAGAGCACCCCGGCTGCCGTGCTGCTCAAGAAGGCTGCAGGCATCTCGTCGGGCTCCAAGCGCCCGAACACCGAGAAGGTGGGCAAGGTGACCCGCAAGCAGCTCGAAGAGATCGCCAAGACCAAGGAAGCAGACCTGACGGCTGCCGATCTGGATGCCGCGGTGCGCACCATCGCCGGTTCTGCCCGTTCCATGGGCCTCGTGGTAGAGGGTTAAGAAGATGGCACAGACCAAGCGTGAGAAGGCCATCAAGGCCGCCGTCGTCCCGGGCAAGGCATATGCCTTCGAGGACGCCATCAAGATCCTGAAGACCGCTACCAAGGCCAAGTTCGTCGAGTCCTTCGACGTCGCTGTGCGCCTGGGCGTGGACGCCAAGAAGTCCGACCAGCAGGTGCGCGGTTCCACCGTGCTGCCGTCCGGTACCGGCAAGAGCGTGCGCGTTGCCGTCTTCGCACCGGCCGGTGCCAAGGCTGACGAAGCCCTGGCCGCTGGCGCCGAAGCCGTGGGCATGGACGACCTGGCCGAGAAGATGCAGGCCGGCGATCTGAACTACGACGTCGTCATCGCGACCCCGGACGCCATGCGCGTCGTGGGTAAGCTGGGCACCGTGCTCGGCCCGCGCGGCCTGATGCCGAACCCGAAGGTCGGCACCGTGTCGGCCAACCCGGGCGAAGCCGTCAAGAATGCCAAGTCGGGTCAGGTGCGTTACCGCACCGACAAGGCCGGCATCATCCATTGCACCATCGGCAAGGCCGACTTCGCCGAAGACGCGCTGAAGTTGAACCTGCAGGCGCTGCTGATGGATCTGGTCAAGGCCAAGCCGGCCACCTCGAAGGGCACCTACCTGCAGAAGGTTTCGGTCAGCTCGACGATGGGCCCGGGCGTGACCATCGACCAGTCCTCGCTGTCGCTGAAGTAATCGTTTCAAGCGGGTACCGGGCCCAGGTCCGGTACCCGCGATATTTGAAGGCAATCCGAGCGGGGTCCGCCCTGCAGAGATAGCCGTCAAAGACCGCAGGCGCGGTCAGTACATACTGGCGACGGGCAGGGATGCTCGCATTGGCAGGGAGTCGCCGCCGGCGCAGTACCGAACGCTTAATCGATTCTTTCGGGAATCACCCTGCGTAGATGGTGCCCTTCTGGAGTTTTTCTGGTTTACGCACGTCTGGGTTCTCCCAGGTTGGCCATCCAGGTCTAGAACGGCCCACCCTTGGAACATCACCTGATGTTCCCGGCGTCCAGGATGGATGCCGCCCAGGACCGCACACGGCAGGAGCCGTAAGCGGAGTTCAATTGGAGGAGTGCAATGGCTCTCAATCTGTCCCAGAAGCAAGAAGTAGTCGCCGAGCTGGCAGACGTCGCCGCCAAGGCCCACTCCTTGATCGCAGCCGAATACGCTGGCACCACGGTCTCCCAGATGACCGCGATGCGCAAGCAGGCACGCGAAACCGGCGTTTTCTTGAAAGTTGTCAAGAACACGCTGGCGGCACGTGCAGTGGAAGGTACCGAATACGAATGCGCCAAAGACGCACTCGTCGGTCCGCTGCTGTACGCGTTCTCGCTCGAGGAGCCCGGCGCAGCCGGTCGCCTGATCAAGGATTTTGCCAAGACCAACGACAAGCTGCAGGCAAAGGTCGTGGCCATCGGCGGGGAACTGTTCCCGGCTGGCCATGTCGACGTGCTGGCCTCGCTGCCGACCCGTGATCAGGCCCTGGCCATGCTGGCCCGCGTCCTGGCCGAGCCGGTCACGATGTTCGCCCGCGCCGTCAAGGCCGTGGCCGACAAGCAGGGTGGCGGTGAAACCGCTGACGCTGCCGAGCCGGTCGCCGAAACCGCCTGAGTCGACGTTTCCGTGGTTCCTGACGGAACCTCAACCCAGAAAATTATCCAAAGGTAATCAAAATGTCCCTTACCAACGAACAGATCGTCGACGCCATCGCCGAGAAGTCCCTGATGGAAGTGATGGAGCTGGTCAAGGCCATCGAAGAGAAGTTCGGCGTCTCCGCCGCTGCTCCGGTCGCCGCTGCTGCTGCAGCTGGCCCGGCTGCCGCTGTTGAAGAGCAGACCGAATTCGACGTCATCCTGAAGTCGGCCGGCGACAAGAAGGTCGAAGTCATCAAGGCTGTCCGCGCCATCACCGGCCTGGGCCTGAAGGAAGCGAAGGATCTGGCAGAAGCCGGCGGCATGATCAAGGAAGCCGCTTCGAAGGACGACGCTGCCAAGTTCAAGAAGGACCTGGAAGCTGCTGGCGCGACTGTCGAAGTCAAGTAAGCAGTTCCTTGCCTCGCCATCGAAACACGGCGATGCAGCCAAGGCTGGGGGCGTAAGCCCCCGGCCTTTGGTCGTTTCACGCAACACCCGAAATACGAGCCCAACACGGGCTGCGGTCATCCCCTGCTACAGCGGCGCCCAGGCGCGCGGGCAGGGGAGTGGATGCAGACGAGTTGGCAGTTGGAAGTAGCGGGAGAAGGCGTGCTGGTGCCGGCAATACCAGCGACTTCCAACTGACAATTTCAGTTTCCCCTCGGGTCGTGGACGCACGATCCGCACAGCCAAGGTGATACCTCATGACGTCTTATTCGTTCACCGAAAAGAAGCGTATCCGCAAGGATTTCGGCAAGCAGCGCTCGATCCTCGAAGTGCCGTTCCTGCTTGCCATCCAGGTCGATTCCTACCGTGAATTCCTGCAGGAAAACGTCGATCCGGCCAAGCGCACGGACCACGGCCTGCATGCCGCCCTGAAGTCGGTGTTCCCGATTTCCAGCTACAGCGGCAACGCTGCCCTGGAATACGTCGGCTACAAGCTCGGCGATCCTGTCTTCGACGAGCGCGAGTGCCGCCAGCGTGGCATGAGCTACGGCGCGCCCCTGCGCGTGACCGTGCGCCTGGTGATCTACGACCGTGAGTCGTCCACCAAGGCCATCAAGTACGTGAAGGAGCAGGAGGTCTACCTCGGCGAAATCCCGCTGATGACCGACAACGGCACCTTCATCGTGAACGGTACCGAGCGCGTGATCGTCTCGCAGCTGCACCGTTCGCCGGGTGTGTTCTTCGACCACGACCGTGGCAAGACCCACAGCTCGGGCAAGCTGCTGTACAGCGCCCGCATCATCCCGTACCGCGGCTCCTGGCTGGACTTCGAGTTCGACCCGAAGGATGCCCTGTTCACCCGTATCGATCGTCGCCGCAAACTGCCGGTGTCGATCCTGCTGCGTGCGCTGGGCTACAGCAACGAAGAGATGCTGGCCGAGTTCTTCGAGATCAACACGTTCCACATCAACCCCGATGAAGGCGTGCAGCTGGAGCTGGTCTCCGAGCGCCTGCGTGGCGAGACCCTGAACTTCGACCTGGCCGACGGTGACAAGGTCATCGTGGAAGCCGGCAAGCGCATCACCGCGCGTCACGTCAAGCAGCTGGAAGCCTCGGGCATCGCCGCCCTGGCCGTCCCGGACGATTACATCGTCGGCCGCATCCTGTCGCACGACGTGGTCGATGCCAACACCGGCGAGCTGCTGGCCCAGGCCAACGACGAAATCACCGACGAGCAGCTGCAGGCCTTCCGCAAGGCCGGTGTGGATGCCGTGGGCACCCTGTGGGTGAACGATCTGGATCGTGGCCCGTACCTGTCCAACACCCTGCGCATCGATCCGACCAAGACCCAGCTCGAAGCCCTGGTCGAAATCTACCGCATGATGCGTCCGGGCGAGCCGCCGACCAAGGACGCTGCGCAGAACCTGTTCCACAACCTGTTCTTCACCTTCGAGCGCTACGACCTGTCCACGGTCGGCCGTATGAAGTTCAACCGCCGTGTCGGCCGCAAGGCTGTCACCGGCGAAGCCGTGCTGTACGACCGCAAGTACTTCGGTGAGCGCAACGACGAAGAGTCCAAGCGCCTGGTCGCCGAGCACGCCGACACCTCCGACATCCTGGAAGTGATCAAGGTCCTGACCGAGATCCGCAACGGTCGTGGCGTGGTCGATGACATCGATCACCTGGGCAACCGTCGCGTGCGTTCGGTCGGTGAAATGGCCGAGAACGTGTTCCGCGTGGGCCTGGTCCGCGTCGAGCGCGCGGTCAAGGAGCGCCTGTCGATGGCCGAGTCCGAAGGCCTGACCCCGCAGGAGCTGATCAACGCCAAGCCGGTCGCCGCAGCCATCAAGGAGTTCTTCGGCTCCTCGCAGCTGTCCCAGTTCATGGATCAGAACAACCCGCTGTCGGAAGTGACGCACAAGCGTCGCGTCTCGGCCCTGGGCCCGGGCGGTCTGACCCGCGAACGCGCCGGCTTCGAAGTGCGCGACGTGCATCCGACCCATTACGGCCGCGTCTGCACCATCGAAACGCCGGAAGGCCCGAACATCGGCCTGATCAACTCGCTGGCCGTGTACGCCCGCACCAACCAGTACGGCTTCCTCGAGACCCCGTACCGCAAGGTCGCTGACGGCAAGGTCTCCGACGAGATCGAATTCCTCTCGGCCATCGAAGAAAACGAGTACGTCATCGCCCAGGCCAACGCCCTGACCGATGCCAAGAGCATGCTCACCGAGCAGTTCGTGCCGTGCCGTTTCCAGGGTGAGTCGCTGCTCAAGCCGCCGGCAGAAGTCCACTTCATGGACGTCTCGCCGATGCAGACCGTGTCGATCGCTGCCGCGCTCGTCCCGTTCCTGGAGCACGATGACGCCAACCGCGCACTGATGGGCGCCAACATGCAGCGTCAGGCCGTGCCGACCCTGCGTGCCCAGAAGCCGCTGGTGGGTACTGGTATCGAACGCGCCGTGGCCCGTGACTCGGGTGTGACCGTGAACGCCCGTCGTGGCGGCGAGATCGTGCAGATCGACGCCGGCCGCATCGTGGTCAAGGTCAACGAAGTGGAGATCACCGACGCGACCGACGCCGGCGTGGATATCTACAACCTGATCAAGTACACCCGTTCCAACCAGAACACCTGCATCAACCAGCGTCCGCTGGTGGAAGTGGGCAACGTGGTGGCGCGTGGCGACGTGCTGGCTGACGGTCCGTCCACCGACATCGGTGAGCTGGCCCTGGGCCAGAACATGCTGATCGCCTTCATGCCGTGGAACGGCTACAACTTCGAAGACTCCATCCTGCTTTCCGAGCGTGTGGTGGAAGAGGATCGTTACACCACGATCCACATCGAAGAGCTGACCTGCGTTGCGCGTGACACCAAGCTGGGGCCGGAGGAAATCTCCGCCGACATCCCGAACGTCTCCGAGCAGGCGCTGAACCGTCTGGACGAGAGCGGCGTGGTGTACATCGGTGCCGAAGTCCGCGCCGGCGACATCATGGTCGGCAAGGTCACCCCGAAGGGCGAAAGCCAGCTGACCCCGGAAGAGAAGCTGCTGCGCGCGATCTTCGGCGAGAAGGCCTCGGACGTGAAGGACAGCTCGCTGCGCGTGCCGCCGGGCATGGACGGCACCGTCATCGACGTGCAGGTCTTCACCCGCGACGGTATCGAGAAGGACAAGCGCGCCCGTCAGATCGAAGAGTCTGAAATCAAGCGCGTCAAGAAGGACTTCGACGACCAGTTCCGCATCCTGGAAGGCGCCATCTACGCCCGTCTGCGTTCGCAGATCGTGGGCAAGGTGGTCAACGGCGGTGCCAACCTGAAGAAGGGCGACACCGTTACCGACGCCTACCTGGATGGCCTGAAGAAGGCCGACTGGTTCGCGCTGCGCATGAAGGACGAGGACGCCTCCGAAGCCATCGAACGCGCCCAGAAGCAGATCCAGGCGCACGAGAAGGAATTCGAGCGTCGCTTCGCCGACAAGCGCGGCAAGATCACTGCGGGCGATGATCTGGCGCCGGGCGTGCTGAAGATGGTCAAGGTGTTCCTGGCCGTGAAGCGTCGCATCCAGCCGGGTGACAAGATGGCAGGCCGCCACGGCAACAAGGGTGTGGTCTCCAACGTGGTGCCCGTCGAGGACATGCCGTACATGGCCTCGGGCGAGACCGTGGACATCGTGCTGAACCCGCTGGGCGTGCCGTCGCGTATGAACATCGGCCAGATTCTGGAAGTGCATCTGGGCTGGGCCGCCAAGGGCCTGGGTCGCAAGATCCAGGGCATGCTGGAAGCCCAGGCCGCGATCAACGACCTGCGCAAGTTCCTGGACGAGGTGTACAACCACGACAAGACCCAGCACGCCAACCATGTCGACCTGACCCAGTTCAGCGACGAGGAGCTGCTGCGCCTCGCCGCCAACCTGACCGACGGCGTGCCGATGGCAACGCCGGTGTTCGACGGTGCGACCGAAGCCGAGATCAAGCACATGCTTGCCCTGGCCGACCTGCCGCTGAGCGGCCAGACCCAGCTGTATGACGGCCGTACCGGTGAGGCATTCGATCGCCACACCACCGTGGGCTACATGCACTACCTGAAGCTGAACCACCTGGTCGACGACAAGATGCACGCCCGTTCGACCGGTCCGTACTCGCTCGTTACCCAGCAGCCGCTGGGCGGCAAGGCGCAGTTCGGTGGCCAGCGCTTCGGTGAAATGGAAGTCTGGGCGCTGGAAGCCTACGGCGCGGCCTACACCCTGCAGGAAATGCTGACGGTGAAGTCCGATGACGTGCAGGGCCGCAACCAGATGTACAAGAACATCGTCGACGGTGAGCACGAGATGGTCGCGGGCATGCCGGAATCCTTCAACGTGCTCGTGAAGGAAATCCGCTCGCTGGCCATCAACATGGAACTGGACGGCAACTGATCGCGCAGGCGGGGGGGGCCCCGCCCCCCCCCCCCCCCCACAGAAACCCACAACCCCCCCACCACAAAAAAAACAAAAAAGGAAAAAACAAAAAAAAAAATAAAAAACACAAAAAAA
>NZ_JBDJMW010000020.1:0-18355 GCF_039674145.1 Stenotrophomonas sp. TWI587 | reverse complement strand
TTGGGTCCCATGGCCCCCCACTACCATGCAGCGCGCGCGTTGAACGGTGGGGGGTCGTGGCGGGCCGCCATGGCCTGGACGGTTGGGCCCCATGGATCCGGCCCACGAGCCCCCAAGGATGGGTTTACGGCGCGTCCTGGACGGGGCTGCCCGCCATGACCCCGCGCGATAGCAACCAAAGCGCCGAGCCGTAAAAAACCGACCAGCACACCCAAAACCCCCGCCCCGCATGACCGTTTCGGCATCACACGGTAAACTCCCCCGGTGAACACTCCTACCTATACCGCCCAGCAACTCGCCGAGCAGTTTGGCCTGCAGGTCCATGGTGATGGCAGCACCGCCATCCATGGCGTGGCTACGCTCGCCCATGCCGGCCCCGGCCAGCTCACCTTCCTGGCCAATCCGCGCTACCGCGCGCAGCTGGCCGACAGCCAGGCGGCCATCGTCGTGCTGCGCGCCGAGGATGCCGAGGCCGCGCCGGGCGCCGCCCTGGTCGCCAAGGACCCGTACACCACCTTCGCCAAGATCGCCGCCCTGTTCGACATCGCACCGCCGCGTGCGCCGGGCATCCACCCCAGTGCCTGCATCGATCCGGACGCCCAGGTCGCTGCCAGCGCCCACATCGGCCCGTTCGTCACCATCGGCGCCCGCAGCGTTGTCGGTGAGAACTGCATCGTCGGCCCCGGCAGCATCATCGGCGAAGACTGCACCCTGGATACCGGCTGCGAACTGATCGCCCGCGTCACCCTGGTCACCCGCGTCAAGCTCGGCAAGCGCGTGCGTATCCATCCCGGTGCCGTGCTCGGTGCCGACGGCTTCGGCCTGGCCATGGATGCCGGCCACTGGATCAAGGTGCCCCAGCTCGGCGGCGTGCGCATCGGCGACGACTGCGAAATCGGCGCGAACACCTGCGTGGATCGCGGCGCGCTGGAAGACACCGTGCTCGAAAACGACGTGCGCCTGGACAACCTCGTGCAGGTCGCCCACAACGTCCAGATCGGCGCCCACTCGGCCATCGCCGGCTGCACCGGCATCGCCGGCAGCGCCAAGATCGGCCGCTACTGCCTGCTGGGCGGCGCCGTCGGCGTCGTCGGTCACCTCGAAATCTGCGACAAGGTCGTCATCACCGGCAAATCGGTGGTGCGCAACTCCATTCATGAGCCGGGCGAGTATTCCTCCGGCACCCCACTGACCGACAACCGCACGTGGCGTAAAAATGCCGCGCGCTTCAAGCAGCTCGATGCGCTCGCCCGGCGCATCCTGTCTGTGAGCAAGGAGAAGGAATGAGCAACAACCAGAATCTGCCGGACATCAACCAGATCCAGCAGTTGATCCCGCACCGCTATCCGTTCCTGCTGGTGGACAAGGTGATCTCGCTCGATTTCGAGAACCGGAAGATCGTTGCCACCAAGAACGTCAGCATCAACGAGCCGTTCTTCCAGGGCCACTTCCCGGGCCAGCCGATCATGCCCGGCGTGCTGATCATTGAAGCCATGGCCCAGGCCGGCGGCGTGCTCACCCAGCTCACCCTTGGCCGCGATGCGCAGTCCAAGCTGTTCTACATGGTCAAGGTGGACAAGGCCCGTTTCAGCAAGCAGGTCGTGCCCGGCGATGTGCTGGAAATGCACGTGGAGATCAAGCGCGTGATCCGCAACATGGCGGTGTACGACTGCGTGGCCAAGGTCGATGGCGAAATCGTCGCCTGCGCCGAAGTGCTGTGCGCCGGCACCCGCGAATGATCCAGGCAGGAGATCTGCAATGAGTGACAACGCCCCTCTCATCCACCCCACCGCGGTCATCGACCCGTCGGCGACGCTGGCTGCGGATGTGCGCGTGGGTGCGTTCTGCCTGATCGGTGCGGACGTGGAGATCGGTGCCGGTACCGAGATCGGTCCGCACTGCTCCATCCATGGCCCGACCCGGATCGGCCGCAACAACCGTTTCATCGGCCACGCCGCGATCGGTGGCGAGCCGCAGGACAAGAAGTACAAGGCCGAACGCACGGAACTGGTGATCGGTGATGACAACGTCATCCGCGAATTCGTCACCATCAACCGCGGCACCGCCGGTGGTGGCGGCATCACCACGGTCGGCAACGACAACTGGATGCTGGCCTACACGCACGTGGCGCATGACTGCCACGTCGGCAACCACTGCGTGTTCTCCAACAACACCACGCTGGCCGGCCACGTCACCGTGGGCGACTACGTGATCATCAGCGGCTTCGCCGGTGCCCACCAGTTCTGCCGCATCGGTGCCCACGCTTTCCTCGGCATGGGCGCGTTGACCAATGGCGACGTTCCGCCGTTCACCATGGTCGGCAGCGACAGCCTGGGCCGCCCGCGCGGCATCAACAGCGAAGGCCTCAAGCGTCGCGGCTTCGATGCCGAGCGCATCGCCAGCATCAAACGCGCTTACCGCACCCTGTACGTGGCCGGCCTGCCGCTGGCCGAAGCCAAGGTGCAGCTGGCCGAGCAGGCCAGCCAGAGCGCCGACGTGAAGGACCTGCTGGACTTCATCGAAAGCGCCGAGAGGCCCTTGCTGCGATGACGGGTCCAGGCGGGCACACCCCGGGCATGACGACCGCCGAGATCATTCCGCTCGCTGCGATGGCGACCAGCGTCGAACAGACGCTGGCGCTGCGCACCTCCGACCGGCCGGTGCGCATCGCACTGGTGGCCGGCGAAGCCTCCGGCGATCTGCTCGGTGCCGGCCTGATCCGCGAACTGCGCCTGCGCTTCCCGAATGCCGAATTCGCCGGCATCGGCGGCGATGCCATGCGCAGCGCCGGCTGCCAGACCTGGTTCGATGCCAGCGAACTGGCGGTGATGGGCCTGACCGAAATCCTGCGCCACCTGCCGCGTCTGCTCAAACTGCGCCGCGAGTTCCGCGCGCGTGCGCTGGAGTGGCAGCCGGACGTGTTCATCGGCATCGACGCGCCCGACTTCAACCTCGGCGTCGAGCGCTGGCTGAAAGAACGCGGCATCCGCACCGTCCATTACGTCAGCCCCTCGGTCTGGGCCTGGCGCGAAAAACGTGCCGAGAAGATCGGGGCCAGCGCCGACCTGGTGCTGTGCCTGTTCCCGATGGAACCACCGATCTACGCCAAGCACGGTATCGACGCCCGCTTCGTCGGGCACCCGATGGCCGATGACATCCCCCTGCACAACGACCGCGAACAGGCACGTGCCGAGCTCGGCCTGCCCTCCAACGCGAAGGTGCTGGCGGTACTGCCCGGCAGTCGTCTGGGGGAAATCAGCAAACTCGGCGAACCGTTCTTCGAAGCGGCCTGGCAGGTCTCCGAACGCATCCCCGGCCTGCACGTGGTGGTCCCGGCGGCCAACGCCGCCTGCCGCCAGTTGATCAGCGAGCAACTCTCCGCCTCGGCGCTGCCGGTTGCGCATTCGCACCTGCTTGACGGCAACGCCCGCACCGCGATGATCGCCGCCGACGTGGTTGTGCTCGCCTCCGGCACCGCGACGCTGGAGACGATGCTGGTCAAACGCCCGATGGTGGTCGGCTACCGCGTGGCCGAACTCACCTACCGCATCGTCAAGGCGCTGGGCCTGCTCAAGGTCGACCGCTTCGCCCTGCCCAACATCCTGGCCGGCAAGGATCTTGCCCCCGAGCTGATGCAGCACGACTGCACCCCGGACAAACTGGCCGCCGCCATCCTGCAGTGGTTCGACCACCCCCAGCGCGTGATCGACCTGCAGGACACTTATGAACGCCTGCACCTGCAACTGCGCCGCGACGCCTCCGCACGTGCCGCCGATGCTGTCACCGATCTGCTCGAACGCACCACGGGCAACGGTCGCGCCGCATGAGCCGCCGCCACGCCGCCGCCGCGTCACTGGCCCTGTTCGACGGCGCCGCTCTGGCCACCGTCGCCCCGCGCTACGTGGCCGGCGTGGATGAAGCCGGACGCGGCCCGCTGGCCGGCCCGGTCGCCGTCGCCGCCGTGGTGTTCTGCCCCGACCGACCGCGCCTGAACGGCCTGGACGACTCCAAGCAACTCACCGCCGCCCGCCGCGACCAGCTCTACGACAAAATCCTGGACCGCGCCCTGGCCTGGCACGTGGTGATGGTGGACGTCAGCGAAATCGACGCCCTCAACATCTACCAGGCCACCATGCTCGGCATGCGCCGCGCGGTCGAAGGCGTCGCCCACGTCGCCCAGTTCGCCCGCATCGACGGCAACGTCGTCCCCAAAGGCCTGCCCTGCCCGGCCCAGGCCCTGATCGGCGGCGACGCCCTCGACCGCGCCATCATGGCCGCCTCGATCCTCGCCAAAGTCAGCCGCGACCGCTTCATGCAGACCCTGCACGACGCCCACCCCGAATACGGCTTCGACCAGCACAAAGGCTACGGCACCCCCGCCCACCTCGCCGCCCTGCGCAACCACGGCCCCTGCCCCCAGCACCGCCGCAGCTTCGCCCCCGTCCGCGCCTGCCTGGAACCCGAACCCAGCCCCCTCCCCGCCTGAGCGCTGCAATGGCTGGGCACCGCCCGGCACGGCATGACACCCCTCAGCACACGGCGATTGTCAGCTCGTCCGCATCAACGATGTCGAAAGCTTGGCGGTTGCTCGCTCCCGTGTACCAGATGTCTCTCGAAGGATGACGGTTGCCTGCCTCTGCGCACCAGCACCCTCTCGAAGGATCGGCTGTTGCTCACCCCAACGAACCGGCTATCTGTCGAAGGAGCGCTGTCGCCTGCCCCAACGCACCGGCCATGTTTCAAAGGGGTGGCGGGGGTAGAGGCGCGGGACCGTTAGGCAGCATGGATGCTGCCTACGAGCTTACAGGGATGTATTCACAGCGCGTCCCGCGACTCTGCCCCCGCCGCCCCAGCCCGCAGCACCACAGAGCCCACCGCTCCTGCACTTGCTTCACCAACGCCAAACCCCGCAACCGCTGCAACCGCTGCAACCGCTGCAACCGCCTCAAGAAACCTGAACCCCACCGCCAACCCGCGCCCCCGCAACACCCCTGTCAAGCCTTGTTAGCGCCCCCCGCCACCGCTACCCTGACCGGGCATCACATTGGTTCGGCATGTCCACTTCCCGTTTCGTACATCTCCACGTCCACACCGAATTTTCGCTGGCGGATTCGACCATCCGTGTCCCGGCGAAGCCGGATCAGGCTGACCCGAAAAAAGCCAAGCAGGCCAACCTGCTCAGCCGCGCGGTCGAACTGAAACTGCCCGCACTGGCAGTGACGGATCTCAACAACCTGTTCGCGCTGGTCAAGTTCTACAAAGCCGCCGAAACCGTGGGCATCAAGCCCATCGCCGGCGCGGACATCATGATCGCCGAAGAAGGCATGACGCCCTGGCGCATGACCCTGCTCTGCCGCGACCGCGAAGGCTACCTCAGCCTCTCCAGGCTGCTGACCCGCGCCTGGATGGAAGGCCATCGCCCCGAAGGCGGCGTCGCCGTCCACCCGGACTGGCTCAAAGCCGGCTGCCACAACCTGTTCGCACTGGCCGGCCGCGACAGTCTCGCCGGCCGTCTCGCCGGCGACGGCCGCCATGACCTGGCCGAGCAACAGCTCGCCGACTGGCAGCGCGTGTTCGGTGATGGCCTGCACCTGGAGCTGACCCGCACCGGCCGCGATGGCGAAGAAGCCTTCAACCAGTTCGCCCTGCAGGCCGCCGGCCAGCGCGGCCTGCCGGTGATCGCCAGCAACGACGTGCGCTTCCTCCAGCCGGAAGACTTCAACGCCCACGAAGCGCGCGTGTGCATCTCCTCCGGCCGCGTGCTGGACGACCCCAAGCGCCCGCGCGACTACAGCGACCAGCAGTACCTCAAGTCCGCCGAGGACATGTGCGCGCTGTTTGCCGACATCCCCGACGCGATCGACAACACGCTGGCGCTGGCCGAACGCTGCAACATCGAGATGCGCCTGGGCACCTACTTCCTGCCCAACTATCCGGTGCCCGAGGAAGAAACCCTCGACAGCTGGATCTGCAGCGAATCGCGCAAGGGCCTGGAAGCCCGCCTCGAAAAGAATCCGCTGGCGCCGGGCAAGACCCGCGCCGACTATTTCGAGCGGCTCGAATTCGAACTGGCCACCATCATCAAGATGGGCTTCCCCGGCTACTTCCTGATCGTGGCCGACTTCATCCAGTGGGGAAAGAACCAGGGCATTCCGATCGGCCCCGGCCGCGGTTCCGGTGCCGGCTCGCTGGTAGCCTGGGCGCTGCAGATCACCGATCTGGATCCGATCCCGTACAACCTGCTGTTCGAGCGGTTCCTCAACCCCGAACGCGTGTCGATGCCCGACTTCGACATCGACTTCTGCATGGACCGCCGCGACGAAGTCATCGACTACGTCGCGCGTAAATACGGACGCGACCGCGTCAGCCAGATCATCACCTACGGCACCATGGCGGCCAAGGCGGTGGTGCGCGATTCCGGCCGCGTGCTGGGCTTCCCGTACGGCCTGGTCGACGGCGTCTCCAAGCTGATCCCCAACATCCTGGGCATCTCGCTCAAGGATGCGATGGGCGAAGGCAAGGATTCGGAAATGGCCTCGCCGGAATTGATCCAGCGCTACCAGAACGAAGACGATGTCCGCGACCTGATCGATCTGGCGCGCCAGCTCGAAGACCTCACCCGCAACGCCGGCAAGCATGCCGGTGGCGTGGTGATCGCGCCCGAGCCGCTGGCCGAATTCTGCCCGCTGTTCGCCGAACATGACGAAGGCGGCCGCGGCCGCAACCCGGTCACCCAGTTCGACAAGAACGACGTCGAAGAAATCGGCCTGGTGAAGTTCGACTTCCTTGGCCTGCGCACGCTGACGATCATCGACTGGGCAGTCAAGGCGATCAACAAGCGGCACGAGCGCGCCGGCATTCCGCCGGTGGACATCACCGCGCTGCCGCTGGATGACGTGCCCACCTACAAGGACATCTTCGCCAACGGCAATACCGGTGCGGTGTTCCAGTTCGAATCCTCGGGCATGCGCCGCCTGCTGAAAGACGCGCGCCCTGACCGCTTCGAAGATCTCATCGCGCTGGTGTCGCTGTACCGCCCCGGCCCGATGGACCTGATTCCTTCCTTCAACGCGCGTAAGCACGGGCAGGAAGAGATCATCTATCCCGATCCGCGCACCGAAGCGATCCTGAAAGACACCTACGGCATCATGGTGTACCAGGAGCAGGTGATGCAGATGGCGCAGATCGTCGGCGGCTACTCGCTGGGTGGTGCCGATCTGCTGCGCCGCGCGATGGGCAAGAAGGTGCCGGCCGAAATGGCCAAGCACCGCGAGATCTTCCGCGAAGGTGCGGCCAAGGACGGTGTCGTCGAAGCCAAGGCCGACGCGATCTTCGACCTGATGGAGAAGTTCGCCGGCTACGGCTTCAACAAGTCGCACGCCGCCGCCTACGCGCTGGTCAGCTACCAGACCGCCTGGCTCAAGCGTCATTACCCGGCCGAGTTCATGGCCGCGACGCTGTCCTCGGACATGGACAACACCGACAAAGTGGTCGGCTTCCTCGCCGAAGTGCGCAACCTCGGGCTGACCGTGCTGCCGCCGCGCGTGAACGAATCGGCGTACATGTTCGAAGCCTCCAGCGCCGACACCATCGTGTACGGCCTGGGTGCGATCAAGGGCGTCGGCCAGGGTGCCTGCGAAGCGATCGTGGAAGAGCGCCAGCGGGGCGGCCGTTATGCGTCGCTGCTGGATTTCTGCATGCGTGCCGAATCGGGCAAGCTCAACCGCCGCACGCTAGAAGCGATGATCAACTGCGGCGCGATGGACGGGCTCGGCAAGAACCGCGCCTCGCTGATGCTGCAGCTGCCCGAAGTGCTCAAGGCCACCGACCAGATGGCGCGCGAGAAGGCCTCCGGCCAGAACTCGCTGTTCGGCGCACCCGATCCGGTCAGCACCGCGATGCAGCTGGAACTGCCCGAAGCCAACGAGTGGGCGCTGGGCCAGTTGCTGGAAGGCGAGCGCGAAACGCTGGGCTTCTACCTCAGCGGTCACCCGTTCGATCCCTACGCCGATGACGTCAAGGAACTGGTCGGCACCGACCTGGGCAAGCTGGAAAAGCTGATCCCGCCGGCACGCCCGAGCAAGGACGGCGAGAAGCGCGCCTGGCGCCAGGAAACGCCGGTGATCCTGGCCGGCCTGGTGGTCGGCGTGCGCCGCAAGGGCGAAAGCCAGATTTTCATGCAGCTTGAAGACGGCAAGGGCCGCGTGGAATGCAGCGCCTTCACCGATGGCCTGGCCGAGTTCGGCCACCTGATGACCAAGGACCGCATCCTGGTGGTCAAGGGCGGCCTGCGCGAGGACGAGTTCAACGGCGGCTATGCGCTGCGCATCCGCCAGGTCTGGGATTACGAAGACATCTGCGCCAACTACGCCACGCGGCTGTCGCTGCGGGTGGACCTGCGCCAGGACGGTGCGGTGTGGAACCGCGTCAACGCCCTGCTCGACCGCCATCGCCCCGGCCGCACACCGCTGCGCCTGGACCTGCTGCTCGGCTCGGAACAGGGCCCGGTGGCCGGCATGCTCGACGTTGCCGGTGACATCGCCGTGCGCGTGGACAGCCAGCTGGTGGACGCGCTGCGCGCCGATCCCGCGGTGCGCACGGTGAAAGTGCGCTACAGCCCGCCGTGGGCGAACTGATCCTTTTTTCTGTTGCAACACAGGTGTTCTGTTTTGATCAAGCGTTTTGCCGTGCTGCTGAGTGCAGCGATTGCCCTCACCGGCTGCTCCAGCCCCGCCCAGACCTTCGAGATCGACAACCCGGGTGCCACCCCGCTGACCCTGCGCATCGATGGCAATGAACTGCCGATCGCCGCGCATGCCTCGCGCCCGATCAAGCTCAAGCCGGGTGAGCATCATCTGCAGACCGAGCAGCTCGGTGACGTGCGTTTCATCGTCTACGCCAGCGGCAAGGGTGGCTTGATCAACCCGACCTTGGCCGAGTACGTGATCGCCAACGAGATCTACGTCACCGGTGAAGACAAGCTGCAGCACTTCGGCAGCCTGAAGAACCAGATCGAGCTGGGCGGCGTGACGTTCGAAGGCCCGTACCAGACCACCCATGACCTGTTCATCGACCAGGCCTGGAGCTTCGGCGTCCGCGAGCCGTTCCCGGAGGTGCAGACCGTGGCCCACGTGGACGCCAGCGGCGGCCGGATCAACGCCAAGATCTTCACCGCCCCGGATTTCATCGCGTACGTTGAAGCAGGCATGGGCCAGCCCGGCGCCTACGCGCGCCAGCAGCCCAAGGGCTACGTGGCACCCGCCTACACGCTGGAGGCGGCCCCAGCTGCCCTGCCGGCGCTGGATCCGGCCTTCGAAGTCCATGCCGGTCCGCTGCGCGAGCTGTACACCCGCTACCTGCACGCCACCTCTGCCGATGCGCAGCTGCAGCTCCAGCAGGAGGCCTTCCAGGCGCAGATGGCGTTCACCGCCGCCACCGCGCGGCTGGGCTCGGGCCTGCCCAAGGAGGCCAACGAGGGCTACAACACCTTCGTCAAGACCCGCAGCACGCTGATGGGCAGCGCGGCGCTGGTCGTCCCCTGAGCTGACTGGCGCCTCCGGCCCCGCTGCGCTACCGTCGGTTTCCAGACGACGGCGTACGGGGCTTTTGGGCGCATTCGGCTACACTTTCCCTCTTTTCTTCACGACGGTTTCCGATGAATCCGAACTACCTCGACTTCGAGCAACCCATCGCTGATCTGGAGGCGAAGATCCAGGAACTGCGCAGCGCCAGCGCCGGACCTGCGGTCAATGTCGAGGCCGAGGTGCATGCCCTGCGGGACAAGCTGCGGGTGCGCACCGCGCAGATCTTCCGCAACCTGACCTCCTGGCAGGTGCTGCAGCTGGCCCGCCATCCGTCCCGCCCTTACACCGAGGACTACATCCGCATCATCTGCGATGAGTTCCAGGAACTGGCCGGCGACCGCGCCTTCGCCGACGACAAGGCGATCATCGGCGGCCTGGCCCGCATCGGTGGCCGCTCGGTGATGCTGATCGGCCATCAGAAGGGCCGCGACACCAAGGAAAAGATCAAGCGCAACTTCGGCATGCCCAAGCCGGAGGGCTACCGCAAGGCGCTGCGCCTGATGAAGATGGCCGAGCGCTTCGGCCTGCCGGTGCTGACCCTGATCGACACCGCCGGCGCGTGGCCGGGCATCGACGCCGAATCGCGCGGCCAGTCCGAAGCGATCGCGCGCAACCTGATGGAAATGGCCGAACTGAAGGTGCCGGTGGTCTGCACCGTGATCGGTGAAGGCGGCTCGGGCGGCGCATTGGCGCTGGGCGTGGGCGACCGTACCGTGATGCTGGAATACAGCGTGTACTCGACCATCAGCCCGGAAGGCTGTGCCTCGATCCTGTGGAAGGACCCGGCGAAGGCCAAGGACGCCGCCGAACAGCTCGGCCTGACCGCCCCGCGCCTGAAGGGCCTGGGCCTGGTGGACAAGGTCGTGCGCGAGCCGACCGGTGGTGCTCACCGCAACCCGAACCAGATGGCCAAGCGCCTCAAGGCCGTGCTGCTCAACGAGCTGGACGTGCTGGAGGCGCTGCCGGTCGATGTGCTGCTGCAGAAGCGTTACGAGCGCCTGCGCAGCTACGGCACCTACGAAGTCGCCTGATCAGGCTGCGGTGTAAACGAAAAAGCCGGACGCGCGAGCGCCCGGCTTTTTTTTCAGAACGGCTTGGCGATCACCAGCCAGACCACCCCGATGAACAGCACCAGCGGCAGTTCGTTGAACCAGCGCAGCGCGCGCGAGGACGGTAGGACCTTGCCCTTCACCGCGCCCTTCAGCAACCGCCCGGTCCACGAGTAATACACCAGCAGCAGCACCACCAGGCCGAGCTTGGCATGCAGCCAGCCCGCCGCACCGGGGGCGACCATGGTGGGGAAATCCGGAATCACGCGGTAGCCCAGCCACAGCACCACGCCCAGGATCAGCGCCAGGCCGAACATCATGTGGCCGAACCTGTACAGGCGCAGGCCCATGAGCTGCAGGCGCTCGGTCACCGGCAGCTGGCCGGCGGTCTCGCTGAGATTGACCAGGATCCGCGGCAGATAGAACACCGCCGCCATCCACGCCACCACGAACAACAGGTGGAAGGTCTTGACCCAGTAGTAGGACTGCATGTGCTTGCTCCGGCGGCTGGCATGGGTTGGCCGCCATTCTCGCATGCCCTGTAGAACCACCCCATGGGGGCTGGCGCGACCAATCGCCACACCTCAACCGCGCATCCGCGTGCCCCACACCGTACGATAAGCGCCGCTTTCACCGACGCGCACATTTTCCATGGACAAGACCTACGACGCCGCTTACTTCCAGCGCTGGTACCAGCCTGACCAGACCGGTGGCGCCGCGCGCCTCGCGCGCAAGGTGGCGCTCGCCGTGGCCAGCGCCGAGTACTACCTGGAACGTCCGATCCGCAGCGTGCTGGACATCGGCTGCGGCGAAGGTGCGTGGCGAGCCCCGCTGCTCAAGCTGCGCCCGCGCGTGCAGTACCTGGGCTTCGACAGCAGCGACTACGCCGTCCACCGCTACGGCCGCAGCCGCAACCTGCACCCGGCCAAGGTCGGCGATTTCGCTTGGCTGCGCCCGTGCGCACCGGTTGATCTGCTGATCTGCTCGGACGTGATGCACTACGTGCCCAGCCGCGAGCTGCGCCCGGCACTGGAAGGCTTTGCCGAGCTGACCGCCGGCGTGGCCTTCCTGGAGGCATTCACCGCCGAGGATGACTTCGATGGCGACCACGAAGGCTTCCAGCCGCGCCCGGCGCGCTGGTACCGCAGCCAGCTCAAGCGCGTGGGGTTCACCGCGCTGGGTTCGCACTGCTGGCTGTCTCCGGCGCTGGCCGGGCATGCGGCCGCGCTGGAACGTGGCAACCCCTGAGTCTCGATAACAATTGAGACAGGCCCCGCATTAACGCGCCCGCGCGACGGGTGCGCTATGCTGCGCGGCAACATAAGACCATACATATTGGACGTCATGCTATATCAGCTGCATGAGTTGACCCGCAACCTGCTCGCCCCGTGGGTGCACCAGGCCCAGGCCAACGCGAAGTTCTTCGCCAATCAAGGTCATTGGTGGTCGCAGATGCCCGGCGCGGATCGCCTGGCCGCTGTGAACGAGCTGTTCCACCGCATCGGCAAGGATTACGAGAAGCCCGAATGGGGCATCAACGAAATCGACGTCGAAGGCGAGCGCGTGCCGATCGTCGTCCACGAAGAGATCAGCAAGCCGTTCTGCAAACTGCTGCGCTTCAAGCGCCACAGCAATGAAGCAGACCAGCTGCACACCATGCTCAACCAGCCGTTCGTGCTGGTGGTGGCGCCGTTGTCCGGCCACCACGCCACGTTGCTGCGCGATACCGTGCGCACCCTGCTGCGCGACCATCGCGTCTACGTGACCGACTGGGTCGATGCGCGCATGGTGCCGGGCAGCGAAGGTGAGTTCGGGCTGGATGACTACATCGCCTATGTGCAGGAATTCATCCGCCACCTCGGTGCGGAAAAGCTGCACGTGGTCAGCGTCTGCCAGCCGACCGTGCCGGTGCTTGCCGCCGTGTCACTGATGGCCAGCCGTGGCGAAACCACGCCGCGTTCGCTGGTGATGATGGGTGGGCCGATCGATGCGCGCTGCAGCCCGACCGCGGTCAACAACCTGGCCACGCAGAACCCGATGTCGTGGTTCGAGAACAACGTCATCCACACCGTGCCCGCCACCTTCCCGGGTGCCGGCCGCCGCGTGTACCCGGGCTTCCTGCAGCACGCCGGGTTCCTGTCGATGAACCCGAGCCGCCACTTCAGTTCGCACTGGGATTTCTATGCCGACCTGGTCAAGGGCGACATGGAAGATGCCGACGCGCACCGTCGTTTCTACGACGAGTACAACGCGGTGCTCGACATGCCGGCCAAGTACTACCTGGACACGATCCGCGTGGTCTTCCAGGAGTTCCTGCTGCCGCGCGGCGAGTGGTACGTGCAGGGCGAACGCGTGGATCCCAGCGCGATCACCGGCACTGCGCTGCTGAGCATCGAAGGCGAGCTGGACGACATCGCCGGCCTGGGCCAGACCGAAGCGGCGCAGGACCTGTGCACCGGCATCCCGGCTGAGCACCGCGAGCATTTCATCGTCGAAGGCGCCGGCCACTACGGCATTTTCAGCGGCCGCCGCTGGCGCGAAACTGTCTATCCGAAGGTGCGCGATTTCTTCGCGGCGCATGCGCAGACCGTGACCAGCAAGCCGAAGAAGGCCGCGAAGATCGCGAGCAACGTGACGCCGTTGCGCCGTAAAGCGGGCTGACGACCGTTTGGCGTGAGCCCCGACCGTGGGGCTTACGCTATGGGTAGAGCCGGCCAGCGGCCGGCACTACCGGATCCTCGGGTTCCGACCTGTGGCCGTGGGTTACAGCCGCACCAGCAGGTGCTTGGCCATCATCCCGTGCAGGTGACCGATGCCGCGAGCCAGGTGCAGCGTCGCAAACAGCAGCAGCACACCGATGATCGCCAGCAGCGGCGTGACCCAGATCGGCAGCATCTGGACACCGTCGAGATGGATACCCACGTACCCGCTGGAGAACAGCGCCGCCACTGGTGCCCAGATGAAACCGATCGAGGTCGACAACAGCGTGGTGGCGATCGTGAAGTAGATGATGCCCAGCGGCAGCATCAGCACGAAGTACAGCAGGGTCAGCCAGGTGCGGCCATCGGTGAACATGTCGCCGATGCGCTGCAGCCAGCTGCGGCTGCGGTCGGAATACGTCGGCCGGCGCGGCATGCGCTCGCCGAGCAGGGCTTCGACCAATCGCCCTTCCAGCAGCGACAGACCGCGCACCGAGCCGAAGAACAACACCGCCACCGGAATGCCGATGATCAGCACCATCAGGCCCAGCGACAGCGACAGACCGGTGACCACCCAAGTGAAGAAGAACGTACCTGTGGCCAGCGAGAGCAGCATGTAGAACAGCGCGCCATAGGTGCGTGCCTCCAGGGCGACACCGAAGAAGCGGGACAAGGCCGAGCGTGGCTTGGGCGGCGCCTGCGGCGGTGGTACCGAGGCGATGCCGGGGCTGGTGGCCGCTGCACGCCGGATCGGCGCAGCACCCGCGCTCGGCGTGCGCAGCGCGCGGTTCACGGTAATTTCCGTCTCGCGGTAGATCTCGGCCACTTCCTCCGGCGCACCGTAGCTGCCGGCCACATCGGCGATCACCTCGGCCTCGCTGCGGCCCGGCTGTGCGGCCAGCTCCGAGCGCAGGTATTCCTCGGCGTCGTACAGGGCGTCCTGCACCATCGCCGGATCGGCGTCGTGCAGCGCCGCGCGCAGCTGTGCCAGATACGCCGGGATGGTGGTCGGCAAGGCCCGACCGGCCACGGATTCGATATTCATGCGGTTACCCCTTCCAGGACGGAATCGACGGAATCACGGGTGGCACGCCACGCGGCGGTCCATTGGCTGAGCACTTCACGCCCCGTGTCATTGATGCGGTAGTAGCGGCGCGGTGGGCCGGCCACCGACGGTTCAACATGGCTTTCCAGCAACCCGGCCCCTTCCAGGTTGCGCAGCACCGGATACAGCGCGCTCTGCTTGCCGCTCAGCACGCCCTCGCCGACCCGCTCGAGCTCCTTGGCGATCAGGTAGCCATACAGCGGCTCACCGGCCTTGGCCAATACCGCCAGCAAGGCCAGGGATACCGTGCCGGAGCTGAGCTCTTTCTGGAATTTCTTGAGGTGGACCTCGTGGTCGCTCATGGCGGTCTCCGCTAGCGTGGAGTCCACACTAGTCCGAACTTCGCTATAGCGGATGTGTCGTTAGTCACCGTGCCGGTTGGGCATCCCCCGACTGGCCGCCACGAGCGTGCTTCGCGCACAATCGGGGCACTACCTTCCTGAACGGGTCTGCCATGTCGTCACGTCGTCCTGCCCTGCTCGCCCTCGCCCTGGCGTGCGTGCTGCTGCCCAGCCTTGCCAACGCGGCCACGCCTTACCGCAGCCCGCAGCAGATCCTCGATGCCTCGCCGGACAGCGACTGGCGCACGCCCGACCCGGCCAACCTGCTGTACATGAATCTGCCCGGCGGCCGCGTCATCATCGAGTTGGCCCCGGCGTTCGCGCCGCAACATGTGGCCAACATCCAGACCCTGGCCCACGAGCACTTCTGGGATGGCGAGAGCATCTACCGCGCGCAGGACAACTTCGTGGTGCAGTTCGGCGATGCCGATGCGGATGACGCGGCCAAGGCAAAAACCCTTGGCAGTGCAAAGCGCAAACTCCCGGCCGAGTTCCAGCGCGACAGCAAGGGGCTGAAGGTGAGCCTCCTGCCCGACCGTGATGGCTGGGCGGACCAGACCGGCTTCGTCGACGGCTTCCCGGTGGGCCAGGATCGCAAGGACGGCAAGACCTGGCTGGCGCATTGCTATGGCGCGCTGGGCGCCGGCCGCAACAACGAGGAAGACAGCAGCATCGGTGCCGAACTGTACGTCGTGACCGGGCAGTCGCCGCGTCAGCTGGATCGCAACATCACCGTGGTCGGTCGCGTGCTGCAGGGCATGGAACTGCTCAGCGCGCTGCCGCGTGGCCCGGCGCCGATGGGCTTCTACGCCGATCCAGCGCAGCGCACGGCGATCCAGTCGATCCAGCGGGCCAGCGATATCCCGGCCGCACAGCGCCCCCCACTGCAGGTGCTGCGCACCGACTCCAGGACCTTCGCCGATGCGACCGAAGCGCGCCGCAACCGCGTCGATGATTTCTACAAGCGCCCGGCCGGCCACATCGACCTGTGCAACATCCCGGTACCGGTGCGGTAAGGCCGAGCCAGCGTCGGGTTGAACGTGCATGGGGTTGGTCATGCACGTCCGGGTAGTGCCGGCCGCTGGCCGGCTGATCGCCTGCGCAGAAGCGACCTTTATCGCTTCTGCGACACCGCCACGCTGCCAAGAATCAGTACGCCCGCCACCACCATCGCTCCAGTCACCGGTTCGCCCAGGAACAACCAGGCAAACAGCGCGCCGAACATCGGCACCAGATACGTCACGGTCGAAGCGCGGGCCGGACCGATACGGGCGATCAGGCGGTAGAACATCAGGAACGCCAGGCCGGTGCAGACCACGCCGAGCGCAATCGCGCAGGCCCAGGACAGCATCGGGATCGGGGCAGTCGGCCAATGGGTCAGCGCCATCGGCAGCAGCAGGATCGCCGCGCAGCCCAGCGTGGCGCCGGCCGAGGCCGCCGGCGGCAGGCCGGTCATGTGGCGCTTCACCAGGTTGACGCCCAGGCCATACAACAGCGCGGCCAAGGCACCGGCGATCACCGCCGCGCCGACACTCAGACCGGACACTTTGGCCGTGGCCAGCACCACCACGCCGGCGAAGCCAACGAGCAGGGCGATGGCGCGGCGCATGCCGATCTTCTCGCCGAAGAACAGGAAGGCGATCAGTGCGGCGAACAGCACGGTCATCGCATTGCAGATCGCCCCGATCGCCGCCGGGGCGCGTTGCGCAGCCCAGGCGAACAGCACGAACGGGATGGCGGAATTGATCAGGCCGATCGGCGCCAGCCACAGCCAGCGTCGGGCCGGGAACTGTGCGCGCGCCTGCCACAGGAACGGCAGCAGCACGAGCGCGCCGAGCAGCAGCCGCACCTCCACCAGTGCGTAAGGTCCGAAGGCCGGCACGGCCACCCGCATGAACAGGAACGAGCAGCCCCAGATCGCACCGAGCACGGTCAGTTCCAGCGGCGTGCGCCAATCGCGCTCGACCGTGCCTGCGGCCAGCGGCGCCCCGCTCACGGCTGCCCTCCGGCGAAAGGCTGACACGCAAGGCAAGCGGTAAGAGACGGCAACATGCGCGTGAATCCGGGGGAGAAGGGCGACAGCATCCGCCTGCCGTCACGCGCCCACAAGCGCGTAGTATCCGTGCAAGCCACAAATCTGATTTGGGTCTCGAGCATGATCCTTCGCCCCGCCCTGCTGCCTGCGCTGGGGGTGTTCGCGGTTGCCGCGCGCCACCAGAACTTCGCCCACGCCGCCCAGGAACTGCACCTCACCGCCAGTGCGGTCAGCCACCATGTACGCCGCCTGGAAGAGCTGCTTGGAACCTTGTTGTTCCAGCGCCATGCGCGCGGCGTGCGGCTGACCGCCGAAGGACGCCAGCTGGCCGATGCGGCGGCGGCCGCGCTCAGCGATCTCAATGCGGTCGCAGGCAATCTGCATCCACAGGCCGACATCGTGCCACTGCGGGTCACCACCATCCGCTCGCTGTCGTACTGCTGGCTGATCCCACGGCTGCCGCGCTTCACCCAACAGCATCCGCGCATGCGTATCGAGCTGCAGACCAGTACCGAGCTGGTCCGCTTCGACGAGACGGGGCCGGAACTGGGCATCCGCTATGGACTGGGCCAGTGGCCGGGCATGACCGCGCATCACCTGATGGACGATGAACTCTGCCCGGTCGCCTCGCCGGCGCTGCCAGGGGTATCGGCGCTGCGCGACCCGGCGCAGATCGCTTCGCTGCCACTGCTCAGCGACATGTCACCGCAGGGTTGGCGCGACTGGTTCCGCGCCGCTGGCGTGCGCGGCCTGGACCTGCCCTCACTGCACACTTTCAGCGACAGCACCGATGCGATGCGCGCTGCGGTCTACGGCATCGGCGCAGTGCTGGCGCGCAAGCACATCGCACAGCCCTATCTGCAGCGCTACGAGCTGGTGCGTCTGCCCGGTCCCGTGCTCAAGGCGCGCTACGCCTACTACGTGGTGCATGCCGAGCACCGCCCGCTCAGCCCGACCGCGCAGGCGTTCATGGATTGGCTCAAGCGCGAAGCACTGGATGAGCGCACCCCGCTGCCGGCCCTGCCTGACGAGCTGCTGGGCCTGCCCCCTGCGAACCGTACGCAGGACTGAACCGCTCGCCCCGACCCGACACGCATCCTCACCCGACCTTTTCCGCGCGCTGGCTAGGCTGGAGTCCCTTTCCCCGAGGACCAGCCCATGGCCCTGTTGCGACTGCGAATCACCGGCACCGAAGACGACGCACGTGCCATCACCGACCTGCTGCAGAGCATCGAGGGGATCGAACACGTCGAGGAAACCGACGACCTGATGCCGCACATGGATGACGACGATTCCAGCTCGGCCGGGCTGTCCGATGACATCGGCCCGGGTACCCACGAACTGGAAGTGGAAGTGGGCAACGCGCTCGGCGCCCAGCGCGTGCGTGACGCCGTGCAGGAACTGGCGCTGGAGCTGGATGTCTTCGTGGAATACGAGCAGGACGAAGGCTGATTCAACAGTCGTGGGGGGGGGGCGCGCCGGGCGCCGCCCCGGGGAAGAGCCGCGCGGCCCCCCCCCCCGGGCCCGCGCGCGCGCCCCGCC
>NZ_JBDJMW010000019.1:0-22381 GCF_039674145.1 Stenotrophomonas sp. TWI587 | reverse complement strand
GGCAGGCCATACCGTGGCGGGACGCGCCGTAAACCCGTCCTTGGGGGCTCGACGTGCGCCATCCATGGCGCACGACGGTCCCGTCAGGGCCTGGCCCCCACTCGCCAGACAGATCTGGATGGACGGTTGGGAAAGCCAGAGCGGCCTCTTCGGCAAGCGGTAACAGGCCTCGGGCTCGGGGCTCGGGCCACAGGTCAAAGCTCAAAGCTCAAAGGCAAGCAACAGCAGACAGGCGCCTATTGGCGCCTGTCTGCGTTTGACTGGCGCATGACTGGCTCTGGACTGGCTCTCCTTTGAACACCAGCCAAGTGTCGACGGCGCGGTGTGGGTGGGTCTGCAGGACCGTTGTGCGCCATGGATGGCGCACATCGAGCCCCCATGGACGGGTTCACGGCGGGTCCAGCAGACCCACCCACACCGCGCCAACCCCGTAGGAGGCCACGCCCGGCGCTTTGCGCCTTCAGCTCTGGCTCTGGCTCTGGCTCTGGCTCCGGCCTCGGCTTCCCTACAGACCGATCCGGCATCAGAGGACACGGCCCGGAGCGTGGGCAAGGTAAACTAGCGCGATGTCTTCCCGCCCCGCGCACGACCTGCTCAGCCGCATCTTTGGTTACGACGAATTCCGCGGTCCGCAGCAGGCGATCGTCGAGCATGTCGCCGCCGGCAATGACGCGCTCGTCCTCATGCCCACCGGCGGCGGCAAATCGCTCTGCTACCAGGTTCCCTCCCTGCTCCGCGACGGCACCGGCATTGTCATCTCGCCGCTGATCGCCTTGATGCAGGACCAGGTCGAAGCCCTGCGCCAGCTTGGCGTCCGCGCCGAATACCTCAACTCCACCCTCGATGGCGACACCGCCGCCCGGGTCGAGCGCGAACTGCTCGCCGGCGAACTGGACATGCTCTACGTCGCCCCCGAGCGCCTGCTCACCGGACGGTTCCTCTCGCTGCTCTCGCGCAGCCGGATCGCCCTGTTCGCGATCGACGAGGCGCACTGTGTATCGCAATGGGGCCACGACTTCCGCCCGGAATATCGTCAGCTCACCGTCCTGCACGAACGCTGGCCCGACGTCCCGCGCATCGCGCTGACCGCCACCGCCGATCCGCCGACCCAGCGCGAAATCGCCGAACGCCTGGACCTCACCAACGCCCAGCACTTCGTC
This sequence comes from Stenotrophomonas sp. TWI587, assembly GCF_039674145.1. Classification (NCBI taxonomy): domain Bacteria; kingdom Pseudomonadati; phylum Pseudomonadota; class Gammaproteobacteria; order Lysobacterales; family Lysobacteraceae; genus Stenotrophomonas; species Stenotrophomonas sp. TWI587. Next base: position 21,221 of record NZ_JBDJMW010000019.1, on the reverse strand, counting down.
AGTTCGTTCGACCGGCCCAACATCCGCTACACCGTCGTCCAGAAAGACAACGCCAAGCGCCAGCTGCTGGACTTCCTCAAGGTCCACCGCCAGGAAGCCGGCATCGTCTACTGCATGTCGCGGCGCAAGGTGGAGGAAACCGCCGAGTTCCTGTGCAAGGAGGGCATGAACGCCCTGCCCTACCACGCAGGCCTCCCTGCCGAGGTGCGTGCGGCCAACCAGCGCCGCTTCCTGCGCGAAGATGGCATCGTCATGTGCGCCACCATCGCCTTCGGCATGGGCATCGACAAGCCGGACGTACGCTTCGTCGCGCACACCGATCTGCCCAAATCGATGGAAGGGTATTACCAGGAGACCGGCCGCGCCGGGCGCGATGGCGAAGCCGCCGAAGCGTGGCTCTGCTACGGCCTGGGCGACGTGGTGCTGCTCAAGCAGATGATCGAGCAGTCCGAGGCCGGCGAAGAACGCAAAACGCTTGAGCGCTCCAAACTCGATCACCTGCTCGGCTACTGCGAATCCATGCAGTGCCGCCGCCAGGTCCTGTTGGCGGGGTTCGGGGAAACCTACCCCCAGCCGTGCGGCAACTGCGACAACTGCCTGCTGCCGCCCGATGCCTGGGATGCCAGCGTCGCCGCCCAGAAGGCGCTGAGCTGCGTCTATCGCAGCGGCCAGCGTTTCGGGGTCGGCCATCTGATCGACATCCTGCGCGGGGGCGAGAACGAGAAAGTCCGCCAGTTCGGGCATACCGAACTGAGCACCTACGGCATCGGCAAGGATCTGGATGCCCGCACCTGGCGCAGTGTGTTCCGCCAGTTGGTCGCCTCCAGCCTGCTCGAGGTGGACAGCAGTGCCTACGGTGGCCTGCGCCTGACCGATGGAAGCCGTGACGTGCTCAAAGGCCAGCGCAAGGTCATGATGCGCCGCGAGACCCCCAAGGCCGCCCGCGAGCGCGACCGCAGCGGCCAGCGCACCGGCCTGTCGGTGCTGCCGCAGGACCTGGCCCTGTTCAACGCGCTGCGCGGCCTGCGTGCCGAGCTCGCGCGCGAGCAGAACGTGCCCGCCTTCGTGATCTTCCACGACAGCACGCTGCGCAACATCGCCGAACAGCGCCCCACCAGCGTCGATGCGCTGGGCCGGGTGGGCGGCATCGGCGGCACCAAGCTGGCCCGCTATGGCGACCGTCTGGTCGAGATCGTGCGCGAGCAAGGCTGATGCCCGGCCAAGCCCGCACGAACCGGCCTCCAGAGTTGAACCACGTGTTCAGCCGCAGGTGCGACCGCCCGGATTTGGCAGTAAGGTGAGCCCCATGTCCGCCAGTGGCCTGCTCCTGCGAGTGGTATTGATGCTCAGCCTGTTGCTCAACGGGCTGAATGTCGCCATGGCCGGCCCCATGGCGCTGGCCATGGCCGAACGGAGCCGCACCAGCACGCCCGCCCCGCCATGCCATGGCGATGCGCCGATGCCCGCCGCGCACGCTCACCACGCCATGGCCGCTGCCGGGTCCGCCGACACCGGCGTCCAGGCCCCGCACGATGGCGACCATTGCAAGATCAAGGACTGCCTGCGCAGCTGTGCCCAGCAGCCCAGCCTGACCGTCCAGATCGCGTGGATCGCCACGCCGCCACCGTTGTCGCTGGCGCCGGTCCTGACCGCGCATCCGTCCCAGCCGATGCCCCCGCTGGATCGCATCACCCGCCCTCCGATCGCCTGATCCGCCGCGCGCTGCGAGCGCCGGCCTGAGGCTCTGCGCATGCGCCCCGGCGTGTGTGCGATGACGGCACCCCGTGTGCCATTCGAATCGGATTCGGAGTTGCAATGTCTTTCCCCAAAATACCCGGCACGGGCACCCCGCCCATGCCGTCACGCCGCCTGTTCGTGCAGGGCGTGGCAGCTGGCGGCGTGGTCGCCAGCCTGGCCGCCACCGGCCTGAGCCCGCGTGCGTTCGCCGCCGCCGGCCCCGGTCTTGCCGGTGCCCCGCAGGTCCTGAGCAGCCATGACGTGCAGCTGAGCATCGGCGAATCGCTGGCCAATTTCACCGGCCGCACCCGCCCGGCCATCACCGTCAATGGCAGCCTGCCCGCGCCGATCCTGCGCTGGCGCGAAGGTCAGACGGTCAACATCCGCGTGGCCAATACGCTGCAGGCCCACCCCACCTCCATCCACTGGCACGGCCTGCTGCTGCCGGCCAACATGGATGGCGTGCCCGGCCTGAGCTTCAACGGCATCGCGCCCGGTGAGGCCTACCAGTACCGCTTCACCCTCAAACAGTCGGGCACGTACTGGTACCACAGCCATTCCATGTTCCAGGAACAGGCCGGCCTGTACGGCGCGCTGATCATCGACCCGCTGGAACCGGCGCCGTATCACGTCGACCGCGAACACGTGATCCTGCTCTCGGATTGGACCGACCTGGACCCCGGCGCGCTGTTCCGGCGCATGAAGAAGCTCGCCGAGCACGACAACTACTACAAGCGCACCCTGCCCGACTTCCTGCGCGATGTGCGCAAGGAAGGCTGGGCCGCGGCCACCGCCGACCGCGGCATGTGGGGCCGGATGCGGATGACGCCGACCGACATCTCCGACATCAACGCCCACACCTACACCTATCTGCTCAACGGCACCGCCCCGGCCGGCAACTGGACCGGGCTGTTCCGCAGCGGCGAGAAGGTGCTGCTGCGCTTCATCAACGGCGGCTCGATGACCTACTTCGATGTGCGCATCCCCGGCCTGAAGATGACGGTGGTCGCCGCCGATGGCCAGTACATCCACCCGGTCAGCATCGATGAATTCCGCATCGCGCCGGCCGAAACCTTCGATGTGATCGTCGAACCCAGCGGCCAGGACGCCTACACGATCTTCTGCCAGGACATGGGCCGTACCGGCTACGCCGCCGGCACGCTGGCGGTGCGCCACGGCCTGCAGGCGCCGATTCCCGCGCGCGACCCGCGCCCACTGCTGACCATGAGTGACATGGGCCACGACATGGGCCATGCCGCGAACGGGATGGCAGGCCATGACATGAAGGGCATGGAGGGCGGCTGCGGTGCCAGCATGGGCCATGGGGCGCACGGTGCCGATGCCAAGGCGCCGCGCCACCCGGCAAGCGAGAAAGGCAACCCGCTGGTGGACATGCAGAGCATGGCCACCGAGCCCAAGCTGGATGATCCGGGTATCGGCCTGCGCGACAACGGCCGCCACGTGCTCACCTACGGTGCGATGCGCAGCCTGTTCGACGATCCCGATGGGCGTGATCCGGGCCGCGAGGTGGAGCTGCACCTGACCGGCCACATGGAGAAATTCAGCTGGTCCTTCGATGGCATTCCGTTCGCCAGCGCGGAACCGCTGCGCCTGACCTACGGTGAGCGCATGCGCATCGTGCTGGTCAACGACACGATGATGCAGCACCCGATCCATCTGCACGGCGTGTGGAGCGATCTGGAAAACGCGGACGGCGAGTTCCACCTGCGCAAGCACACCATCGACATGCCGCCCGGCACCCGCCGCACCTACCGCGTCCGTGCCGACGCCCTTGGCCGATGGGCGTACCACTGCCACCTGCTGTACCACATGGAAGCAGGCATGATGCGCGAAGTGAGGATCGAAGAATGAGCCGCTCACCTCTCACCGCGCTGTCCGCACTGAGCGCCGCCCTGCTGCTTGCGTTGGCCGCACCGGCCTGGGCACAGTCGCATGCCGGCCATGCCGCGGCGCCGACCACGACCACGACCACGACTGATGCACCACCGGCGGATGACCGTCCGATGGATCACGGCAGCATGGATCACACCAAGATGGATCATTCAACGATGGTCCAGGGCAGCGCTGATCGCAGCCAGATGGATCACTCGACGATGGATCATGGCAGCACCGATCACAGCCAGATGGACCACTCGACGATGGACCATTCAACGATGGATCACGCCGCGATGGGCCATGCCCCACCGAAGCCGCGCGCGCCCACCGAGCCGCTCGAGCCGATTCCGGCTGTGACCGCCGCCGACCGCCTCGCCGCGTTCCCGCCGATCGACCACGGCGCGATGGAGCATGCGCCGGAAATTCACAGCATGTTGCTGGTCAACCGCCTCGAACACTGGGATGGCCAGCACGGCAGCGGCCAGGCCTGGGAGGCCAGCGGCTGGGTGGGTGGCAACATCAACCGGCTGTGGCTGCGCAGCGAAGGCGAGCGCAATGACGGCCGCACCGGTTCGGCCGATCTGGAAGTGATGTACGGCCGCAGCGTGTCGCCGTGGTGGGATGTGCTCGTCGGCGTGAAGCAGGATTTCCGGCCGGCCGATTCGCGCACCTGGGCGGCGTTCGGCATCCAGGGGTTGGCGCCGTACAAGTTCGAAACCTCGGCCACGGCCTACGTCGGCGAAGGCGGCCAGTTCGCGGCCACGGTCGAGGTGGAGTACGAGCTGCTGCTGACCAACCGCTTGATCCTGCAGCCGCTGGTGGAAGCCACGTTCTCGGCCAAGGATGAGCCCGAGTATGGCAATGGCGCGGGACTGAACAAGATCGAGGCCGGGCTGCGCCTGCGCTATGAGTTCACCCGCCGCTTCGCACCGTACATCGGCATCAGCCACGAGCGGCTGTTCGGCGATACCGCCGAGTACCACGAAGCGGCCGGCGAACACGCACGCGATACCCGCTGGGTGGCGGGCGTGCGGGTCTGGTTCTGATCCCGCGGCGATGACAGGTTCCGGGTACCGACGTACCCGGAACCCCGGCCGGCCCAGGCGATGGCGTAAGCTGCCGGCCCCACTTGGCTGCCCTGCACCCTGATGTCGACCCTCCGCCGTGCCACCGTTGCCGATGCCGCTGTGCTGTCGGCGATCGCCATCGCCACCTATACCGAAACCTTCGGGGATTCGTACCCGCCGCAGGACCTGCGCGATTTCCTGGACAGCCACTACGCGGTCGAACCGCAACGCCGCGAACTGGCCGATCCGCGCAACGCCGCATGGTTGCTGGAGGATGGTGGCCGCCCGGTGGGCTATCTCGCGGCGGGGCCCAACAGCCTGCCGCATGCCGACGCCGCCGAGAGCGATATCGAACTCAAGCGGCTGTACCTGCTCGCCAGCCACCAGCGTGGCGGACACGGAGCGCGCCTGATGGATGCGTTCCTGACGTGGCTCGATCAGCCGCAGCGGCGCACGCTGTGGGTCGGCGTGTGGTCGGAGAACCTCGGCGCGCAGCGCTTCTATGCACGCTATGGCTGCAGCAAGGTGGGCGAATACGATTTCCCGGTCGGCGACAGCGTCGACCGGGAATTCATCCTGCGCCGCGCCTGAGCGCAGCGCGGACATGCATCAGAAGTCGAACAGGTCCGACAGGAAGCTCTCTTTCTTCTTCTTGCGGTAGCCGTGCTGATCGCTGTACTGCTGCTGGCCCAGATGGCGGGTATCCCTGTGCTGCACGGCAGCCGGCGGCGGAGCGGCGGCGCGTACCGGGGCGGGCGCGGGCGCTGCCGCACCGGCCGAGCGCTCGATGATCTTGTCCAGTTCACCACGGTCCAGCCACACGCCACGGCACTGCGGGCAATAGTCGATCTCGATGCCCTGGCGCTCGGACATCTGCAGCGCTTGGGTCTTGCATACGGGGCATTGCATGGGCGGTCTTCCAAGGGGCAAAGCCGCACTCTAGCCGGTCCCACCTGACCGTGGTGCAACACGGCCATGACCGATGGCCCCCCGACCAATGCCCCATGCCGGCACCACGGTCCTCCCCGACACTGCGCACAGTCCCTGGATGTGGAGCGCTCCATGCCGTCCCTTCGCCTGCCCGGCTGGCTGGCCGCCTGCGTGGTCGTGCTGACCCTGGCCGTGTCGATCAATCTGCGCGACATCGCCGCGTGGCTGGGCAGCCCGATTCCGAAGCTGCCGATCCCCTATGGCGGCGCCATTCTCGATAACGGCCTGGGCGTGCTGTTGGTGCTGGCTGTGGCCGCACTGCTGCTGCGCCCCGGGCAGCGCCTGCCCGCGCTGCTCGGACTACGCTGGAACGGCTGGCAGGGGCCCGCGCTGGCGCTGTTGGCCACGCTGCCGTGCTGGCTCGGCCTGTGGTGGCTGGGCGGGTTCAACCCCACCCAGGATCTGCTGGCCCTGCTGATGCTCGGCGTGCTGTTTCCGCTGGCCGAGGAAATCATCTTCCGCGGCTTCGGCTTCATCTTCGCGCACCGCCAGCAGCGCTGGCCGTGGCTGGCCGCTGCGCTCGTACAGGCGGTGATCTTTGGCGCGGTCCACTGGTGGTCGTTCGGCGGCGGCGGCGGCATGGCGCTGCAGGTCTTCGCCATCACCGGCATCGGTGGCCTGGTGTTCGCCTGGCTCAACACGCTGGACGACTACACCCTGTGGAGCGGGTTGGCCCTGCACGTCTCGCTCAACGTGGCCTGGAACGTCTTCGTCATCAGCGAGGCGACTGCCGTCGGCTGGCCGGCGACGGTGCTGCGCCTGTCGGCGGCAGGTCTGGCGATCACCCTGGTGTGGGTCTGGCAGCGCCGCCGCAGGCGTTCCCTGGCCTTTGCCTGAGCTGCGCGAACGCAGGCGCCAGGGCGGCTTCACCCGGCATTTCGGCGGCGTCAACGATCTCCTCACCAGCGCCCCGCGATAATTGCGCGCCCCTCTCCGGGGGAAAGCCGGAACCACGCTCCATGTTGTTGTCCAAGCACCATCCCGAACCGCGCGTGCTGTTGATCGAAGACACCGAAGACACCCGTGAACTGAGTCGCATGGCGCTGGAAAGCCAGGCGTGCGAAGTCGTCGCGGTCAGTTCCGCCGAAGCCGCGCTGGGCCTGCTGCAGGCCGGCGAGCGATTCGATCTGGTGTTCACCGATGTCTGCCTTGGCGCAGTGAGTGGCATCGAAGCGGCGCACCGGGTCAAGCAGGAACAGCCGGGTCTGCCGGTGCTGGTCACCTCGGGCCTGGAGCCCTCCGTGGTGGTGCCGCAGCTCGGGCCGGGCATGCATTTCCTGCCCAAGCCCTACACCATGAGCGAGCTGCTCGACGCCATCCGCGCGTGCTTCCAGCAACCGCTGGCCGCCTGCGCCTGAGAGAAAACACCTGCGGCAGTCGGCGGCGCTCTCAACGCCTGCAGACCACGACACCGCGCCGTCGCACCTGACGGACGACGCAGCTCAGCGATCTTCATCCGGATTTCATGTCCGCGTCCCCATCGTCGGCGTCAGGGAACGGGGGTTTCCCGCTGCCCGGACGACGATGCAACGCTCTCCTTTTCCTCGCCGGAATCGACGCCATGCTCTTCCGTATGCTGCTGTCCACCCCGTTGCTGTTGCTGCTCCCGTTCGATAACGCGCGCGCCGATGACTTCGTCACCTGCGAAAGCCGTGACAACCGCTACCAATCCTGTTCACTGCCCCGCGCTGGCTACGTCACGCTGGACCGCAAGCTGTCCGGGGCGGACTGCCGCCAAGGGCGCAATTGGGACTACGACCGCCGTGAGGTCTGGGTCGATGATGGCTGCCGCGCCTCGTTCCGCGTGCATGGCGGCAGCGATCGCGATGACCGCCATGACAATGACAATCATGACGCCAAGGTTGCCGCCGGCGTACTGATCGGGGCTGCCCTCCTTGGCGCATTGGCGCACAACGCCAACAAGGATGACGCGCGCTACGACGATGAGAACTACCAGGGAGCCCGGCACACCTCCTATGTGCCCGGCTGGATGATCGGCGAGTTCGAGGGCTACAACCCCAACTTCAACGCCGACATCCGCATGCGGATCGACGGCGATGGACGCATGAGCGCGCAGACCCGCGGGCAGACGTTGAACGGCTGGGTCAACGGCGGGCAGCTCAACGTCGGCAGCAGCGTGTTCGACATCAGCCAGAGCCGCGACGGCTTCGTCACCACCGAAGTGGGCGACCGGCAGAACGAGGTGCGCTACCGCCGCGTGCGCTGAGCGACGCGGCAGTGGCTGCCCTTACCTGGCAACTTGGCACTGCAGGGTGGTGCCGTAGAACTCCAGCGTGGTCTGGTCGTTGTGCGTCCGAAGGTCGACGCCTTCGCGCCCCCAGCGGCCGCCATTGTTGTCGTCCTTGGTGACCGGCACCGGGAACACGATGGCCTGATCCCTGCCCCAGCTGACCACGGCCGCGGTCGGGTCGATGTCGTTGTAGAACACGGCCGTCACCGGCTTGCTGTTGTCGTCGCAGCGGTACTCCACGGTTGCCGGCACCTGGATGCCGCCGCCATTGATGGTCAGCTCGACCAGCCGCGTCTGGTAGGACTCCACCAGGCAGCGATGCGGATCCACGGCGCGCGAACAGGCATCGCGTCCCTTGATCCAGCCGCGCTGTTCGGCCGCGATGTCCAGTTCATCCGAGCTGGTCTGCACCCGCTTGTAGAGCGCGGCCAGCTGGCGATCCAGCGCGGCCAGGCGCGCATCGCCGCACACCAGCGTCTCCGCCTCGGACTGCGCCTTGCTGCAATCGAACGAGGGGGACGGGACGACCGTTTCGGATGTCGAGGCGGGGGCTGCTTCGTCGGCCGGCCTTTCCGCCGTCGGCGGCGCCTCAGGCGTCTGTGCCGCTGGTTCAGGTTTGGAGCACGCCGCGAGCGCGAGCGCCCCCATGCTCAGCAGGACGAAACGGTTCATGGCACCTCCTACAACGATCAGATCAAAGTCAGCCTATTGTGCGCGATGCGGCGCCTTCAGAATGTGTTGATCCGGGCGCATTGGCGCAGCGGCCTCACCAGGCCTGCCAGTGCAGCATTACCACCAGACGGTGAGACAGTACTGACCCGCCCCTCATGCGTGGCCGACGGCAGACTAACAGCACGCGGCGGACGATGGGTCTGCGACATCACGTCGCCTTGGAGTCACCCAATGTCCAACATGCAGAACAACGAAAACAACGTGAAAAATGCGGCCAACGCCCAGAATGCGCCGCAGTCCGAACAGGAACGCAAGGACGCGCAGGCCAAGCAGCAAAAGCAGGAACAGGACACCAGGAATGCACCTGATGCTGGCAACAAGCCGCAGCAGAAGTAAGTTCACTCTGCTACATGCTGGGGCTGCGCATCCGCGCAGCCCTGACAGGGTTCAGTTGGCGTGCCGCAACGCCATCACCGCATCGCGTGGAAGGCCAGCGCGCAGCGACATCCGCCGGTACATCTGCGCATGGATCAGGGGTCGCGTTCGCGCAGCGTGGCCAGCTGCTGGCGCATATCGTCCCAGCACAACCGCGTCTCCAGGAGCAGATTGCCGAGGGTGCGGCGTGCCTGGCCGGACAGTGCGCGGTTGTGGACGGCCACTTCCATCGCGCGAACCAGACGGGCTTCGGCGGCGTGGCTCTCGCTCACGTATTGGATGCCGGCATCACCGAGCACCGTGCCGAACCACCCGAAGCCCCCGCGCAGCTGACCACCCAGCGTGCCATGCAGTGCCGGCTGCCCGCCGGCGCGACGCACCAGCGTGGTGAGCTCCGTGACGACCTTGGTCTTGGACGCGGCCATGCGCATCATCAGCGCGCTCAACTGCGGGTCCGTTGACTGCACGCCAGCGACGGCCTTGGCGTAGATCCCGTGACCATCGCGCGCAATGCTGATGATCTGATTGAGCCCATGCACCGTCTGGCCGTTGTTGTCGGTATTCATCACACCGCTCCGTGGAATCGCAGATCCCACTGTGGCCCGTTACCGTTTGATCCTGCGCCTGTGTGGGGGAGGATGACGTGAGGAAAGGCGCTGGTCACCGTCGCCACTATCTGCGACGCGCCCCACTGACTACGATCGGGGTGGACAGTCACGCGGAAGCCGGATGTTCCGGCCCGACTCAGGGAGGACGTGATGGCAAGGATGCGATGGATAGCGGGTGTGTTGGCGGCGACGGGCATGCTCTCGGCCGGTAGCGCAAGCGCGGCAGCGGCGGCGGACCGGGACGCCTGGCAGGCAGACTACGCCGTGCTCAAAGCAGTCTTGCAGGACGACTACGCGCACCTGGCCTGGATGGCCTCGCCCGAAAGTGGCGTGGATCTGCCAGCCCTTGATGCTCGAGCGCAGCGCGACCTTGCCGAGGCACGCGATGATGCCCAGGCCACCCATGCGCTGCGCAGCTTTCTGGCGGGCTTCCATGATGGTCACCTAGCCCTGCTCGACCGGCTGGATACAGGCGGCACTGCCGCGCCCCTCGCGGCTGTCGATCCGCGCGTGCTGGGGCCGGGTGCCGGGTGCGCCGCGCTCGGGGTCGCGGATGAAGGCCGGCATGACTTCAGCCTCCCGCTGGAAACACTGCCTGGCTATACGCCATTGAACAGCGAGGCAGACCCTGCGCTGCGCGCTGGCATCCTCGCGTTGCCGGGGGGAGCGAAGGTGGGTGTGCTTCGGCTGCACGAGTTCGATGCGCTGCGCTACCCCGGCCTGTGTCACGCGCTGTGGCCACAGCTCCGCCATGCGGACTCCATTGGCGACATGCGCAGCCTGCTGGTGAACGGCTGGGTGGCCGTGATCGCCGGCAGCCTGCGCCGGTTCCAGCAGGAGGGCGTCGATGCCGTGCTGGTCGATGTCGGCGATAATCCTGGCGGGGATGACAGTGGTAACACGCTTGCGCGATTGTTCACCCCGCGCCCGGTGACCTCGGCCGCGCTGCTGGTCAGTGAGTCCGCCGCAGGCAGGCCCTATCTCGACGAACAGTACGAGCGACTCGACGACGCCCTGCGCCACCATCATCCGGCCGCCACCGCCCGCCGTCTGCTTACCACGGAGCGCGCCAGGTTCGGGGCATCGCGCCGTGCCCTGAGCCTTCCGGCCTGCGACTTGTCCTGGGTATGGCAGACACAGCAGGCATGGAACGGAGGCCAGTGCCGGCGCCTGGTCGCCGCGGGCACCTCGGGGGGCCCCCTGCCAAGCCCGGCCGTGGACACGCTGGACGATTTCCTGATCGCCCATCGCCTCGACTGGGCGCAGGATATTCGCCATCACTGGGGCGCGTGGCGCGGCCCGGTGTATGTCCTCACCAACAGCAAGACCGCGTCCTCGGCCGAGATGTTTGCTGCGCGCATGCAGGACAACCACATCGCGCGCATCATCGGCACCCCGAGTGGTGGCTACGGCTGCGGCTTCATGAGTGCCGGGCCACTGCGCCAGCTGCCCCGCTCACACCTGCGAATGCGCATTCCGGACTGCGTCCGGTTGCGTGCCGACGGTACCGATGAAGTAGCCGGTATAACCCCGGATCTGCCGCTCACACCGCGCGCCGGCGAGGGAACACGCGCACGTGCGCAGCGACTTATGGAGACCGTTGCCGAGGACATCACGCGGCACTGACCCCTTGAACGCAATGTCGTCCAACAGGTAGTGCGCACCCGCTACACTACGGCCGCTGCAGGATCCGCAGTATTGATGGCCGCGCTGCGCATGGAACGAAGCTACTTATCCACCCTGCTCGCCCTGATCCTCCATCAGATCGATGCCGCCTTCTGGCGCGAGTGGGAGATGTTCCTGCTACCCGGCGGCGTGCAGGGCTTCCTGGTGTTCAATCTGATCGCAGTGGGCATCCTGCTGGTCGGCTACCGACATGTGGTGCTGCAAACCAGCAAGGCGCGCGGTTACGCGCTCCTCTGTGCCGCGCTGGGCCTGGCCACGTTCGCCATCCACGTCGGCTTTGCCGCGTCCGGGCATCGCGCCTTCCACCTGCCGTTGTCGATGGCGGTCATTCTCGCTTGTCTGGTCTCGGCGGTTTGGTTGCTGCGCGCGATACGTACCGCCACGCGGACTGCAACCCGGTGAAAGCGGTCAGCACCGTCGCGAAGACGAGTGCCGTCTGCAGAACGTCCATTACCAGTGCCATGCTGCCGCCCCGCGTCGACCCGCCGTGCGCCCACCGCATCACACGGGAACGGGCCTGCGGCGCTCAAGGTCTGGAGGGGTAGCGTGCGCGTGGGTGCCATCCGTGGACATCGGTCACTTCCTCGCTGCGCGTCGGAGAAACGCGCATGAGGCTGTGAGAATCCTACGAGCTAGAGACGCGCACCCTGCGTGGCACCATGCTCGGTGGTCTCGTCGTATTGTTTGTCGCGCGCGGCGTAGTCGTCGAGAACCGCTTGCCCGATGCGGTTGAGTTCCTCACCGAGCTGCGTGCAGCGCATCCCGCCGCCGACAGCCGCAAACCGCCGCTGGATTTCCTCGGCAGCTTGATCGGCATGTGCTGCATGGCCGTCTTCGTGCACCCGCAGCGCCTGGCTGTAGCGCTCCCACTCCTCTTGCAGCGACGCAGGCGCTGTATCTACGCCGGTCCAGCGCGGCAGCAGCATGGTGGCTTTCACGTCCACGCGCAGTTTGCCGATTCTGCAGCCGACCCCTCGCGGGGCGTAGTCGTAGTTCCAGCCAACGTGCCAGTCCACGTGGCCGTGATGGCGCGCGCCGTCCTTGCCGACGGGCCCGCGCGCATTCAATGACGCGCGCAGTTCCTGCAGGTTGCCGCCCTGTACGTCGTAGTAGGTGATCGTCAGATTCTGCGCCGCGCCCGCATCCAGGGCGATCAGGGCAAGGGCCAATGCACCGCCACGCAGGATCGCGTGGCTTCGCGGTGCCGGTTGTGGATGGGATTCGTTCTTGCTCATGTCGCGTTCCATGCGGAAGGGGCGGGCAGTCATGCGATCCGGGCAGCGCCGGAGGCATGAAAAAGGCGACCTCGCGGTCGCCTCGATCATGATGCAAATGGTGGGCCGTGATGGATTCGAACCATCGACCAAAAGATTAAAAGTCTTCTGCTCTACCAACTGAGCTAACGGCCCATTGCATCCCCGACATGACGCCGGGGGTGCGCATTCTAACGCATCTTGGCGCTCATGCGTACCCGTCCGGCATCACACGTAATGGGTCGGGTCCGGCACGCCGGCATCGGTGAAGCCCTGCGCACGCAGGCGGCAGGCATCGCAGTGGCCGCAGGCGCGGCCCTGATCATCGGCGTTGTAGCAGGACACGGTCAGGCCGAAGTCCACGCCCAGGCGGACGCCTTCACGCACGATGTCGGCTTTGCTCAGGAACTGCAGCGGTGCATGGACCTGGATCCCCGCCCCTTCCACGCCGGCCTTGGTGGCCAGGTTGGCCAGCGCCTGGAAGGCCTGGATGAACTCGGGGCGGCAATCCGGGTAGCCGGAGTAGTCCACCGCGTTGACGCCGCAGAAGATGTCGTTGGCGCCCAGCACTTCGGCCCAGCCCAGCGCGACGGACAGCATGATCGTGTTGCGTGCCGGCACGTACGTGACCGGGATGCCCTCGCCGCCCGCTTCCGGCACGTCGATGTCATCGGTCAGGGCCGAGCCGCCGATGCTGCGCAGGTCGACATTGACGGTCTTGTGGGCGACCGCACCCAGCGCGCTGGCGACGGCGGCAGCGGCATCGAGTTCGGAGGTGTGGCGCTGGCCGTAGCGCACGCTCAGGGCGTGGACGGCAAAACCCTGCTCGCGGGCGATGGCAACGACGGCGGCGGAGTCCATGCCGCCGGACAGGAGGACGACTGCTTTTTTCATGGGGATGTTTCCGGTGGTTTGCGGGGAACCAGCACGCTGTCCCGCGCCGGACGTCTTTACTGATGGTGAGGCGTGGTCGATGGCAAGCGCAGCGCCGTAGCGCTGCAGCCAGCGTTACCTCCCGGGTTCGTCATTCCACAACAGCTTGTGCAGCTGCATCTGGAAGCGCACCGGCAGCCGATCGGCCACGATCCAGTCGGCCAGCTCACGCGGGCTGACCTCGCTCTTGCTCGGCGAGAACAGCACCATGCTGCGCTCGTTGAGCCGGTGCTCGCGGACCATGCCACGGGCCCATTCGTAATCCTCGCGGCTGCACAGGACGAACTTGATCTGGTCGCGCTTGGTCAGCAGCGGCAGGTTTTCCAGGCGGTTGCGGGCCATTTCGCCGGAGCCGGGGGTTTTCAGGTCGACCACGCGCGACACGCGCGGATCGACGGCGCTGACATCCAGCGCGCCGGAGGTTTCCAGCGAGACGTCCAGGCCGGCGTCGCAGAGCTTTTCCAACAGCACCAGGCAGCGCTTCTGCGCCAGCGGCTCGCCACCGGTCACGCAGACGTGGTGGACGCCTTGGGCGAGCACCTCATCCACGATCGCGTCGATGTCCCACCAGGTGCCGCCGTGGAAGGCGTAGGCGGTATCGCAATAGGTGCAGCGCAGCGGGCAGCCGGTGAGGCGCACGAACACGGTCGGCCAGCCGGTGGTATCGGCTTCGCCCTGCAGGGACAGGAAGATCTCGGTGATCTTCAGTCGCGGCAGCGGGGACTGCACGATCTCACTGGGGAGTGCGGCAGCAGCGGACAGGGTCGTGGTCATGGCGGTAATTCGTGGGGGACGGCTTCGGAAACGACAACAGCCGGGCATGGCCCGGCACGGAGGACCGGGCAACGCCCGGTTGGCGATCCATCATTATACCGGGCCCGGCCGCTACAGCGGCCCGGGGCGGGTTCAGCGGATCTGCTGACCCAGCCGGATCGACTGCAGACGGTCCTGCGCGGTGCGCGCGGCGTCGGAGCCGGGATACGTGGACACGACCTGTTCGAGCGTCGCCTGGGCCTGGTCGACCTTGCCTTCGCCATACTGCGACAGGCCGATCTTGAGCAGGCCACCGGACGCCTTGTCATGGGTCGGGTAGCGCGAGATGAGGTCGCGGAACTGCGCCTCAGCCAGCGGGAAATTGCGGGTGGCGTAATAGCTTTCGCCCAACCAGTACAACGCGTTGGGGGTGTAGACGCCGTTGGGGTAGAGCTCGAGGAAACTCATGAAGAGCTGCGCCGAGTCGTCGTACTTGCCAGCCTTGAGCGAATCGAAGGCGACATTGTAGGCGGTGCGTTCATCGCCACTGGCAGCGAGGCTGCCGGCATCGCCGTGCACGCTGGGCGGCCGCTCGGAAGCGGCCGTTGCCGGTTTCGGGGGTGCTGCGGGGGCAGGCGCGGCTGCGGCCGGGGCGGCGGGAAGCACGGGGGCTCCACCTTCCAGGCGGTTCAAGCGGCTGTCCAGATCCAGATACTGGTCCTTGGCGGACTGCTTGAGCTGCTCATTGTCGTGCTGCAGCTGCTCGACCTGCGACTGCAGGGCCTGCAACTGGGTACGCAGCTGGTTCAGCTGATTGAGCATGTCCATGTTGGACTGATTGTTGTTGGCCTGCTGCTCAAGCGCGCCGACGCGGTCGGCCAGACTCTGCCGCTGCGCATTGGCCGGTGCGGCAGCCACGAGGGCTGCCGCAACGATCATCGATAGAAATCGAAAGCGCATCTATTACTGAGCCGTGTACACGATCTCGACGCGACGGTTCTGCGACCAGCAGGACTCGCCCGACTCGGTGCAGACCGGACGCTCTTCACCGTAGGACACGACGGTCAGCTGCGAAGCCGAGCCACCGTTGGCCTGCAGTGCCGAGGACACGCCGTTGCCACGACGCTCGCCCAGAGCCTGGTTGTAAGCGCGCGAACCGCGCTCATCGGTGTGGCCCTGCAGGGTCATGCGCGAGGACGGACGGTCACGCAGGTACTTGGCGTGGCACGCCATGATGGCCTGGAACTCCGGCTTGACGCTGTCCTGGTCCAGATCGAAGTACACCACGCGCTGGCGCAGGCAGGAATCGGTATCCAGATCACCCGGACCGTACAGACCCGAGGTGGACGGGCCGGTCGGAGCGGTGGTGCTGCCGGTATCAACCGGGGCAGCCGGCACTTCCTTGACCTTCTTGGAACAACCGGCCAGGGCGGCCACGGACAACAGGGAGACAAGCAGAACGCGGGTGGTCTTGTTCATGGCGATACCTTTGAGGCTCCTAAAGCCGGATGAGGGATGAATACGGAGAAATCTTAACACTCTGTTAGCGCTTTGTACGGTATGGCGACCAAGAAGGTTCGCGAACATCACCGTCGGCCAGAACCAGCCGCTGGCGCACGCGCGCATCGGCCGATACGGCATACAACACGCCACGACCACCCTCGCGGGCGGCGTACAACACCATGCTTGCGTTGGGCGCGAAGCTCGGCGATTCATCCAGCGACCCTGGCGACAGCGTGCTCCAGCGGGCCGAGCCCGTGCTGCTGTCCATCATCGCGATCTTGTAGGTATTGCCGCTGCCCTGGGCGACCACCAGCTTCTTGCCGTCGTAGGACAGGCTCGGGGTGGCGTTGTAGTTGCCCTGGAAGGTCACACGCGAGGCGCTGCCACCACTGGAGGCGACCTGGTAGATCTGCGGGCGGCCGCCACGGTCGGAGGTGAAGTACACGCTGGAACCGTCAGCACTCCAGGTCGGCTCGGTATCGATGGCGAAGTGGTTGGTCAGCTGGGTCAGCTGCTTGCTGCCCAGGTCCATCACGTAGATTTCCGGGTTCCCGCTGCGCGACAGCGACAGGGCCAGGCGACGGCCGTCCGGGGAGAACGACGGAGCGCTGTTGATGCCGCGGAAGCTGGTCACCAGCTCACGTGCACCGCTGGAGATGTTCTGGATGTAGATCGCCGAATTGCCACGCTCGAAGCTGACATAGGCCAGCTTGTTGCCGTCCGGGCTCCAGCTCGGCGACAGCAGCGGCTCGGCCGAGCGCACGATGGTCTGCGGGTTGAAGCCGTCCGAATCGGCCACCATCAGCGCATAGCGCATGGCATCGCCCTTGCCGCTGGCGGTGACATAGGCGATGCGGGTCCAGAAGGCGCCGCGCACACCGGTGATCTTCTCGTAGATGGCATCGGCCATCTGGTGGGCGACATCGCGCATGGCGTTGCCACGGGCGGTCATCGCCAGGCCCAGCAGGCGCTCGCCCTTGGGCACGTCATACAGCTCGTACTCCACCCGGTAAGCGCCGGCACCGGCGTCCATGACCCGGCCGACCACGATGTAATTCTGCTTCAGCGCGCGCCAGGTGGCGAACTGGATCTCGCTGCCACGGGTCGGCTTTTCGACGATCTGGGCTTCGGGCAGATTGCGGAACTGGCCCGAGCGGTCCAGATCGGCACGGACCACGGCGGCCACATCGGTCTGCGGTGCACCGGCCGACCCCTGGTACGGCATGGGGACGACGGTGATCGGCGTGGCGGAGGCGTTGCCGCCGATGATGTCGATATCCAGCCCCTTCTGCTGCGCCACGGCAGCAAAGGGCAACAACAGGGCCGCAACAACGGCAAGCCAGCGAGGCATTTTTTTCATGGAGCGCTCAATAGGGGGGAAACCAGAACGAGGGATAACAGGACGGCAGTGAACAGTTTCGCAATCATGAACCAAGGCCGTGTGAATTCCGAGTCACTGACTGCACAAAACTCACAGGCCGTTAACGACCAGACCCCATTTCCAGGCGCGCGATGCGTCCCGTCCATCCTCGGATGGTGCTGAGCCTGGGTCGCCGACCCGCCCGGGATCAATCCTGGGCGGTAAAGGTGAAGTTGATCGTGCGCGCGAACACCGACTCGAAGCCGCGGTACGGCAACGGCTGGGCATTCAGGACGGCGGCTTCGATCGAGCGGCGGCCGGCCTCATCGAACGGGCAGCTTCCGCTGACCTTGGCCTGGATCACCTGCCCACCGGGAATCTGGGTGATCGAGACCTGGCAGCGCTGGCCCAGCGGGACCGAATCCGGACGGGTCCACTGCGCCGAGACCTTCTGCTGGATGGCCGCGGCGTACTTGGCGCTGAGATCGTCGCTGGTCCCGCCAGCGCCGGCGGCCGGCTTGGCTGCACCGGTGGCGCCGGAGGTCGATGCCGACGCGTTGGCCGCGCGCGCAGCCGATACCTGGCGCAGCTTCTGCTCGGCCAGCTTGGCTTCGTTCTCGGCCTGGGCGCGCTTGCGGCGGATTTCAGCGAGCTTCTTGTCACGCTCGGCGTCGGCCTTGGCGTCGTTGGCCTTCTGTTCCTGCTCGGCCAGCTTCTTCTTCTCGGCTTCTTCCTGCTGCTTGGCCAGGCGCAGCTTCTGTTCGGCCTGTTCCTGGCGCTTGCGCTCGGTCAGGTCGATCTGTTCCTGGCGGCGCTTGGCTTCCTGTTCCTGCTTGGCTTTTTCCGCCGAAATCGCCATCGCGTTGACCGCTTCCTGGTCGACCGTGTCAGGCTGGGCGATACGCTCCTGGGCCTGCGACTGCTGCGGCGTCGGCGCGTCCTGGGGACGCGGCTCCGGCAACGGCTGGGGCGGCGGCACGGTGTCTTCCGGAATGGGCTCGGGCTCGGCGACCGGCTCGGGCAGGTCCGGCAGCGATTCGGAGGCACGCAGCGCCTGGCGCGCGGCCGAGGCTTCGGACGCGGACAATTCCAGGCTGGCTTCGATGGCCGGATCGCCGGCGGCCGCTTCGGTCGTGCGCTGCGGCGACCACAACCAGGCGGCGATGAAGATCAGTGCCAGCAGCAGGTGGACGCCGAGCGCCAACGCGACCGGCAGGCCCCACTCCTCGTCCCGTGCGCGCTGCGGTGGCAGGGCTTCAGTGTGCATCGGTCGCCAGGCCCACCTTTTCCACGTTGGCCCGCTTGATCACGTCCATGGCCGCGACCACCTTTTCATACGCAACGGCCTTGTCGGCCGCCACGATCACGCGCAGGTTCTTGTCCTGCGAGGCCAGTGCGGACAACTGCGCCTGCAGCCGGGCAGCGTCCATCGGCTCGGGGTCCTTGGCCTCGGGCAGCTTGAGGCTGAGCTGGCCATCCAGGCGGACGGACACGATCACTGGATCCTGCTTGCTCTCCAGCGCCTTGGCCTGGGAGGTCGGCAGATCCACTTCAAAGCTCAGCGTGAGCAGCGGCGCGGTCACCATGAAGATGATGAGCAGCACCAGCATGACGTCGATGTACGGCACGACGTTGATTTCGGATTTGAGCTTTCGGCGCTTGCGGCGGCCAATGGCTGCGGTCATGGCAGGACTCCTGTGCTGGGCGCTTACTCGTCGCCCGCGGTCTGACGCTGCAGGATCGAGCTGAACTCTTCTGCGAAGGTTTCAAAGCGCACCGACATGCGCTCCACGCGGGTGGTGAAGCGGTTGTAGGCCCACACCGCCGGGATCGCCACGAACAGGCCGATCGCGGTGGCGAACAGGGCTTCGGAGATACCCGGGGCGACCGAGGCGATACCGGCCTGCTCACCACTGTTGATCATGTCGTGCATGGTCACCATGATGCCGAACACGGTGCCGACCAGGCCCACGTACGGGGCGGTCGAGCCGATGTTGGCCAGCAGCTCCAGGCTGCGCTCCATCTGGTCCACTTCACGGGTGTAGGTGGTGCGCATGGCGCGCTGGGCACCTTCCAGCTGCGCACGGCCATCCAGGCGGCGCTTGTCGCGCAGGCGGGTGAACTCGCGGAAGCCGGCTTCGAAGATGGCTTCCAGGCCGCCGACCTTGCGGTTGCGGTCGGTCGCCGAGCTGTACAGCTTGCCCAGGTCCGCGCCGGACCAGAAGCGGCTTTCGAACTCATCGGCCTCACGGTTGGCGGCGTTGAACACGCGCGCCTTGCGGAAGATGATCACCCAGCTGATGAACGAGCCAGCCAACAGCAGCAGCACGATGATCTTCACCGGGATGCTGGCCTTGATCATCAGATCCAGGTAATTGATGCCACCGCCATGCGCGGCTTGGGCGACAGTCTGTGCCGCGGCGCTGGTGACTTCCTGCGGCAGCGCTTCGGTCACCGTGGCCTGCAGGGCCAGGAGCATTGCGATCATCCGTTGTTCCTCAGTGTGCGGATTCTGGAAATTCGAGGTGTTTCAGCGCGGCATGCAGTGCATCGTCCATGCCACGCGGTTTGAAGGTGGTTGCATCGAGCGCGGCGATCTTCACCTGCGCGGTCAGCAGTGTCTCATCGCCCCGATGGACCGCCTGGGCGAACACCATGCTGGCGCGCTTGCACTGCACCAGTGTGGCGGTGACCGCCAACGCATCATCCAGACGCGCCGGCTTGAGGAAATCCATGGTCATGCTGCGCACCGCGAACACCAAGCCGTGGTCGCAGCGCATGCGCTCCTGACCATACCCCAATGCCCGCATCCATTCGGTGCGCGCCCGTTCCATGAAGGCGACGTAGCGAGCGTGGTACACGACCCCGCCAGCGTCGGTATCTTCCCAGTAAATGCGTGTCGGCCAACTGAATCGGGGATCAACCGACATCCGGAATCTCCGCGAACAGGTCGGCAGGCGGGTTTTTCGGCTTCAACCCCATGTGCCGGTAGGCCTTGTGCGTGCAAATGCGGCCCCGCGCGGTGCGGATCAGGAAGCCCTGCTGGATCAGATACGGTTCGACCACGTCTTCCAGCGTGCCGCGCTCTTCGGACAGGGCCGCGGCCAACGACTCGATGCCGACCGGGCCACCATCGAAGTAATCCACCATGGTCCGCAGCAGGCGCCGATCGAGCTCGTCGAAGCCCTCCGGGTCGACCTTGAGCATCTGCATCGCCGCCTGGGCGACATCCTGGTCGATGTGACCGGCGGCCTTGACCTGGGCGAAATCGCGCACGCGGCGCAGCAGCCGGTTGGCGATACGCGGGGTGCCGCGCGAGCGCCGTGCGATCTCGGCCGCGCCTTCGGCGGTGCAATCGATGTTGAGGATGCTGGCCGAGCGCCGGACGATCTTGGTGAGTTCTTCCGGCGTATAGAACTCCAGCCGGTGCACGATGCCGAAGCGGTCGCGCAGCGGCGCGGTCAGCAGGCCCGCGCGGGTGGTCGCGCCGATCAGGGTGAACGGCGGCAGATCGATCTTGATCGAGCGAGCCGCTGGGCCCTCGCCGATCATGATGTCGATCTGGAAATCTTCCATTGCCGGGTACAGCACTTCCTCCACGACCGGCGAGAGGCGGTGGATTTCATCGATGAACAGCACATCGTGCGGCTGCAGATTGGTCAGCAGTGCGGCCAGGTCACCGGCCTTCTCGATCACCGGGCCGGAGGTTACGCGCAGCGCGACCCCCAGCTCGTTGGCGATCACATGGCTCAAGGTGGTCTTGCCCAGGCCAGGCGGCCCGAAGATCAACACGTGGTCCAGCGCATCGCCACGGGCCTTGGTCGCTTCGATGTAGATCGACAGCTGCTCGCGCACAGGGGCCTGGCCGAGGTAATCGGCCATGCGCTTGGGGCGGATGCTGGCGTCGGTGCCCTCGTCTTCGCGGGTGGCACCGGCAGCGATGATGCGGTCGTCGGTCATCCCACGATTATGCGGCAAAAAGGGCGCGATCCGCGCCCGGTAGTGGGGGGGGGGGGGGGGGGGGGGCGGGGCGAGGCGGAGGGGAGGTTCTGAGCGCGCGGGGGGGGGCCGCCCGCA
>NZ_JBDJMW010000018.1:0-26935 GCF_039674145.1 Stenotrophomonas sp. TWI587 | reverse complement strand
TGGATTATTTGGAGTTATATTTGTTGTTTTTGCGGGGGTCCTCCCACCCCCACACATGCCCGCCCAAACCAGCGCAAACGCAAACCCCAGCCGTTGCTCCGCTCCAGCTCTGCAGCTTTGCAGCTCTGCAGCTTTGCAGCTCTCCAGCTCTGCAGGGCAAGAAAAGAAAAACGGGCGCCGAAGCGCCCGTTCTTTCATCTCAGCAAAACGCGATGAAAAGCCTCACCACACCTTGACCCGCTTCTCCGGCGCCAGATACAGCTTCTGGCCCTCCTTCACCTCGAAGGCCGGATACCACGCATCCAGATTGCGCACCGTCAACGCACGGAACTGCCCCGGCGCATGCACATTCGTCAACAGCGAATTACGCAACGCCTGCTCGCGCGCCTTGCTCCGCCACGCCTGCGCAAAGCCCAGGAAGAACCGCTGATCCGGCGTAAAACCCTCCAGCGTCTGCCCCGGCTTGCCCTGCAACGACAACTGATACGCATCGTACGCCGTCGACAGACCCGCCACGTCCGCAATGTTCTCACCCAGCGTCAACCGACCATTCACCGACACCCCCGGGAACGGACTGTAGCTGCTGAACTGCGCCGCCAACGCATCACCGGCCGCATCGAATTTCTTCAGATCTTCCGCCGTCCACCAGTTCTGCAGCTTGCCCGTCTCATCGAACAACGCACCCGCATTGTCGAACCCGTGGCTGATCTCATGACCGATCACCGCACCGATCGCACCGTAATTCACCGCATCATCGGCCGCACCATCGAAGAACGGCGGCTGCAGGATCGCGGCCGGGAACACCAGGCGGTTTTCCAGCGGCACGTTCATCGCATTGATCGTCTGCGGCAGCATCGCCCACTCGCTGTGGTCGACCGGCTTGCCCAGCTTGGCGATGTTGCGGCGATACTCGAACAGCTCGGCACGCTCGGCATTGCCCAGCGCGTCATCGCGCTTGATCTCCAGACCGGTGTAATCGCGCCACTTGTCCGGATAGCCCATGCCCACGGTCAGGCCATCCACTTTGGCCTTCGCACGCGCCTTGGTCTGCGGCGACATCCACGCCAGCGCATCGATGCGCTTGGCGAACGCGGCGATGATGTTCTTGGCCATCTCATCCGCGCGCGCCTTGGTGGCCGGGTCGAAATGACGCTCGACATACAACTTGCCGATCGCTTCGCCGACGGCATGGTTGCTGTCATCCACCGCACGCTTCCAGCGCTCGCTCTGTTGCGGGGTGCCGTTGAGCGTGGTGCCGTGGAAGGCGAAGCGCGCATCGGCGAACGACTTGGGCAGGTACGGTGCAGCGCGGTCCAGCGCATGGAAGGCCAGGTAGTCCTTCCAGACCTCCAGCGGCTCGGTGGCGACCAGGCGCGAAATGCCGGCCACGGCCTTGGGCTGCCACACGATGAAGTCCTGCTGGGCATCCAGCCCGGCCGACGCCAGGAAGGCGCTCCAGTCCATGCCCGGTGCCTTGGCGCTCAGGTCGGCCTGCTTCCAGGCGTTGGCGCCCTTGGCGACATCGTTGGTTTCTTCCTGGGTGGCGTGCGCCTGGGCGATCTTGGTCTCCAGCGCGAGGATGCGCTGCGCCTTGGCGGCCGGATCGGCGACGCCGGCCAGCTGCAGCACCTGGGCGATATAGGCCTGGTACTGCTTGCGGATCTCGGCCATGCGGCCGCCCTGCAGGTAGAAGTCGCGGTCCGGCAGGCCCAGGCCACCCTGCACCAGGTACGGCGCGGTGCGGTCCGGCTGCAGCAGGTCCACCGAGACCCACACGCCGAACAGGCGGTCGGTGTAGAAGTTGGTGGCGTTGAGCAGGTCCACGTCGGCACGCAGGGTGCCGCCCAGCGCGGTGGCCAGCGCGGCCTTGTCGCCAATCCCGGCGATGGCGTCCAGTGCCGGCTTGACCGGGGCGGCGCCGCGCGACTCGATGCCCGCCTCGTCCATGAAGGCGGCGTAGTAGTCACCGATCAGCTTGGTCTCGCCCTCGGCCTTGGTATCGGCGGCGGCACCTTCAAGAATGGCGCGGGTGTCGGCCAGGGTTTTCTCTGAGATGACGTTGAAGCTGCCGTAGCTGGAGCGGTCGGCCGGAATCTCGGTGTTCTTGACCCAGGTACCGTTGGCGAAGCCAAAGAAGTCATCGCCGGCGGCAACGCTGCGGTCCATGCCGGCGGCGTCGAAACCGAAGCTGCCCAGCTGCGGCTTGGGCGCGGTCGGTTCGGCCGGGGCGGTTTCGGGCGCGGCTGCGGCCGGCGCGGTGGCCTCGCGGTCGCAGGCGGCCAGGCCCAGCGACAGGCTGGCGGCGATGGCGAGCATCAGGGTGGGGCGGCGCAGCTTGGACATGGGGCTTCTCGGCAACGGAAACGTCCAAGTCTAATCCCGTCCCGGGTGCGTGGTTATGCCGGCTCCGGCGGCTTCGCCTGCCGGTTGTGGCGGGCCTCGGGTTTGTCAACGCGGCCGGGCATGTCGTCCTCTTCCCGTGCTGCGCGCGCTGGTGCATGCTGGGCCGGCCGGGGTTCGCACGGGGGTCACTGGCGACCGTGTGAAGATCGAAGCGTCAAGAATCCCGGGTGTCGGCCGCTCAGGTTTGGGGAAGCCAGGAAGCGCTACAGATGAAATCAGCCCGTCGGTGTACGAGAGCGTTGCGGTGCCCGTGTTGAGCCGTGCCATGGCACGGCCATTGCGCACGATCGTGTGCCTGGGGGTTTCCCTGGGCGTGCTGCTGGCGATTGGGCTGGTGGCGATGCTGACCAACGATTACCAGCGCCGACAGGAAGCGGCGCAGCGGCAGAGCTCGGCGCTGGCGACCGGGGCCCAGCGCCTGCTGCGGCTGGAGCTGCGCAATCTGGAGCGGGCCATGCAGGGCATCGCAGAAGACGGCGCGCTGCTGTTCCGGCGGGTACCGGCGCAGGCGCCGGATCTGCTCGACGACGCCATCAGCGGCGTGCTGCAGCGGCATGCCGAGCTGCACAGCATCGTGGTGGCCGACCAACACGGGCGCGCGCTGACCAGTGGCAGCGGCGATCTGCAGCTGCCGCTATGGGCGGTGGAGGACAATCGCGGCAGCAGCAGCCAGTTGTACCTCGGCCCGCCACAGGCACAGGACGCCTCACGCTGGGTGCTCCCGCTGGCGCTACGCATGGGCGAGGACCGCTGGCTGCTGGCGCGCCTGCGCACCGACGAGCTGCATTCGATCATCAGCGGCATGGACACCGGCGAGAGCGGGGTGGTTTCGATCACCGACCGCTACGGCTATGTGTTGGCACGCAGCCCGGACCCCGTCGGGGTGGTGGGGCAGCGCTTCGGCCTGACCAAGCGCGACATGCTGCGGCGTGACGCGTTGACGCCGCTCGGCACCGAGACCAGCGGTGTGGATGGCGTGGAGCGCATTTCCAGCCTGAGCACCCTGGCGCAGTATCCGCTTGCGGTCTATGCGGGGCTGGGGCGGCGCGACGTGCTGGCGGCCTGGTGGCCCTACGTGCAGGCCTCGGTCGGGGTGTATCTGCTGTACTGGATGTTGTTCGGGGCGGTGTACGTCAGCCTGCGCCGGGCCACCCGCGACCAGGACAGCCTGACCGAGGAACTGCGCACCGGCCATGCCGAGCTGCACATGGCGCACCAGGTGGGCAGGGTCTGCACCTGGTATGTCGACGAGGATGCCTGCCTGCTGCGCTGGTCGCCGTTAGCGCGGGAGATCTTCGATGTGCAGATCGACAGCCTGCCGGTCGCCGATTTCTTCGCCCGCATCCACCATGACGACACTGCGCGCATGCAGGTGGCCTTCGATGCGGCGTTTGCCGGCAATGGCGTGCTGGATGAAACGTTCCGCCTCGTACTGGCCGGCGGCACGATCCGTTGGGTCTCCGCGCGGGGCCAGCGGGTGGCCGTGGTGGATCGCGAACGCCGCATGATCGGCGCACTGACCGACGTCAGCGAACGGGTGGACGCGCTGGCCCGGGCGCAGCAGGCCGAGCGTCAGTTCCGCCTGCTGTTCGACCGTAATCCGGCGCCGTTCTGGGTGTTCGATCCGGACACGCTGCGCTTCCTGGAGGTCAACGAAGCCGCGGTGCGCCAGTACGGCTACAGCCGTGACGAGTTCCTGTCGATGAGCATCCTGGATATCCGCCCGCGCGAAGGCTGGGAGGAAATCCGGGGCGCCATCGCGCTGGCACGGATCGGCGATGTGGATGCGCAGGTCCGCCTGCACCAGCGCAAGGACGGCACGATCTTCGAGGTCCGCGCGCATCTGGCGCGGCTGGATTTCGATGGGCGCCAGGCGTGCCTGGTGCTGGCCGAGGACGTCAGCGAGCGGATGGCCTACGAGCGCGATCTGGCGTATCACGCGACCCACAATCCGGCGACCGGTCTGCTCAACACCCGCGCGCTGGCCGCGCAGCTGGACGAGGAGGGCGGTGCCTACACGATCGCCTACGTGCAGTTCCGCGGGTTGCAGCTGGTCTCCGATACGCTGGGCCGCGAGGTGGGGGATGTGGTGCTGCAGGCGATGGCCAAACGGCTGGGCGGCCTCGGCGTGCGCTACGGCCTGCTGGCATTCCAGCCGGCCGAGGATTTCATCTTCGCCATTCGCGACGATCATCAACGGCAGACGGCGCTGGATACGTTGGTGCAGACCGTGTCCGAACCGGTCCGCGGGCAGGATTGGCTGCATCAGTTCGAGCCGCGTATCGGCGTTGCCGTGAAGTTCGAGGGCGATGCCAACACGGCCGAACAGGTGATCGGCATGGCTGCGCAGGCCGCGCACGCCGCACGCGACGAGGGCAACGTGATCGCGTGGTACGACAACACGGTGAGCTCGCGCCTGGCCGAACGGCTGCGCCTGGCCGGGCGCATCCACAGCGCCATCGATACCGAGTTCGAGCTGTACTACCAACCGATCTGCCATGCAGCCGACAGCAGTCCGGCCGCGCTGGAGGCCTTGCTGCGCTGGCCACAGGCTGACGGCAGCTTCATTCCGCCGGGTGAGTTCATCCAGCTGTGCGAAGACACCGGCCTGATCCTCGCGCTGGGCCGATGGGTGATCCGCTCCGCGGCGCAGGCACAGCGGCAGCTGGTCGATGCGGGCTGGGACCTGCCGATCGCGGTGAATGTTTCGGCGGTGCAGTTCTTCAACAGTGACCTGGTGGCCGAGTTCACCCGCGCCAGCCAGGAGTTCGGATTGGCCCGTGGTGCGCTGCAGGTCGAGCTCACCGAGAGCAGCCTGATGCGCAAGCCCGGCCAGGCCAAGCAGACCATGCAGCGCCTGCATGAGCAGGGCATCTGCATCTCGCTGGATGACTTCGGCACGGGCTATTCGAACATGTCCTACCTGCAGCACCTGCCGCTGGACATCCTCAAAATCGACCGCAGCTTCGTGGCCGACGTGGAAACCAATCCGCGCAATGCCTCGATCTGCCGCGCACTGTTGTCGCTGGGTCACAGCATGGGTTTGACCATCATCGCCGAAGGCGTGGAAACCCCGGGCCAGCATCAGTGGCTGGCCGCGCATGGCTGTGACCAGGTACAAGGCTATCTGCTGGGTCGGCCGATGCCGTTGGCCAAGGTGATCGCGCAGCTGGATGCGGTGGAGGCGTGATACTGGGCACTGCCCGGCCCTCGCCGGGCGTCATCCGCCCAGTGCCTCCACCAGGTAATCAATGAAACTGCGCACCTTCGGTGCCAGATGGCTGCGGCTGGTGTACACCGCATGGATGCCGATGCCGGGCACCGCCCACTCGGGCAGCACGCGTTCCAGCCGGCCATCGGCGAGCGCATCGGCGACCAGGAAATCAGGCTGAAGGATGATGCCCATGCCGGCAATCGCCGCCTCGCGCAGCACATCGCCATTATTGGCGCGGACACTGCCCCGCACCGGGACGGAGACCTCCCCGCGCGGCCCCTGCAGCGGCCACGCATCGCCACCGGCCCAGTAGCTGTAGCTCAGGCACTCGTGTGCGGACAGATCTTCAGGCTGCTGCGGGCGGCCATGGGCATCGAGATACGCGGGCGCCGCGCACAGGCTGATCTGCGCGTCGGCCAGCTTGCGCGCGATCAGTGCCGGGTTGGGCTGACGTGTGATGCGGATCGCCACGTCGTAGCCTTCTTCGACCATGTCCACCAGACGGTCGGACAGCGACAGATCGAGCTCCACCTGCGGGTAGCGTGCACGATACCCGGCCAGCAGCGGACCCAGCCGGGCGATGCCGTAGCTGACCGGCGCGTTGATGCGCAGCCGCCCCGAGGGCTCCAATGCCTGCGCGCTGATGCCGGCTTCCAGCGCATCGAACTCAGCCAGCAACCGCACGCACTCGGCGTAATAGGCCGCACCCGTGCTCGTGGGGCTCACGCGGCGGGTCGTACGGTTGAGCAACCGGGTCGACAGGCGCTTTTCCAGCGCGGCGATCTGCCGGGTCACTCCCGCCGTGGACAGGTCCAGGGCCTGCGCGGCGGCGCTGAAGCCGTTGCGCTCGACCACGGCGACAAACACACGCATGGCATCCAGAGTGTCCATTGTTTCTATTTCCGAAATAAACAGCGTCGATGCATCGTATTTATTGGCAGAGCTGCACGCAATACGCTCAGGGCCGTCGTAGCGTTACTGGAGTCCATGATGTCCCGCTTGCCCTCGCTGTACATCTCCCACGGTTCGCCGATGACCGCGCTCAACCCCGGTCTGGTCGGCGAGCGCCTGGCGGCCCTGGCGGCGCGTCTGCCGCGACCGCGCGCGATCGTGATGGCCTCCGCGCACTGGCTGACCCATCAGCCGGTGGTGGGCGGGCATGCGCAGCCGCCGACCGTCCATGATTTCGGTGGATTCCCGCAGGCGCTGTTCGATCTGCAGTATCCGGCACCGGGCGAGCCTGCGCTGGCGCAGGAGATCGCACAGCGGCTGACCGCGGCCGGACTGCCGACCGCGATCGATCCGCAGCGTGGTCTCGACCACGGTGCCTGGGTGCCGTTGCGGTTCCTGTATCCGCGGGCGGAGATCCCGGTCGTGCCGCTGGCGATCCAGCCACTGCTCGGGCCTGCCCATCAGTTCGCGCTGGGTCGCGCGCTGGCACCGCTGCGCGAGCAGGGCGTGCTGTTGATCGGCTCGGGCAGCATCACCCACAACCTGCACGACTGGCGCAGCTACCCGGACGGCAAGGAGGCGCCGTATGTGCGGCCCTTCATCGAGTGGGTGGAGCAGCGCCTGCAGGCCGATGACAGCGCCGCCTTGCTGGACTATCGCCGTCAGGCCCCGCACGCGGCGCAGGCACACCCCAGCGACGAGCACCTGCAGCCGCTGCACTTCGCAATGGGCGCGGCCGGTGGCGATGCGCTCGGCGCGCAGCGTATCGATGCCGGCATCGATGCCGGGTTCTTGGCGATGGACATCTATCGCTTCGACGGCGCCGACGCGCAAGGGCTGTCCGCGAACTGAGCCTGGCATGCGCCGCGCGTTCGCGTGGCGGCGCACGTGTGGTACGTTTTTTCCTGTTTCCGGCGCCGGCTGCCCGCAGCCTCCCCCGCGCTGCTTACTGGAAAATGCATGCATACCATTGAAGTCGTCCTGGCGATGCTGGTGGCGGTGGTCGCCAGCGGCTACCTGGTCCGCGTATTGCCGTTGTCGTTGCCGCTGCCGTTGGTGCAGATCGGGCTGGGCGCGGTCATTGCCGGGGTGTTCAACCGCGGCCACGCGCTCGAGCCGGAGATGTTCTTCCTGCTGTTCCTGCCGCCGCTGCTGTTTCTGGATGGCTGGCGCATCCCCAAGCAGGGCCTGTTCCGCGATAAAGGCGTGATCCTGGAACTGGCCTTCGGGCTGGTGGTGTTCACCGTGATCGGTGCCGGTTTCCTGATCCACTGGATGATCCCGGTGATGCCGCTGGCGGTGGCGTTCGCGCTGGCGGCGATCATTTCGCCGACCGATCCGGTGGCGGTGAGTTCGATCGCCTCACGCGCGCCCATCCCCAAGCGGCTGATGCACATCCTGGAAGGCGAGTCGCTGCTCAACGATGCTTCCGGCCTGGTCTGCTTCCGCTTCGCAGTGGCCGCGGTGATGACCGGCTCGTTCTCGCTGGCGACGGCTTCGCTCACCTTCCTGTGGGTGGCCGTGGCCGGGCTGGCCATCGGCGTGGCGGTGACGCTGGGCGTCTCCACCTTCCAGCGCTGGCTGTGGCGGCGTTTCGGCGAGGAGCCGGGCGCTGCGCTGCTGGTCAACCTGCTGATTCCCTTCGCGGCCTACCTGCTGGCCGAAGAACTCAATGCCTCGGGCATTCTCGCGGCGGTCGCCGCCGGCATCACGATGAGCTATGTGGAGTTGACCGGCCGGGTCTCGGGCAGCATGCGCGTGCAACGCACGGCAGTCTGGAACATGCTGCAGTTCAGCTTCAACGGCATCATGTTCGTGCTGCTCGGCGAGCAGCTGCCGGGCATCGTGGAGCGCGCGATCAAGACGGTCAGTGAGAGCGGGCACCACAGCGCCTGGTGGCTGCTGGTCTACGTGGTGGTGATCAACGTGGCGCTGGTGCTGCTGCGTTTGGCCTGGGTGTGGCTGTCGCTGCGCTGGAGCCTGCTGCGCGCCCGGCATCGTGGCGAGGCCCGGCAGGGCACGTCCTGGCGGATCGTGGTTGCGACCTCGGTGGCGGGTGTGCGCGGTGCGATCACCCTGGCCGGCGTGCTGACCCTGCCGCTGTTCCTGCCCGATGGCAGTGCCTTCCCGGCACGCGATCTGGTGATTTTCCTGGCCGCGGCGGTGATCCTGTTCTCGCTGGTCGGGGCCAGTATCGCGCTGCCGCGCCTGCTCAAAGGGCTGGAGCTGCCGGCCGATTCGGGCGAGCGCAAGGAAGAAGACCTGGCCCGCAAGCTGGCCGCCAAGGCCGCGCTGGCCGGTGTGGAGCGCACGCGCCAGCAGCTGGTGCAGAACCAGACCACCGAGAACGTGCAGCTCTACAACGACGCTGCCTCGCGGGTGAGCCTGCTGTACCAGCGCAATCTGGAGAAGGAAGCGGGGCCGGATGCCGATCCGGACAAGGTCAAGCGGATGGAGCAGGGCTACCGCCAACTGCGCACCGCCGGGCTCACCGCCGAGCGCGAAGAACTGTTCCGCCTGACCCGGCGCGGCAAGATCTCCGACGAGATCTCGCGCCGGCTGATCCGCAATCTGGATCTGCTGGAGACGCGGCAACGCGATTGAGGTCGCACCGTGTCACGGGTAGAGCCACCCCATGGGTGGCTGCGCGGACCCATTGAAACCCACGCGTCGGGGACGAAGGGCAGCCACCCATGGGGTGGCTCTACCCCGGCACACGTGGATCAGGCGCCGCCGGCACACGTGGATCAGGCGTCCGGCTTCTGATCCAGGAAATAGGCCACCACGGTGCCCTTGATCTTGATCGTCATCGGGTTGCCGCGACGGTCGCGGGCCTTGCCGGCCTGCACCCGGATCCAGCCTTCGCTGACCGAATACTCTTCAACATTGTCGCGTTCGACATCGTTGAAACGGATGCCCACGCCGCGCTCCAGCGCAGCGGCATCGTGGAAGGGGCTGGTCGGGTTGATCGCCAGGTGATCGGGAGGGGTATCGCTCATGGTCACAGGATGCTGACGACCACCAAGGCCGCCTTCTGCCGTACAGGATAAACCGCAGCGGGCCCCGCGCCGAATTTCGCTTCCTGCCAACGCCCTTGCACGGCAGAATGCGCCCCTGTCTCCAGGAATACCGGCCATGCCCGACAACAGCGATTACTTCGACTTCGAAGAAGAGGAACGCGATTTCGACGAAGACGATTTCGAGGCGCGGATCTGGAATCTGTTCGTGCTGATCAACCCGGGCGATGAGGAACTGGCGCTTCAGCAGTTCAACCGCTGGCGCGAGGCGCTGCTGGAAAGCGGCGAGGGCATCGATGAGGACGCCGACTGGCTGCCGCCGATGATGGCCGCGATCGCCTGGCAGTCCGGCTTCGAGGTGGAGCGCGGCGATGCCGATGCGCTGATGTCGGCGGTCAACGAGCTGTCCGCGCGCTGGAACCTGCAGATCGACTGGGGCGGTGACCTCGACGATGAGGATTTCGCCGCCGAGGTGGATGCCCCGATGCTGATGGCCACGGCCCATGACCGCCTTCGCGAGCACAACTACGCGCTGTGGAGCGTGGATACCGGCAATGACACCCTGGCCGGCTGGATGGCGCTCAACCGCGATGACGACGCGATGCTGGCGCTGTGCTCGCTGCTGGGCGTGGAAGTGCGGCCGGGCAGCGATCCGTTCTGATGGCGTAATTGGCGTCTGCGTGTGCCGGCCAATGGTCGGCACCTACGCCTATGGCAGGTACTGCCCACGCGCGTTGGCGATGACAGCTTTGACCAGTTCGCGGTCCGTATGCCGTGAGATGGCCTGTGCGCCCAAGGCGATCGCCTGCAGGCGCAACGGGGCGGGCACGTCGTAGTGCGCGCCGCTTCGGCGGTTCTGGAATGCCCGCCGTGGAATCCCGAGCTGCGCCGCCATGGCGTGCAGCTCGGGCAGGGTGTCGGCCATCAGATGCGCCCAGCGCTCGCCGCGCCAGGGGTGTACCGCATCGTCGATATAGACCGTCACCGGGTGGCCGTGGCTCAGGCCTGCGGCTTGTCGTCGCTGGCGGCCGGGGCCGGCTCGGCAGCGGCCGGTGCATCGGTCGTGGCTTCGGCGGCAGCGTCGGTCACGATCCCGGCGTCTTCGGCCTCGTCGTCACCTTCGCCTTCCACACCTTCGAACTCGGAGACCAGCTGCGACAGATACTCGTCGGCAGTCTTGCCCTCGTCAGCGGCCAGGTCATCGATCAGCTGCTGCAGCTGGGTCGAATATTCCAGGTTGACCTTGCGGCCTTCCTTTTCCTGGACGTTGGACAAGTGCTTGAGCATGGCCAGCATCGGCACTGGATTGTCAGCGTTGCCCATGGTCTGGCCGCCGATGGCCAGCAGCCACTCGGTGCCCTGCAGGCCGATCGCAGCGACGACCTGGCCTTCCTCGTTGGTCAGCACGGCATGGTTCTGCACCGGCTGCTGGGCGTTGAGGCGGTTGATCGGACGCTTGGGCTGCTGCTTCTTGCGCTTGTCGCGCTTGGCCTTGGACTGCTTGGACATGAGTGCCGTCTATCTACAAAAGGGAAGACCCATTGTAGTGCCGGCCGCTGGCCGGCTCCACGGATTCGCTGAATTATCCCCGCAGCTCCCGCCACAGCGCCCCTCAGGGCGCGACAGCCGGCGCCAGTGCTGCCTGGATATCCGCATCGGCCGCGGTCGGCGACAGCGCCACTTCCTGCCCGGCCCCGGCCAGCGCAGCGGCTTCAGCGGCCTTGGTCATCACCACGATGCTGATCCGGCGGTTGATCGGATTGTCCGGCTGCGCCTTGTCGAACAGCACCGAGGAGGACAGGCCGACCACGCGGGTCACCTTGTCTTCGGTCATGCCACCGTCGAGCAGGGCACGCCGGGCGGCGTTGGCGCGGTCGGCGCTGAGCTCCCAGTTGCTGTAGCCATGCACGGCGTTGTACGCGGTGGTATCGGTGTGGCCGGTGATGCTGATCCGGTTCGGCACGTGGTTGATGAACTGCGACAGCTCACGCAGGATTTCGCGCGTGTAGGGCTTGAGCGTGGCGCTGCCCATGTCGAACATCGGCCGGTTCTGCTTGTCCACGATCTGGATGCGCAGGCCTTCCGGGGTGAGATCCAGCAGCAGCTGGTCCTTGAACGGCTCCAGCGCCTGGCTCTTGCTGATGGCCTCTTCCAGTTCCTGCTTGAGTGCCTCCAGCTGCTGCTTCTCCCGCTCGCGGTCGGTCTGCGGCACCGGCTTGGCGGCCTGCTGGTTCTGGAAGGGGTCGTTGCTGTTGCCGCGCGAGATATCGGTGGCGCCGCCCAGCTTGATCATCGAGGTGCTCGCACCGCCCGGGCCGGCCATGCCGGGGGCGGAGGTCGCACTCTGCCCGACCAGCGGGCTGGGGTTGCGGAAATACTCGGAAATGGCCGCCCGTTCGGGCTTGGTGGTGGCAGCCAGCAGCCACAGCACCAGGAAGAAGGCCATCATCGCGGTGACGAAGTCGGCGTAGGCCACCTTCCAGGCACCGCCATGGTGCGCGGCGTGGCCGGCCTTCTTGACCCGGCGGACGATGACGGTGGGTTTGTTCTCGGCCATGGCGGTGCCTTACTTGACCGTCTTGAGGTGCGCTTCGAACTCGCTGAAGCCCGGGCGAACATTCGACGGCAGGGTCTTGCGGGCGAATTCCAGCGCGATCTTCGGGTTGTAGCCGCGCAGGCAGGCCAGCAGCGCGGTCTTGACCGACTCGTAGATGCGGCTGTCCTGCTCGGCGCGGGCTTCCACGGCGGCGGCCAGCGGGCTGACGAAGCCGTAGGCCAGCAGGATGCCCAGGAAGGTACCGACCAGCGCGCCGGCCACGTGGGCACCGATCTCGGCGATCTCACCGCCGATCGAGCCCATGGTGATCACGATGCCCAGCACCGCGGCCACGATGCCGAAACCGGGCAGGCCGTCGGAGACCTTGTTGAGCACGGCCGACGGCTGCATTGCTTCAGCGTGGTGCTTTTCCAGCTCCATCTCCAGCAGCGGCTCCAGCTCGTGCGGCTCGATGTTGCTGCCGATCATCAGGCGCAGGCAGTCGGTGATGAAGTCGACCAGATGGTGGTCGGCCTGCACCTTGGGGTAATTGGCGAAGATGCTGCTTTCGGCCGGGCGCTCGACGTGGTCTTCCAACGCCATGAAGCCTTCGCGGCGGGCCTTGTTGAGCAGTTCGTACAGCAGGCTCAGGACGTCGATGTAGTCCTGCTGCTTGTAGGCCGGGCCCTTGAACACGCCGACGCTGGCCTGCAGGGTCTGCTTCACGGTTTTGATCGGCGTGCCCACCAGGAACGCGCCCAGCGCCGCGCCGCCGATGATGACCAGCTCGTACGGCTGCCACAGCGCGCCGAGTTTGCCGTGCGCGCCCACGTAACCACCGAGCACGCTGAGGATGACGACGAGGAAACCAACGATGATGAGCATGGGGCCGACGCGGGGAGGGGATACCTCCATGTCGGCCCGTTCACCCCTTTTCTGAAGGGGAGCGTTCGCTCAATGTCACACTTTCGCGAATTCAGGCAGCGGGCGCTGCCTCTGCGCCGCCGCGCTGCAGCGGGTCCGGATAGGGCTGACCGTTGGGCGTGAACGACAGTGACACCGAGTTGAGGCAGTGGCGTTCGTGGGTCGGCGGGGGACCGTCCGGGAACACATGGCCGAGATGGCTGTCACAGCGTGCGCAGACGATCTCGGTGCGGATCATGCCGTGGCTGGCGTCCCGGATCTCGCGCACATGAGCCGGATCGAAGGGTGCGAAGAAGCTCGGCCAGCCCGTGCCAGAGTCGAACTTGGTGCTGGAACGGAACAGCGGCAGGCCGCACAGCCGACAGCCGTAGACCCCGTCCTGCTTGTTGTCCAGGAACACCCCGCAGAACGGCGCTTCGGTGCCGTGGTGCAGCAGCACGCGCTGCTCATCGGCACTGAGGCCAGCAATCAGGGTCTGGCGCTGGGCATCACTGGGTGGGGAGAGGTCGAAAGCGGTCATGGGCAGTCCTCGCAGGGAGACTCTCTACATAGGGCCGGGCGTGGCGTGTTCCAACCCGGCACCGTTCATCGTGCTGATACCCGTGCCGGTGCATGGTGAAGGCCTGAACCGCTGCCCGGAGATCGCCATGTACCGTTCACGACGCCTCGCCGCGGCCCTGCTGGCACTGCTGCCCCTGGCGGCAGGTGCGCAGATCGGTCCGCCGCCCAAGCCGACCGCGACGCGCCCGGTCGTCACGCCCCAACCGACGCCCGTACCGCTGCCCACGCCGGTGCAGCCGGCACCGGCCGACAGCCTCTCTGGCCAGATGGCGCCGGTGAAGTCGTCCACGCAGACCCAGCAGCAGCTGCGCACGCACCCGATCCAGAGCAAAGGTCCCTCGCAGCCTGCGCCGATGCAGGGGCCAGCCGTGCAGGGCAAGGTCTACGATCGCCACGGCCGGATCCTTCCGGGGGTCAAACAGGTGGGCCCGAACCGCGTGCTCGATACCCGCACGGGGCGTTACTACGATTCGCTTCCCAGCGCCGACGGGCAGCAGATCAAACCGTAAGCGGCGAGGCGCGGCCTGTGCCCACATGAATGGTTTACATCCAGTGGGCGCAGTCATCGTCGTCAACGCGCCGGCTCACCGTTTTTTCGCCTGTGATTAA
Source organism: Stenotrophomonas sp. TWI587 (assembly GCF_039674145.1). Lineage (NCBI taxonomy): Bacteria > Pseudomonadati > Pseudomonadota > Gammaproteobacteria > Lysobacterales > Lysobacteraceae > Stenotrophomonas > Stenotrophomonas sp. TWI587. Next base: position 12,720 of record NZ_JBDJMW010000018.1, on the reverse strand, counting down.
CCGGATCGGCGGGACCCTGTGCGTGCGCCGCAACCCAGCGCATCCCCGAGGTTTTCAAGAAGAGTGCAATCATGGCTAACCAGCAGAACCGCAGTCCCGGCAAGATGCCGCAGGAGCAGCAGGGCAGTCAGCAACAGAACCAGAAGCCCGGCCAGCAGAACCAGCAGCAGTGGGACCAGCAGAATCAAAAGGGCGGCAAGCAGCAGGACCAGAAGCATCAGGACCAGAAACAGCAGCGCTGATGCGCTTGACGCAATGAACGAAGGCGGTGCGCACCTGCGCGCCGCCTTTTGCGTTTCAGCCAGGCAGCGTGATCAATCCGGAATCGGCAGGGTCAGGGTTTCCTTGACCTCTTCCATCACGATGTAACTCTTGGATTCGCGCACGTGCGGCAGGGTCAGCAGGGTGCTGCCGAGCAGCTTGCGGTAGGAGGCCATCTCGCTGATGCGCGCTTTGAGCAGGTAGTCGAAATCGCCCGAGACCAGATGACACTCCAGCACGTTGGGCAGCTTCAGTGCCGCACGCCGGAACTCCTCGAAGATGTCGCCGGACTTGTAGGCCAGACTGATCTCCACGAACACCAGCAGGCTGGCCTTGAGGTAATGCGGATCGAGCTTGGCGTAGTAGCCGGTGATCGCCCCGTCGCGCTCCAGCCGGCGCACGCGCTCGGTACAGGGGGTGGTCGACAGCCCGACCCGCTCGCCGAGTTCGGTGAAGGAAATCCGACCCTCCACCTGCAGGATGCGCAGGATCTTGCGGTCGATCTTGTCCAGTTCGCGGGCACGCACGGCCATCGGCGTCAGCCTCTCAAGGTGGTTTGCAGGACAATACCCTGCCTTAAGGCCTAAAAACAGGCGAAATGATTGGTTTGGGCTGACTATACTTCCTCAATTATGGTCCCGGCGTGCTCCTGCGCAGGGAATGATCGGGTTGGAGAGGTGTCATGCGCGTTCTAGTCCTTGGCAGCGGTGTGATCGGCACGACCAGTGCCTGGTATCTGCGGCAGGCCGGGTTTGAAGTCACGGTTGTCGACCGTCAGCCGGGCCCGGCGCTGGAAACCAGTTTCGCCAATGCCGGCCAGCTGTCGTTCGGCTATACCTCGCCGTGGGCCGCCCCGGGCGTGCCGCTCAAGGCGGTCAAGTGGCTGTTCTCCGAGCACGCGCCGTTGGCGATCCGCCCGGGCCTGGACTGGCACCAGTACCGCTGGCTGGCGCAGATGCTGCGCAACTGCACGCATGAGCGCTACGCGATCAACAAGGCGCGCATGGTGCGCATGTCCGAGTACAGCCGCGACTGCTTGAACGAGCTGCGCCGCGAGACCGGCATCGAATTCGAAGGTCGCGACCTCGGCACCACCCAGCTGTTCCGCACCCAGCAGCAGCTGGATGCCTCCGCGCAGGACATCGAAGTGCTGGCCCAGTACGGCGTGCCGTACGAAGTGCTCGACCGCGACGGCATCATCGCCCACGAACCGGCGCTGGCCGGCGTGGCCGACACGCTGGTCGGTGCGCTGCGCCTGCCGCGTGACCAGACTGGCGACTGCCAGCTGTTCACCCGTCGCCTGGCGCAGATGTGCGTCGATGCCGGGGTCGAATTCCGCTTCGATCAGGACATCGCCGGCCTGCAGAGCGAGGGTGACCGCATCACCGGTGTGCGCATCGATGGCAAGCTGGAAACCGCCGATCACTATGTGGTCGCGCTGGGCAGCTACTCGCCGTCGCTGGTCGCCCCGCTGGGCATGCAGCTCCCGGTGTACCCGCTCAAGGGCTACTCGCTGACGCTGCCGATCACCAACCCGGCGATGGCCCCGACCTCCACCATCCTGGATGAAAGCTACAAGGTGGCCGTGACCCGCTTTGACGACCGCATCCGCGTGGGTGGCATGGCCGAAGTGGGCGGGTTCGACCTGTCCCTCTCGCCGCGCCGCCGCGCCACACTGGAGAAGGTGGTGCGCGATCTGTACCCGGAGGGCGGTGATCTGTCGCGCGCCGAGTTCTGGACCGGCCTGCGCCCGGCCACGCCGGATGGCACCCCGGTGGTCGGCGCCACGCCGTACCGCAACCTGTTCCTCAATACCGGCCACGGCACCCTGGGCTGGACCATGGCCTGCGGCTCCGGCCGCTACCTGGCCGACCTGATGGATGCCCGCCAGCCGCAGATCAGCACCGAAGGCCTGGATATCTTCCGTTACAGCCACCACGCCGCATCCGTCCGTCACCGTGAGCCGAGTTCATGCGCCCAGCCCGTGCGTTGATTGATCTGGACGCGCTGCGCAGCAATTACCGGCTGGCGCGCGAACTGGGGGGCGGCAAGGCCGTTGCCGTGATCAAGGCCGATGCCTACGGGCACGGTGCAGTGCGATGCGCGCGCGCGCTGCAGGCCGAGGCCGATGCTTTCGGCGTGGCCTGCATCGAGGAAGCGCTGGAACTGCGCCAGGCCGGCATCACCGGTCCGATCCTGCTGCTGGAAGGCTTCTTCGATGCCGAAGAACTGCCGCTGATCGTCGAGCACGATCTGTGGTTCGCGGTGGGCGCGCCGTGGCAGGCGGAGGCGGTTGCCGCGTTCCAGACCACCGCCACGCTTCACGTGTGGTTGAAACTGGACAGCGGCATGCACCGGCTGGGCCTGTGGCCGGACGCGTTCCGCGCCGCGCATGCCACCCTCAGCGCCCTGGCGCATGTCGGGCCGATGGTGCTGATGACCCATATGGCGCGTGCCGACGAGCTGGACAGCCCGCGCACCCGCGAGCAGGCCGATGTGTTCGCCGCCGCCATCGAGGGCCTGGCCGGGCAGACCAGTGTGTGCAATTCGCCGGCGCTGCTGGGCTGGCCGGACGTGCGCAGCGACTGGGTACGCCCGGGCCTGATGCTGTACGGGATCAACCCGATGCCGGCGCATACCGCGCTGACCGAGCGCCTGCGCCCGGTGATGACCATGCGCTCGAAAATCTTCGCCGTGCGCGACATCGCGGTGGGCGAGCCGGTCGGCTATGGCGCGCGCTTTGTCGCCCAGCGGCCGACCCGGGTTGGCGTGGTCGCGCTCGGCTATGCCGATGGCTATCCGCAGTTCGCGCCGAACGGCACCCCGGTCCGCATCGATGGTCAGCCCGGCATCGTGATCGGTAGGGTCTCGATGGACATGCTCACCGTGGACCTGACCCACCTGCCACAGGCCGGCATCGGCAGCACGGTGACGCTGTGGGGCGATGCCCCGCGCATCGAGGCGCTTGCACCGCTGTGTGGGGTCAGCGCGTATCAGCTGCCCTGCGGTGTGAAGCGGGTGGTGCGCGAATACGCGGGCTGAGGGATGGCTCAGGTGCTGGCCGTGGCCTCATTGCGCAGATCGCGCCGGATCCAATCCTCCAGCAGGCGCTTCTCATAACGCAGCGGATCGGTGTCGCTCTGCCGCCCGATGCTGTGCAGGTAGCCGGTGTCCTGCAGCTTGCGCTCGCCTTCACCGATCACCTGGCCCTGCGCATCCTTCAGGGTGTAGGTCAGGGTCACGCGCGGCGGGTAGATATCGCGCATGACCCGGATGTCGTTGGCCCGCGGGCCGTGCCACGGCTCGTAGTCCCCGGCGCGCTTGATGTCGGTGAAGGTCACCTGCAGGGTCTGGCCGGGCTGCAGCTGCTTGCTCGCCGTGGTCCGCACATACTTGGCCAGCTGCTGCACCCAGTCGCCGCGCTCGGCCTCGAAGCGGTTGTTGCTCTGGCGGATCTCGGTGAACTGGGCCGGGTCGGTCCACGTGACCTGGACCGGGCCGTCCGTCTGGAGGGACCGGGGTGCCTGCGGGTCGGTCACGGTGCGCGGGGCGGCCGCGGCACTGCCCATCAGCAGCAGCCCGGCCAACGCCCCGGCGATCAGGGAGGTACGGTTCATGACAACTCCTGCGTCGCGATCACGGGTGGGATCAGGCCCTCAGTGTGATCCCGATCCGGGTGGCTCACAATCCACGCGTGTATGCTCGGCTGCTGCGGTTGGCGCCAATTCATCCAGGCCGCACCCTCCGGGACCGTCCGCGCTTGACACTGCGAATACGCGCGTTGGCTGATCCTGTGTCCCTCTGTTTCGCCAGTTGCCCCATTGCCCCCCTTGTCCAGCCTGCCCACTACAACGTTGGAACGCGCCTCCTTCCTGGCTTCATCGCCGGATCCGGCTCTGTATCGCACGGTACTTGAACGCCTGAATGCGGGGTTCTGCATCATCGAGGTGATCTTCGACGACGCCGGCGTGGGTGTGGATTACCGTTTCGTGGAGGTCAACGAGGCGTTCGCGCGCAACACCGGGCTCGACAATGCGTGCGGTCAGCGGATGAGCAGTCTGCAGCCGGGGCATGAGACGGACTGGTACCGCACCTACGGCGAGGTGGCGCTGAGCGGGCAGGCTAGACAGTTCGAAATGGAAGCGCGCGCGTTGGGCCGCTGGTACTCGGTGGAAGCGGTCAGCGTCGGCGAGCCGGACGAGCATCTGGTGGCCGTGGTGTTTTTCGACATCACCCACCGCAAGCACATCGAAGTGGAACTGGCCGAGAGCGAGGCGCGATTCAGCGCGCTGGCCGATGGCCTGCCGATGCCGGTCTGGGTGCTGGACGAGCGCGGCCATTCGCGCTTCGTCAACAGCGCCTTCAGCGAGTTCTTCGGCGGTGACGAGCAGCGCGTGCCCGACGATGTCTGGCGCGGCCTGGTGCACCCCGATGATGCCTCGGTCTTCGACTACGAACTGCAGGAATCGTTGAAATCGCAGCGCTCCATGCACGCCTTGGTGCGCGGCCGTCGTGCCGATGGCCAGTGGCGCTGGCTGGAAATGAACGCCCGCCCGCGGTTCTCGCGCATGGGGCGGTTCATTGGTCTGGCCGGCAGCAGCCCGGATGTCACCGAGCGTCGCGAAATCGAAATGGCGCGCGAAGAACTGCTGCAGTCCGAGCGTGCCGCGCGCAGTGCCGCCGAGAACATGGCGCGCCTGAAAGACGAATTCCTGGCGACGCTCTCGCACGAGTTGCGCACGCCACTGACCACCATTCTGGGCTGGAGCGAACTGCTGCTCCAGCGCATCGACAACAGCAGCCCGATGTACAAGGGCCTGGGCGTGATCGCCAGCAGTGCGATGGCGCAGAAGCGGCTCATCTCGGACATGCTGGATCTGAGCAGCATGTTGTTGGGCAAGGTGCAGCTGGAAGTGGAAATGCTCGATCTGCGCAGCCAGCTGGAGCAGGCCATGCGCGCCCAGGAGCTGGTTGCCGAAGGCAAAGCGCTGAGCATGGTGCTGGTGATGCCCGAGGAGCCGTGTCTGGTACTCGGCGACGCCACGCGCCTGCAGCAGGTGTTGTGGAACCTGCTCTCCAACGCCATCAAGTTCACCCCGGCCGAGGGGCGCGTGGTGCTGACCCTGGCGGCAGACGGTGGGCACTGGTCGATCAGCGTCAGCGATTCCGGGGATGGCATCGCCCCGGAGTTCCTGCGTCATCTGTTCAGTCGCTTCCGGCAGGCCGATGGAACCACCACCCGACGGCATGGCGGGCTGGGTCTGGGACTGGCGATCGTGCAGCAACTGGTGGAGTTGCATGGCGGCGGCGTGGCGGCCAGCAGCGAAGGGCAGGGACACGGGTCCACGTTTACCGTGCGCCTGCCGCGCTACCAGCCGCAGGCCGATGGCCGGCCGCTGCGCGAGGTCTTCAGTGGCCCCATCCCCGAGCAGATCATCGAGCCATACCCGCTCAAGGGCCTGCACCTGCTGGCGGTTGAGGACCAACCCGAAGTACTCGAATACCTGCGCCGCCTGCTGGAAGAGCAGGGCGCCTCGGTCACCACGGCCTCCTCGGCGGGTGAGGCGCTGGCCCTGCTCAACGAGATAGGGCACGAAGGCATCGATGCGCTGCTGACCGATATCGGCATGCCGGGCATGGATGGTTACGGTCTAGTGCGCACGCTGCGCGACAACATGGGGGTCGAAGCAGACGCCCTACCGGCCGTTGCCGTGACCGCACTGGCCCGTGCCGATGACCGCAAGCGGGCACTGGCGTCCGGCTTCCAGGAGCACGTGGCCAAACCGTATTCGGTCGCACAACTGGTGGCGGCGGTACGCGGCGTGCTCGGCGGCCCGCACTGACGGAGCCTGCGTTGGCGGCGTGTTGACGTCGCTCGCGGCACACTGGGGTGAACGCCACAGGAGTTGCCATGTCCCGTTATGCCCCCCGCATCCACACCCACCCGGACGCCATCGCGGCCCTGGAAGCGCTGCTGCCGCAGCTGCACGGGCAGACCCAGGTGGAACTCACGCTGGAAGATGGCAGCCGCCTGCTGGGTACCGTGGCGGTACAGCCCACGCTGCAGCAGTATCGCGATGCCGAGGAAAATGAAGGCAGCAATGGTCAGCTGCGGCTGGACGATCTGGATGCCCCGGCGCATCAGCACCTGGTGTGGCTGGATCAGATCAAGGCGATCCGGCAGCTGCCCTACCGCGAGTGATCGCGGCGGGCAGCGCGGTGGGGTTGGGCTCAGTGGGTAAATTCGCTGGGTTCGGCCTCGAAACGGCGCGCGTAGGCCCGTTCATCTGCAATCCGGGCCACCTCTTCATCGGCGAGGTCCGGGGCGCCATAGACGGCATACGCCACGTTGCCATCCGAGGTTTTGCCGATCTGATGCAGGCGGTAGCGGGAATGGCCGCCGCCGGTGTCTTCGGGATAGTGCACCGGTGGCTGGCTCCCCTCCATGTCCATCTCGCTGTTGTCGACTACGCCACCGACAAACAATGCACGCATGAGCCATCTCCACTTGAAGTGAGGCTCCACCCTGCCGGTTCGGGTGTTGTCAGGGCATCAACAGGACGTTGAATAAACGCAAATCCGGGGCTGGCGGGGCGAACCGGTAGAATGGCGGCCTCTTTTCAAGATGTGCCCTCCGCATGGCTGCCCAGCACGACGCTCCCCTGGAAACCCTGTTCCTGCCGTTCGCCAGTGGCGTGCTGTCCTGGCCGGCCGGCCCCGTGCTGTTCCTGCGCGCCCGCGATGGCGCACCGCTGCGCGAGCACGCCCAGCCGTCGCAGCTGGTCTGCGAGCAGAGCTTCCGCCCGTTTGCCGATGCCCTGGAAGCCAGCGGCTGGACCGTGCGTGACGAGCAGCAGCTGGCCGGTGATGCCACCCGCTACGCCCTGGTACTGGTACTGCCGCCGCGCCAGCGCGAGGAAGCCAAGGCGCTGTTCGCCCGCGCGCTGGCCCTGACCGCCCCGGGCGGGATCGTGGTGGCCTGCCAGCACAACAACGAAGGCGCCCGCTCCGGCGAAGGCGATCTGCAGCAGCTGGCCGGTCTCGGCGGCAAGCTGACCAAGAACCACTGCCGTGCCTACTGGACTGCGCCGCTCAACGGCCAGCACGACGCCGCGCTGGCGCAGCGCTGGGCATCGCTGGATGCGCCGCGCGCGATCCTTGGCGGCCGCTTCCAGAGCCGCCCGGGCATCTTCGCCTGGGACCGCATCGACCCGGCCTCGGCGCTGCTGGTCGAGCAGCTGCCGGCCGATCTGGCCGGCCGGGGGGCCGATCTGGGCGCCGGCTTCGGCTATCTGTCCGCCGAGGTGCTGGCACGCTGCCCCAACGTGACCGCGCTGGACCTGTACGAGGCCGAAGGCCGCGCGCTGGCGCTGGCCCGCGAGAACCTCGCCGCGCTCGGCAAGCCGGTGGCGCTGGCCTATCACTGGCAGGACGTCACTGCCGGGATCGAGGGCGAGTACGACTTCATCGTCACCAATCCGCCGTTCCATACGCCCTCGCGCGCTGATCGCCCCGACATCGGCCAGCGCTTCATCGCCGTGGCCGCGCAGGCGCTGCGCCCGGGCGGCCGGATGTGGCTGGTGGCCAACCGCCATCTGCCTTACGAGCAGATCCTCAACGAGAGCTTCGGCCAGGTCCGCGTGGCGGCCGAGCGCGATGGCTTCAAGCTGATCGAAGCGACCAAGGCCAGCAAGAGCGCCACGCCGGTCCGCACGCCGCGCAGCACCGAGCCGAAGTGGGGCCGCGGAGGCCGCGCATGAAGCTGGTCAAGCTGTTGGCCAACCTGGGCTACGGCAGCCGCAAGCAGGTGCAGGGCATGTTCCGCGCCGGCCTGATCACCGATGCCGAGGGCGAGGTGCTGTACGCCGATGACGCGGTTTCGCATGACGCGATCCGGGTCGAAGGCGAGCCGCTGGACCCGCCCCAGGGCCTGACCCTGATGCTGCACAAGCCGCGCGGCTACACCTGTTCGACCAAGGACAAGGGCCGGCTGATCTACGACCTGCTGCCGCCGCGTTACCGTGAGCGTGCACCGGTGCTGTCCTCGGTGGGCCGCCTGGATCGCGACACCAGCGGCCTGCTGCTGATGACCGACGATGGCGCGCTGCTGCACCGGATAGTGTCGCCGAAGTCGCGCCTGGACAAGACCTACGAGGTCACCCTGGCCGAAGACCTGCGTGGCGATGAAACCGCGCGCTTCGCCAGCGGCGGGCTGCTGCTGGAATCGGACGACAAGCCGCTGCTGCCGGCCGAGCTGCACGTGAACGGTCCGCGCCTGGCGCAACTGGTGCTGCACGAGGGTCGCTACCACCAGGCACGCCGCATGTTCGCGGCGGTCGGCAACCACGTCGAGGCGCTGCACCGCAGCCGCATCGGTGGGCTCTCGCTGGGCGAACTGCCGGAAGGTGAGTGGCGCATGCTGGATGCGGCTGATCTGGAGACGCTGTTCAACGTGCCATGAGTGCTTTCCCTGCGCTGCCGTTCCTGCCCGACGCCGTCATCTTCGACATGGACGGCCTGATGATCGACAGCGAGCGGGTGTCGATCGCGTGCTGGTCGCAGGCGGCGCAGGAGCTGGGGCTGCCGTTTCCGGACGGCTTCTGGCTGCGCATGGTCGGGCTTGGTGATCGTGACTGCGAGCGTCTGCTGCTGCAGACGGTGACGGCCGAGCAGGTGGCCGCGTTGTTCGCGCGTTGCCATGACCTGTATGAGGCACGCACGCAGCAGGGGCTGCCGCTGCGTCCCGGCATCCTGGAGATCCTGCAGCTGCTGCACGATCACGGCGTTGCGCGTGCGGTGGCGACCTCGACACGTCAGCCACGCGCATCGCGCAAGCTGGCCGCCGCGGGTCTGCTGCCGTTCTTCGAGGTGGTGGTGACCAGCAGCGATGTCGCGCATCCCAAGCCGGCCCCGGACATTTACCTGCTGGCGGCGCAGAAGCTGGGCAAGGATCCGGCGCGCTGTCTGGCGCTGGAGGATTCTCCGGCAGGCATCCGCGCGGCGGTGGGTGCGGGGATGACCGCGATCCAGGTGCCGGACCTGGTGCATCCGGATGACGAGCTGCGCGCGCTGGGGCATCGCATCGTGGATTCGCTGCTGGATGCACGGGCATTGTTGATGCCGCTGTTGCCGGTGACAGGCGTGCGGTAATGTCTCGCGGCCCGAGCCGATACTCGGCTTCACCACGAAAAAGCCCGGCACATGGCCGGGCTTTTTCATGCGCATGCTGGCTGCAATCAGATGCGGCTGAATACCAGCGCCGCATTCGTGCCGCCAAAGCCGAAGCTGTTGGACATGACGGTGTTCAGCTGTGCCGGCTGGGTCTGCTGCACGATCGGGAAGCCTTCCACCAGCGGATCCAGCTCGCCGATGTTGGCCGAACCGGCGATGAAGCCGTCGCGCATCATCAGCAGGCAGTAGATCGCTTCGTGCACGCTTGCCGCACCCAGCGAGTGGCCGGACAGCGCCTTGGTCGAGGACAGCGGCGGAATGTTCTCGCCGAACACTTCGCGCACGGCCTTCAACTCGGTGACGTCGCCCAGCGGGGTCGAAGTGCCATGCGTGTTGAGGTAGTCGATCGGGCCGGTGAGGTGCTCCATCGCCATGTTCATGCAGCGCACGGCGCCTTCACCGGACGGGGCAACCATGTCGGCACCGTCGGAGGTGACGCCGTAACCGACCAGCTCGGCGTAGATGCGTGCACCACGGGCCACGGCGTGGTCGTAGTCTTCCAGCACCAGCATGCCGCCGCCACCGGCGATGACGAAGCCATCGCGGTCCTTGTCGTACGGGCGCGAGGCCGAGGCGGGCGTGTCGTTGAAGCGGGTCGACAGGGCACCCATCGCATCGAACATCACGCTCATCGACCAGTGCAGGTCTTCACCGCCACCGGCGAACATCACATTCTGCGCGCCATGACGGATCAGATCCGCGGCAGCGCCGATGCAATGCGCGGAGGTGGCGCAGGCGGCCGACAGCGAGTAGCTCAGGCCCTTGATCTGGAACGCCGTGGCCAGGCACGCCGACACGGTGGAGCACATCGTGCGCGGCACCATGTACGGGCCGACCTTGCGCACGCCACGGGCGCGCAGGATGTCGGCCGATTCCACCTGCCACTGGCTGGAGCCACCACCGGAACCGGCGATCAGGCCGGTACGCGGGTTGGCGACCTGCGCCTCGTCCAGGCCGGCATCGGCGATCGCATCGCGCATGGCGATGTACGCATACGCCGAGGCATCGCTCATGAAGCGCTTCACCTTGCGGTCGATCTGCGCATCCAGGTCCAGCTCGATGTTGCCGCCGACGTGGCTGCGCAGGCCGGCCTCGGCGTGATCGGGCAGATGACGGATGCCGGCACGGCCTTCACGCAGTGCGGAGGACACGGTGTCCAGATCGTTGCCCAGGCACGAGGTGATGCCCATTCCGGTAATGACGACGCGACGCATCAGAAGTTCTCAGTGGAAGTGAACAGACCTACACGCAGGTCTTTGGCAGAGTAGATTTCGCGACCGTCCACCAGCATGCGGGCGTCGGACTGGGCCATCACCAGCTTGCGGTTGATGACGCGCGAGATGTCGATTTCGTAGGTGACGCGCTTGGCGCTCGGCAGCACCTGGCCGGTGAACTTCACTTCACCGCAGCCGAGGGCGCGGCCACGGCCGGGCGCACCGATCCAGGTGAGGAAGAAGCCGGTCAGCTGCCACATGGCATCCAGACCAAGGCAGCCGGGCATGACCGGGTCGCCGAGGAAGTGACAGTCGAAGAACCACAGGTCAGGGCGGATATCCAGTTCCGCGCGTACCATGCCTTTGCCATGGGGACCGCCGTCCTCGCGGATATCGGTGATGCGATCGAACATCAGCATCGGATCATTGGGCAGGCGGCCGCTGCCCGGGCCGAACAGTTCACCGCGGGCGCTGGCCAGCAGCTGGTCGCGCGAGAACGCGTTGAGACGAGTCATGGAAAACGCAATCCTGAGGAAGTTGTCATCGGGTGAGCCGACCACAGGTCGACTGCTCTTGCATGAAGCAAGTGTTCAAGAGTGCATGAGAAAAAGTGATTCAATCAAACGTTTTAACCGTACGCCGCCGTAGTGTTTTCAGGTTCAAAAACGCATGTTGTTGTTATCCAACAACCATACTGCGGCGTGTGGCTGTAATCTTGTTCATCTGAATTCGAGTGCCAACGCCCGTGTCCCGCCCCCGCAAGATCATTCACGTCGACATGGATGCGTTTTACGCGTCCGTGGAGCAGCGTGACGACCCTTCGCTGCGGGGCAAACCGGTGGTGGTGGCGTGGCGGGGAATGCGCTCGGTAGTGTGCGCGGCGTCCTACGAGGCGCGGGTGTTCGGCGTGCGCTCGGCAATGCCTGCAGTGCGCGCGGAGCGGCTGTGCCCGGATGCGGTATTCGTGCCGCCGGATTTCGCGCGCTACAAGGCAGTGTCACGCCAGGTGCGCGAGATTTTCCTGCGGCATACGGATCTGGTGGAGCCGTTGTCGCTGGATGAGGCGTATCTGGACGTGACCGAGCACAAGGGCGGAATGACGGTGGCGACGGAGATCGCGCAGATCATCCGCGCGCAGATTCGTGAAGAGACGCAGTTGACGGCCTCGGCGGGGATCGCACCGAACAAGTTCCTGGCGAAGATCGCGTCGGATTGGCGCAAGCCGGATGGGCAGTTCGTGGTGCCGCCGCATCGCATCGAGCAGTTCCTGACGCCGCTGCCGGTGAACCGGGTGCCGGGCGTGGGCAAGGTGATGGCGGCGAAGCTGGCCGAGCTCGGGATTGCGACGGTCGGCGATCTGCGTGCGCTGCCGCTGGAGGAACTGGAGGCGCGGTTCGGGACGTTTGGTGGGCGGTTGTTCAATCGTGCGCGCGGTGTGGATGAGCGGCCGGTGGAGCCGGATCAGCCGGTGCAGTCGATTTCGTCGGAGGATACGTTCGCCGAGGATCTGTTGTTGGAGGATCTGGCGCCGGCGATCGTGCAGTTGGCGGAGAAGACATGGCTGGCGACGCGCAAGACGGACCGGGTGGGACATACGGTGGTGTTGAAGTTGAAGACGTCGCAGTTCCGGATCATTACGCGGAGTTTTACGCCGGAGTCGCCGCCGGATTCGTTGGAGGAACTGCGCGATATTGCGTTGGGGTTGCGGGCGCGGGTGGCGTTGCCGTTGGAGACGCGGTATCGGTTGGTGGGGGTTGGGTTGGGGGGCTTCCGGGAGCGGGAGGTGGTGCGCCAGCCGGGGTTGTTTGATCATCTTGGTGATGTGTAGTTGGGCGATATTCGTCCGTGGTTTTTGGCTGTTTTCGGGTTCGATTCCAGCGTTGACATCAACGGCAACGGCAACTGCGCGGGTGCCCGGGTGATGAGGGTTTGGGACGACGCGGGTGGGGTATCGGGACCCGCCGCAAGTACGTCCATGTAGGCTCGTGTGCTGCCATCCATGGCAGCACACGGT
>NZ_JBDJMW010000017.1:0-28564 GCF_039674145.1 Stenotrophomonas sp. TWI587 | reverse complement strand
CGGGGCGTACCGGCCGGGCACCCCCGTGGGGGTCTCCCGGCCCCCCTTCGGGCCCGCCGCCCGGGCCCGGCCCAGCTTGGCGGCCGCAGGCGCCATGCGTGCGCCGGCCGCTACGGCGCCACCTACCCCGGTCGCGGCGGCACCGATGGCAACGGCCGTGCCGGCGGCACCGACAGCGGCACCCGCCATCGCGCCAGCGCCGAGCTGCGGCGCACCGGACACGAGGCCGGTGGCGATGCCCGGCCCATAGATGCCCAGCGCCAGCAGCGCGAGCGAGGCCAGCATCACGACAAGGGCGTGGTCGATGGAGGGTTCGTCGGGATGAACCTGGAACTCTGCGAACAGGCCCGAGCCGATGCCGACGATGACGGCCAGCACCAAGACCTTGATGCCCGACGACACCACATTGCCGAGCACCTTTTCGGCGAGAAACGAGGTCTTGTTCCAAAGCGCGAACGGCACCAGCACGAAGCCCGCGAGCGTGGTCAGCTTGAACTCGATCAGCGTGATGAAAAGCTGGATCGCCAGCACGAAGAAACACAGGATGACGGTGAGCCAGGCGAGGAACATTACCACGATCGGGTCGATGTTCACGAACACTTCGGGGAAGCCCGCCATGTCACCGATCTGGTCGAGGATCGGCGCGCCGGCGTCGATGCCGGTCTTGGCCAGCCGCCCCGGTTGCAGGAAGTTCTCCATCGTCATGGCCGAGCCGGTGGCCGTCAGGCCCAGCCCGGCAAACGAGCGGAAGACGATGCCGGCCAGCCAGTTGAAGTTGCCGATGATGTAGGCGAAGGCACCGACGTAGAGCACCTTGCGCAGCAGCTTGGCGATCACGTCCTCGCCCTGGCCGGTGGCGTGGCTCATGGCCCAATACAAGCCGGCGATGGTCATGTCGATGACGATCAGCGTGGCGGTCAGGAACGCCACTTCGCCTTGCAGCAAGCCGAAACCGGAGTCGATGTAGCGCGAGAACGTATCGAGGAAGCGGTCGATGATGGTCACGTCGTTCATGGCGTGTCCTCTCCAATGGGTTCATCGAAGCTCGCCGGAATCGGCGGCAGCTCGGCCAGCGTCCGGTATTCATCCGGCCCGGCCTGGCCGGAGAAGAAGCGCCGCCGGAAGGCTTCGGCGGCGGCGCGGCAGTCGTCTTCGCCCACGACCTGCCGGTCGGCCGCGCACTGCGCACGCAACGCCTTGAGCCGCACGGGATCGGCAACCAATGCGTCGGCCAAGTTCTCTGCTGGCTGCTGGCCGCACGCGGTCAGCAGCAGGGCCAGCAGCGAAACCGACAAGACGGGAGCGCATCGCATGGCCGTCTCCCATCAGTTGTTGTAAAAGTTGACGGACTGCGGCGTGTACGGCGTGCCGCTGCCCAGGAAGCGCCGCCGCACTTCGCGGGCGCGCTCGGTGGCCGCCGCCTGCCGCGCCAGTTCCAGCGAGGCGGCGCGGTCTTGCGTGATCTGGAGCTGCTGGGACTGGATGGACTGCTTGGCCTGCAAGGCAAGAAGCTGGTTGGTCGCCTGCTGCGCCTGCAACGCGCCGGTGGCCGATTGGCTCTGGCTCACGAGGTCGGCCAGCGCGCTTTCGTCTTGGGCCAGGTTCTGCGACACCTGCGCCTGCATCCGCATCGCGGTATGCAAACCGTCGAGCGTGTTCTTCCAGCGCTCGCGGGCGTCCTGCGCCATGCGGTCGCCGCTGATGGTCGCGGCGTACTGCTCTGGGTAGAGACGGGCAAACGTGGCATCCATGCTCTGCACGTCATAGGCCAGCCCCTGGGCCTCGGCGATCAGGCGTTCGGTGGTGGCGAGCGTAGAGCGCAGCCGGTTGACGATGTTGAAGTCCAGGCTCGCGAGATTGCGCGCCTGGTTCATCAACATCTGCGCCTCGTTCTGAAGCTGATTGATCTGGTTGTTGATCTGCTCCAGCGTGCGGATGGCGGTGAGCGTGTTCTGTACCAAGTTGACGGGATCAACGAAGGTCAGCGCCGCCGCCGGCTGGGCGAGCATCAGGGAGCCGGCCAGCGCGGCGGCGAGCGAAGCGGAAAGCACACGGGTCTTCATGGCGAAACCTCCAGCGGTTGAGAAGCGAGAAACGAAGCCGCCGTCGGCGAGGACGGCAGCAGGTCGGCGGCCCAGTCGAGGCCGCGATGGCGCAGCCACGCACCGGCGAAGCCGGGAGCGCCGGCCTGCGTCAGGACGCGGTCAATGTCGCGTTGGTCTTGCGGTGTGGACGCGCCCGTGAAGGCGAGCGCGGCCGGCCCCAGGTCGAGGTCGAACAGGCGATTGCCGAGACGCGATTGGTAGTAGTAGTCGCGCTTGGGCTGCGCGGTGGCAACGATCTCGATTTGCCGGCTGTTGAGGCCGAAGCCCTCGTAGATCGTGCGAATCTGCGGCTCGGTCGCCTGCGGATTGGGCAGGAAGATGCGGCTCGCGCAGCTTTCGATGATGGCTGGCGCGATGGTCGAATCCTTGATGTCGGCCAGCGATTGCGTGGCGAAGATGACGCTGACGTTCTTCTTGCGCAGCGTCTTGAGCCACTGGCGGATGCGGGCGGCAAACGACGGTTCATCGAGGAACAGCCATGCCTCGTCGAGAATCAGCAGCGTCGGTGCACCGTCAAACCTTTCATCGAAGCGGGCGAACAGGTAGCGCAGCACCGCTTGGACGGCGGCGGGACCCTGCATCAGTTCTTCCATCTCGAAGCCCTGCACGTCACCGAAGCCGAGACGATCGGTGTCCGCGTCCAGCAGCTTGCCGTGCGCGCCGCCGAGCACGTAGGGCGCGAGTGCCTGCCGCAGCGCGTTCGATTGCAGCAGCACGGATAGCCCGGTCATCGTGCGCTGCTCCACCGGCGCGCCGGCCAGGCTGCCGAGCGCCGACCAGATGGCCGCTTTTTCGTCCGGGCCGACCGTCACGCCCTCATGTAGCAGGCGGCCTTCCACCCATTCCCCCGCCCAGGCGCGATAGCTTTCCCGGTCGATCCGCGCGAGCGGCTGGAAGGCAATGCCGCCATCGGCACCCAAGTCGTAGTGCTCGCCGCCCAGGCCCAAGATGGTGGCGCGCATCGAGCGGCCCATATCGAAGGCGAACACGCGCGAGCCGCGATAGCGGCGGAATTGCTGCACCAGAATGGCAAGCAACACCGACTTGCCCATGCCGGTCGGGCCGGTGACCAGCGTGTGCCCCACATCGCCGATGTGCGTCACCAGCCGGAACGGCGTGGCGCCATCGGTGCGGGTGACGATCAGCGGCGGGCCGTCCAGGTGTTCGTTCTTCTCCGGCCCGGCCCATACGGCGGACAGCGGCATCATGTGCGCCAGGTTCAGCGTCGAGACGATGGGCTGGCGCACGTTGGCGTAAGCGTTGCCGGGGATGGACGACAGCCACGCATCGACGGCGTTCAGCGTTTCCGGGATGGTCACGAACCCGCGCCCCTGAATGACGCGCTCCACCATGCGCAGCTTTTCGTCGGCCGCGGCCGGATCGGCATCGAGCACCGTCACCGTGGCGGTGAAGTGGCCGAAGGCCACCTGATCGCCACCCAGCTCCTGCATGGCGGCGTCCGCGTCGGCCGCCTTGTTGCTCGCGTCGGTATCGACCAGCGGGCTTTCCTGCTGGAAGACGGTTTCGCGCAGCAGCGCGATGACGTTCTTGCGCTTGGCGAACCACTGGCGGCGCAGGCGGCCGAGTTCCTTTTCCGCTTCGGCTTTGTCCAGGCAGAGAAAGCGCGTGCTCCAGCGGTAGGCGAAGCCCAGGCGGTTGAGGTCGTCCAGCAGGCCCGGCCAGGTCGAGGTCGGAAAGCCCCGCACCGACACCACGCGCAGGTGCTGGTCGCCCAGCGTGGGCGCCAGGCCGCCGACTAGCGCGGAGTCGGCCAGCAGCGCGTCGATGTGGAACGGCACCTCCGGCACGGCCACCGGATAGCGCCGCGTGGACACAGTGGCGTGCAGGTAGGTCAGCGCCTGGGCGTCATCGAGCCAGGCGATTTCCGGCATCACGCCATCGAGCAAGTCGAAGACACGATCGGTTTCCGCCACAAAGGCATCGAGCCGGCCGCGCCAGTCCACGCCATCGCCGGGCGCGTTCTCGTAGAGCAGCTTGGCCGCGCGGGCGCGCGATTCCTCGGGCGGCAGGTAAGCCAGCGTCAGGTGATAGCCGCTCTCGAAGTGATGCCCCGATTCCTCGAAGGCCGCGCGGCGTTCCTCGTCCACGAGCCAGGACAGCGGTTCGGGAAAGTCGGAGTGTGGGTAGTCCGCCGCCGGCCGGCGCTCGGCCTCAATGAACAAGGCCCAGCCCGAACCCAGCCGGCGCAGCGCGTTGTTGAGCCGCGCCGAAGTGGCGATCAGTTCGCCTTGCGTGGCACTGTCCAGATCAGGCCCGCGAAAGCGCGCCGTGCGCTGGAAACTGCCGTCCTTGTTCAAGACGACGCCCGGCGCGATCAGCCCGGCCCACGGAAGCCAGTCGGCGAGCAAGGCCGGGCGCTGGCGGTATTCGGCAAGGTTCAGCATGGCGGCGTCCCCCTACACGTCCAGCAGCGGTTTGTGCTTGATGTGCCGGGCGAAGACCTGCATGAACTGCGGATCGACGCGCGCGCCCCAGACCGCCAGCGAATGGCCGACGATCCAGAGCACCGCACCGGGAATCCACAGTTGCAGGCCCAGCCCGACGGCGGCGGCCAGCGTGCCGTTGGCGATCGCCACGGTGCGCGGGGCACCGCCCAGCAGGATCGGTTCGGTCAGTGAGCGATGCAGCGGGATCTCGAAGCCGGACGCGAAGCCCGGCGCTCCTTCGTTGGCGGTGCTCATACGACGGCTCCGCCGGAGAACGAGAAGAACGACAGGAAGAACGAGGACGCCGCGAACGCGATGGACAGGCCGAACACGATCTGGATCAGCTTGCGGAAACCGCCGCTGGTATCGCCGAACGCCAGCGCCAGGCCGGTGGAAATGATGA
This sequence comes from Stenotrophomonas sp. TWI587, assembly GCF_039674145.1. NCBI lineage: Bacteria > Pseudomonadati > Pseudomonadota > Gammaproteobacteria > Lysobacterales > Lysobacteraceae > Stenotrophomonas > Stenotrophomonas sp. TWI587. The sequence goes on along the minus strand of NZ_JBDJMW010000017.1, from coordinate 23,609 downwards.
TGATGACCGCGACGATGCGTGCCACCGGCCCCTGGATGGATTCGAGGATGGAAGTCAGCGGGCCTTCCCAGGGCATCGAGGAACCGGAGGCTTTCGCCGTGCCGGCCGTCATCAGCATGATGGCGGCCAGCAGCAGGCCGTGCTGCGCCGGCGCGGCCAGGCGCCGCAGGCGCGCTAAGGCCGAAGCCGGATTTACGGAAATGCGGAAAGCATGAATGTGCATCTGCGTCATGGCAGTTCTCCAGAGGATTCGGGGGACGGGGAAGAAACTGGCGGCAGCTCGGGAAACGGTGTTTCCAGCGCATCCGCCATGCGATAGCCCGCGCCGTCGAAGCCGACGACGCGGGCGATGCTTTCGACGTGGCGCTTGCGGCCACGCCCGGCGATGTGGATGACGACGTTAATGGCCTCGGCGATCAACGCTCGCGGCGGATTCACCGCCACTTCAAGAATCAGTTGCTCCAGGCGCAGCAGCGCGCCCAGCGCGGAACCCGCATGGATGGTGGCGATGCCACCCGGATGGCCGGTGCCCCACACCTTCACCAAGTCCAGGGCTTCGCCGCCACGCACCTCGCCGACGATCACGCGGTCGGGGCGCAGGCGCATCGTGGCGCGTACCAGCTCCTGCATCGACACGACGCCTGCGCGCGTGCGCAGCGGCACATGGTCACGAGCGGCGCATTGCAGCTCGATGGTGTCTTCGAGCACCAGCACGCGATCGCCCGTGGCGGCGATCTCGGCCAGCAGCGCGTTGGCGAGCGTGGTCTTGCCGGTACTGGTGCCGCCGGCGATCAGGATGTTCTGGCGCTCGCGCACGGCGCGGCGCAGGAAGTCCGCCTGGCCGGCAGTCAGGATGCCGTCGGCCACATAACGATCCAGGCCGATGATACTCACGGCGCGCTTGCGCAGTGCGAACGCTGGCCCCGGCGCGGCCGGCGGCAAGATGCCCTCGAAACGCTCGCCCGTCTCGGGCAATTCGGCGGTCAAGAGCGGCTGACCGCGATGCACCTCTGCACCGACGTGGGCGGCGACCAGGCGAATGATGCGTTCGCCATCGGCTTCGGGCAGTTCGACACCCAGCGGCGCGCGACCCGACGACAGCCGATCGACCCACAGGGTGCGATCAGGGTTGAGCATGATTTCCACCACGTCCGGGTCTTCCAGCGCGGCGGCGATCAGCGGTCCCATTGCCGTGCGCAGCATCTGGATGCGGCGATCCTGTGAAGTGGTGGCCGACGAGCGTGGTTCGGGCGGAATCTGCGGAACGGCGCTCATGAGGCACGCTCCGCAGCACGTTCATGGGCTTCGGCCAGCGCCGCCGCGTCATCCATCCGCATCGGATCGGGATGCAGTTCTTCCACCACGTCGCGCACCAGGCTCCGGCCGCGCAGCAGGTGCCTGCCGAGCTGTTCGATGAACTGCTCGAAACGCGCCTTGCCCTGGGCACGGGCCGCGTCTTGATGCGCCTCGGGCACCGGCGTGCTGACGGTCAGGAAGTAGCGGATGAACAGCGCCAGCGTCTCGATCTGGATGTTCTGGTCGCGCTCCAGTCGTTCGGCCTGCCGGGACAGGCGATCCAGCCGCTTGGCAATGGCGGCCTCGCGCTGGTCGCCCGCGTCTGGCGACAGCCAGGACGCCAGCGCCGTCGCGACGATGCTGGATTTCGAGACGCCTTTCTTGGCGGCAAGTTCTTCCAGCCGCTTGGCGTGCTCGTGTTGGATAAAAAGATTGAGGCGGTATTGGCTTGTATGTTTCATACCAGACCGTCGCGGTAGAGTTTGGAAGTCGTTGAGGCGACCAGACCGGTACGTGCAGCCTGGTTTTGGCTTGGGTCCTTGAGCCCGTCTATGAGTCGATAGCGCACGGCCACCGCGCCGGTCTTCGTGAAGCCCGAACGGTTACGCGCCCCGGAATGTCCGAGGACGCATGCACAAGCAAGGGATCTGAAGATCATGTCTGTTTCCTCATCGGTCGTGGTTGGCATCGACGTGGCGAAGGCGCATGTGGATGTCGCGGTGCTGGGGGCCGAGTTCGGTGCCCGGCGTTTCGAGAACGAAGCCGAAGGACATTCGGCCTTGGCAGCGGCGTTGGTGCCGTTGAGCGTGGCTCTGGTGGTGATGGAGGCCACGGGTGGGCACGAGGCAGCGCTGGCCTGTGCGTTGCAGGCCGCAGGGTTTGCGGTGGCGGTGGTCAATCCGCGCCAAGCCCGCGATTTCGCCAGGTCGATGGGGCGGCTGGCCAAGACCGACCGCATTGATGCCGCCATGCTGGCCGAGTTCGCCGCCGTGCTGGTGCGTCGTGATGACTTGTCGAGCTTCATTCGCCCATTGGCCGACGCGCAGCAACAGGCTATGGCAGCCATGGTGACGCGCCGACGCCAATTGCTTGGCATGCTGCTGGCCGAGCGTCAGCGCATGCCGCTGGCCATGCCGATCGTGCGTCCTAGCATCCAGGCCATGATCGAGGCCATCCGCCAGCAGCTCGATGATGTCGAGGCCCAGATGGTCGAGCACGTGCGCACGCATTACGCCGAACTGGATAAGCTGCTGCGCTCGACCAGCGGCATCGGTCCCATCGCCAGCGCCACCCTCATTGCCGAATTGCCCGAGCTGGGCAAGCTCAATCGCCGCGAGATCGCCTCCTTGGTCGGCGTTGCGCCCATGGCCAACGACTCCGGTAACACCAAGGGCCGCCGGCGCATCCAGGGTGGGCGCTTCGAGATTCGACGCGTGCTCTACATGGCCACACTCACTGCGGCCAGGCACAACCCTGCCATCAAGGCCTTCTACAAACGTCTGCTGGCCGCTGGCAAGCTGCACAAGGTCGCGCTCGTCGCCTGCATGCGCAAGCTGCTGACCGTGCTCAACGCCATGGTCCGCACCAACACGCCTTGGAACGAATCGCTTCATGGCGCTTGACTTTCAAGACGGTTACTCATAGGTCGATTCCGTCGTTGGGGTCGAGGGAAGCCAGCCGCGCCGTGCGCTGCATGGCCGGGTCAAGCTGGCCTGGTAGCGGCAGCGGCAGGTCGTCGTCGTCGTCGTCGAGCAGCGCCAGGTCATCGGGCGCATCCAGCTCGGGGTCGTAGGCGACGGATTCGGTGAGTTCGGGTTGGCGGCGCGAGCCGCCGTCGTCGGCGCCGCCCAGCTCATCGGCGGATGCCGTGGCTGATGCGGCGGGCACGGCCGGAATCGCCAGGCCGCTCCAGTCGTCGGCGCGGGCCGGTGGCACGTCGGCGTACTGCCCAGCCGCGAGCGCAGGCGGCGACAGCACGCGCTGCTTGAAGTTGGCGTCGGCGTAGTAGCGCAGCTTCTTTGCCTTGATCGGCGCGACGCTGGACACCATCACTACGGATTCATCGGGCGGGAGTTGCATCACTTCGCCCGGCGTCAGCAGCGGGCGGGCCGTCTCCTGCCGCGACACCATGAGATGCCCGAGCCACGGCGCGAGCCGGTGGCCGGCGTAGTTGCGCTGCGCGCGCAGCTCGGTCGCGGTGCCGAGCGTTTCGGAAATCCTTTTCGCCGTCCTTTCGTCATTGGTGGCGAACGTCAGCCGGACGTGGCAGTTGTCCAGAATCGAATGGTTCTGGCCGTAGGCTTTGTCGATCTGGTTGAGCGACTGCGCGATGAGGAAACTGCGGATGCCGTAGCCGGCCATGAAGGCAAGCGCCGTCTCGAAGAAGTCCAGGCGGCCCAGCGCCGGGAACTCATCGAGCATCAGCAACAGCTTGTGGCGGCGTTCGATGCCGTCGCTGCCATCGAGCGATTCGGTAAGCCGCCGTGCGATCTGGTTGAGGATCAACCGGATCAGCGGCTTGGTGCGGCTGATGTCGGACGGCGGCACCACCAGGTACAGCGACACAGGTGATTCGGACGCGATCAGGTCGGCGATGCGCCAGTCGCAGCGTGATGTCACCTCGGCCACCGTTGGGTCGCGGTACAGGCCCAGGAACGACATGGCGGTGCTCAACACGCCAGAGCGTTCGTTGTCCGACTTGTTGAGCACTTCACGCGCGGCGGACGCGACAACCGGGTGCGGTGCATCCCCAAGATGCCGCGTGGTCATCATCCGATGCAAGGTCAACTCGAACGGGCTGGCCGGATCGGACAGGAAGTTGGCGACGCCGCGCAGCGTCTTGTCTTCGCCCGCATAGAGCACATGCAGGATGGCGCCGACCAGCAGCGCATGGCTGGTCTTCTCCCAGTGATTGCGCTTCTCCAGCGCGCCTTCGGGGTCAACGAGAATGTCGGCGATGTTCTGCACGTCGCGCACTTCATGCGCGCCGCGCCTCACTTCCAGCAGCGGGTTGTACGCGGCCGACTGCGGATCGGTGGGGTTGAACAGCAGGCAATGCGAGAAGAGCGAACGCCAGCCGGCGGTGATCTGCCAGTTCTCGCCCTTGATGTCGTGGATCACTGCCGATGCAGGCCAGGACAGCAAAGTCGGCACGACCAGGCCCACGCCTTTGCCCGAGCGCGTGGGCGCGAACGTCAGGACGTGTTCCGGGCCTTCATGGCGCAAGTACTGTCCGTCATGCAGGCCGAGAAAGACGCCGGCAGACTGCATCAGCCCGGCCTTGCGAATGTCGGCAGTGTTGGCCCAGCGTGCCGAGCCATAGGTCGTGACCAGGCGCGATTGCCGCGAGCGCCACACCGACATGGCGATGGCGACCACTACGGCGACCAGGCCGCTGCCGCCGGCGATCGCGCCGCCTATGTCGAAGACGTGCGGCGCGTAGGCATCGAAGAAAAACCACCACTCGAACAGCCGCCAGGGGTGATAGACCGGCGTACCGAAAAAGTCGAACCAGGGCGAGCCAAGGCGTAGTTGGTAGGCCAGAGCGGCGGCTGTCCATTGGGTTGCACTCCACACACCGGCGATCACGATGCTGAAAACAACCGCGATCTGCCCGAACAGCACGCCCTGAGCTTGCATTGACTGGCCTCCGATTTCCTCTGCGCTGATTCCTCGTTCACACGCGGCACAAGGACGTGTCGCATAGCGCGAGGATCAGTGCCGGGTCGGTGCCGGTCAAAGACCGTTATCGGGAGAAAGGTCTAGAAAAAAGGAAGAATTAGCGCAGCGTCGAGCCAAAGAAAAACGCCGCAAGCGCAGGCGCATTGCGGCGTATCAAGCAAATAAGCAGAATATGCTGAAAACGGGCAACGATCAGAACTTCGATTGCGTTTCTGGTGGGGTATGAGGCACCTTGCCGTCACCAAAGAAACGCTTGTTGGACGCCTCGGCCACGGGCTTGGAAGCCAGCTCTTCCACGCTCGGCACCTCCGGCTGATGCGCTGGAGCTTTAGGCGCTTCCGATTGGCCGCACGCTGTCAGCAGCGCAGCAAGAAGCAGCAAAGTGGGTTTGCTCATGGTTCGATGCCTCCCGATTCATTGGCTTGATCCTGTGCTGCATCATCAAGCGCAGCCGCGTCGAGGGTCTGCACCCGTTGAATGAATCTGGCCAGCGTTTCCAATGGTTCGCCCTCCGGGCGCAGCAGGTAGGTGGTGATCATGTGCGCACGCCCGGCCAAGGGGCGAGCCACCACGCCCGGTTCGCGGCTGGAGGTGATGTGCGCCTTGCTGGTCAACCCCAGCGCCATGCCTGCTGATACCAGCACCATCATCAGGTCACAGGATGCCACCCGTTCGGCTACCATCGGCTCTGTAGCGGCTTGGCGCAACACACGTTCGACGTGCCTGGCATGCCCCTCGTATACATGCGGATCACACAGCACCAGGGGATAGCGCAGCACTTCATCCAACGGAATGCGCTTGTAGCTGAGAATGGGATGCCGCGCTGGCACCGCCACCATCAACGGGTCATGCCAGACCGGCTCGGCCACGATACCGTCACCGACATCTTCGCTTTGGGCAAAGCCCACATCGAACAGATCATCGTGCAGCCCCCTGATCTGCTGCGACAGCGGCAGCTCGAACAGGCGGATTTCAACATCCGGTTCTTCCTCGCGGGAACGCGCCAGCAAGGCAGGAAAGCGCGAAGGTGTAATTCCATCGGACAGAGCCACCCGCAACTGCCGTTGAAAACCGTTGGCCGCTGCCGTCACGCTGTCGCGGGCCTGCTGCAAGGCGGTGAATACACGCGGCACATGCTCCAGGAACAACCGACCAGCCCGAGTCAGTCGGGTGCTGCGCGTTGTGCGGGCAAACAACGCCACGCCCAATTCCTCTTCCAGCTCCTTGATGGCCCGTGACAGCGGCGACTGCTCGATATGCAGCTTCTCAGACGCACGGGCAAAGTGCAGCTCCTCGGCTACGGCCAGAAAGCAACGCAAATGCCGAAATTCCATCGCATGCGGTCCTCAAATCTTTGCATGACGGCCCGCAGGCAAAGACACGATCAACTCGATTATCAGAATCGCCGCCAGTATCCCTATCGGCACATTCCAATTACCCAGCTTGTGATACAACGCCCCCACCAATAAAGGCCCCACGGCTGCAATCAGATAGCCAACGGTCTGCGCCATCGCCGAGATACGGGTTGCCGTCTCTACGCTGCCCGCTTTGGCTACGAACAACAAGGCTCCCAAGGCCGGACCGGCCCCTTGCCCAAAGCCCAGCAGCAAAGCCCACAGCAGGGCCGTGCCAAACGGCGCGAACTGCAGGCCTAGCGTTCCTGCCAGGCACAGCAATACGGTCATCGCGATAAACACCCGCTGGTCCGGCTTGCGTGCGGCCAACAAGGGTGTCACAAAGCTGCCCACCATCAAGCTGACTTGCGACAGGGAAAATATCCATGCCGCGCTTTCCTGGCTGGCGCCACGATCCATCAGTATGGTCGGCATCCAGGGCAGAAATACATACAGATTGAGCGCCTGCAAGCCGAAGAACAGCGTAATCGACCAGGCCATGCAGTTGCGGTAGACATTCACGGCGGGCTTCGCTGCCATGCCACTTGCGCCAAGCCCCGCTGCCTCTGCTTTCTGAAAACGCAATTGCGGCAACCAGAACACCAGCGCCAGCAAAGCGGGCAACGCCCACAGCCCCAACGAATGGTAGGCCGCGTCGGTATCGGCCCCCATTGCCTGAAACAAGGGAAACGAGGCACTGGCTCCCAGCACAGCGCCCACGCCCAGCATCAGGGCATAAACACCCATGACCAGCCCCATGCGTGGCGGCCCGAAGCGCTTGCGTGCCAGCGCGGGCATGATGACATTCATCACTGCAATGCCCGCACTGCCCAACACTGTCCCCAAGATTAATCCCGGTTCACCAAACCAGCGCACGCCGCAGCCAAGCGCAAGCAATACCAGTGCCAGCCCGACGGCGCGCTCTTCTCCGAAAGACTGACGCAATCGCACGCCAGGAATCGAAAACAAACCCAACAAGGCGGTAGGCAGTACCGTCACCAGCAGCGTCGAACTGAAGTCCAGTTCCAGGTTACGCAGTAACGGCCCCAGCGTGGAAAAGATCAGCCGCAGATTCAGTGACACGAGAACAAAGCCGACCCATAGCCAAACTGTAGCTGTCGCGCCTATGGTTTTTGCTGTCTCGGGCATTGGTTTGAGAGTGGATTGCATAGTTTTCCCTTACTTCCCGCTGAGCGAGGCGATCATTTGCTGACTGCGTACCAGCGCTCTGATCAACGCAGCCTCGCTATTGGCGAGGCCAAAATCTTGTGTCATTAGAGGCTTCAGCCATGCGATGGCGTCCTCGACGCTGCAGAACGCCTGCGCAGGCACACCGAACAATCGTTCGGCCTGCATTCGCTGCGCTTGATTTAGAACATCCCCAGGCAGCACCAGGGCCATCCCAAGCATTTGTTGCCGGATAACAGCACCATGCTCGGCAAGCCAGGCTTTTCGTGCCTGAGCCGCGCCTGGGGGATGAGCATAGGCATCACGATCCAGCAGAACACGCAACATCGCAAAGCGTTTACCTCGACCGAGCCATGCACGCCAGTTCGCCGCATCATCCAACATGTCCTCGAACCGAGGGCTCCCGCTCGAGAACGTCATGGCGAGCGGCCAGCAGGACGTGTCGTATATCGACTTCCTTTTTTGGTGATCTGTTGTACTCATGACTGTTCCTTGAGGCTTTCGTCGCGGTGGATGAAGATACGATCACGGCTGCGCCACGCAAGCAGACATACAAGCCCCAGTGCGATCGCCAGGCCAACCAGCAATCCACCGTAGCCGAACCGATCCAGCAGCATTCCCGCCAGCAGAGGCGCTGTAGTCCGAGAGGCTATAAAGAGGCTGGATTGCAAGCCATAGTCCAGTGCAGCCAGATGCTGGCGCGCGTGATTCATCATCAGACCGAACAACAGGCCCGAGGTCATCCCCATGGCCAGTGCCAAGGCCAGTGCCGCCGCAATCAAGGCTGTCTTTCCACATCCACCTCTCACCACCAGAGCCAGCGCAATCATCACCAGCAGATTCAGTGCAGCGAAAGTGCGCAAGGCGGCTCTGGCACCCACGGCCTTGATGATCGACCCAGCCAGCATGCTGGCAATGGCGGCCACCAAGCCGCCGCCCACCCCGATGCTCCAGGCGATCTGCTCCTGGGCAAAGCCGTGATCCAGCATCAACGGTTTCAGGTAGACCCAGGCAGCGCCGACGGCCGGGAAATAGAACAGCAGCAGCAAGGTCCATACGCGGTGCTCGGGCGTACGGAAATAGCCCATCCACTCCTTCAAGCCTGCCCGCGGTGCCTGGTCGGGAATCTGGCCAGCAACGCTGCCATCTGTGCCAAGCCAGCGCAGCAGCAAGATGCTGGGCAGGATGCTGGCCGCGAAGAAAGCGAACGGCCAGGCCCAGCCCAGCCGCGCATGCAGCACCAGCATCAGGCCACCGCCGACGATGGCGGCCAACGATGCGGCAACCGAGCGGATCGCCCCGGCACGGATGCGCTCGGATTCGGGAAGCAGCCTGATCGCCAGCGCATTGACAGGCACATCCACCCAGGTGCCCAGCAAGGTCGCCAGCATGGCCAGCGCAAACAGCAGCGCATAGGGCGTATCGGCAAGATCATTGACTGCCAACAGCGCCAGCGCTGCTGCGTACAGAATGCCCAGCAAGATTCCCCAGTTTCTGTAACTCGCAGCGCCCAACCGCCAGCGATCGACAGGCGTGGCAAGGACGAACTTGAGCATGGCGGGCAATCCCGCCAGTTGGAGAAGGCCGATTTCCGTGCCGCTCCAGCCGTGCTGACGCATGACCAGCGGCAACCCAACGAACATGTAGATGATGGGGGCGGTCAGCACCAGATTGAGCCAGCCGATCAGCAACTGCTGCGGCCACCAGGAGCGCGGTGCCGGTATCGCTGTCGCGCTCATGGGCGCCTCCCCATGTGCAGCCAGACGGGCGCCATCGGGAAATCGACACGGCCCAGGGATTGGATGTCGGTCAAACCCGCATCGGCCATCATCCGGGCGATGTCTCCCGGACGCGGCAGCAGGTTGCCGCGCAGCGCCACCGTGCCATAGAACGGCAGCACACGCGCCGCCACTGCAGGGTCGTCGCTCTGCTCGGCGTGTGCCATCAACAGCAGGCCACCGGGATTCAAGGCCTCGCTGGCCTTGCGCACCAGCGCATGCGGATCGCGCAGGAAATGCAGGACTGCAGAACACCAGATCAGGTCGTAGCCGCTGCCGATACCATCCGTGTTCAGGTCGCAGCCCAGCGCCTGGAAGCGGTGAGTCAATCCGGCCGACTGTATGTTTCCCTGCGCCACCTCGGCAGTTTCCGGCTGGTCGCACACAACGCCCTGCCAACCTGGCAGACGTTGCGCCAATGCAATACCGACATGGCCGGGGCCACCGCCCAGGTCAAGCAGGCGACCCGTTTCAGGCAAAGGCGGCAAAGTATCCATCAGGCGCAGCACCGCCGGTACGGTCACGGCGCGCTGCTCCTGCCCGATCTGCTCGCGTGCGGCCTGTGCCCAACTTCCTTTGGGTGCAGCCTGGCCCTGCGGATCAAAGCCGTGGCGCAGCAGCGTTTCCCATTGCCCGGCAAAACGCGCCAGAAAACGGGCGCGATACAACCAGCCCTGGGCGCAGTTCTTGCTGGCCCCATCGACGAAGTGGCGTAATGCCATCGGTGAGGTTACGTAGCGCGGCTCGTCGGGTACATCGGCAGGCACCTGCCGTGACAACAGATCCAGACTCCAGAGCAGATCCAGCCATACCGAAGTTGCAGCCTTGTCCAGTTGCAGGTCTTTCGCTACGGCTGCGGCATCGGCAGGCCGACGCAGCCGATCGAACAGCCCCAGGCGCAATGCCTGTTCCAGCGCCTGGGTTTGGATGGGCGCAGCCGCCATATTCCAGAACGGCTGCAAAGGGTGCGGTGTGAGAAAGTCCATTGCCCTTGTCCTCACATCCGCCAGGTCAGGCGCATGCCAACTTCGCGGGGCGGGCTGTAGACCGTGACAAAGCCATTCTGGTAACCGACGGCATCGTAGGTCTTGTTCGCAGCGTTGTTCACATACGCAGCGATTTCCCAGTTGCCCTGCTGGTATCCGGCGACCAGGTCGATCAAGCCATAGCCATTGCGCTTGTAGCTGTTGGCCGCATCCAGATAGACCTTACTGGTGCCACGCACCTGGGCCTGCGCGTACCAGCCTTGTGGCGCGTCATAGCGGATGCCGAGATAGCCGGTCAGATCAGGTGCAAACGGGTTTCGCTTGCCGGAGTAGTCTGCTGTTCCGTCGATGAAGCGGTCAAAGCGCGTGCGGTTCCATGCCAGGCCGCCCTTGAGCTGCCAGCCATGGCCCAGCAAGTAGTCCACATCCAGTTCAACGCCCTTGGACTGCGCCGTCGCGGCACTGGTGATGTACATCACACCCGGCATGGGCATCTGCATCACCTGCATATCCTTGATATCCATGAAGTAGGCAGCCACCGAGTAGCGCAGCCGCTTGTCCATCGCCCAGCCCTTGAAACCCATTTCATAAGACCAGTTTTTCTCTGGCTCGAAGGCGGCGTAGCTGGTTGCCGCCGAGAGCGCGTTGAATCCACCGGTGCGGATGCCCTGGCTCGCACTGACATACCACTGGTGCTCGGGAGCGAACTGGTATTGGAGAGCCAATTTTGGTGAGAAATGTGTCCAATCCCGATCCTGTTTTGTTGCCCCTTGAGGGGCAATCTCCACCTTGCTGCGCTCGACCCGCGCACCGGCGGAAAGGCTCCAAGCGTCATTCAGCGGAACATTCCAGTGTGTGAACAGCGCCGCCGTACGGCTCTTCTGATCGGCGCGCAGGTCTTCCAGCATCATCATGCGGCGACCCACGTTCTGCAGATCGTTGTCGCTGCGGTCAACGTAGACGCCCGCGAGCCAGTCGGTCGTTCCCAGCTTGCCTTCCAGCCGGAACTCCTGCGATACGGTGCGCAATCGGTGATTGCGGCGGATGTGCATGATGTCCGCCGCCATGAAGTCCGTATCCTGTTGGATGTCGTCGGTGAAATCACTCCATGCCGTAATCGACCGCAACCGCAGGCCAGAGCCGAAAGTGTGCGAGGCATCCAGCGACAGCGATTGCCCCTCGGACCGATTCCAGCTCGGTGTACCGGATGCCACCTGCTTGCGGGGTGCGGTGAGCGAGCCCCACAGCGCCGCGCCATCGTCGTAGTCCTGACGGGCATAGCGCAGCACCAGATCAGTGGCGGCAGTGGGCGTCCAGCGCAAACCCAGCTTCAGGTTGCGCCGCTCGCGGTCATCTTCTTTACCGCCAGAATGGAGGTTGTCGATGAACCCATCCTGTTTCAGCCATGACCCTGAGATGCTGGCGTAAAGCTTGTCCTCCACCAGCGGACGGCTAAGCGAGAAGCGAAGGCCGCGCTTGTCGCGGCTGCCAAGATCAGCGGAGATGCTGGCGCGCGGTGTGTTGTCCATCGGCAGGCTGTAAATGGCGATCACACCGGCCTCGGCATTACGTCCATAGAGGGAGGACTGCGGCCCGCGCAGTACTTCGATGCGATCCACGTCCAGCATCGCATCATCGAAGCCCTGCGCAGTATGTGTCGGCACCCCATCGACCAGCAGCAGCGTCGACGTCGAGAAGGTGTTGAAGTTGGCCGTCAGCCCACGCATGACAGGCGAGTTCAGCCCCGCCTGCCCGAATGGCTGGAATGACAGGCCCGGTATCCGGCCCTCCAAGTGCTCCATGCTCACGATGCCGGATTGTTCGAGATCCAAGCCGTCGATCACCGCCATACTGGCAGGCACCTTTTCCAGTGGACGTTCGGTCTTGTCGGCGGTGACGGTGATGGCGGGCAATTCCGCAACAGTGGCATCAGCCATCGATGCGGAAGCATCCTCGGCGCTTGCCACGGCAGGCAACATCATTATTGGCAATGCAAGCAGGATGGCGCTATGCAGCGCGCCGAGTTCGTGATTCATGAGATGACCCAGTCAAGAAATGCAGATGAAGAGGCGCCAATTCGCCTTTGGATCACTATAATTTCCATTCAAGAATGGGTATCATTTAAGTATTAGTAGATCCGGATTTTTCCTTTAGCATTTCGGAGTCAAGCCATCTCCCCGTAAGGAGAAAGCCAGCACCAAGGAGGCGGCATGACCTATCACATCCACACGGCAGACATTCCCGGTCCGACGCGGCTTGGACAAGGGATCTGGCTGCGCTCGCAACTGCCTACTGAGCTGGGCGACTGCATGAACGACATGTGCCACCTCGATGACGGTCTGGCACTGGCCTATGCAAACTATCGGCCTCGACACGATCTACTGGAACGTAGCACCATGGAGAGGGAGGGCCGCTCGCTGACCGTCACCGTGGCACTCGAAGGCGAATCCAGCACGCTGGGCGTGGACGGGCAACGTTTCGATTTCATCGCCGGTCACAGCACCGTGGCTGCTTTCTCAAGCGTGCGCGGAGAACGTCGATTTCCTGCCGAGCGTGAAATCCGCCAACTGCGCCTGATTGCCCAGGAGCCCCTGTTGCATCGCTATGGGCTGGCCTACCTGCTCGATGGAGTCCGCAACGATCACTCTGCACGCCATATCTCCTTCGACAAGCATGGCGCTGGAACCCAGCGCCTGGCCCAGTCACTGGTGCATCTTCATGGCCGGGATGCAGGATTGCTGGATATTCAAATAGCCGCTCTCAGCCTGTTGGCCGAACAGACCCGCACATTCCTCCCATCAACGCCAGTCAAAGGTCGGCTGCGTGGCGACGATCAGGATCGGATACTGCGCGTGCGCGACATGCTGCTGCACCAGTACGATCGGCAACTGACCATTGCCTACCTGTGCGCCACCGCAGGCATCAACGAATTCAAGCTCAAGCAAGGCTTCCGGGAGATGTTCGACACCAGCCCGCATCGCATGCTCATGGGCATCCGCATGAAGAAAGCCTGGGAACTGTTGGAAACCGGCCTGTATGTATCGACTGTGGCTTACAAAGTTGGCTACGAACACCTGTCCAGTTTCAGCGCAGCATTCGAGCGCTACTACGGCCGCACACCCAAGTCCGTCGCCAAGACCTAACTGGCAAACCTATCTTCGGGCGTGCTCGATGAAGCGTCCCAGGGTATGTGATGGCGAGCGATCTAGGTGCAGCAGATAAGTGGTCAGCGGCGGCTGACCACCGGCCAACTGGCAGGCCACAATGCCAGGTTCGCGACTGGCGGCAATCTGCGATGTCCCCGCTAAGCCCAGCGCAAGACCTGCCGATACCATGGCCATCGTCAAATCAAAGGAACTGACTTGCGTGACCTGCACAGGCTCTGTACGTGCGGTACGCAGCACCCGTGCCACATGACGGGCATAGCCTTCGCAGACAGAGGCACTGCAAATGACCAATGGATAGCGCAGCATTTCCTCCAAAGGGATACGTTTGTGGCTCAGGATCGGATGACGCACAGGCACTGCCACCGCCAAGGGATCGCGCCAAACCGGCACGGCCAGAATGCCATCTCCTACTTCATTGCTCTGAGCAAAAACCACGTCGTACAGCTCTTCATGCAGACCTTTGATCTGCTGCGCCAGCGGCACCTCGAATAAACGGATATCGACTTAGGGTTCGTCCTGACGGCACTGTGCCAAAAGCACTGGCAGCCGCGCAGGCGTCATCCCATCGGACAAGGCAATGCGCAACTGGGCGTCAAAGCCATTGGCGGCTGCCGTGACACTGCCACGGGCCTACTCCAAGGCGGCAGATACGCGCGGCACTTGCTCCAGAAACAGCTCGCCGGTACGGGTAATCCGGGTGCTGCGCGTGGTGCGAGCAAGGAGCACCACACCGAGTTCTTCTTCCAATTCCTTGATAGTACGCGACAGGGACGACTGTTCGATGTGCAGCCGCTCCGCTGCGCGGGCGAAGTGGAGTTCTTCCGCTACTGGCAGGAAACAGCGCAGAAGATCCTTCAACGGTGCGGGATCGGCGGCCAGTTCCTCCACGGTCGGCACGTCGACTTGTCTGGCCGTTTTCGATTGGCCGCAGGCGGTTAGAGCCGCGACCAGCAGGAAAGTGATGGTCTTGTTCATGGCTCGGGTTCATCCACGGTGTCGGCATCGAGCCCCGGCATGGGTCTACTGCCTTCAGGTGATTCGATGGCTCGCACGCGGTCGATGAAGCGGGCGAGCATTTCCGAAGGCTCGCCTTCCGGACGCAGCAAGTAGGTCGTCAGCAGCGGCGAGCGGCCTGTCAGTGGCCGCGCCACTACGCCAGGTTCCTGGCTGGTCAGGATATGCGCGCAGCCCGTCAACCCGAGCGCGATGCCTGCGGAAACCAACGCCATCATCAGGTCGCAAGACGCCACTCGTTCAGCCACCAGCGGCTCCATGTCCACGCGGCGCAGCACACGGTCAACTTGCCGTGCATGGCCTTCGCAGGCCTGCGGATCGCATAGCACCAGCGGATAGCGCAACAGTTCTTCCAAAGGAATGCGCTTGTAGGCCAGCAGGGGATGCCGTGCCGGCACGGCCACCATCAGCGGATCACTCCATACCGGCTCGGCAATGAGGCCATCACCGACCTCATCAGCGCGGGCAAAGCCCACGTCGTACAGGTCGCCGTGCAGCCCTTTGATCTGTTGCGACAGCGGCACCTCGAAGAAGCGGATTTCGACTTCGGGTTCTTCCTGCCGACAGAGCGCCAGCAAGGCCGGCAGACGCGAGGGCGTCATACCGTCGGATAGTGCAATGCGCAATTGGCTGTGGAAACCGTTGGCGGCGGCCTTTACGCTGTCGCGGGCTTGTTGCAAGGCAGAGAAAACGCGAGGTACGTGTTCAAAGAACAGCTTGCCCGCACGGGTCAGGCGCGTGCTGCGCGTGGTGCGCGCGAACAGCACCACGCCCAGTTCTTCTTCCAGTTCCTTGATGGCGCGCGACAGCGGCGATTGCTCAATGTGTAGCTTCTCCGCCGCACGGGCGAAATGGAGTTCTTCGGCGACGGCCAGGAAGCAACGCAAGTGGCGTAATTCCATGTCGCGCCCTCAATCCGGCTGCCAGGCTACCGGTTGAATCTCCACGGACTCGCAGCATGCCTGCACGCGCGCCACACCCTCCAAGAAGTTCGGTGTATGTTCGTGCCGGAACAGCGCCTCGGCGTCGGCCCAGCGTTCCAGCAGGAAGAAGCGATTGGCCGATAGGCTTCCTTGGGCAATGCGATAGCCGAGGCAACCAGCCTCCTGCAGGCTGGCGTCACGCAGTGTCCGAAGCACATCGCGTAGCGCCTCAATACGGCCTTCTGACGCTTGCAAGGTGACGATGAGATCGACGGCCGGCATATCAGTCTCCTTGGAGACGCGCTGCGTCGCGCGGAAGTCGAGTAGACCTGCGCGACAGCCACCACAGCGGTGCCTGCGCTAGTAGCACCAGCGCCACGCCCGCCCAAGGGGTTAGCACCATCCGCTGCTGCGCCACCAGACCGCTACCGAGCGTCTCGCCTATGGTGATGCCGAGGTTGAAGGCCGAGATATTCAAAGCCGAGGCGAAATCCACCGCACGCGGCGTCCAGCGTTGCGCTGTCTCCAGCATTCCGGCCTGGAAACCCGGCGATATGCCGAAAGCCAGCACGCCCCAGACGAACAGCATTGGCACCATCGCCCACTGCCACGGCATCGCGACGGCCAGCGCCGCCAGTACTAACAGCAGACCCGCCAGCATGCGCCGCAGCGCCGCTGGCCAGCCGAGGCTGGCGGCCCAGCGCCCGCCGGCCAGGTTGCCGACCAGGGTTGCTACGCCGAACACAACCAGGAGCCCGCTGGCGGCGTGCGTAGAGAAGCCGGTGATGCCAGTGAGGATCGGCGTGATGAAAGTGAAGACCGGAAAGCTCGCGCCAAAGCCCAGCACGGTTATTGCCATCATCGCCAGCACGGGCGGGCTGGTCAGTGCCGCCAATTGCGTGCGCGTCGGGCCTGCCGCCTGGGTTGGCAGCACCGGTACCCAGCGCGCCGTCGCGAGTAGTGCCAGTGCAGCCAAGCCCGCCACGGCGAAGAACGGCAACCGCCAGCCCATCGCATTGCCGATCAGGCTGCCCAGTGGCACGCCGATCACCATTGCCAGGGTCAACCCGGCGAACATGACGGCGATAGCGCGGCTGGCCTGGCCTTCAGGCGCTAGCCGCGCCGCGACGGTAGCACCGATGGCGAAGAAGCTACCATGCGCCACCGCAGTCAAAATGCGCCCGGCCAACAACAGTTCATAGCTGGTGGACAGCGCCGACAGTAGGTTGCCTGCCAAGAACACCGCCACCAGCGCCAGCAGCAGCGGCTTGCGCGGCAGCCGCGCCAGAGCCAGCACGACGACCGGTGTGCCTACCGCCAGTGCCAGCGCGTACAGGCCGACCAACCCACCGGCGCGCGCCAACGGAACGCCCAGGTCGGCGGCGATGGCTGGCAGCACGCCGACCACGATGAACTCGGCCACTCCGACGGCAAACGCGGTGACCGCCAACGCCCAGACGCCGCGATGGGTGCGCTGTGGCCGACTCATGACCGGCCCGCCGCTTTAAAAGCGATAGCTTGGTCCGCCTCGACCGTGGCACCGGCCACGCCGACTGCACCGATGACGCGGTCCTCGTCGCGCAGCACCACACCGCCGCCGAAGCTGATCAGGCCGCCATTGGTCGCCTCCAGCGTGTAGATCGCACCACCCGGCTGGGCTGCAGCGCCGAGTTCTAGGCTGTCGGTACGGAATAGTGCTGCGGTACGGGCCTTCTTGATCGACACGTCGATGGCACCCGGAACCGCATCGTCCATGCGCAGGAAGCCGCGCAGCAGCCCGGCATCGTCAACCACGCTGATGCAGACCGAAAAACCTTGCGCGCGAGCGAGCGACTGGGCGCGCTGGATGACCTGCTGAGAAATAGCTTCAAACATGCGAAAACTCCTTGGAGTGATAACGGAGTCTTCGATGATTCCCGCAAGCGCCTGATGCAGAAAGGGGGTGAAGGCGATTAGTGGCTAAAGTTTGAGAATGTCGAACATATCGCTCATAGCCGTGGTGGCCATACGTCGCAGCAACGGCTTGCGCAGACGCTGGGATGGGCCAGCGGCACCGAGCGCTGCCACCACGCGGCCCTGCAGACGAAGCGGCAGGGCCAGGCAATTGAGACCGGGCTCGGCTTCCTCCAGGTCCAGCGCATAGCCTTGCTCGGCAATGGTCTTCAACTCGCTTTCCAATTGGACCGGGATCAGTCCACCCCGGCGCAGGCTGCGAACCAGCTCCGGATCGTGTGCCAGGAACACCTTGCCGATCGCCGATGTCGTCAGCCCTTCGCGGCGTCCGCGCGGGCTGGCCGCACGCAAGCTGCCAAGACCTTCCACGGCGTCGATGTAGAGGTACTCCCGTGTGCCGCAGGGCACCGCGAGATAGCAGGTCTCGCCACTGCGCTCGGCCAACGAACGAAGCGCCGGTGCGAAAGCCGTGCGCAGGGCTGAGTCGGCATCGGCGAGAGGCTGGGCGATTTCGCGCAGTCGCAGCCCCAGTGCATAGCGGGTGCCGTGACGAGAGATATAGCCCATCGCGGCCAATGTATTGAGCAGGCCATGCAACGTGCTTTTGTGCAGGCCGAGCTGCTCGGCAAGGTCCACCAGCCGCGCTTCTCCACCGGCCTGCGCGATAGCTTCGAGCAAGGCCATCGCCCGTTCGACGGATTGGATGTGTCGTGTTTCGTCGATCATGGGCTGCCTGCCGGCAAACGCTAGGTTTTGATAAAAATTTTATCTCGTTTGGCATGATAGAACATATCCCCCTATCGACGCGATGCTCCAAGGAAGCTCCGGGGCACGTTTTATCTTTGAGCCTGGACGTTTACCGCTTCGCTTTTACCCATCTGCCGTAGCATCCACATAATCCCCAACCCCACGGCAACCGCACCGACCCAGGCCGTGCTGGTCAGCCCCATCGCCTCCAGGCTCGCCCCGCCCAGCAGCGAACCCAGCGCGATACCGCCATTGAAGCCGGCGATGTTCAGCCCAGCCGCCACTGCCGGTGCCTGCGGCGCGTGGATATGCGACAACCCGATCACCCGCGCCTGCAAGGCAGGCACCGCAGCATAGGTCAGCGCACCGAGCAGGCCCGTCAGCAACACCATCAACGGAAGCGACGCTGCAGAGGCCCATATCGCCAACAGAACGACGGCTAGGCCGACCAATACGGTCATCACTGCAAAGTCGGCACCCTTGCGGTCGGTCAGCCGCCCGCCCCACACATTGCCGATGGCGGCCATCACGCCGTAGCCCAGCATCAAAAGGCTCGCTGTGCTTTCGCTGACATTCGTCACTTGCAGCAGGATCGGCGAAATGTAGGTGTAGAGCGCGAAGGACCCCG
Organism: Stenotrophomonas sp. TWI587; assembly: GCF_039674145.1. Lineage (NCBI taxonomy): Bacteria > Pseudomonadati > Pseudomonadota > Gammaproteobacteria > Lysobacterales > Lysobacteraceae > Stenotrophomonas > Stenotrophomonas sp. TWI587. The sequence continues at coordinate 4,854 of NZ_JBDJMW010000017.1, read as the reverse complement.
CATACGCCAACACGGTGATGCCGGCTCCGGCCAGCAGACGCGGATTGAACATGGCTTTCAGGCCATCCATCGCATTGGCCTGCGCAGAGGCATCGTTGCGATCCGTCGGCATCAGGGCCAGCAGGCCGACGACCCCAATGGCACCACTTGCGGCCACTGCCATGAAGATGACCTGCCAGCTCAACACGCTGCCCAGGTAGGTGCCGAGCGGTACGCCCAGCGCCAGTGCCAGCGTAAGGCCGCCGAACACCACGGCCACCGCCGCGCCGGCGCGATGCCGGCCCGCCAGTTGGGTTGCCACGCTGGAGGCCACGGCAAGAAATACCCCATGTCCCAGGCCCGACGCGAAACGGGCCACCAACATAGGCGTCAGTGCATCGGACAGGCTGACCACCGCATTGCCCAGCGTGAACAGGCCCATCGCCACCAGCAGCAGCCGCTTACGCGGCCAGCGCGTGGCGAGCGCCGTCAGGCCCGGCGCACCGATAACAGCGCCCAGCGCATAAGCTGTGACCGCCGTGCCGACCTGCGCGACGCTGGCATGCAGGTGAGCGGAAATGGTGGACACCAGCCCGATGGTGACGAACTCGGTAAAGCCCAGGGCAAACGCGCAAAGCGCGAAGACGTAGATGACGAAAGGCATGCGCTCTCTCATGGCTTAGGCCCGATCCACGGACGCTGCCACCAGCAGCGGCAGCATCGCTTCGCCTACACCCTTGGCCGAAGCCGGGTTCTGGCCCGTCACCAGCCGCTCGCTCACGACCACCTGCGCCTGGAAGTTCGGCGCGGGCACATGCCGGGCACCACGTTCCTGCAGGGCGTCGGCCAGCAGGAACGGGACCGTGTCGTACAGACTAACCGCGCGTTCCTCGTCATTGGTGAAGGCCGATACCTCCTTGCCTGCGACCAGATAGCGACCGTCGGACAACTTGACATTCACCAGCCCGGCCGGGCCGTGGCAGACGGCCGCGACCACGCCGCCACGCTCGTAGATGCGCGCCGCGATGGCCGACAGTTCGGCGTTATCGGGGAAGTCCCACATCGTCGCGTGGCCGCCGGCGTAGAAGATCGCGGCGTAGGCATCGGGATCGACCTGCGCGGGTGCCAAGGTGTTCTCGGTGGCACCGCGCAGCGCCGCGTCGTTCCAGAACGCGGCATTGATCGGATCGTCCAGGTCGAGTCCATCGACGTGCGTCTTGCCGCCCTTGGGGCTGACGAAATCGACCGCATGGCCGGCGTCGGCCAGCACCCGATGCGGATGCGTGACCTCGGACAGATAGAAACCGCTGGGCGCGGCGTCGGCGGCGCCCGCCGGTCCCTTGCGGTCGTGGCTGGTCAAGACGAAAAGAATGCGTTGGGTCATCGGAGGCTCCTGCAAGCGAGTCGAGCACACCGCCGAGCGCCTCCGGCGGAGGCGTGCGCGTTGCGGCATGCGAAGTAAGGAACCTCATTCTGGTGAATCCGGTATATCCTTTAAATGACCAAAATAGACAAACACTTTCCCCGGAATGACCCAAATGGCCCTGCGCAACCTCGATGACTTGGCGGTGTTCGTGCATGTGGTGGAGCGCCAAAGCTTTTCCGCCGCCGCACGCGACCTGCACCTCGCACCCAAGACGGTCAGCAAGCAGATCGCCCGGCTGGAGCAGGCCTTGGGCACCACGCTGTTCGAGCGCAACACCCGCAACCTGCGCATCACCGGCGAAGGCCGCGCCATCGCCGAACGGGTGCGGGTCGCCCTGGCGGTGCTGGAAGAAGTGCAGGAACTGGCGACCGGCGGCAGCCAGGAACTGAGCGGCACCATCCGCCTGACCGCGCCCACGCCGTTCGGGCGCAAGTTCGTGGCCCCGGCGATCCACGATTTCTGCCGCCTGCATCCCAGGGTTGGTTTCGACCTGCGCCTGTCTGATCAGGTGCAGGATCTGTATAGCGGCGACCTCGACCTGGCGATCCGCATGGGCGAGTTGGCCGATTCGCGTTTGGTGGCGCGTCGTGTGGCCGACAACCGGCGCATCCTGGCGGCGTCTCCCGACTACCTGAAAGCGCATGGCCACCCCACGCAGCCGGAAGAACTGGAGCGGCATAACTGTCTGGTGTTCGCCTATCCGGGGCTGCTGCAAAACATCTGGCCGCTGCGTAGGGGCCGGCGCGAAAAGCCGATCGCGGTCAGCGGCACGCTGTGCAGCGACAACGGCGACGTGCTGCATGCGTGGTGTCTGGCCGGGCTGGGTATCTCGCTGCGCGAAACCTGGGACATCCACGAGGAGTTGCGCGACGGACGGCTGGTGCGCGTGTTGCCGGACTGGGAAGCCACGCCCTCCAAGATCAGCATCGTGCGGGCGCGACGCGAACCCGTGCCGCGCCGGCTGACGGCGTTCAGCGATTTCTTGTTGGAACGCTGGCAGCAAGCGCCGTGGGACAGTTGATGCTGCATCACGGGACTGCCTGACCACTGGCGGCTAGATCCGGCGTTGGCGCGCAAGGTCGCTTACAAGGCCAACCGTGCACTTGTCAGCTTCGCCGCCTCAGACTGCCCGCTGCGTGCCGCCGAATGCGCTGAGCACGCCCAGCGCCAGTACTGCGCAGAGCGTGCCAGCCATGGCTACTCCGCGCCACCCAAAAGCTTCCGCTGCGGCGATGCCCAGCGCCGACCCGGCCGCACCGCCTAGGAAATAGCATGTCATGAACACCGTATTGAGCCGCCCCCGTGCGTCGGGCAGTAGCGCATACAGCCGTGTCTGATTGGCCACGAGGTTGGCACGACTTCCCAGGTCAAGAATCAACACGCCCGCGATCAGGAATCCAACACTCTTCGGCGAGCCCGCGACCAGCACAAACGCCAGCACGACCATCGCCGCAGCCAGCGCCACGACACGGCGTCCACCCCATCGATCAGCCAAGCGGCCAATGGTGGGCGACACCACCATCCCCGACACACCAACAAGACCGAACAGACCTACTACCTCGCTGCCATAGCCATAAGGGGGCCGCGCCAGCATCATCGCCAAAGAGCCCCACAGAACATTGAACGCAGCAAACAGCAGGAAGCCAACCAGGCAGGCTTCGCGCAACAGTGGCTGGCGCGCGAGCAACTGCCCCAAGGATACCAACAGCCTTGGATACGACAAATCGCTGGCGGGCCGGGTTCTCGGGAGATAGCGCCAGATCACGCCGATCAATATCGCATCGACCACCGCCGCAATCACGAACATGGTCCGCCAGCCGGTATGTGCCCCGACGTAGCCGCTGACCGTACGTGCCAGTAGCGTACCGGCAAACAGGCCACTCATCAGCCGCCCTACCGTCTGCCCGCGCCGCGCAGGATCAACCAGCCCCGATACCGCCGGAATGATGATTTGCGCGCTGACGGCCGTCAGACCGACGACCAGGCACGCAGCCAGCAATCCATCTAGACTGACCACTGTTGCGCAAAGCGCCAAACCGAGCATATTCAGCAGCAAGAGCCCCGTGATCAGCCTACGCCGGTCCAGTCGGTCGCCCAGGGGGCCAAACAGCAGTAAGCCCGCCGCATACCCCACCTGGGTCAGCATGGCAATGGCACCTTGGGCCGATGCATCCGAGCCAAACGCCGTCGCCATCTGCGGCAAGAGCGGCTGGTTGTAGTAAAGGTTGGCGACGGCAAAGCCGCACGCCGCCGACAGCGCCACCACGCTGCGTCCCGACAAGGACGCAGAGGCGCAGGAAGGTAAAGACATAGCGAAAACTCCGTGAGTGCGACACGATCACCGCACGTATGCAACCAATGCTAGGCGCACTGATCTGCCGACGGAACGCCTCGCTATCGCGCAACGGTTTTGCGTAAAATGCAACGCATGCGCCCCATCTCTTATGCTGAACATCTGCCCGTCTTCATCGCGGTCGCCCGAGCCGGCAGCTTCTCAGCCGTGGCCGCTCGGCAGGGCGTAGCGCCGTCGTCGGTGGTGCGCCAGCTAGATGCCCTGGAGGCGGCGCTGGATGTGCGGCTGTTCGTGCGCTCCACCCGCGGGCTGACACTGACCGACGCGGGCGAACTGCTGCTGGCCCGCGTCCCCGCGCTGATCGATGAACTGGTGGATCTACGTGCCGAAGTCGCAGCGCTAGGAGATGAGCCACGCGGCATCCTCCGCATAGCTTGCCTGCCAACTTTCGGCCGCCATCACGTTCTGCCGCTGTTGCCGGATCTGCTGGCACGTTTTCCAGCACTTCGCATCGAACTGGACCTCACCGAGCGGCTGGCCGATCCGGCACGCGAACGTCTCGACGCGGTGATTCGCATCGGCCCTCTCAAAGACAGTCGCATGTACGCACAACGCCTGGGTACGCAACGTTGGTCGATTTGTGCCAGCCGTGCTTACGAGGATCGGTACGGGTCTCCTGCAACCTTGGCCGAGTTGGCCGAACATCGCTTGCTGGACAAGTGCCACGATCCGGAAGGCTTAGGATGGCGCGGGCTGCGCGCCGCCGGCCTGATACCCGAAAACGCAGCTGGCAGCATCCTGGCCTGTGACGATTTCGAGGCGTTGCTCCTGGCCGCCAACGCCGGGCTTGGTCTGGTCTATCTACCCACCTGGGTCACGGCCACAGCGATTTCCAGCGGTCAACTGGTCACCGTGTTTGACGACCCCGCAAAGCGCGAAGACGAGATTCACCTGCTACGGACCTTGTCGCGACCGCCAGCCAAGCTCGCGGTCCTTGCCCAAGTGCTACTGACCACGTTCAACGCCGACTGATCCGTGAGGTCAGTGAGATAGCCCCCTGATTCCCCGGCCCCGTTCTATCGCTTATCTTTGTAGATAGGAAGAGGACTGTGCATATGACTAGGCATACGGAGTCAATAGAGGTAGTCGTGAAGGA
>NZ_JBDJMW010000016.1:0-39674 GCF_039674145.1 Stenotrophomonas sp. TWI587 | reverse complement strand
CGCACTAGCTTCAGGTGCTAGCGGGGGCAACTTCGTGGAGGTTCGAGTCCTCTCCTGGGCACCATGACTCAGAAAATGATCAAACCCGCGCAAGCGGGTTTTTTCGTTTCTACCGTCCGGTAACAAAAAAAAACCCCGCCTTTCAGCGGGGTTTTTCGTTTCAACACATCAGGTTCTCAATGCCCACCGGCCGAGGCAGCGCCCGCCCCTGCACCGAACGGCGGTTTGGCCAGCCACAGGAAGGCGATGATGGCCAGGAAGATCCAGCCCAGCAGGAAGAAGATGTCGTTGAAGCCCATCTGCGAGGCCTGGTGGTTGATCATGTTGTTGAGCGCGGCCGCGCCATGCTGCAGGTCGCCCTGCCCCATCGCGGTCACCTGGTCCTGCATGCCCGGGGTGTAGCCGGAGATGTGCTCGGTCAGATGTGCGTGGTGCTCCTGGGTACGGCGTGCCCACAACCATGTCGTCAGCGAGGCGGCGAAGCTGCCGCCCAGCGTGCGCAGGAAAGTGGCCAGACCGGAGCCTGCGGCGATCTCGCGACCGTCCAGATCCGACAGCAGGATCTGCAGCACCGGCATGAAGAACAACGCCACACCGATGCCCATGATCAGCTGGATGCCGGCCACGTGGCCGAAGTCCACCTGCAGGTTGAAACCCGAGCGCAGGAAGCTGGTGAAGGACAGGAAGATGAAAGCGATCGTGGCCAGCATGCGCATGTCGAACCGCGAGGCGTACTTGCCCACGAACGGCGTCATGATCACCGGCAGCACGCCGATCGGTGCGGTCGCCAGACCGGCCCAGATCGCGGTGTAGCCCATGTCACGCTGCAGCCACTGCGGGATCAGCAGCGCCACGCTGAAGAACGCCGCGTAGGCCACCACCATTGCCAGCGTCCCGGCGCGGAAGTTGCGGTGCCGGAACAGGCGCAGGTCGACGATGGGATCCTTGTCGGTCAGTTCCCAGATCAGGAACACCGCCAGTGCCACCACCGACACACAGGCCAGCACGACGATCTTGGTCGAACTGAACCAGTCTTCGTCGTTGCCCAGATCGAGCACCAGCTGCAGCGCGCCCACACCGATCACCAGGGTGATCAGGCCGACGTAATCCATCTTCGGCTTTTCGACGTGTTCGGGGCGCCCCTTGAGCTGGTTGCCCACCACCAGCGCGGCGAAGATGCCCAGTGGCACGTTGATCAGGAAGATCCATTCCCAACTGTAGTTGTCGGTGATCCAGCCACCGAGGATGGGGCCGGCGATCGGCGCGACCACGGTGATCATGGCCAGCAACGCCAGCGCCTGCCCGCGTTTCTCACGCGGATAGAGCGAGACCAGCAGGCTCTGGGTGATCGGGTACATCGGGCCGGCGACGAAGCCCTGGATCGCACGCGAGACGACCAGCATGCCCATGCTCTGGGCCAGGCCGCACAGCAGCGAGGCCAGGGTGAAGGCCAGCGTGGCCCACACGAACAGCTTGGTCTCGCCGAAGCGGCGGCTGAGGTAGCCGGTCAGCGGCAGCGCGATCGCGGTACTCACCGCGAACGAGGTGATGACCCAGGTGGCCTGCTGCGAACTGGCGCCGAGATTACCGGCGATGGTCGGCAACGAGACATTGGCGATGGTGGTGTCCAGGACCTGCATGAACGAGGCCATCGCCAGCCCTGCGGTACACAGGGCGACGTTGGCCGGCCGGAAGGCCATGCCTGGCGCCGCGGGGGCGCCCGGCGCGGCGGGTGCTTGTGCGGACATGATGGCCTCAGCTCGCCTTGGCCTGCTGCGGCAGGTTGCTCTGGATGATCTGGTGGATCACATCGTCGGCGCTGTGCAGCTGCTTGGCGTAGACGTCGGTATCGAACACCTGGCCCTTGGCGGTTTCGGTCGGCAGCACGGTGCCCTTCTGGTCGCGAAGGCTCACTTCGGCCTTGATCGACAGACCGATGCGCAGCGGATGTTCGGCCAGCTGCTTGGCATCGATGGCGATGCGCACCGGCACGCGCTGCACGATCTTGATCCAGTTGCCGCTGGCGTTCTGCGCCGGCAGCAGCGAGAACGCCGAGCCGGTGCCCAGGCCGAGGCTGTCGATGCGGCCCTTGTAGGTGACGTCACCGCCGTACAGGTCCGAACGCAGTTCCACTTCCTGGCCCAGGCGCATGTGGCGCAGCTGGGTTTCCTTGAAGTTGGCCTCCACCCACATCTGCTCGGTCGGCACCACGGCCATCAGGGCATTGCCCGGCTGCACGCGCTGGCCGACCTGCACCGAACGACGGGCGACGTAACCGCTGACCGGCGCGACGATGCCGGCGCGGGCATTGTTGAGGTACGCCTGGCGCAGCTGCGCGGCAGCGGCCTGTACGTCCGGCTGGGTGGCGATCACCGTGTCATCCACCAGCGCGTTGCTGCGCTCGAAGGTTTCGCGCGAGCCGGCCACGGCCGCTTCGGCAGCGGCCAGTTCGGTGCGGGCATGTGCCAGCTCTTCATTGGAGATCGCGCCGGTAGTGGCCAGATCCTTACGGCGGTTGAAGTCTTCACGCACGCGCTTGAGGGTGACCTGTCGCGCGTTCAATTCGGCCTGGGCGCCTTCCACGCTGCGGTACAGACCGCGCACTTGGCGGACAGTCTTGGCGAGGTTGGCTTCGGCCTGCTGCAGGGCGACTTCGGTATCGGCCGGATCCAGCTGGACCAGCAGCTGGCCGCGTTCGACGCGCATGCCGTCATCGGCGTTGATCCCGACCACGGTGCCGCTGATCAGCGGCGTGATCTGGACCTGGTTGCCCTGCACGTAGGCGTCGTCGGTTTCTTCGAACCAGCGGCCGAACATGAAGTACCACAGGGCCAGCGCGGCCAGCAGCAGCACCACGATGACCAGCAGGCCGCGCAGCAGCTTGCCGCGACGGGAGGGAGCTGCCTTCTCGGCAGCGGGGGCGGAGGTCTGACTCATGGGGATGACTCTCAGGAATGCGAGGATTCGGGGGTGGCGGCGACCGTGGCGGCATCGCTGGTCGGGGTGAAACCACCGCCCAACGCCTGGCTCAGGCGCACCGAAACAAGGATCTGACGCGACTGCAGACTGGCCAGCCGCTGCTGGGCGACCAGCAACTGCTCTTCGACACTGAGCACATCCAGATAGCTGCCGATGCCGGCGCGGTAGCGCTGCTCGGCCAGGTCATGAGCGGCACGCGCGGTGCTGACCGCCTGGGCCTGGGCACTGGCCTGGTCGGCCAGCGAACGCACCGCATTGACCTGGTCGGCGACATCGCGCAGCGCGTTGAGCACGGACTGGTTGTAATCGGCCACGGCCAGGTCGTACTGCGCGTCGGTCTTGCCCAGGTTGGCGCGCAGGCGGCCGCCATCGAAGATCGGCAAACTCAATGCCGGGCCGAGGAAGGCGAACGTCGAACCACTCTTGAGCAGCTGGTCCACTTCACTGGAGACCACGCCGCCGAGAGCAGTCAGGTTGAGGCTGGGATAGAACGCGGCCTTCGCGGCGTGGATCTCGCGGTGGGCCGCTTCCACGCGCCAGCGCGCGGCAACGATGTCCGGGCGACGGCCGAGCAGTTCACTCGGCAGCACACCGGGCAGCTGTAGGGCCAGCGGATTCAGCACCTGCGGGCGCTCGATCTGCAGACCGCGGTCCGGGCCCTGCCCGACCAGCGCGGCGAGCGCGGTGCGCGCTTCGTCGATCTGCTGCTGCGCGGCCTGCTGTTGCTGCTGCGCGGCCGGGATGCGGGCTTCGGCCTGGCGGGTCTGCAGGTCGCTGTCGATGCCGGCGGCACGCCGCTGGCGGGTCAGCTCCAGGGTCTTCTGCGAGCGCGCCAGTTCTTCGCTGGCCACGTCATGCAGCGTCCAGGCGTAGCCCAGCTGCGCGTACGCTTCGGCGATGGCGGCCGAGAGATTCAAGCGTGCGGCCTGCGCGTCCACTTCGGCGGCGTGGCCGCTGTCCACGGCTGCTTCCCAGGCGGCGCGCTTGCCGCCCCACAGGTCGATGCCGTAGCTGAAGCTCAGGTAGGCCTGGCCGCTGCCGGCGTAGCTGCCACCCAGCTCGTCACCGACCATCGATTCGGGCAGGCGTACGCCGGTGTAGCCACCGGAGGCGGAAACGCTGGGCAGGCGATCAGCGCGGGCGGTGCCGATCTGGGCACGCGCCTGGCGCAGGCGCGCATCGGCCGCGTCCAGCCCGGGGTTGCGCTGCAGGCCTTCGGCGATCAGCGCGTCCAGCTGGGGATCGCCCAGCGCGCGCCACCAGTCGGTGGCCGGCCAGCCGGGCTGGCTCAGACCGTTGGCGGCCAGGGTGCGCTGGGTCTGCAGGCTGTCTGCGTCGAGCAGGCGGCCCTGCGGCTCCAGGCCGCGGCTGCTGGCACACGCGGCCAGCGCAAGCGCCAGCGCGGAGACCAGCACCGGCCGCAACGGGCGCAGTGAATGAGGGCGTTCAAAGAAGGAAGTCATGGCGTTACCAGTGAGTCGCGTACACGGGTCATGAGGGAAAGCAGCTGCGCGCGTTCGTCCGGAGACAGATCACGCATGGCGTCGTCGATGGTCTGGTCACCGCGCTGTTTGAGCCGGGTCCACAACTGGCGCCCCGGCTCGGTCAGCACGATCTGCAGGGCCCGCCGGTCCTGGGCATGTGGCTCGCGCCGCACGCAACCCAGGGCTTCGAGCTTGTCGAGCAGGCGGGTCACCGCGCTCGGCACCTGGTCCAGGGCCTGGGCCAGCTCGTTGGCGGTGCACGGGGCACGGGCCGCGAGCACCTTCAGGCCGAGATAGTGGGTAAAGCCGATACCGAGGTTTTCCTCGGCCATCGACGTGTCCAGCTGACGGACCAGGCCATCGCGCACTTGGCGCAACAGGAGTCCGAAGCTGGGGGGATGGGCATCAGGGCAGATCATGGGTGAGCATTCTCTTCCAAAAAATATATTTCTCAATAGAAATATTTAATTTGGAACCAAATGCTGTGTTGCAGCAATCAGAACAATGGGCAGGCCGCTACCTTAATGGCGCGCCCCACTGGCCCGGTATTACAATCTGGACAATGGATAACACTTTCAGGCCAGTGCTGGAGACAGAGGCCGCCCAGATGATCCGCAACCAGGTGCTGGACTGGTTCGAGCGGGACGATGGGCTGGGCGTGCTGGGCTTCCGCATTGAGAGCCCAAAGGGGCTTGAGCGCGAAGTCGACTGGCACCAGCACCGGCGCGCCCAGCTGATCTGCGTGGAGGCCGGGCTGCTCACCACGCGCACCCGCCACGGCACCTGGTCACTGCCGCCCGGCTGCGCTGGCTGGATGCCGCCCGGGGAGCCGCACACAGTGGATATCTGCGGGCCGCTGCGTGGCTGGGGCGTGATCGTAAGCGCGCCGATGGCCTGTGATCTGCCCGACGAACCCTGCGTGCTGGCCATTTCCGATCTCCTGCAGGCGCTCTCGCTGCGCGTCACCGCGTGGGTGCCAGCAGCCGAGCCTACCCTGCGCCAGCAGCACATGATCGAGGTGCTGCTGGACGAAATCCGCAATGCCCCGCGCCAGCGCATGCACCTGCCGATGCCGCAGGACCGGCGCCTGCTGCGGATCGCCTCGCAGCTGATCGCCGACCCGGCTGACGGCCGCAGCCTGGACCAGTGGGCCCGGTGGGCGGGGCTGTCGCCGCGTACACTGACCCGGCACTTCCGCGATGAAACCACGCTCAGCTTCGCGCAGTGGCGCCAGCAGGCCCGGCTGGCCGAGGGTCTGCGCCGGCTGTCCGACGGCCAGAGCGTGTCCGATATCGCGCACGAACTGGGGTTCAGCAGCCCCAGCGCCTTCGTCACGGTGTTCCGCCGCCACTTCGGCAGCCCGCCCGGGCGCTATCTGGCGCGCAGTGGACACCCCCTCAACCCATCACGCGGCTTGGCATCCCCGGCCGCATCCGGATAATCGTCCGCCTGCGAGGGCGACAGCCGTCGCCGTCCCTTGCCACAGGTAACAATCCCGCATGACCGATCTTGCCCGCCCCGCGTTCCACGGCTTTGAACAGCTGCCCCTGCGCGAGTACGCCGAACGGGCGTACCTGGACTATTCGATGTACGTGGTGCTCGACCGCGCACTGCCGTTCCTCGGCGACGGTCTCAAGCCTGTGCAGCGCCGCATCATCTATGCGATGAGCGAGCTGGGCCTGAATGCCGCCTCCAAGCCGAAGAAGTCCGCGCGTACGGTCGGTGACGTGATCGGTAAGTACCATCCCCACGGCGACAGCGCCTGCTACGAAGCACTGGTGCTGATGGCCCAGCCCTTCTCGTACCGCTACCCGCTGATCGAAGGCCAGGGCAACTTCGGCTCGACCGACGATCCCAAGTCGTTCGCGGCGATGCGCTACACCGAGTCCAAGCTGACCCCGATCGCCGAAGTGCTGCTGGGCGAGATCAACCAGGGCACCACCGACTGGACGCCGAACTTCGACGGCACGCTGGAAGAGCCGACCTGGATGCCGGCGCGCCTGCCGCACCTGCTGCTCAATGGCACCACCGGCATCGCCGTGGGCATGGCCACCGACGTGCCGCCGCACAACCTCAACGAGATCGTCAGCGCCCTGCTGCACCTGCTCGATGACCCGGATGCGACGGTCACCGACCTGTCCGAGCACGTGAAGGGCCCGGACTACCCGAGCTTCGCCGAGATCATCACCCCGATCGCCGATCTGCGCACCATGTACGAAACCGGCTACGGCAGCGTGCGGGCGCGTTCCACCTTCCTGAAAGAGAACGGCAACATCGTGGTCAACGCGCTGCCGTTCCAGGTGTCGCCGTCGAAGGTGATCGAGCAGATCGCCGCGCAGATGCGCGCCAAGAAGCTGCCGTGGCTGGAGGACATCCGCGATGAGTCCGACCACGCCAACCCGGTGCGTGTGGTGCTGGTACCGCGATCCAACCGCGTGGACGCCGAGCAGCTGATGGGCCACCTGTTCGCTACCACCGATCTGGAGCGCAGCTACCGGGTCAACCTCAACGTGATCGGCCTGGATGGCCGCCCGCAGGTCAAGAACCTCAAGACGCTGCTCAGCGAGTGGCTGCAGTTCCGCGGCACCACCGTGACCCGCCGCCTCAACCACCGCCTGCAGAAGGTCGAGCGCCGCCTGCACATGTTGGATGGCTTGCTGATCGCCTTCCTCAACCTGGATGAAGTGATCCACATCATCCGCACCGAGGACGAAGCCAAGCCGGCGCTGATCGCGCGCTTTGCACTGAGCGAGGAGCAGGCCGAGTACATCCTGGAGACCAAGCTGAAGCAGCTGGCCCGCCTGGAAGAGATGAAGATCCGCGGCGAGCAGGACGAGCTGGCCAAGGAACGCGACAAGATCGTCGGCATCCTGGAGAGCAAGGCCAAGCTGAAGAAGCTGATCCGCGATGAGCTGGTGGCCGATGCCAAGAAGTTCGGCGATGACCGTCGCTCGCCGCTGGTGCAGCGTGGCGCGGCGCAGGCCATCGATGAAACCGAGCTGGTGCCGAGCGAACCGATGACGGTAGTGCTCTCGGAGAAGGGCTGGATCCGTGCGGCCAAGGGCCACGACATGGACCCGTCCACCCTCTCCTACCGTGATGGCGATGCGCTGCTCGGTTCAGTGCGCGCACGCAGCACGCAGCAGGTGGCGTTCCTGGACAGCGAGGGCCGCGCGTATTCGACCCTGATCCACACCCTGCCCTCGGCGCGCGGCAATGGTGAGCCGCTGACCGGTCGCTTCTCACCGGCGCCGGGCAGCGCCTTCATGACGCTGGCCAGTGGCGAGAACAACACGCGCTTCGTGCTGGCCTCCACGCACGGCTATGGCTTCGTGACCCGCTTCGAGAACCTCACCGGCCGCAACAAGGCCGGCAAGGCGATGCTCAACCTGACCTCCGGCTCCAAGGTGCTGACCCCGGCCGTGGTCGCCAATCCGGACACCGACCGCATCGTGGCGGTGACCAGCTCGGGCAACCTGCTGGCGATCGCCGCCAGCGACCTGCCGGAACTGGACAAGGGCAAGGGCAACAAGATCATCGACATCCCCAAGGCCAAGCTCGCCACCGAGCGCGTGGTCGCGGTGGTGTCGGTGGCCCCGGGCAACACGCTGCTGGTCCGCAGTGGCCAGCGCACGATGAACCTGTCGTTCAAGGATCTGGACACCTACCTGGGCACCCGCGCGACCCGTGGCCATCTGCTGCCGCGTGGCTGGCAGAAGGTGGAAGGGCTGGCGGTGGAGTAAGCGTCACGGTGTTGAGGTGAATCGAAACGGCCGGGGAAACCCGGCCGTTTTGTTGCGCCCACAGAAAAGGCCGGGTTTCCCCGGCCTTTCTGATCGTCTCAACGTCGGCTGGCTGGCAGAGGCTGGCGGGCGGACGAGGGTTCAGCAGCTGGCTGGCGAAGGCTGGCTGGCGTGCGGAACCCGATGCCGCACTCAGTGCGCAGCGGTACCCTTCGCATCCATCTTGCTGGTCTGGTACAGCGCCAGGCCAATGCGCTTGATCAGGCCCAACTGCTGTTCCAGCCACCAGGCGTGGTCTTCTTCGGTGTCCTTCAACTGCACCAGCAGCATGTCGCGGCTGACATAGTCCTGGTGCTGTTCGCACAGCTTCATGCCGGCGGCCAGGTTGTTGCGGACGCTGTACTCCGTCTCCAGGTCCTTCTGCAGCATCTCTTCCACGGTCACGCCGGGCTCGAACCCATGCGGGCGCATGTCCGGGTCGCCGCCGAGGAAGAGGATCCGGCGCAGCAGCGCATCGGCGTGCTGGGTCTCTTCTTCCATTTCGTGGTTGAGGCGCTCATAGAGCGCGAACAGGCCCTGGTCTTCGTAGCGGCGCGAATGGATGAAGTACTGGTCGCGCGCGGCCAACTCGCCACGCAGCAGTTCCTTCAAGCAGGCGATGACGTCCGGGTTGCCTTTCATGGGGGTGCTCCTGATGAATCAATGCGCGCATGGTGCCCTATCTGGAATTCCGGTGATCTAATCGGAATCAGTTGCAGTTGCGCTTCCACCGCTCCATCGCATTCAGCAACGGCCCGGTCATGGCCGTGGTCACCAGGGCCATGATCACCAGCACGGCAAACACGCGGTCGCCGAGGAAGCCCAGCTCGTAGCCCAGGTTGAGCACGATCAGCTCCATCAGGCCGCGGGTGTTCATCAGGGCCCCCAGCTTCCAGGCTTCGTGGTTGTCCATGCCGGCGCTGCGCGCGGCGCTCCAGGTGCCGATCAGTTTGCCCAGCGTGGCGACCGCGATCACGATCAGGCACAGCACCAGGTCGCTGGCCTGCAGTGCATCGGCGCGCATGCGCAGGCCGGTCATGGCGAAGAACAGCGGCAGCAGCAGGGTCACCGCGAACGGCTCGACACGCTCGGCCACGGTATGCCGCAAGGTGGCGTTGCCTGAGACCGCCACACCCGCAGCGAAGGCGCCGAACAGCGCGTGGATGCCCAGCATCTCGGTGACCAGGGCGCAGCCCAGCGCCATCAACAGCATGATAAGCAGCCAGCGCCCTTCCTGGCCCGGGGTGATCACCAGGCGCGAGAACCACGGCCGCACCACGCCGAGCATCAGCGCAACGAAGGCGACCACACAGACCAGATTGATCGTCGCGGGCACCCAGCCCTGCGATTGCGCGGCGGCGACGATCAGGGCCAGCAGGCACCACGCGGTGGCATCGCCGAGCGCCGCGCAGGCGATGGCGGTCTGGCCAAGCGGCGTGCCGATCATGCCACGGTCGGCCAGGATGCGCAGCAGCACGGGGAAGGCGGTGATGCTCAATGAAATACCCACGAACAACGCAAAGCCGGTGAAGCCCACACCCGGCGGTGCGTGCGCGCCGTAGAGCCAGATCGCCAGCCCCACGCCCAGCACGAACGGCACGGCAATTCCGGCATGGCTGACCACGAAGGCGAAACGACGACGCCCCCGCAGCCCGCCCAGATCCAGCTCCGCGCCGGCGACCAGCAGGAACATCAGCACGCCGAGCTGGCTGAGCAGGCCGAGCGAGCCAAGCGAGGCTGCGGGGAACAGCACGCCATGCACCTGGGGCAACACGGCGCCCAGCACCAGCGGCCCCATCATCAAGCCGGCCGCCATCTCGCCGATCACCCCGGGCTGGCCCAGGCGACGGAATACCCAGCCCGCGCCCTTGGCGACCATCAGCAACACCAGCAACTGCAACAGGAACAGACCGAGCGGCGCACGCAGATGCGCGGCCCAGTCAGCGCCCAGCGAGGACTCGGCACGGGCCACCTGTGCAGTCACGGCGGGGCCGGCAAACCGCGCCAGGCCCAGGCCGATCAACAGCGGCAGTGCCACCCAGCCCAGGTAGCGCCATGCCAGCCCGCTGCGGCGCATGCCGGTGGTGTCAGAGTCCATGACCGATCCCCATCGATTGAAGGGGCGATTCTACGGGCTGCACCCGTCGCCACACCACCGCGACCAACGCGGCGGTGTGGCCCATCGATCAGGCCAGTGCCTGTTCGTGCACGCCGGCGATGGCACGTCCGGAGGGATCGGCCATCGCGGCAAAGCTGGCATCCCACGCGATGGCCGCCGGCGACGAACACGCGATGGATTTGCCGCCCGGCACGGTCTCGGCCGCCGCCTGGGTCGGGAAGTACTGCTCGAAGACGTGGCGGTAGAAGTAGGCTTCCTTGGTCTGCGGCGGGTTGTGCACGAAACGCTTGTCCGCCGCGGCCATCACGCGATCACTGACCTGGGCCTCGGCATGCGCCTTGAGTCCGTCGATCCAGCCATAGCCGACGCCATCGCTGAACTGTTCCTTCTGGCGCCACAGGATCGAGTCCGGCAGGTAGCCTTCGAAGGCTTCGCGCAGCACCGCCTTCTCGATACGTCGCGTACCGGCAGGACCCTGCCCGACCATCTTGTGCTTGGCATCGATGCGCATGGCCACATCCAGGAACTCGCGGTCCAGGAACGGCACGCGCGGCTCCACGCCCCACGCCATCATCGATTTGTTGGCGCGCAGGCAATCGTAGTTGTTGAGTGCATCGAGCTTGCGCACCAGTTCCTCATGGAACTCACGCGCGTTCGGCGCCTTGTGGAAGTACAGGTAGCCACCGAAGATTTCGTCGCTGCCTTCGCCGGACAGCACCATCTTCACGCCCATCGCCTTGATCCGGCGCGCCAGCAGGAACATCGGCGTGGAGGCGCGGATGGTGGTGACGTCGTAGGTCTCTACATGACGGATCACTTCCGGCAGCGCATCCAGGCCTTCTTCGAAGGTGTACTCGAAGCCGTGGTGCACGGTGCCCAGTGCTTCGGCAGCGATGGCGGCGGCAGCCAGATCCGGCGAGCCTTTCAGGCCGATGGCGAAGGAATGCAGACGCGGCCACCAGGCTTCACTCTGATCGCCATCTTCGACACGGTGGCGGGCGTAACGCGCGGCCACCGCCGCAACCAGCGACGAATCCAGACCACCGGAGAGCAGTACACCGTAGGGCACGTCGGTCATCAGCTGGCGGTGCACCGCACGCTCGAAGGCCTCACGCAGTTCGACGCGGTCGGCCTCGACGCCTTCGACCGCGTCGTAGTCGCGCCACGGGCGTTCGTAGTAGCGGGTCAGCGTGTCGGTGGCGCTGTCGTACCAGTGGCCGGGCGGGAACTGCGCTGCGTCAGCGCAGATGTCCACCAGCGACTTCAGCTCGGAGGCCACCACCAGGCGGCCGTCCTTGTCGTGACCCCAGTAGAGCGGCACCACGCCGATCGGATCACGGGCGATCAGCACGCGCTGCGCGGCGCGGTCCCACAACGCGAAAGCGAAGATGCCGTTGAGGCGGTTCAGGAACGAGGCCGGGCTGACTTCGCGGTACAGGGCGTTGATCACCTCACAGTCCGAGCCGGTCTGGAAGGCGTACGGCTGGGCCAGTTCGGCCTTCAGTTCGCGGTGGTTGTAGATTTCGCCGTTGACCGCCAGTGCCAGCCCGCCGTCGTCGGACAGCAGCGGCTGCGAGCCACCGGCGGGGTCGACGATGGCCAGCCGCTCGTGGACCAGGATGGCGCCGTCATCGACGTACACCCCGCTCCAGTCCGGGCCGCGATGGCGCTGGCGCTGCGAGAGGTCCAGCGCGTGGCGGCGCAGTGCGGCGAGGTCGTCGCCGGCCTGGAGGCCGAAAATACCGAAGATCGAACACATGGGAACAGCTCCTGATGATGGGGGAATACACGTATTGCAGGCATTCGACCGGCCACCCAGGCCCGGAAGGGGTAAACCCGGGCCACAAAAAAACCCGCATCGGTCGATGCGGGTTTTCTGGGGTCCGGGCGTGTTGCTTGTACTAGCCCTGGTCGCAGTCCCGCATCGGCCGCGCACGATTATTCGCGCGCAGATTATTGCGGTTGGTATTGCTGACAGCGGTGGCCGGGAACGAGGACATGGGTCGACCGTAACCGGGTTTGGTCGGCGGTGCAACTGTTGCGATGGCAACCAAACCGACCGCCACGGACAACCCCGCGCTTCGGGGCCGGGCCATAATCATCTCCCTTCTGCACCATCTGGCTGGCATGACCCTTCGCATCGGACGCATTGCTACACGCCTGGGCGGCATCGCCCTCACCTTCGCCTTGGTCGCGTGCAGCAGTGCCCCCTCACGGACGCCCGCGAGCATCGTGCAGTCGGTCGAGACCAAGGCGGCCGATGGCAGCTTCGACAGTGCCTGGGAGGCAGCCAGGACCTACGAGACCTTCAACGACCCGCGCGCCGTGACCTGGTACGAGCGCGCCGCCGCCGTCACACCGTGGACCTTCCACAACCCCCAAGCCGAAGAGGCCCTGGGCCGGATCTGGACCCACGGTGAACTGTTGCATGGCACCGGCCCGAACATCCGCCAGGGCACGGCACTGCGCGCGTCACCGCGCAAGGCAGAGCGCTGGTATCGCGCCGCTGCCGAGCACGGCAACCCGATGGCGATGCTGATGCTGGCCAAGTTCCATCGCGAACGCGGTGAGGCGGCCAGCGCGCTGCGTTGGGACCTGCGCGCGACCATCTACCACCACATGCCGTCCGAATCCTCCCGGCTGCCGCAGGCGATCGCCGCGCAGCCGGATGGCACCCTGCATCCGCTTGTCGTCGACATCCAGCGGCGTGCACAGCGCGGTGATGCCAACGCCCAGGTGGATCTGGGCGCGATGTACGAACTCGGGATGGGCCTGCCGCGCGATGGTATCGAGGCGCTGCGCTGGTATCAGCTGGCGGCGGACCAGGGCAATGTGTATGGCCAGTATTTCAGCGGCCTGCTGCTGGGCCGCGGCCGCGCCGGCGTGACGCGTGATCTGGATGCAGCCGCCGGTTGGTTCGCCAAGGCCTATGCTCAGAAGTTCTACCTGGCCGGGGAAACGTACTGGCGCGAGCGGATCAAAGCGCCGTTCTGGACCTTCGGGTAATGCCGGCCGCTGGTCGGCTTGCGCGATTGCGTGATGACATGGGGAGCCGGCCAGCGGCCGGCACTACCGGGCATTTGCGATGCTCCGTGCTGTACACATTGCGCAACACGCTTCAAGTCTGCCTAGGGTCCGGAACATCCCCCAGAATGGCGACATGACTACCGCCACTTTCCGCGATGAAACCCTTACCCGCGAGCGCATGCAGGCCATCATCGCCGCACATCCGCGCGCGGCCGTGTTCGAGAACTGCACGTTCGATCACGGCGACTTCTCGCGGCTGGACATGGATGGGTTCCAGTTCCACCAGTGCTCGGTCACCGGTGCCTCCTGGCTGGCGGCCTCACTGGAGGAAAGCCAGTGGACGAAGTGCCGCGGCAGCCAATGCGATTTCAGCTCGGCGCTGCTCAGCGATGCGCGTTTCGCGCACTGCGATCTGAACAACAGTCACTGGCGGCGCGCGACGCTGTCCTCGGTGAAGTTCCAGGACTGCAAGCTGACCGGCGCGCATCTGCAGGAAGTGACCGGCTGGGCGCTGGAATTCCGCGATTGCCTGCTGGTCAGCGCGGACCTGCGTGGGATGTCGTTCCGCAAGGCGCAGTTGGAGGGCATGGATTTTTCCGAGGCCGAGCTGTCCGGCTGCGATTTCCGCGATGCGGTGTTCAACGGCGGCAGCCTGCGCAATGCACAGACGCGGTTGACGCGCTTTGAAGGCGCCGACCTGCGCGGCACCGACATCAGCGGGCTCAACGTGATGGATGCCAAGCTGTTCAAGAAGGCGGTGATTTCACAGCGCCAGGCGGCGGCCGCGTTGGCCTCGTTCGGGTTGATCGTGGTGTGAGGGCGAACCGACCAACGGTCGGTTCCTACCTGGCACGACAGGCGCCGACCGTGGGTCGGCGCGGCGTGCGCCTCAGGCGAGCAGGCGCTCGATCAAGCGCTGGTACAACGCCGGCAGCGCTTCCAGATCCGCGACGCGCACGTTCTCGTCGACCTGGTGGATGCTCGCATTGACCGGCCCCACTTCGATGCACTGCGCACCCAGTGGCGCGATGAAGCGCGCATCGGAGGTGCCACCGCCGGTGCTCTCTTCTGGCGGCGCCCCGGCAAACTCGCCGAGCACGTCACGCGCGACGCGGCGCAGCGTGCCCTCCGGGGTGTAGAACGGCTCGCCACTGCGATGCCACGTGAGCGTGTACTCGATCGCATGACGCTCCAGCAGCGCGGCGATCTCCTGCTCCAGCGCCGGCGCATTCCAGTGCGGGTTGTAGCGCAGGTTGAACAGCACCTGCAGCTCGCCGGGAATCACGTTGTTGGCACCGGTCCCGGCATGGATGTTGGAGACCTGCAGGCTGGTCGGCGGGAAGCTCTCGAAACCGTCATCCCAGTGCCGTGCGGTCAGTTCGGCGAGCGCGGCGGCGGCCAGATGGATCGGATTGCGCGCCCTGTCGGGATACGCAACATGGCCCTGCACGCCCTTCACCGTCAGCGTGGCCGAGAGGCTGCCGCGGCGACCGACGCGCAACAGATCGCCGAGCACGGCCGTGGAGGACGGCTCACCGGTGATGCACCAGTCAATGGCCTGGCCACGCTCGCGGAAGATATCGGCGACGCGACGCACACCGTCGATGGCATCGCCTTCCTCGTCACTGGTCAGCAGCACGGCCAACGTGCCCGGATGGTCCGGATGGGCGGCGACGAACTGCTCGGCGGCCACCACGAAGGCGGCCACACTGCCTTTCATATCGGCCGCGCCACGTCCGTACAGCACGCCCTCACGGATCTGCGGATCGAACGGATCGCTGGTCCAGGCCGAGACCGGGCCGGTCGGTACCACGTCGGTATGCCCGAGCAGCACCAGCACCGGCGCGCCCTGCCCGTGGGTGGCCCACAGGTTGTCGACCTCGCCCAGGCGCAGGTGTTCGCACTGGAAGCCCGCTTGCTCGAGACGGCGAGCGAGCAGTGCCTGGCAGCCGGCATCCTCGGGCGTAACCGAGGCGCGCGCGATCAGGTCGCAGGTCAAGGCAACGACGTCGTTCACGCGCCCACTCCGAACCGCTGCTTGAAGCCGTTGTCCGAGAAGCCCTGGGTCATCACGCCATCGGCGCTCACCACCACCGGGCGCTTGATCAGCTGCGGGTACTCGCGCAGCAGCAGCTTCCATTCGGCCTCGGAGTCGGCCGCTTTGCGGTTCTCCGGCAGTTGTCGCCACGTGGTGGAGGATCTGTTGATCAACGCAGGAAAGCCACCGGCCTGGCCGGCCCAGTCGATCAGGGTCTCCGGCGTCGGCGGGTGATCGCGGTAGTCGACGAAGGTGTACGGCACCTGGAATCGGTCCAGCCACTTGGTGGCTTTCTTGCAGGTGTCGCAGTTCTTCAATCCGTACAGAGTGGTGGTCATGGCGGGGCGTGCAGCATCGATCAGGAAGGATGCCGTGAGGATGTCACAACAGGCGTTCGGACACGACCCGGAACGGTACCTGCGGCACCCGGAAACAGAACGCCTCGGCCAGATCGACGCCCATGGCGGCAAGGTACGGGCAGGACACCGGGCCCTCCAGTTGCAGGGGCTGCACGTCCGAAAGGGCAATCGGCAGATCGATATGGGTCAGGGCCAGCCGACCATCCGCGGCGACCGCGAACGCGGCCTCCTGGCAGGCCAGGAACGCCATGGCCTGCGCTGCATCGGTGAACGCCCCGGCCGCCCACGCCGCCGCCAAGGCCGTTGCCGGGCGCACCTGCGCGAGCAGTGCGGGTGCGCTGCCCTGCCCCGGCTCGATCACGGTGTGCCCGCCATCGGCATCCACGGCATGCTCGAAACGCGCGGCCAGATGCGGTTGCATGGCGTCGCTCCACAGGCGTGCACCGGCCGCGTGCAGCGCGCTGTCGATCACGTTGCGATCAAACACGACAAGCGGCGTGGTTGACGTGTCCGTCGCGTGATCCGGCACCACATACCAGCGCCAGTTGCTCTGCAGAGGCGAAGGGAAAATGCGACGCAACGGCCCCGCCAGCGCCGGACCGAAATGGCCGTGACGGTAGGTCAGGATCGTATAGGGCGTACGCCCGTCATGCACGAACAGGCGATGGCCCGGCGGGGGCGGCGGTGCATGACGCACGTCCACCCACCAGCTCAGGTACACCACCTCACGCACATCACTGATCAAGGCCGGTACCGGCAGCACGCGGGTCAGCGCGCGCCGGGCGGCGGTCAGGTGCGCGCAGCCGAGCAGGCCCTGCAGCGCGCGTCCCGGCCACCCCGCGAACGGGTGCCGGTAGCGCGCCGCCTGCGCCAGCGCGGGCTGCGGCGTGCTCAGTCGGCCAGGCCGCGCAGCAGCTCGTTGACGCTGGTCTTGCTGCGGGTCTTGGCATCGACCTGCTTGACGATCACCGCGCAGTACAGCGAGTGCGAGCCGTCCTTGGACGGCAGCTGGCCGGACACAACCACGCTGTACGGCGGTACCGAACCGTAGCTGATCTCGCCGGTGGCGCGGTTGTACACGCGCGTGCTCTGGCCAAGGAACACGCCCATGCCGATCACGCTGTGATGGCCGACCACGAAGCCTTCCACCACTTCCGAACGCGCCCCGATGAAGCAATGGTCTTCGATGATGGTCGGGCTGGCCTGAAGCGGCTCCAGCACGCCACCGATACCGGCGCCACCGGACAGGTGGCAGTACTTGCCGATCTGCGCGCACGAACCCACCGTGGCCCAGGTGTCGACCATGGTGCCCTCGCCCACATAGGCGCCGATGTTGGTGAAGCTCGGCATCAGCACCACGTCCTTGCCGAAGTAGCTGCCACGGCGCGCGATCGCGCCGGGCACCACGCGCACGCCGGCGCGGCGGAACTTGGCTTCATCGAAACCGGCAAAACGCGATTCGACCTTGTCCCAGAACGGCGCCGGGCGTGCATCGACCACGGCCATGTCGTTGACGCGGAAGTACAGCAGCACCGCCTTCTTCAGCCATTCGTTGACCTTCCAGCCACCGTGACCATCGGGCTCGGCAACGCGGAATTCACCGGTTTCCAGACCGTCGATCACGCGGCCGACCAGCGGCTTGGTCGACCCCTCGATCTCATGCAGGGTCAGCGTGGCGCGGCGTTCGAAAGCGCTTTCGATACCGAACTTGAGTTCTTCCACACCCGGCGTGGCCGGCTTGCGCAGCGACTTGCGCGCAATGGTGGCATCACGGCTGGCACTGCGCTTGGCAGCACTCTCGGCTGGAGTAGCAGCCACCTTGCGTGCCGGTGCCTTTTTCACGGCGGCCTTCTTCACTGCGGGTGCGGACTTTTTCGCTGCGGCAGCGGTCTTCTTCACCGCAGGCGCGGCAGCAGGGGTCTTGGCCGCCGCGGTCTTCGCGGCGGTCTTCTTGGCAGGCTTGGTGGCCATCAGTGGGGGTCTCCGGCGTTTCGATCAGGGTCCAGGCAGGCGAGCATCGCGTCTTGCAGCTGCTGTCTGGCGGATTCGGTCAGGGCGTGATCATGCTCATCGCTGATCACGAACATATCTTCGGCGCGCTCGCCGAAGGTAGCGATGCGCGCATCATGCACGCGCAGCCGCTGGTTGCGCAGCACGAACGCCACGTCGGCCAGCAGGCCGGGGCGGTCGGGTGCGACCAGGCTGAAACGGGTGCTGGTGGTCTGGCCATCGGTGACATCGCGGAATTCGATGCGCGGCGTGAAACGGAAGTGCCGCAGCTGGCGCGGAATCACACGACGCGATGGGCGCAGCCGGCTCAGATCGCCGGACAGCGCTTCGCGCAGGCCGGCCTCCAGGCGCAGCGCATCGCCATCGGCGAAGCTGTCGGCCGGGGTCACTTCAAACGTATCGAAGATGGTATCGACCGGGCCGTCCAGCACGCGCGCGCGGTGGATGCCATAGCCCTTGCGGTCCAGCGTCATCACGATCGCGGCGAACAGGCCATCGCGATCCGGCGAGTGCACGAATACCTCCAGCGCGTGGTCGTCCGGGGTGATCCGGCGCACCTTCACCAAGGTCTGGCCCTGCTTGATCGGTACCAGCGCGGCGGCCTGCCAGGCAAGCTGCTCGGGCCGCAGCCGGATGAAGCTCTCATCGGGCATCACGGTGAACTGGCGCTCGATCGTCGCGTCGTCGTAGCCGCGCTCGCGCACCAGTTGGCGCACCGATTCGCGCGCTTCGGCAACACGCTCGGCGGCCGGCATCTGGTTCTCCAGCCCGTCGCGCAGCGCGCGCCGCGCCGCGAAATACAGGTCGGCCAGCAAGCGGTCCTTCCATGCATTCCACAGTTTGGGGCTGGTCCCGGCAATGTCGGCGCAGGTCAGCAGATACAGGTAATCGAGCCGGTCGCGGCTGGCCACCAGGGTGGCGAAGCGATGGATCACGTCTGGATCGGAGATGTCCTGCTTCTGCGCGGTGACCGACATGCGCAGGTGCTGCTCGACCAGCCAGGCCACCAGCTCCGTATCGGAACTGCTCAGCGCCAGCGCCTGGCAGAATTCGCGCGCATCCACCGCACCGAGTTGGGAGTGATCGCCGCCGCGGCCCTTGGCGATGTCATGGAACAGCCCGGCCAACAGCAGCAGCTCCGGCTTGCGCAGCCGCGGCCAGACCTCATGCGCGATGGAGAAGCGTTCGTCGGCGCGACTGGTGGCGAACAGGCCGATGTTCCGCAGCACCATCAACGTGTGCTGGTCCACGGTGTAGACATGGAACAGATCGAACTGCATGCGCCCGGAGACCTGCGCGAAGGCGGGGATCCACTGGCCGAGCACGCCCAGGCGTGCCATCCGCGCCAGGGTGTCGACCGCGCGGGGGCTGCGCAGCAGGCCCAGGAACTGATCGCGTGCCGAGGGGCTGGCCTCTGTGTACGCCGCCAGCTCCGGCAGCGATTCGGCCAGTGCGCGGGCGGTCAGCGAGTGCAGGCCGCGTACATCCGGGTTGTACGCCCAGCTGGAAAACAGCGCGAACACCTGCTCGATGTCGCCCTGCGGCCACGCGGCATCATTGGCAGCCAGGTAACCGCGGCGCAGCGAGAAACCGACACTGACCGGCTCGGGCACCGCTTCGCCATCAAACTGTTCCTCAAAGCGCTGCAGCAGTCGGTCGCTGATCCGCCGCACCACGGTGGCGCTGCGGTAGAACCCCTGCATCATCTTTTCCACGGCCAGGCTTTCGATGTCGTCTTCGAAACCCAGGCGGGCGGCAAGCGTCTTCTGGTAATCGAACCGCAGGCGTTCTTCGGGCCGGTTGGCCACCAAGTGCAGACCGAAGCGCAGCCGTGCCAGCGCGCAGCGTTCGCGCTTGAGCGCGGCGGCTTCATCCGGGCCGAGATGGCCCAGGCCGACCAGCGCTTCCAGGTCGCGCACGCCGAACGCGCGCAGCGCCATCCAGCCGAGCGTATTGAGGTCGCGCAGCCCGCCGGGGCCATCCTTGATGTCCGGCTCAAGGTTGTCGGCGGTGTCGCCGAAGCGCTGATGCCGCGCCAGCAGCTCTTCGCGCTTGGCGAGGAAGAATTCGCGTGGCGGCCACAGGCCCTCCACGTTGACCGCCGCCTTCAACGCATGGCGGGCCGCGTCATCGGCGACCACCGGGCGCGATTCGATCAGCGCGGTCAGTACCGTCTGGTCGGCGCTGGCCTGGGTGCATTCGGCCGGCGAACGTACCGCGTGGCTGACCGGCAGGCCGCAATCCCACAGCAGGGCGAAGAAACGCGCCAGCCCGGACTCGTGCCGTCGCTGCTGCTCGGGCGTGCCCAGCACCAGCACGTCGATATCCGAGCGCGGGAACAACTCACCGCGCCCGTAGCCACCCACCGCGAACAACGCCATCCCCGACCCGGCAGGCAGGCAGCGGTGCCAGGCCAGCCGGATCAAGTGATCGGCCGCCCGCGCGCGCAGGGCGAGCAGGCGTTCGATGTTGTCGTTCTGGTCGAAGCGGCGGTAAAGCCGCGCGTCGGTCTGTTGCAGCGACTGGCGCGCCAACGCCGCCCAGTCCGGGTCGGCGAAGGAATCGGCCGGCGCGTCCAGCATCGGGCTCGCCGGCAGCATGCTCAGACCTGCGATTCGCCGGGCGAGAGGGTCAGCACGTCGACGCCGGTCTCGGTGACCGCGACCATGTGCTCCCACTGCGCCGACAACTTGCGGTCCTTGGTGACCACGGTCCAGCCATCGGGCAGCACCTTGTTGTAGCGGGTGCCCTCGTTGATCATCGGCTCGATGGTGAAGGTCATGCCGGGCTGCAGCACCAGGCCCTGGCCCGGACGGCCGTAATGCACCACCTGCGGTTCATCGTGGTAGACCTTGCCGATGCCATGACCGCAGTACTCGCGCACCACGCTGAAGCGCTCGGCTTCGGCATAGCTCTGGATCGCATGGCCGATATCGCCCAGCGTCGCGCCCGGCTTCACCGCGCGGATGCCGCGCCACATGGCTTCGTAGGTCGCATCGACCAGGCGCTTGGCCATGACCGACGGCGTGCCGACGTAGTACATGCGGCTGGTATCGCCGTGCCAGCCATCCTTGATCACGGTGACATCGATGTTGACGATGTCGCCGTCCTTGAGGACTTTGGCTTCGCTGGGGATGCCGTGGCAGATCACGTTGTTGACCGACGTGCAGACCGTCTTGGGGAAGCCGCGGTAACCGACATTGGCCGGCGTCGCCTTCTGCACATTGATGATGTGGTCGTGGCAGATGCGGTCCAGCTCTTCAGTCGTCACGCCCGGCTTGACGTGGGGGGTGACAACGTCGAGCACTTCGCTGGCCAGGCGGCCGGCGATGCGCATCAGTTCGATTTCCTCGGGGGTTTTCAGATTCACGCTCATGGGAGCCATTATCGCCGATCCGGGGCCAATCTGAACGGGATCGGGTGGAACGCTGACAGCCGGGGTTTGGGCAGCGACCCGCAGTCAGGTGCATGAATGAATGGGATGGCCGTCGCAGAACGCAGTTTCATGCCGAAAACGGCCATTGATTTCGTCAAATCTCACGGCCTCCAAACAAGACGCCACCTATAACCGAGTGAAGACCGTTTCACAGTCCGGCAGCATCGTGTTGTTCAGCAAGGACCCCCGTCCAAGGAGCATGCCCATGCGATTTTTCCGCCCTGCCCTGCTCACCCTGGCCCTGACCGGCCTCGCCACCTCGGCCCTCGCGGCCGATACCACCACGTTCAACGTCAAGGTCATCATCACCAAGGCCTGCACCATCACGGCCGCTGCGGCCACGGACGTCGACTTCGGTTCGGCCCTGTCCACCGCCACTACCCCGTCCAATGCACAGGGCACGATCACCGCGCAGTGCTCGGCGCTGACGCCGTACACCGTGGCCCTCAATGCCGGCTCCAATGCCGGGACGGCCAACGACGTGACCACCCGGCGTATGAAAAACACCGACGCCAGCGTGACCGCCAACAATTTCGTCGGCTATCAGCTCTATCGCGATGCCGGGCATACCAATGTGTGGGGTGCCACCGCCGGCACCAATACAGTGGCCGGCACCGGCACCGGCCTGGCGCAGACACTGAATGTCTACGGCCAGATCGCCAACCCCAGCGTCAACAATGCCGCTGCCGGTAACTATCAGGACACGATCACCGCCACCATCACCTATTGAGGTCCGCCATGCCGATTTCCGCAGGGCATTGCCCTGGGCGGTTGTTCGGGTGCGCGGTGCTGGGCTGGTTGTGGCTGCTGATGGGGAGCGCCACCGCCGCGAGTCTGCAGGTCGCCCCTACGTCTTTACAGCTGACGCCGCGGCAGAACGCCGATGCGCTCTGGCTCACCAACAGCGGCACCGCCCCGGTGCAGGTGCAGGTGCGGGTCTACGAGTGGCGCCAGGACGCCGGCCAGGACCAGCTCCTGCCCACCACCGATCTGCAGGTCAGCCCCCCTATGCAGTCGCTGGCCGCCGGCCAGCAGCAGTTGATCCGCGTAGTGCGCAGCGAACCGGCCACGCCGGCCTCCCAACGCGCGTACCGGGTGGTGGTCGATGAACTGCCCACGGTGGATCCGCGTCGCACCGGTATGCAGTTCGTGCTGCGCTATTCGATGCCGGTGTTCGTCCAACCCGACGCGGGCACCGGCCTGGAATACGCCCTGCAGGCACGGCTGACACGTCTCGATGACGGGCGACCGGCCCTGGAGGTGCACAACAGCGGCAACAGCTATGCCCAATTGGCCGACCTTGGCCTCGGCCCGACCAACCGCCCGCAGATCATCCATCCCGGCCTGCTCGGTTACGTCCTTGGCGGACAGACCATGCGCTGGCCACTGGACATTCCGGCCGCCCGCCTGGCGGGCGCCACGTTCTCGGCAAAGATCAATGGCGAGTCGGCCCAGACGCCACTGCCCGCCGCGCCGCCGGCTCGCTGAGGCCTGCATGCGGATGCTGCTCACCGCGACGCTGACCCCGTGCGCCGCGATGGCAGCCGATGCGGACATTGGCGCGTCGGGCGATGCGATGCTGCCGCCACCGACACCGCTGACCGCCGCGCAGACCCTGTACCTGGAGGTGACGCTCAACCAGACCCCGCGCGGACTGCTGCCCTTTACCGAACTGCAGGGCCGGCTGATGGCCTCCGGCGCCACGCTGCGCCAACTCGGCTTCTCGGCCCGCGGCGAGGAGCCGGTCGCGCTGGAGCACCTCAGCGGGGTGGTCGTGCGCTATGACGCGGCGCTGCAGACGCTGGCCCTGGATGTGCCGCTGGATCAGCTGTCGCTGCCCACCACCCGGCTCGAACGGGCGGCCGACACTGCACCGGCAGCGACCGCGTCGCCCGGCATGGTGCTCAACTATGACGTCTATGGCAGCCACAACGAGGGCGGCGGCAACCTTGCCCTGACCAACGAACTGCGTCTGTTCGGGCTGGGCGAAGGCGTCCTGGAGACCAGCTCGCTGCTGCGTACTTACCAGGATTCCGCCGATCGGCAGTGGCGCGGGGAGAGCGTGCGTCTGGACACGGCGTGGCGCCTGGATTTCCCGGCATCGGCCGTGTCACTGACCGTCGGCGATTTCTACAGCGGCTTTGTCGACTGGAGCCGGCCGGTCCGCATGGGGGGTGTGCAGATCGGGCGCAACTACGGCCTGCAGCCCTACCGCGTGCTGACCCCCACCCCCACCTTCCTCGGCGAAGCGGTCGTCCCGTCCAACGTGGAGCTGTATGTAGATGGCCTGCGCCAGTACAACGGCGAGGTGCCGATCGGCCCCTTCCAGTTGGCCGCGCAGCCGGGCATCAACGGCACCGGCAACGCACAGGTGGTGATCACCGATGCCTTCGGCCGGATGCAGACACTGGACTTTGCCTTCTACGGCACCCAGCAGCTGCTGGCCAAGGGTCTGTCCGACTGGTCGGCCGGCGTGGGCCGGATGCGGAAGGACTACGGCCTGCGTTCGTTCGCCTACGAAACGCCGGTGATCGGCAGCGCCACCTGGCGCTATGGCGCCAGCGACCGGTTCACCGCCGAGGCACACGTGGAAGGCGGTGGCGGCGTGCTCAACGGCGGTGCCGGGGGCTGGTGGCTGCTGGGTGGCGCCGGCGTGGTCAACGCCGCCTATGCGCACAGCCGCTTCGACGGACTCCAGGGCGGCCAATATGCCGTGGGCTACAGCTGGAACAACCGTCGCTTCAACATCAACCTGCTGACCCGGCGGACGCACGGCGCCTACCGCGACCTGGGCGCATTGCAGGACACCCTGCCCCCGGACATCAGCGAGCAGGCCACGATCGGGCTCAACCTGCAGGAGGCCGGATCGCTGAGCGCCAGTTACCTGCGCCTGCGCTATCCCGATGGCGAGGACAACCGCTACGCCAGCCTGTTCTGGTCGCGCAGCTTCGGCGAGCGCTGGTCCGCCTACCTGTCCTTCAACCAGAATCTGGCCGAGAGCGACGACCGCAGTGTCTATCTGTCGGTCTCGGCCGCGTTGGGGCGCAACCGGCAGAGCAGCCTGTCGGCGCAGCGCAACGGCGAGCGGCTGACCTATGTCGCTGATCTTTCCCAGCCCGTGCCGGGCGACGGCAGCCAAGGCGGCCATGGCTGGCGGGTGCAGGCGCGCGGCGGTGACGACGGTGCCGGCGGACTGGCCGAACTGGGCTGGCTCAACCGGGTCGGGCGCTACTCAATGGGCTACGCGCGCCAGGGTGACCTGGATTACGGCTACGCCAGTGCCAGTGGCAGCGTGGTCTGGATGGGCGGACACGTCTTTGCCGCACGCGAGGTCCCCGACGCCTTTGCCGTGGTGTCCACCGATGGCTACGCCGGCATCCCGGTAAGGCTGGAGAACCGGCTGATCGGCAGCACTGACAGAAACGGGCTGCTGCTGGTGACCCCCTTGCTGTCCTGGCAGCGCAACCGGCTCTCCATCGATACGCTGGATCTGCCCGCGGACATGCGCGCCGACCGCGTGGATACCTGGGTGACGCCACGACAGAGCGCCGGGCTGGGCGTCGACTTCGGCCTGCGCCGCACCCAGGCCATGCGGGTGATCCTGCACGATCCCGAGGGCGTCGCGCTGCCCGTCGGCAGCAGCGTGCGGCTGCCCGGCGGAGGGGCCGCCACGGTGGGTTATGACGGAGAAACCTACCTGGAGGATGTTGTTACACCGGCCGTACTGCAGGTCGAACTGCCTGACGGACATTGCAGCGTGCGCCTGGCGCCGCATGTCACCGCCACCTCGCCCGGCATGCCCCGGATAGGCCCACTGCGCTGCCTGCCGACACCCACGCCATGATCGCCACCCGGCTGCTCGCGATCATGCTGGCACTGGGGGCGCTGTGCTGGGTGACAGCGGCGCGTGCGGATACCACGTGCACGGCGACGGCACCCACCGCACTGGCATTCGGCACCATCACCAATGGCGCGGCGAACCCGACCAACGCCATGACCAGCTTCACCATCACCTGCAACACCGCCGCGCTGAGCGTCCTGGGCAGTGCCAGCGTACGCGCCTGCCTGAAGATCGGCACGGGCAGCACCGGCAACACGCTGCTGCCGAGCCGCAGCATGACCAATGCCTCGGCCGATCCGATGGCCTTCCAGCTGTACAGCAACGCCGGCCGCACCACCACGTGGGGTTCGGTACCGGGGGGCTCCCCGGCAGCGTTGGTGGTCACTCTCAACTATGCCGTGCCTTTGCTCGGCGGCGGCAGCGGCAACCAGACCATCACTGTGTACGGGCAGGTCCCCGCCGCCCAGGTGTTGTCGGCCGGCACCTTCGCCAGCAGCTTCGCCGCCGCCAACGTCAGCCTGGAATATGCCTATAACGAGGCCACCATCGGCACCGCCCAGCCACCGGCGCTGTGCACCAGCACCAGCGGCGTCAGCGGCCACAAGACCGCCGACGGCGCGTTCCCGTTCACGGTCAGCGCCAACGTCCTGCCCCAGTGCAGCACCTATGTCACCACCGACATGGATTTCGGCAGCAACGCGGGCGCCATTACCGCCAATCTTGATCGCACCTCGACGATCGGCCTGACCTGCATCAACCGTACCGCCTACAGCATCGGCCTGAACAACGGGCAGAACGCGCTCGGCAACGTCCGGCGCATGCGCTTCACCGCCCCGGACAGCAGCGTCTACTACATCCCCTACGAGCTGTACCGCGACGCGGCGCGCTCGCAGCGCTGGGGCAACACGATCAACACCGACACCCAGGCCGGCACCGGCAACGGAAGCGCACAGACGCTCACCGTCTACGGCCGGGCCCCGCCGACGACGGGCGCGATTCCCGCCCAAGGCAGCTACAACGACCTGATCACGGTGACCATCACCTATTGAGTGGGCCAGCCCTCAAGACGCCCCCCTGCTGGCCGCTAACGGTCGCATCCCCTGCCGTCCGATGTTCGATGCCCGCGCGACCGCCCTGCCTCCTCCTCGCCTGCCTGCTCGCTGCTTCCACCAGTGTCCCCGCTGCGGCACGCCCTGCAAATGGCGGTGGCGCCATGCTGCGCATCGGGGTACGGATCATTGCTGACTGTCACAGCGCAGGCGCGCGTGACGTCGCGGCCTGCGGATCTGCACGGCAGCGCAGCAGCGCAGGCGATCCGGTGCCTGAGCAGGTGGCCGCACTGAGCCCACCCGTGGAACGCGCCGACGGTGCGCACTCCGCCATGATCACCGTCACCTACTGATGCGCCTGCTTCTGGCGCTGCTGTGGTGGGGACTTTGCACCCTGCCGGTACACGCGCTGGATATCCGGCCGGCCAACGTCGCTGTCCCGGCCGGTCCGGCACATGCAGACCTGTGGCTTGACAATCCCGAGCCCACCGCGTGGACGGGGCAGGCCCGCCTGTATCGCTGGACCCAGGAGGGCGACGAGGAGCGCCTGGTGCCAGCGGCCGAGGTGGCGATCAGTCCCGCGCAGCTGGATATCGGCGCCGGCCAGGGCCAGCGGCTGCGCGTCATCCGGCTGGGCGCGGCACCTCAGCGCACCCAGCAGGGCTACCGTCTGATCCTCACGCCCGCGGCCGGGGTGGCGCCCGGACACCCCCGCTACTCACTGCCGGTGTTCCTTGAACCGGCCACCGAGGTACCCCCGGTTTCACGCCTGGGCGTGATCGCAGCAGGCAGCCCGGCCGCCCCACGGCTGCAGCTTTATAATGACGGCGATGGCCATGCCCACCTGGCCGACCTGGTGTTCGTGGATGACCGGGGCCGGCGACAGCGCCTGATTGATGGGCTTGCAGGCTACGTGCTGCCACACAGTCGCCGGAGCTGGGCAGTTCCAGCCCGCCCGGATGGCTATGCCGGCGGCCGCTTCCGGGCCCGCCTGGACCACGCAGAAGAGGCCACCCTGCGCTCCGCCGCACCCGAGATTGCAGCGCCGGCCCAGGCCGGGCTATAATCAACTGGATTTCCCGCGTCCTTTCGCGTGAACACGTCAACACCGGACGTCACCGGTGAATCCACACCTGCAGCCCATATCCGTGCCGGGGTGCTCCGCAAGGAGTTCGGTCACGGAAGCGACAGGGAAGCCAAACCCCGGAACCACCCGCCTTGCGGCGGACCGCCCAACTATTACCCGTGGCGGCCGGTTCCCTATCAGGAGTTACTGCAATGCCTCAGGTCACCATGCGTCAGATGCTGGAAGCCGGCGTCCATTTCGGCCACCAGACCCGTTACTGGAACCCCAAGATGGGCCAGTACATCTTCGGCGCCCGCGGCAAGATCCACATCATCAACCTGGAAAAGACCGTTCCGCTCTTCAATGACGCGATGAACTTCATTTCCAGCGTTGCCCAGAAGCGCGGCACCATCCTGTTCCTGGGCACCAAGCGCAGCGCCCGCGAGTCGATCCGTGAAGAAGCCGAGCGTTGCGGCATGCCCTTCATGAACCAGCGTTGGCTGGGCGGCACCCTGACCAACTTCCGTACCGTGAAGCAGTCGGTTGCCCGCCTGAAGGAACTGGAAGCCGGTGAGACCGACGGCAGCTTCGACAAGCTGGTCAAGCACGAAGTGCTGGGCCTGCGTCGCGAGCGCGACAAGCTGGAAGCCTCGCTGGGCGGCATCAAGGACATGAACCGTCTGCCCGACGCGATCTTCGTCATCGATATCGGCCACGAAGACATCGCCATCAAGGAAGCCAAGAAGCTCGGCATCCCGGTGATCGCGGTCGTCGATACCAACTACAACCCGGAACTGGTCGATTACGCGATCCCGGGCAACGACGACGCCATCCGCGCTGTGCAGCTGTACGCCCGCG
The DNA here is from genome assembly GCF_039674145.1 of Stenotrophomonas sp. TWI587. Lineage (NCBI taxonomy): Bacteria > Pseudomonadati > Pseudomonadota > Gammaproteobacteria > Lysobacterales > Lysobacteraceae > Stenotrophomonas > Stenotrophomonas sp. TWI587. The sequence goes on along the minus strand of NZ_JBDJMW010000016.1, from coordinate 11,626 downwards.
CCGCTGCCGACGCCGTGCTGGAAGGCAAGGCGGCTGCTCCGCACGCTGCCACCGTCCGTGAAGAAGAGTTCGCCGACGCTGCCGCCACCGAAGAAGCCAAGCCGGCCCGCCGCGCTCCGGCCAAGAAGGCTGCTGCCGCTCCGGCTGCCGACGCTCCGGCCGCTGGCGAAGCCCAGGCCTGATCCAGGCCCACGGTGGGCGCAGCGCGCCCACCGTTCCTGTCCGCTGCCGATGGCGCGACGACAGGACACTGTCACACGGGCCGGCCACCATGCCGGCCCAACCCCTTTCTTTCGTGAGGAAATCCCGTGGAAATCACTGCTTCCCTGGTCAAGGAACTGCGCGAGCGCACTGGCGCCGGCATGATGGAGTGCAAGAAGGCACTCGTCGAAAACGGCGGCGACATCGACGCCTCGGCCGAATGGCTGCGCAAGTCCGGCCTGGCCAAGGCCGACAAGAAGGCTGACCGCGTGGCTGCCGAAGGCATCATCGTGGCAGCCCAGGACGGCGGCAAGGCCGTGCTGGTCGAAGTCAACTCCGAAACCGACTTCGTCGCCAAGGACAGCAACTTCCTGGACTTCACCAAGGCCGTTGCTGCCACCGCCCTGAGCTCGGGCGCTGCCGACATCGACGCCCTGAAGGCCGCCAAGCTGCCGACCGGCGAGACGATCGAAGAAGCCCGCGCCGCCGTCATCGCCAAGGTTGGCGAGAAGGTCGACGTGCGTCGCATCGTGCGTCTGGAATCGACCAACAACGTCGCTGCCTACGTGCACGGCGGCCGCATCGGCGTGCTGGTCGAGCTGGCCGGTGGCAATGAAGAGCTGGCCCGTGGCCTGGCCATGCACGTGGCTGCCATGAACCCGCCGCACAACAAGGCTGCCGATGTGCCGGCCGAGTTCGTTGCCAAGGAAAAGGAAATCGAACTGGCCAAGATGTCCGACAAGGACAAGTCCAAGCCGGCCGATATCCTGGAAAAGATCATCAGCGGCAAGATCGCCAAGATCGTCAACGAAGTGACCCTGTACGGCCAGCCGTACGTGCTGGACACCAACCAGTCGGTCGAGCAGGTCCTGAAGGCCGCCGGTGCCGATGTGGTCGGCTTCCAGCGCCTGGCCGTCGGCGAAGGCATCGAGAAGGTGGTGGAAGACTACGCCGCCGAAGTGATGAAGCAGGCCGGTCTGGCCTGATTCTCACCGCTTGAAGGTGCTACGAGAGAAGCCGCGGATTCCGCGGCTTCTTTTTTTTGCCCGCTGGTTTTGCTTTGTGTGCCGGATCAGGGCAATACTTCCAAACCGATCTGCCGCGTCAGCACAAGAATCCAGAGATAAAACTGTGATGCGTCTCAGGTATTCTTGCCCCAACACAGTGAAAGCCCCGCCATGCCTCCCGAGCTGACAGCCGCCCTGGCGCTCTGCCGCAACCTGCCCTCCCCGCCCGGTATTGCCCTGCGCATCATCGAACTGGCGCAGGACCCGGAAGCGGACATCACCACCGCCGCCGACATCATCGCCATCGACATGGCGCTGAGCGCCCGCATGCTGCGCATCGCCAATTCGCCCCTGTATGCGAGCCGGCGACGGATCGAGAATCTCGGCCAGGCACTGACCATGCTCGGCCTCAACGCTACGGTGACCCTCGCCCTGGGCTTCACCGTGACCCAGGGCCTGACCGCCGCCGGCGATGGCCAGGACCTGCGCGAACGCGCGTGGCGCCGCAGCATCCTCAGTGCACTGGCTGCCAGCCTGCTCGGTCAGGCCCGCGGCCTGCGCAAGGCCGAAGAGCTGATGCTGGCCGGGCTGCTGCAGGACATCGGCATCCTCGCCCTGGCCCAGACCCAACCGGACACTTACCTGCCCCTGCTGCGCCAGGCGAGCGACAACCACGCCCTTGTTGCACTGGAGCGCGAACAGCTGCAGTGCACGCATGCCGATGTCGGCGCATGGATCACCGAAGAGTGGGGCCTGCCGCGCTACCTGGTGGACAGCATCGCGCACAGCGAATCGCCGGTCGATGGCGAGGACACCTTCCAGGCCTGCGTTGCGCTGTCCGGTGCCGTGGCCGATATCTGGCTCGGCGCCGATGCCGATGCCGCGCGCGAACACGCACTGCAGCAGGTACATGACACCCTCGGGCTGGACAGCGCCCAGTTCGACCAGGTGCTGACCCGGATCGGCGAATCGCTGCCGGACATCAGTGCCCTGTTCGAGACCCCGCTGTTCTCGCCCTCGCGCGTGCAGCAGCTGATCGATCACGCCCAGGAACTGGCGACCCTGCGCAACCTGCGCGAGGTACAGGACGCGGCACTGGCCCGCCAGCGTGCGGACGAGTTCGAAGCACGGGCCAACCGGCTGGCCGAGCAGGCCCACCGCGATGCGCTGACCGGCGTACTCAACCGGCGCCAGCTGGAAGCCGTGCTCGAGCAGGAGTTCCTGCGCGCCACCCGGCACGGCTGGCCGCTGTCCGTCGCGTTCATCGATCTGGATGATTTCAAGAAGATCAACGACGCCCACGGCCATCTGATGGGCGACCAGGTGCTGCGCATGTTCGCCAGCAAACTGCAGGAACAGCTGCGCAACAGCGACACCGTGGCACGCTTCGGCGGGGAAGAATTCATCGCCCTGCTGCCCAACACCACCGAACCGGTGGCACTGGAAGTGGTGCGCCGGGTCCTGGCCAACATCGTCAACACCCCGATGGCCGAAGTGCCCAGCGGCCCCCTCTTCGTGACCTTCTCGGCCGGTGTGGCGACCCAAGGCGGTTACGAGCGTTTCGCCGATGTTCAGGACCTGCTCAAGGCTGCCGACGACGTGTTGTACCGCTCCAAGAATCTGGGCCGCAACCGCGTCATCGCACGCTCGCCGAGTACGACCCCGGCCTGAACCCCGACCCCGCCGGCGCGGCATGATCGCCCGGCGTCACGGACACGGTTCGCCGCAGTGCAGCAGATTTATGCTGCCCGATGACCCGGCTTCCAGTAGAATCCGGGCGTTTTCCACGCACCCAGAGATCGCCATGTCAAAGCTCGCCTATCGCCGCATCCTGTTGAAAGTTTCCGGGGAGGCGCTGATGGGAGACGAGGACTACGGCATCGACCCGAAGGTCATCCACCGCCTCGCCCGTGAGGTGATGGAAGCGCAGGCTGCCGGTGCCGAAGTGGCGCTGGTGATCGGCGGCGGCAACATCTTCCGCGGCGCCGGCCTGGCCGCAGGCGGCATGGACCGGGTCACCGGCGACCAGATGGGCATGCTGGCCACCGTGATCAATGCGCTGGCCATGCAGGACGCCCTGGAGAAGCTGGGCGCCAAGGCACGCGTGATGAGCGCGATCAAGATCAACGACGTCTGCGAGGATTACATCCGTCGCCGCGCGATCCGCCACTTGGAAAAGGGCCGCCTGGTGATCTTCGCCGCCGGCGTCGGCAGCCCGTTCTTCACCACCGATTCCGGCGCTGCCCTGCGCGCGATCGAAATCGGCGCGGACCTGCTGCTGAAGGCCACCAAGGTGGACGGCGTGTACGACAAGGATCCGAACAAGTACAGCGACGCGGTCCGTTTTGACAGCCTGACCTACGACGAAGTGATCCGCCGCGGGCTGGAAGTGATGGATACGGCTGCCTTCGCCCTGGCCCGCGACAGCGACCTGCCGCTGCGCGTGTTCGACATGGGCCAGCCGGGCGAGCTGCTCAAGATCCTGCACGGCGACAATATCGGCACCCTGGTGCAGGGCCGCGACAACAGCTGAGCCTGAGCGCAGGCCCACGCCTGCGCCCTGAACGGCCCGGCGAAGCCCCTTCTTCGCCTATAATCGCCCGATTCCCAGTTACATCCAGGATTCGGGCGATGCTCAACGAAATCAAGCAGGACGCGCAGACGCGCATGGCAAAGAGCATCGATGCTCTGAAGCACACCCTCACCTCCATCCGCACCGGCCGTGCTTCCCCGGCCCTGCTGGATCGCATCACCGTCAAAGCCTACGGCACCGACACCCCGCTGAACCAGGTGGCCTCGATCAGCGTGTCCGAAGGCCACTCGCTGGTCATCACCCTGTTCGACAAGGGCATGATCAAGGACGTGGAGAAGGCGATCTACGCCTCCGACCTCGGCCTGACCCCGAACGTGGCCGGCACCGTCATCCGCCTGAACCTGCCGCCGCCGACCGAAGAGCGCCGCAAGGAGCTGGGCAAGCAGGTGCAGAAGGAAGGCGAAGGCGCCAAGATCGCCATCCGCAACATCCGCCAGGACGCCAACAAGGCGATCGCCAACCTGATCAAGGACAAGGCGATCAGCGAAGACGACAAGAAGCGCGGCGAAGACGACATCCAGAAGCTGACCGACAAGTCCATCAAGGACGTCGACAGTGTGGTCGCCGAGAAAGAAAAGGAACTGATGGCGGTCTGAGCCCTATGTCCCAGGCCCCGACCAGCAGTTCTGCCGCGCCGATGCCGCGCCACGTTGCCATCATCATGGATGGCAACGGGCGTTGGGCACAGAAGCGCCGTCGCCCGCGCGTGATCGGCCATCGTGCCGGCGCGCGCGCGGTCAACCGCACCATCGATTTCTGCCTCGACCACGGCATTGCCGCGTTGACCCTGTTCGCCTTTTCCAGTGAAAACTGGGGCCGGCCGAGCGATGAGGTCGATGCGCTGATGAAGCTGTTCCTCAATGCGCTCGACCGCGAAGTGGACGAGCTGCATCGCCGTGGCGTGCGCGTGCGTTTCATCGGCGAGCGTGAGCGCTTCGGCGCCGGGCTGGTCAGCCGCATGCAGCTTGCCGAGCAGCGCACCGCCGGCAACCGTGCGATGACCCTGAGCATCGCCGCCAGCTATGGCGGTCGCCAGGACATCGCCCGCGCCGCGCGCGAGCTGGCCGCCGAGGTCGCGGCCGGTCGCCTGCTGCCCGAGCAGATCGACGAAGCCATGCTCAGCAGCCGCGTGGCGCTGGCCGACCTGCCGCCGCCGGACCTGTTCATCCGCACCGGCGGCGACACCCGCATCAGCAATTTCCTGCTGTGGCAGCTGGCCTATACCGAACTGTGGTTCACCGACGTACTGTGGCCCGAGTTCGATGCCGCCGTCCTGCAGGAGGCGATCGACGCCTATGCCGCGCGTGAACGCCGTTTCGGCCTGACCAGCGCCCAGATCGCCGCCTTGGCCACCGAGACCTCTTCCCCATGACCAAGACCCGAGTCATCGCCGCGCTGATCATGGCGCCGGTCGCCATCCTCGCCATCCTCATGCTGCCGACCCAATGGTTGGCTGCCGCGGCAGCCGCCGTGTTCCTGATCGGCCTGTGGGAATGGCTGAAGCTGGCCGACGTCGAAGACACCCTCGCCCGCACCGTCCTGCTCGTGCTGAACCTGGTGCTGATGGTGCTGATCGTGTGGGCCGATGCCGGCTCGCTGGTGCTGTACCAGATCGCCGCACTGGTCGGCATCGGGTGGTGGCTGCTGGCGCTGCTGTGGCTGCGCTTCTTCAACTTCGGCGCCAGCCCGAGCAGCCCGGCGCGTGCGCTCAAGCTGCTGGCCGGCACCCTGGCGATCGTTCCGGCCTGGGCCTCGCTGGTGCTCATCCATGCCAGCGGTGACAACGGCCACCTGTGGCTGCTGACCGCGCTGGCCGTGGTCTGGGCCGCCGATTCGGGCGCCTACTTCGCCGGCCGCACCTTCGGCCGGACCAAGCTGGCGCCACGCATCAGCCCCAACAAGACCTGGGAAGGCCTGGGCGGCGGCATGGTCGCCGGCCTGATCGTGGCACTGGGCTTCGGCTGGCTGGCCGGCATCGACAGCGGCCACCTGGTCGGCCTGGTCATCACTGCCGTGGTCACCGTGTTCGCCTCGGTGCTGGGCGATCTCTATGAGAGCCTGATCAAGCGCCACGCCGGTGCCAAGGACTCGGGACACATCATCCCCGGCCATGGTGGCGTGCTGGATCGCATTGACGGCGTGCTCGCCGCCCTGCCGGTGTTCGCACTCGGCAAGGAAATCTTCGGGTTCTAACCATGTCCAGCGCTTCCGCCCTCCGCCAGGTCGCCGTATTCGGCGCCACCGGTTCCATCGGCGCATCCGTGCTGGATGTGATCGCGCGCCATCCGGACCGCTACCGGGTCACCGTGCTGGCTGCGGGTCGTCAGGTCGATGCACTGGTCGCGCTGTGCGCCGTGCACCGTCCGGCCCATGCGGTGATCGCCGACGCGTCGCTGTACGCCGCCCTGCGCGATGGCCTGCGTGACGCCGGCCTGGCCACCCAGGCCCACGCAGGCGCCGCAGCGCTGGATGCGCTAGCTGCCAGCGATGTCTGCGACACCCTCGTCGCGGCCATCGTCGGCGCTGCCGGGCTGTCCTCGACCCTGGCCGCCGCCACTGCGGGCAAGCGCATCCTGCTGGCAAACAAGGAATCGCTGGTGCTCGCCGGCGAACTGCTGATGCGCCAGGCCGCTGCCGCCGGTGCCGAGATCATCCCGATCGACAGCGAACACAGCGCGATCTTCCAGTGCCTGCGCTCGCGCGATGCCAGCCTGGACGGCGCCGGTGTACGCCGGATCATCCTGACCGCCTCGGGCGGTCCGTTCCGCGGCCGCAGCCGCGAGCAGCTCGCCCAGGTCACCCCGGCCCAGGCCGTGGCCCACCCGAAGTGGTCCATGGGCCCGAAGATCTCGGTGGATTCGGCGACGTTGATGAATAAAGGGCTCGAAGTCATCGAAGCCCATCATCTGTTCAACGTGCCCGGCGAGCGCATCGACGTGCTGGTTCACCCCCAGAGCCTGGTGCATTCGCTGGTCGAGTTCGTCGACGGCTCGACCCTGGCCCAGATGGGTCTGCCGGACATGCGTACCACCCTGGCCGTGGGCCTGGGCTGGCCGCAGCGGATCGAATCGGGGGTAAGCGGGCTGGATCTGCTCACCCAGGGCCGGCTGGATTTCGAAGCGCCGGATACCGACGCCTTCCCCTGCCTGAAGCTTGCCTGGCAGGCCATGGCCGCCGGCGGCACCGCCCCCGCGATCCTCAATGCGGCCAACGAAGTGGCTGTTTCAGCGTTTCTTCAGGGGCGGGCAGCTTTCCTTGCCATTCCCACGCTGGTCGCTAACGCTCTGTCAACACTGTCGACCGAGTCCGCCGATACACTGGAGGGCCTGCTGACCGCCGATCAGCGCGCCCGCCAGATCACCCAAGCCGCCATCGACCACGCCTGAATGCCCGACACGTCCCCTTACAGCGCTGATCACCATGGGTGATTTCATCGGATCCGTCTGGTGGATGATCGTCAGCCTTGGCGTGCTGGTGACCTTCCACGAATTCGGTCATTACTGGGTCGCCCGCCGTTGCGGGGTCAAGGTGCTGCGCTTCTCTGTCGGTTTCGGCAAGCCGCTGTGGTCGCGCCGCAACCGCGATGGCACCGAGTTCGCGATCGCCGCCATTCCACTGGGCGGCTACGTGAAGATGCTGGACGAGCGCGAGGTGGAGGTGCACCCGGCAGAGCGCGGCCAGGCCTTCAACCACAAGACCGTGTGGCAGCGGATCGCCGTGGTCGCCGCCGGTCCGGCCGCCAACCTGATCCTGTGCATCGCCCTGCTATGGGCGATGTTCGTGATCGGCAAACAGGATTATTCGGCCACCATCGGTCGGACCACCGGCATGGCCCAGACGTCGGGGCTGCAGGCCGGCGACCGCGTGGTGAAGGTAGACGGCCGCAGCGTGGCCACCGCCGGTGAGGCCAGCATGGCCCTGACCACGGCAGCCATGGACCGCCAGGACGCCAAGGTCGAGGTGCTGGATGGGCTGGATCAGCCCCGCACCCGCACCGTGCCGCTGTCGCAGCTGCCGGCTGGCTTCGACGAGCGCCGCGTGCCGCAGTTGGCCGGCCTGAGCTGGCAGTTCTGGCTGCAGCCGGCGCTGGTGGACAAGGTACTGCCCGATGGCGCCGCCCAGGGCGTGCTGGTGCCGGGCGACCTGATCGTGGCCGTGGACGGCCAGCGCATTGAAGGCGCCGACCAAGTGCCGGCCCAGATCGCCGCGCTGGGCCAGCGTGGCGGGCCCGGCATGATCGACGTCCTGCGCGGCGGCGAACGGCTGGCGCTGGAAATCACCCCGCGCCAGGGCGTGGATGGCCGCGGCCAGGCCACTTGGCAGATTGGCATCGGATTCCCGGAGACCCATGCCCCGGCGTATGACGCCGAACTCAAGTTCGGGCCGTTTGCGGCAGTCCCGGTCGCCCTGCGTGAAACCGCCCGCATGGCCGGCGATTCGCTGGGCATGATGCGACGCATCGTCACCGGCAATGCCTCGCTGCAGAACATTTCCGGGCCGGTCACGATCGCCCGGGTCGCCAATGTCTCGGCCAAGCGCGGCCTGGACTGGTTCCTGTATTTCCTGGCGTTGCTGTCCCTGAGCCTGTGCATCATCAACCTGTTGCCCATTCCCATCTTGGACGGCGGGCACCTGCTGTATTACCTTATCGAGTTGGTCAAGGGCAGCCCGCTGAGCGAGCGTGCCATGGCCGCCGGACAGTATGTCGGCCTGGCCCTGCTGGCCGGACTGATGGGATTGGCGTTCTACAACGACATCCTCGGTCTGGTCCCGCGATGAACTTTTATCCTTTTGTCGTCGTCTTATGCGCCGGCATCCCGCAATGTTGAAATCGACTCCAACCGGACGTGACATGACGCGACTCCCCAATCGCCGCCTGCTGGCCCTCGCACTCGTTGCCGGTTTCGGCGCGCCCGCCCTGGCGCAGGCAGCCGAGCCCTTCACCGTCAGCGACATCCGCGTGGATGGTCTGCAGCGCATCACCTCCGGTACCGTGTTCACCTACCTGCCGGTGGAACGTGGCGACACCATCACCGACAACAAGGTCGGTGAAACCATCCGTGCGCTGTACAAGACCGGCTTCTTCGAAGACGTCCAGCTGGACCGCCAGGGCGACATCCTCGTGGTCACGGTCAAGGAACGGCCGGCGATCAACAAGTTGACCGTCACCGGCAACAAGGACATCAAGAGCGACCAGCTCCTCAAGGGCCTGAGCGACATCGGCCTGACCGAGGGCGGCACCTTCGATCGTCTGAGCCTGGACCGCGTGACCCAGGAACTGCGCCGCCAGTACAACGACCGTGGCAAGTACAACGTGGACATCACCCCGACGGTGAGCCCGCTGGACCGCAACCGCGTGGACATCGCCATCGCGATCAAGGAAGGCAAGGCCGCCAAGATCCAGCACGTCAACCTGGTCGGTACCGAGAAGTTCGCCTCCGAAGACATCCTGGAAACCTGGGAATCGAAGGAGCACAACTGGGCCTCGTGGTACCGCCGCGATGACCAGTACTCCAAGGAAAAGCTGTCCGGCGATCTGGAAAAGCTGAATTCCTGGTACCTGGACCGCGGCTACGTGGATTTCAGCATCGATTCCACCCAGGTCTCGATCAGCCCCGACAAGCGCGACATGTTCATCACCGCCGGCGTGACCGAGGGTGAGCAGTACAAGATCTCCGAGATCAAGGTCACCGGCGACACCATCCTCCCGCAGGAAGATGTCGAGCGCATGGTGATCCAGAAGTCCGGCGATACGTTCTCGCGTGCGCTGCTGGAATTCAGCTCGGACCAGATCACCAATTCGCTGTCCAACATCGGTTACGCCTTCGCCAAGGTGAACCCGATTCCGACCAGCAACCGTGCCGACCGCACGGTGGCCATCAACATGCAGGTCGTTCCCGGCCCGCGCGTGTCGGTGCGCCGCATCACCTTCAAGGGCAACACCCGCACCTCCGACGAAGTGCTGCGTCGTGAAATGCGCCAGTTCGAGAACAGCTGGTACTCGCAGGCCGCGATCGACCGTTCCAAGATCCGTCTGCAGCGCTTGGGCTATTTCGAATCGGTCGACGTGGAAACGCCGCCGGTCACCGGCAGCAACGACCAGGTCGACGTGGTCTACAACGTCAAGGAAACCACCTCCGGCAGCTTCGTGTTCGGCTTGGGCTATTCGCAGTCCTACGGCATGACCACCTCGGTGCAGCTGTCGCAGAACAACTTCCTGGGCGGCGGCAACCGCGTGTCCGTCGAAGCCTCGCGCAGCAGCTACCTGCAGCGTTACGGCTTCAGCTACACCAACCCGTACTTCACCGATGACGGCGTCTCGCTGGGCTACAACCTGTCCTGGCGCGAACTGGATTACTCCGACTTCAACACCGCGCAGTACAACAGCACCAACGGTGCCGCGCAGGTGGTGTTCGGCGTGCCGATCACCGAGAACGACACCGTCTCGCTGATGGTGGGCATCGACAGCAACCAGATCACCACCTACCAGGGCTCGACCCCGCAGGCGATCATCGATTACATCAACGCCGTCGGCCAGCGCACGTTCCACTCCTGGCGCAGCGAGCTGGGCTGGGCGCGCGATACCCGTAACGACTACTTCATGCCGACCCGCGGTACCTACCAGCGCGTCGGTCTGGAAACCACGCTGCCGGGTTCGACCGTCGAGTACTACAAGCTGAACTACCAGTTCTCCAAGTACTGGCCGATCATCCCGCAGCTGGTCATCAACACCCGCGCCGAAATCGGCTACGGCGACAGCTACGGCAAGGACGTGACGCGCGACCTCTGCTACACCGCGCCCTCGACCGCCAATCCGAATCCGACCCAGACCATCGACTGCAACCCGGCCTCGTCGGATTACATCAAGACCGTCACCGCCACGGGCCTGCCGTTCTACGAGAACTTCTACGCCGGTGGTACCAACTCGGTGCGTGGTTTCGAAGACAACACCCTGGGCCCGCGTTCGGAACCGACCCTGAGCTACAACCGCGGCCAGCCGCTGGGTGGCTCGCTCAAGACCGTCGGTTCGGTCGAAGCCTACTTCCCGCGCCTGTTCGACAGCCCGTCGGCCCGTATCTCGGCCTTCGTGGACTTCGGCAACGTGTACACCGGCGTGAGCAACTTCAAGGCCAACGAACTGCGCGTGTCCACCGGTGTGGCCCTGCTGTGGCGCGCCCCGGTCGGCCCGATCTCGATCAGCTACGCCTTCCCGCTCAAGAAGGAAGACGGCGACGAAGTCGAGCGTCTGCAATTCACGTTCGGCGGTCAGTTCTGACGAACTGCTTCGCAGTTCGTCCGCGCATTCCACCTCATCCCCGCGCCTTCGGCGCGCCCCCTTCAACAGAAGGGGGCTCTCCACCAGACGGGGTACGCATTCGCCGGGCATTGCCCGGCGTTTTCGTTTTGGTGTTGGGACTGATCAATGATCGATGCAGCTTTCGGTTAGGACTCATCGTTGCTCGATGCCGCTTTGGGTAGGTGCCGACCGTTGGTCGGTACGAACCTCCGGGATCAACGAGAGCCGGCCAGCGGCCGGCACTACCCTGCCGCGCGCGCGTTGAACCGTCGGGGGTCGTGGCGGGCAGCCCTGGCCAGGACCGTTGGGCCTGTCTCTTATACACATCTCCGAGCCCACGAGACGACTAGCTATCTCGTATGCCGTCTTCTGCTTGAAAAAATTTTTTTTTAATGATACGGCGACCACCGAGATCTACACTAATTATTTCGTCGGCAGCGTCAGATGTGTATAAGAGACAGTCCCATCGCGGCGGAGCCCGCCCCTGCGGGGGCTTTACCGCCTGGGGTCGAGACCGCAGCGCCGGCA
>NZ_JBDJMW010000015.1:0-71222 GCF_039674145.1 Stenotrophomonas sp. TWI587 | reverse complement strand
CTCCCGCCCACCCCCCCCATGGTTTCACTCCTGTATTCGTTGGTCTTGGGGTCGGGGGGCCGGCCCGCCGCCCCCCACTACCGCATCCAGCACCGCCAAGCGGCGCTGGGTGTCAGCCGATCCAGGTCTCTACCGCCGCCACATCGAACGGCCAGTCCAGTTCCCGCCCCTGCGCATCACGCAGCACCGGCACCCGCAGCCCGTAACGGGCCTCCAGCGCGATGTCGTCATCGATGAACACACTGTCCAGATCGGCCACCCGGGCCTGGGCCAGCACCGCCAGGGCCTGGTCGCACAAATGGCAGTCATCACGCTGGTACAAGGTAAACACCGGCCCACCCGCCTTGGGAAATGTTGCGCCGCACTCAAGGCTGGCGCCTGCGACAGCATAGAATAGCGCTCCATCCGATACCCGCAGTTTGGCAATCATGGCTGTCAGCACGTTCGACGTTTTCAAGATCGGCATTGGCCCGAGTTCTTCGCACACCGTGGGACCGATGAAGGCTGCCGAACGTTTCGTGCACCGCTGGCTGCTCGACCCGGGCCATCTGCAGGACGTGGTACGCATCCGCGCCGACGTCTACGGCTCGCTGGCCCTGACCGGCCGTGGCCATGGCACCGACAAGGCGGTGCTGCTCGGTCTGGAAGGCCAGCGCCCGAACCTGATCGATCCGGACATCATCCCCGAAACGCTCGAGCGGATCCGCAGCAGCAAGCGCATCCGCCTGATGGGGCAGCACGAGATCGCCTTCGACGAGAAGCGCGACCTGGGCCTGAACAAGCGCCAGAAGCTGCCGTACCACACCAACGGCATGCGCTTCACGGCTTACGGTGCGGACGAGCAGGTGATCGCCACGCGCGATTACTACTCCGTCGGCGGCGGTTTCGTGGTCAACCAGGATGACGCGGCCGATGACCGCATCGTGCCCGATGAAACCCCGCTGCCCTACCCCTTCAAGAGCGGCGACGAGCTGCTCGCGCAGACCGCACGCAGCGGCCTGAGCATCGCCCAGATGATGTTCGAAAACGAGAAGTGCTGGCGCACCGAAGAGGAGATCCGCGACAACCTGCGCGAGATCTGGAGCGCCATGCAGGCCTGCGTGGAGCGCGGCATCCGTCAGGAAGGCACCCTGCCCGGCGGCCTGCATGTCTCGCGCCGCGCCCCGGCGCTGTACCGCGAACTCTCCTCCAAGCCGGAAGCGGCGATGCGCGACCCGCTGACCACGCTGGACTGGGTCAACCTGTACGCGCTGGCCGTGAACGAAGAAAACGCCGCCGGTGGCCGCGTGGTGACCGCACCGACCAACGGCGCAGCCGGCGTACTGCCAGCGGTGCTGCATTACTTCGACCGCTTCTGCCCCGGCGCCAACGAACAGCGCGTGTTCGATTTCCTGCTGACCTCCGCGGCGATCGGCATCCTGTACAAGGAAAATGCCTCCATCTCCGGCGCCGAAGTGGGCTGCCAGGGCGAAGTGGGCGTGGCCTGCTCGATGGCGGCCGGCGGCCTGGTCGCCGCACTCGGCGGCAACCCGAGCCAGATCGAGAACGCCGCTGAAATCGGCATGGAACACAACCTCGGCCTGACCTGCGACCCGATCGGCGGGCTGGTGCAGATTCCCTGCATCGAGCGCAATGCGATGGGCGCGGTCAAGGCGATCAATGCCTCACGCATGGCCATGCGTGGCGACGGCAAGCACAAGGTCTCGCTGGACAAGGTCATCAAGACCATGCGCGACACCGGCCGCGACATGCAGGACAAGTACAAGGAAACCAGCCGCGGCGGGCTGGCGGTCAACGTCATCGAGTGCTGATCGGCCGTCCCCGGCGGTAGAGCCGACCGCTGGTCGGCTGCTCCCGGTGGCATCGCCGGTACGCCTGCACGGCCGCTCCGGTACAGTCGGGACTTCCCCCCATGGAGACTGCCATGCGCATCCTGGCCGCCGCCCTGCTTGCCTGCCTGCCGCTGACCACCCTCGCCGCTGAGACTTACGGCCCGCGGCTGGAAGGCTTCGACTATCCGTACCCCGTGAAGATCTTCCGGTTCGAGTCCCAGCGCCAGCCGCTGGAGATGGCCTATATCGACGTGCCCGCCGGTGGCAAAGGCTTCGCCGGGACGGTCGTGCTGCTGCATGGCAAGAATTTCTGTGCGGCCACCTGGAAGGACACCATCGCGGCATTGAGTGCGGCCAGTTACCGGGTGATCGCGCCGGATCAGATCGGCTTCTGCAAATCGAGCAAGCCCGAGCGCTACCAGTACTCGTTCGGCCAGCTCGCTGCCAATACCGAAGCGCTGCTGGAGCATCTGGGCTACGGCGAAGGCAAGCTGCACATCGTCGGCCATTCGATGGGAGGCATGCTCGCGGCCCGCTTCGCGCTGATGTACCCGCAGCGCACCCTCAGTCTCTCGCTGGTCAACCCGATCGGACTGGAAGACTGGAAGGCCAAGGGCGTGCCATGGCGCAGCATCGACGCTTGGTATGCGGGCGAGCTGAAGACCAGCTTCGACAGCATCAAGAAGTACCAGCTCGACGTCTATTACAACGGCCAGTGGAAGCCCGAGTACGAGCAGTGGGTGCGCATGCAGTCGCGCATGTACGACGGCCCCGGCAAGCAGGCGGTGGCGTGGAGCCAGGCGCTGACCTCGGACATGGTGTTCAACCAGCCGGTGGTCCATGAGCTGCCCAGGCTGACGGTGCCGACCACGTTGTTCATCGGCCAGACCGACCGCACGGCGATCGGCCGTGACCTGGCGCCGCCGGCGCTCAAGGCGACACTGGGCAACTACCCTGCGCTGGGCAAAGCGGCGGCCGCGGCGATTCCCGGCGCCACGCTGGTGAGCTTCGAGGATCTGGGCCACTCGCCGCAGGTGCAGGACCCTGCGCGATTCAATGCGGCACTGCTGAAGGCAATCTCACAACACGACTGACCTGCCCACCACCCCGGTAGTGCCACGCCATGCGTGGCAGCCGCCGTCCTCACCATTGTCCGCCGATGCAGCCAGCCCCTGGCGCTACCGTGTGCCTGGGTGGGATCGCGCGGCAATCAGCGCCGCACGATCGCCAGCACGTCGTCCAGCAAGGCCGCGGCAGTGACGTCCGCCCCGGCACCCGGCCCCTGGATCAGCAGCGGCTGGGCGTGATATCGATCGCTGTGGATCGCGACGCGGTTGTCGGTCTGCGCCCCACCGGCCAGCGGATGGTCGCACGGCAGGACACGCAGCCCCACCGAGGCACCGTCGTGATCGAAGCCACCGACGAAGCGCAGGCACCCACCTTGGTCGTTGGCCTGCTGCCAATACTGCTGCAGCGGTGCATCCAGCAGCGTCAGCTGCGCCAACGCATCCGCCGGGGACAGCCCAGCAAGTGCATCCGGCACCAGTGAGGCAACCTGCACCTGCTCGGCACGCAACGCAATGCCGCTGGCGCGCGCCAGGATCAACAGCTTGCGACGGACATCCTCGCCGGACAGATCCACGCGCGGGTCCGGCTCGGTGTAGCCGGCATCGGCTGCGTCACGCACCCACGCCGAAAACGGACGCTGGCCATCGTAATGATGGAACAGCCACGCCAGCGAACCGGACAGCACGCCCTCCACGCGATGGATGCGGTCGCCGCCGGCGACCAGCGCGCGCAGGCTGCTCAACAACGGCAACCCTGCGCCCACGGTGGCACTGTCGCCGTAGCGCGCGCCGCCCTGCTGCCCGCTCTCGGCGATGGCTTGGGCACGGGCCAGCTGCGCGCCCTGCCCGAGCTTGTTGGCGGTGACCACGTGCACGCCCCGCGCCAACCACTGTTCGTGCCAGTTGGCGACCTCGTCACTGGCAGTCGCATCGACCACCACATCGCCACGCTGCAGGCCTTCGGCCTCCGCCCAGGGCTGCAGTGCCACCGCGCCGCGTGCGGCCAGGTTGGCCTGGGCAAGTTCCTGCGCGGGGGTCTGTTCGCAGGCACGCGCCGTGCGCGAATTGGCCAACCAGGAGAACGACGGCAACGTCACGCCGCGATCCTGCAGCGAGGCATAGCGCTGCACGAAGGCGGTGCCGACCGTACCGGTGCCAAGCAGCGCCAGACGACGCTGTGCTGCCAGCGGAAGGTTCAGCACGGCGCTCATGCATCCACCTGTTTACGGCGCTGCACGTCGTGGTGCTGATCGATCACGACCTGGGCGCGTTCCAGCCCGGCCTGCAGATCGGCCACCAGGTCTTCCGGCGACTCGATGCCGACCGACAGCCGCAACAAGCCCTCACTGATCCCGGCGCACGCACGCGCTTCGGGGGTCATCGCCGCGTGGGTCATGGTCGCCGGATGCGCGATCAGGCTTTCCACGCCGCCCAGCGATTCGGCCAGGGTGAAACAGCGCAGACCATCCACGAAGGCGCGCACCGCCGCATGCGGATCATCGCCCGGGCACGAGGCCAGTTCGAAGGACAGCATCGCGCCGAAGCCGCTCTGCTGACGCGCGGCGATCGCGTGACCGGGGTGATCGGCCAGGCCCGGGTAATACACGCTGGCGACCGCATCGCTGGCGGCCAGCAGCTCGACCACGGCGGCGGTGTTCTCCTGGTGCGCACGCAGGCGTGCACCCAGCGTACGCAGGCCACGCAATGTCAGGAAGGCATCGAACGGCGAGCCGGTCAGGCCCAGCGCGTTGGCCCACCACACCAGCTGCTCGTGCACCGCCGGATCGCGCGCGATCACCGCACCGCCGACCACGTCGCTGTGGCCGTTGATGTACTTGGTGGTCGAATGCAGCACCACATCGGCACCGAAGCTGATCGGCTGCTGCAGGGCAGGCGACAGGAAGGTGTTGTCCACGACCACCTTGGCACCGGCCTTGTGCGCGGCCTCGATGACGAAGCGCAGGTCGGTGATGCGCAGCAGCGGGTTGGACGGGGTTTCGATCAGCACCAGGGTGGGCGACTGCGCCAGCGCGTCGGCCAGCGAACGCGGGTCGGTCAGGTCGGCGGTGATCAGGCCGAAGTGCCCCTTCTTGGCCAGCGCGTTGAACAGGCGCCAGCTGCCGCCGTACGCATCGTGCGGCACCACCAGCGTATCGCCCGGCTGCAGCAGCGCGTTGAGCACCAGGTTGATCGCGCCCATGCCGGTGGAGGTGATCACGCCACCGGCGCCGCCTTCCAGTTCGGCCAGCGCCTCACCCAGCAGATCGCGGGTCGGGTTGCCGCTGCGGGTGTAGTCGTACTGGCGCTTGTTGCCGAAGCCATCGAAGCTGAAGTTGGAGGACAGCACGATCGGCGGAGTCACCGCACCGTGGGCGGTGTCACGGTCGATGCCTGCACGCACGGCGGCGGTGACGCGGCTACAGGACGGCTCGGTACCAGCGGAACGGCTCATGCGGATTCTCCGGGGGATCGAAAAGCGGTGGCGAGGATCGCGTCGATGCGATCGGTTTCTTTCAGGAAGGCGTCGTGGCCATACGGCGAGCGCAGCACGCGCAGGCTGCCGCGCGGGCCCAGCCCTTCGACCAGGCCGACGCAGTCGGCCAGCGGGACCAGGCGATCACCTTCCACGGCGACCACGACGGTGGGCACCTGGATGGCGGCCGGGTCGATGCGGTGCAGGTCGATGGATTCGGACAGACGCAGATAGGCATCGACCGGCGTGCGGGCGACATACTGCGCACCGGCGGCATCCAGATAGTCTTCGGCGGCAACGCGCACGCGGCCGTTGACCACTTCCGGCGCGGCATCGAAGCGCTCACCGAACTCTTCTGGTGTGCGGTAGCTGAGCATGGCGAACTGGCGCGCCAGCGACAGCCCGTGGCTTTCGGCGCACTGCAACTGACCCAGCGCGACCGCACGGCGCTGCAGCGCGCGCCAGGCCGCGGCATACGGGTGCGGCCGATGCGCACCGCTCACCGCGATCAGCTTCTGCACGCGCTCGCGGTGGCGGATCGCAAACTGCTGGCCGACCAGCGCGCCGTAGGAGTACCCGACGAAGCACTGCAGGCGGGCGATGCCGAGATGATCCAGCAGCACGGCCAGGGCATCGGCCTGGTCGGCGGTATCGATCGGCAGGTCGAGCGCACCGTCGGCACCGATGAAATCGAAGGCCAGGATGCGCAGCGAGGCCGGATCCAGCGCGCGGCCTGCGGCGACCAGGCCTTCAGCCCAGCCCTTTTCGGGGAACTCGGCATTGGCCGCCACGTGCCGGTGCGCGGAGATGCCGCCGGCCAGCACGACCACCGGCGCATTGGCGCGGCCGACGATTTCGTAGCGCAGGCGCACCGGTCGCGGCCCACCGTGACGCATCGACAGCACCGCCGCGATATCGCCGCGAACGGCGTTCAGCCCAGCGTCGACGGGGACGCTGAGCGGGGCGAAGGAGTCGGTGGCGACAGGGGCGGCGGTGGCGAAGCGCATGGCGGTATCCAAAGTAGGAAAACGGCCATCGAGCTTTCGCGGAGCTCGCGTTCGAAGCGCACGCACGGTGCACGGTTCGAACCATCTTTCGGAAGACACCAACGGTCTCCGCAGGATTTGGCACCTACGCAGGTCGCTTTCGCGTCTGCGGGCTGCCCCGGCTTCAAAGGGCCTGTCCCTCTGCCGGTCTCGATGGTGGAGCCACGATGCCAGTGCTTCCGGCTTGTGTCAATCCCTTCATCGGCATGAAGCGATATATATTCCAGATGATCATCAGTCGCGCATACTCCAGCGTCCTCCCTGCCCGGCCGACGCCTTGCGCTGCCTACGTCTCCCCGTCGTGATCCTGCTACTGGTCCCGGTGCTGAACGCCTGGGCCGGCCCCGGTGTGAACTGGCGGACGGGCTGGCAGCTCGACCGCCCAGCGCCCGCTACGGCAGCCCACGACGGCCTCGCCACGGATGTGCCGGTCTTGGCCGTGCTGACCGTGGAAGGGGCCGGCGAGCGCTGGCAGGCGCGGGTGGACAACCGCGTGGCCGGTCCCGTCCAGGTTGCGCTGCAGCCGGCCGCAGGCACCCCGCCCCTACCGGGCTTGCCCATGCAGACGGTGATCGCCGGATCTGCAAGCGTGGTGATGACCAGGCTGCACCCGCTCGCAGTGTCCACCGCGATCCGCCTGGATCTGACTGCCGTCCCGGGCGACCCCGCCGCGCGCCCACAGGATGTTGCTTACCAACTGCCGTTCGATGCTGCCCGCATCCAAGTCAGCCAGGCACCGCAGGGCCGTTTCAGCCACAGCGACCCGGAAAACCGCGACGCCATCGACTTCGCCCTGCCCGAGGGCACCCCCGTGCTCGCGGCGCGGGCAGGCACGGTCATGCAGGTCCAGGCCGGGTATCAGGGCAATGGACAGGACCGCGACCACGATCTGGCCCGGGCCAACCTGGTGCGGGTGCTGCATGAGGACGGCAGCATGGCGGTGTACGCCCATCTGCAGCACAAGGGCGTGCTGGTGCGCCCGGGCGAGCAGGTGCAGGCGGGGCAGCACATCGGGCTGTCGGGCAATACCGGCTACAGCGCCGCGCCGCATCTGCACTTCGCGGTGCAGGTCAATGCGGGCATGCGGCTGCGCTCGATCCCGGCGCGCCTCGTGACCCCGCAGGGCGAGCTGCGCTTCGCCCGGAGCCTGGACGACGCCGGCCCATCCGCCCTGCACTGACCCCGGCCGCCCGCCCCCGCTATACTGAGCGGCTTATCTCCATGAAAAGCGCCCCGGGCGGGCGCGTCACGCCATGTCCGAAGTCGCTACCGAAGCTGCGCGCCGCCGCACCTTCGCCATCATCTCCCACCCTGACGCCGGCAAGACCACGCTGACCGAAAAGCTGCTGCTGTTCGGCGGTGCGATCCAGATGGCCGGTTCGGTCAAGGGCCGCAAGGCCGCGCGCCATGCGACCTCCGACTGGATGGCGCTGGAAAAGGAGCGCGGGATCTCGGTCACCTCCTCGGTGATGCAGTTCCCGTACGAAGGCAAGATCGTCAACCTGCTCGACACCCCCGGCCACGCCGACTTCGGCGAGGACACCTACCGCGTGCTCACCGCGGTGGACTCGGCACTGATGGTGATCGACGTGGCCAAGGGCGTGGAAGAGCGCACCATCAAACTGATGGAAGTCTGCCGCCTGCGCGACACCCCGATCATGACCTTCATCAACAAGCTTGATCGCGAGGGCAAGGAGCCGATCGATCTGCTGGATGAAGTGGAAAGCGTGCTCGGCATCCAGTGCGCGCCGGTCACCTGGCCGATCGGCATGGGCCAGCGCCTGAAGGGCGTGGTGCATCTGATCAGCGGTGAGGTGCACCTGTACGAGCAGGGTCGCAACTTCACCCGCCAGGACTCGACGATCTTCCCGTCGATCGATTCGCCGGGGCTGGCCGAGAAGATCGGCGAGCGCATGCTGGCCGACCTGCGTGACGAGCTGGAACTGGTGCAGGGCGCCAGCCATCCGTTCGACGTGGAGGCCTACCTCGCCGGCAAGCAGACGCCGGTGTTCTTCGGCTCGGGCGTGAACAACTTCGGCGTGCAGCCGCTGCTGGATTTCTTCGTCGAGCATGCACCGTCACCGCAGCCGCGCGCGACCACTGGCCGCGTCATCGCGCCGCAGGAAAACAAGCTGACCGGCTTCGTGTTCAAGATCCAGGCCAACATGGACCCGCAGCACCGCGACCGCGTGGCGTTCATGCGGGTGTGCTCGGGCCGCTTCGTGGCCGGCATGAAGACCTTCCATGTGCGCACCGGCAAGGAAATGAAACTGGCCAATGCGCTGACCTTCATGGCCAGCGACCGCGAGATCGCCGCCGAGGCGTGGCCGGGCGATGTGATCGGCATCCACAACCACGGCACGATCTCCATCGGTGACACATTCACCGAAGGCGAAGCCGTCAGCTTCACCGGCATCCCGAACTTCGCGCCGGAGCTGTTCCGCCGCGCCCGCCTGCGCGATCCGCTCAAGCTCAAGCAGCTGCAGAAGGGCCTGGCGCAGTTGTCCGAAGAGGGCGCGACGCAGTTCTTCCGCCCGCTGATGAGCAACGACCTGATCCTGGGCGCGGTGGGTGTGCTGCAGTTCGACGTGGCCGCCTACCGCCTGAAGGACGAATACGGCGTGGAAGCGACCTTCGAGCCGGTCAGCGTGACCACGGCGCGCTGGGTCACCTGCAGCAACGAGAAGAAGCTGGAGGAGTTCCGCGAGAAGAACGCGGGCAACCTGAGCATCGATGCCGCCGGCCAGCTGGTGTATCTGGCCCCGACCCGCGTGAATCTGCAGCTGGCGCAGGAACGCGCGCCGGATGTGCGCTTCGCTGCCACGCGCGAGGCAGCACACAGCGTGTCGGTCAGCTGATCCTTCGGCCGATCTGTCGGCTGAACAGGCGCGCGTGCATGCGCGGGCCATCGCGGCGATGATAGGGGGGAGCGGCCTCCCCCTCCCCGCACATCCGATCATCGCCATGACCTCTGTCGTTTCCGTTCGAGAAGAAATCGCCAGCGCCTTGACCCACGGGCTTGGCGCCGTTGCCGCACTGGCTGGCAGTGCGGTGCTCATCACCCTGGCCGCCATCTATGGCGACGGCTGGCAGCTGGCCAGCGCGATCGTGTTCGGGGTGGCGTTGTTGCTGTTGTATACGGCCTCCACGCTGTATCACGCGATCCAGCATCCGGTCGCAAAGGGCCGGCTGAAGGTATTCGATCACTGCGCGATCTATCTGTTGATCGCCGGCACGTATACGCCGTTCACGCTGATCGGGCTGCGCGGCGGTCCGTGGGGCTGGGGGATGTTCACGGCGATCTGGGCGCTGGCGCTGTTCGGCGTGGTGTTCAAGCTGTTCTATACGGGCCGGTTCAAGCTGTTGTCGACGATCATCTATATCGCGATGGGCTGGATGGTGATGGTGGCGATCAAGCCGATGTGGCATTCGCTGGATGCGTGGACGCTGGGCTGGCTGTTGGCCGGCGGTGTGTTCTATACGTTGGGGACGGTGTTCTATCACCGGGAGTCGGTGCCGTATTCGCATGCGATCTGGCATCTGTTCGTGATCGGCGGGAGTGTGTGTCACTTCGTTGCGGTGACGGCGCAGATTCTCTGAGTGCTGTGTTCTGCCAGGCAAGGGCGACGCCACCTGGACCAGCGGGAGCGGGAGCGCTAGCAACAGCGAGAGCAAGAGCGGCTCGGGCTTCAGGGATGCGCCAGGCGGGGTCGGCACGGGTGGGTTGGCGGGACACGCCGTGAACCCATCCCTGGGGGCTCATGTCGCGCCATCCATGGCGCTCATGGTCCCGCCAACCCACCCGCGCCGCCGCGCTCACGGCTGGCGGGTGGCCTGAGAAGGTCAAAACCCTGGTTGGACCGGGTGCCAAGCATGGCCGACGCGCTGTGCCTGGCATCGTCGTCGCCAGCGGCGACGCCGAGGAGCGACACGCCTCACCCTGACAGTACCCTTACCAATGCTTCGCGCTGCCTGCACGATGCAGGGTCAACCATGGGGAGGTGAACACTGTCCCGTCCCCTGCTCCGTCCGATGTGTCTTCCCGTTCGCGCTGGCGCTGGCGTCGTCCTGGCAAGCGGGGGCAGCGGTGGTTGGCAATCCTGGTGTTTCTGTTCGCTGCGCTGCTGGTCCTGATTGCGTTGTGGGATTGGAACTGGTTCAAGGGGCCGGTGGAGCGGGCGGTGCAGGCCAAGACCGGTCGTGAGTTCCATATCCATGGGGATCTGGATGTCGATCTGGGCCGGGTGACGACGGTGCGCGGTGATGGGCTGACGTTTGCCAATGCGACGTGGGCCAAGCAGCCGCAGATGGCCACGGCCGATCGTGCGGAGATCGATCTGCGGGTATGGCCGTTGCTGCGCGGGCAGGTACGTATTCCAGAGATCCGGTTGATCCGCCCGGATGTGTTGCTGGAGACGGCGCCGGGCAAAGATCAACCGGGCAATTGGGATTTCCTCGGGCCGAGCGACGGCGATCCGCCCGTGCTGCAACGGTTGCTGGTCGATGATGGGCGGCTGCAGTTCCGCGATGCGGCGGGGAAGACGGATGTGCTGGTATCGCTCGACAGTGGCAAGCCACGCGACAAAGACAGTGGTCCGCCGCTGCTGGTGAAGGGCAAGGGTCGCTGGCAGGGCAATCCGTTCTCGCTGGAGGGCAATACCGAGTCGCCGTTGGAGCTGACCAATACCGGTCATCCGTTCCGGATCCACCTGGATGGGCGGGCCGGCAGTACGCATGCGATCGCCAGTGGCACGTTGACCAATCCGTTCCAGCTGCGCGTGTTCGATCTGGAACTGATGTTGAGTGGGCAGGACATGGAGGATCTGTATCCGCTGATCGGGGTGGCCATGCCCTCCACGCCGCCTTACAGGCTCAAGGGGCGGCTCAAGCGCGACAATGCGATCTGGCGCTATGAGAATTTCACCGGTACGGCCGGTGACAGCGACTTGGGTGGCACCGCGCAGATCGATGTAAGCGGTGAACGGCCGTTCCTGAAGGCGGATCTGGTGTCCAAACGGTTGGACTTCGATGATCTGGCCGGGTTCATCGGTGCGCCGCCAAAGACCGGTGCCGGGGAATCGGCCAATGCCGACCAGAAGGCGAAGGCCGCTGCATTGGCGGCCAGTGCCAAGGTGCTGCCGGAGACGCCATACGATCTGTCCAAGCTGCGGGCGATGGATGCCGATGTGCGCTGGAAAGCGCAGCGGATCAATTCGCCGACGCTACCGCTCGATGACATGGATGCCCACCTCAAGCTCAATGATGGCCTGCTGCGGTTGGAGCCGCTGAACTTCGGTGTGGCCGGTGGCGATATCCGCAGCACGATCCGGATGGACGCGCGCAGGCAGGCAATCTCCACGCAGCTGCAGGCGACCATCCGCAAGGTGCAGCTGGGCAGATTGTTCCCGGATGCGAAGCTGGCCGAGCAGGCCTCCGGCGGCATCAGTGGCGAGGTCAAACTCACTGGCCAGGGCAATTCCATCGCCGCCATGCTGGGCAGTTCCGATGGCACCGTGGCAGTCGGCATCGGGCGCGGCCATGTCGGAAATCTGATCATGGAACTGGCCGGGCTGGATGTGGCCGAGTCGGTGAAGTTCCTGTTCACTGGCGACAAGCAGATTCCGCTGCGCTGTGCGTGGGGCGATTTCGCGGTGGACAACGGCGTGATGCAGTCGCGCTCGCTCGCGTTCGATACCACCGACACGCTCATCCTTGGCGAGGGCAAGGTGGATCTGAAGCAGGAACAGCTGGACCTGCTGCTGCGGCCGCGCCCGAAAGACATGAGCATCCTGGCGCTGCGCTCGCCGCTGCGCATTGGCGGCACCTTCAAAGATCCTTCGTTCCGCCCGGACTTCAAGGCGCTGGGCATCCGCGGGGCGATCGCGCTCGCGCTGGGCAGCATCGCGCCGCCGGCAGCCCTGCTGGCCACGATCGAAACCGGCCCGGGCGAGGACAGCAACTGCGGTGGCCGTTACGCCAAGTAAGTAACCCCGGTCAGGGCCGGATGCCGTCCGGTGGCCGGCATCCGGGCACCATCGACCACTGCTCAACCGGCGACGATGTACTGCTGCAGCTGATCGAGTTTCTGCGCCTGTTCGTCGATCACCGATTTCACCAGATCGCCGATCGAGATGACGCCGAGCACGCCCGTGCCGTCGACCACCGGCAGATGCCGGATGCGGTAATCGGTGACCAGTTGCAGGCAGTGTTCCACCTGCTCGCCGGGCGCCACCGTTACTACCTTGGGGGTCATGATCTCGCGCACCTCGGTGGTGCGTGACGAGCGCTCATGCAGGACGATCTTGCGCGCGTAATCGCGCTCGGAGAGGATGCCGACCAGTTGCCGACCCTCCATCACCAGGACCGCACCGATGCCTTTTTCGGCCATCAGCCGGATGGCGTCGATCACCGCCGACGTCGGCGCTACGGCGAATACCTCAGGGGACTTGCCTTCCAACAGCTGTCGTACCGTGGTCATCTCGCTGCTCTCCACCGATGGGATGCACGGCCGAGTCTGCCACGAACGGCGGCTGCCAGGTGTCAATCAGGTACAGCGGGCGCTGTTTGGATTCTTCATACAGCCGGCCCAGGTATTCACCGATCAGCCCCAGTGCGATCAGCTGTATGCCGCCCAGGAACAGGATCACCGCCATCATGGTCGGCCAGCCCGCGACACGGTCGCCGTACAGGGCGGCCTTGAGCACGACCACCAGCGCGAACAGGAACGCGAAGCTCGCGGCGGCCAAGCCCAGGTAGGTGGTCGCACGCAGCGGCGCGGTCGAAAATCCGGTGATGCCTTCCAGCGCGAAATTCCACAGCCGCCAGACGCTGAACTTGCTCTCGCCCACCAGCCGCGCGTGGCGATGATAGGGCAGCGCCTTGCGGCGGAAGCCCACCCAACCGAACAGCCCTTTCATGAACCGGTGACGTTCACGCAGCTGGCCGAGAGCCTGCAGCGCACGCGGGGAAAGCAGACGGAAATCCCCGGTATCGGCGGGAATCGGCGTGTTGGACAACCGACCTATCACCCGATAGAACGCCTTCGCGGTGGACCGTTTGAACCAGCTCTCGCCATCGCGTTTCAGGCGCGTGCCGTACACGTTGTCATAGCCCTGCTGCCAGAGCGCGACAAACTCCGGAATCAGTTCGGGCGGGTCCTGTCCATCGGCGTCGAGAATCATCACCGCGCCGTTGTCGACAAAATCCAGCCCGGCGGTCAGCGCCGCCTCCTTGCCGAAGTTGCGCGACAGCCGCAGCACGCCGACACGGGCGTCCGCGTCCGCCAACCCCTGCATCACGTCCCACGTCGTGTCGGCACTGCCATCGTCCACGTACAGCACCCGCGCATCGAGACCGTCCAGGCTGTCGAGCACCGTGCGCAGACGTGAATGCAGCATCGGCAGAGCCAAGGCTTCATTGTGGGCAGCAACCACGACGGTCAGGCGTTGGGCGTTCATGCCGCGATTGTAGCGTCAGCCAATCACGTACATGAATGCTCAGTCCTGATCGAGGTATGCGCCCCCGCCCAGCTGGCGCGCCTGCCGCTGGATCCACGCCGCACGGCGCTGGACATAGGGCCCCGGCTTGGCGGCGTTGTAGCGGCGCGGCGATGGCAGCACCGCGGCCAACCGGGCGCTTTCGGCCGGGCTCAGCCGCGAGGCGTCCTTGTTCCAGTACTGCCGTGACGCCGCCTGCGCGCCATAGATGCCGTCCCCGAACTCGGCGATGTTGGCGTACATCTCCAGGATCCGCGACTTGGGCCATAGCGCTTCGATCAGCACGGTGTACCAGACTTCCAGCCCCTTCCGGATCCAGCTGCGGCCCTGCCACAGGAACAGGTTCTTGGCGACCTGCTGGCTGATCGTGCTGGCCCCGCGCAGGCGGCCACCGCGCGCGTTGTGATCGCGTGCCTTTTCGATCGCCTGCAGGTCGAAGCCATTGTGGTCCGGGAAGCGCTGGTCCTCGGCGGCCACCAGCGAAATGGGCAGACTCGGTGCCATCTGGTCCAGGTCACGCCACTGGTAATGCAGACGATAGCCCCAGTCGCCCTGCCCCAGGGCCTCGCCGTAGCGCCACACCATCACGCTGGACACGGGCGGGTCGATGAAGCGCAGGGCCAGTACCTGCAGCACGCTGATGCCGACGAACAGCACCGGCAGCCACATCAGGCGTTTCCAGCGCCAGCGGCGCGGCGGTGACGGTTCCAGGTCCGGCTCGACCTTGAGGTTGCTGCGCTCTGCCCCCATTACTGGTGCATCCTTTACTTGCACGGTTGTCGGCGCATTATCCGGCAACCGGCACTCCTTTCGCGCAGCCACCGAACCGATGACCGCCCAGACCGACACCCTTGCCCGTTTCCTGCTCCCCGATGCCGGCGTCCGCGGCGTGCACGTGCACCTCGATGCGACCTGGCAGGAGATCCTGTCCCACGCCGCCTACCCGCCGGGGGCAGCCGAACTGCTCGGCGAAGCGAGCGTTGCCTCGGCGCTGTTCACCGGCCACACCAAGGTCGATGGCCGTCTGTCCATCCAGCTGCGCAGCAACACCGCGCTGCGCACCCTGTTCGCCGAGTGCACGGCAGCCGGCACCCTGCGCGGCATCGTCCAGCTGGCTGATGGCGGTGGCGATGCCCCGCGCGATCTGACCGCGCTGGGTGACGATGCGCTGCTGGCGATCACCATCGAGAACCCCGGCCTGGACCCGCGCGAACCACAGCGTTACCAGAGCCTGGTCGGGCTGAGTGCCGCTGGCCTGGACGAGGCCTTCGAAGACTACTTCCGCCAGTCCGAGCAGCTGCCGACCCGACTGCTGCTGGCTGCCGATGGCACCCGCGCTGCAGGCCTGTTGCTGCAGAAGCTGCCGGGCGATGAAGGCGACCAGGATGGCTGGTCGCGTGCCAGCGCGCTGTTCGAGACCCTGGGCAAGCAGGAACTGCTGGACGTGCCCGGTCATGACCTGCTGCATCGCCTGTTCCATGAGGAGCACCCGGAGCTGCTGGGCGACAAGGCGCTGCGCTTTGCGTGCTCGTGTTCGCGCGAGCGCGTCCAGGGCATGCTGCAGTCGCTGGGCGAAGACGAAGCGCGGGCGGCCGCCGAGCCGACCGGCGCGGTCGAGGTGCGCTGCGAATTCTGCGGGCAGGAGTATCACTTTCCGTTGACGGAATTCGACATACTGTTCCGCGAGATGGATGTATCCTCGCCGGCACCTGAACGGCTTCAGTAATTTTTGTACGAGTTTTGTTCTGGGGAGAACCAAGACTTGTTAAGAAATCATAAACGCCCTACGATCAATGTCCCGCTTCTGCGGGAACTTGTCATCACCGCGCTTGTCTGAGAGTTCCCATGCATCCCCTTCTGCGTCTACCGCTGGCCCTGATGATCGCCCTTGGCGCGGTCTCGGGCGCGCATGCGCAGGCCAAGGGCAAGCAGGACGGCACGGTACTGCCGGTCTGGAACAAGGGCAGCGGCAAGGTGGAAGCGCTGCTGTATCTGGAGCCGACCGGTGAACAGGCCGTCGGTGCCCGCTGGCACTTCGGGCGCAGTTCACTGGATGCGGCCTTCGGGCTGTCGTCCGGTGATTCGCTCGGCCTGCTGTGCAACAGCAGCCGCGGCACCAGCATCAGCGGGTTGGCCAGTCATTGCATGCTGGCCACCCTGGGCGATGAAGAAGACAACACGCTCAGCCGTCGGGTCAGCGGCACGGCCGCCTTCAACCGTCCCGGTGGGCGCGTGGGCATCACCGCCGGCAGCGGCCGTGACACCCTGCCAGCCTGGCTGGCAGGCCCGAACAAATCGCCGTCGCTGCGTGCCGAGCAGAACGATCTGACCGTCTTCGGGCAGAAGAACATCGGCCGCGAAGGCTTCGTATCGATCGGCGGCACCTATGCCAAGGCGCGTCTGGTCCCGATCGCGGACGCCTCGCCGGCCATCGTCGATCGCTGGGACAGCAAGAGCCTCACCATCGGTGCCGGCTACGGCAATTTCAGCGGCAACATCATCGGCCGCGTGGTCGACGTACCGGGGCAGCCCGGCAAGTGGGAAGGCCTGGGCGTCGGCTTGACCTGGCGCACGCCCTGGAGCGGTCAGCTCACCGTAGGCGCCGAGAACGTCGTGACCCGCGGCAAGAATCCGTTCGCTCCGCGCAATGAGAGCACCGACGAAGGCACCGTGCCCTACGTCCGTTACGAGCAGGATCTTTAAACCCTCGCTTACGGGCCGGCAGCGGTCTGCACTGGCGAACGGACGATCCCTCCCCCTACCTGTATTGATTCACCGCAGCCGGGTCTGCGGCGGCGTTGCCGTGCGCGTGTTCACCGTGCCCCCCCCTATTACCGCCACCTGCGTAACGACTCCTAGCATAAGGCGTGCCGAAACACCCGCTGACGGGACAATCGCGACGCTTCAGAAATTCGCGACCCGGTCGCGCGCGGGGTCCCGTGGCTGCCCATTCAGGCGAAATCGATACAAATCGACATAAAAAATGTGCCAAAAGTCATCACATCTCAGACGGCTTCGATAGGGCAAGAGAGCGGATGACACCTCAAACGCCTTGTGGCACAAGGACTTTGCCGAATTTCACCTGAATCACATGAAGTATTAACGGGTCTTTAATTTCTCCGAATACGTGGTTACTATCGAGTCAGCTTCGCGACTTGGAGACGCCTTTCGTCTCCGCCCCGCAGAAGCCAACTTCGTGTCGTACCCAAGCCCACTTGGAGAGAGAGAGAGCAATGAATTTCAAGCACAACAAGCTGCGTGATGCAGTGGTGATCGCGCTGGTCGCGACGGCAGGCACTGCCACCACCGCTGTCGCCCAGGAGTCGGCATCGCCGACCAACCTCGATCGCATCGAGGTCACCGGTTCCCGCATCCGCTCCGTGGACGTCGAGAACTCCCAGCCGGTCTTCATCATGGACCGCGCTGCGATCGAAAAGCAGGGTCTGACCTCGGTCGCCGATGTGCTCCAGCGCATCTCGGCCAACGGTGCCGGTCTGAACACCAACTTCAACAACGGCGGTGACGGCTCGTCCACCATCAGCCTGCGTAACCTGGGTTCGGAACGCACCCTGGTGCTGGTGAACGGCCGCCGTTGGGTGTCCAACACCTCCGGTTCGGTGGATCTGAACACCATCCCGGCCTCCATCATCGAACGCGTTGAAGTGCTGAAGGACGGCGCCTCGTCGGTCTACGGTTCCGACGCCATCGCCGGCGTGGTCAACCTGATCACCCGCGGCGATTACGAAGGTGCGGAAGTCAACGCCTACGTCGGCCAATACGGCCAGGGCGACGGTCAGCGCACCTCGTTCGACGCCACCGTCGGCACCAGCAGCGATCGCGGCAACCTGGTCATCAGCGTGTCGCGCGTTGAAGAAGACGCCGTCTCCGCCGGTGACCGCGCCATCTCGGCCGTGCCGGAATTCGGCCGCGGCAGCGCCACGTACAGCAGCTACTCGGCCAACGGCAAGATCAACGCCTCTGCAGCTGCAGGCGGCAATCTGGCCCTTCGCCCGGGCGCCATCGCGAGCGGTCTGGCCAGCGATCCGTACTACGCGCTGAACCAGTACATTCCGTACACCAGCGACTTCAACTACAACTTCGCCAAGGACAACTACCTGGCGACCCCGCAGAAGCGTAGTGCTCTGTTCGCGCAGGGCAGCTACAACCTGTCGGACAACATCACCTTCAAGATGGATGCGCTGTACAACGAGCGTCGCTCGGCCCAGCAGCTGGCCGGCTTCCCGCTGAGCACCATCAACACCGGCCTGAGCCTGAGCGGCGACAGCTACTACAACCCCTACAACGCTGCTTACGGCGGTGATGGGCGCGATGTCAGCTGGACCCACCGTCTGACCGAAGCGTCGCGTCTGTACGACCAGAACACCAAGACCAGCCACGTCTATCTGGGCCTGGATGGCTTCTTCGAGTTCGCCGGCCGCCAGTTCAACTGGGACGCCGGTTACGCGTTCAACAAGACCAACGAAGTGGAGACCCAGGTCGGCGACGCCAACCTGCTGTCGCTGGAAGCTGCACTCGGCGCGTCCGAAGTGCGTGGCGGCCGCGTGGTCTGCGTTGACGGCCCGGGCGGCGACATCATCAGCGGCTGCACCCCGTTCAACCCGCTGTCGCCGGCCGGTGGCGTGAGCCAGGAGATGCTGGACTACATCCTGTTCACCGCGCACAACACCTACCAGTACCGCAATGAGAGCGTCACCGCGAACCTGTCCGGTGAACTGTTCGAACTGCCGGCTGGCTGGCTGAGCTTCGCCGCTGGTTTCGAACACCGCAAGGAAAGCGGCTACTCCTCGCCGGACGCCTTCATCGCCAACGGCCTGACCTCGGGCAACTCCTTCACCGCGACCTCCGGCGAGTACTCGCTGGATGACGCGTACATCGAAGTGGCGATCCCGCTGCTGAAGGACCTGCCGGGTGCCCAGCTGCTGGAACTGAATGCTGCGACCCGTTACTCGGACTACAGCAACTTCGGCAACACGCTGAACAGCAAGTTCGGCTTCAAGTGGAAGCCGCTGGACGAAGTGCTGGTCCGCGGTAACTGGGCCGAAGGCTTCCGTGCACCGTCGATCACCAACCTGTACCGCGGTGACTCCGACACCTTCGCCACCTACTCCGATCCCTGCTCGGCCAATGGTCGCTTTGCCGGCAACGCTGCCGTGCTGGCCAACTGCGGCGCCCGCGGCGTCCCGGCTGGCTTCGTGGCCGATTACAACAGCGGCGGCGGCGTCAACGGTGGCCAGACCATCTATCCGTTCACCCTTGGCGGCAACCCGGATCTGACCCCGGAAACCGCCACCAGCAAGACGCTGGGCGTGGTGTACAGCCCGTCCTGGGCGACCGGCCTGAACATCTCGCTGGACTGGTGGTCCATCGAGCTGGAAAACCGCATCAGCAGCTTCGCGGCCAACACGATCCTGGACAAGTGCTACGTTGACAACATCTCCAGCTACTGCGACCTGATCACCCGTGATGCGACCGGTCTCGTCACCGGCATGTTCATCGGCCCGATCAACGCCGGTTTCCAGGAACTGGAAGGTTACGACCTGACCGTCAAGTACCGCCTGGCAGACACCAGCGTCGGCACTTTCGGCTTCACCCTGGATTCGACCTACGTCACCAAGAACCGCTCGCGCGATTCGACGCAGGACGATTGGGAAGCGCTGAACGGCAAGTACTTCGAGTCCGATCCGTACTGGCGTCTGCGTGGCAACCTGACCACCGACTGGACCTACGGTGATTTCAGCGCCAGCTGGATGATCCGCTACCGTTCGGGCCTGACCGAAGATGTGAGCGAAGGCACGCTGGAATCGATCACGTACCACGATCTGCAGCTGAGCTACAACCTGCCGTGGAATGCGACCGTGCGCGTCGGTGCCAACAACATCTTCGCCAAGGACCCGCCGGTCACGCTGGATGCGTTCGCCAACTCGTTCGACCCGCAGTACGACATCCCGGGTCGTTACATGTACATGCAGTACACCCAGCGCTTCTGATGGGTCTGAGGTAGTAGCAACCGCTTGAGGATGGCCCGGTTCGCCGGGCCATCCTTTTTTCCTTCCAGGACCGAGGATGAGCCCCATGAATAAAAGGATGTTGACCGGCCTGCTGCTTGCGTTCGCCGTTTCCGGCGCCGCGTGGGCGCAGGGCAAGAGCGTGATCGATCTCAATCGGTCGTTCGCCGAACAGCGCAAGACGGTCATGGCCGATCTTGAGAGCGACAAATATCGTGAAATTTCGCTGGAACAGAAGAGCTCGGTGGTGGCGGCGCTCAACCGCATCCAGGCCAAGCTCGGCACGGCCGACGATGTCTCTCGCCTGCACGAAAACGACCGCGTTGCGGTCATGAACGACCAGTCGCAGATCAATACGATCCTCACGCAGGCCGCCGCGGACAGCCGCCTGGTGTGCCGCCGCGAGAAGACCATCGGCAGCAACCTGCCGCAGAACAACTGCCTCACTGTCGCCGAGCGCGCCCGCCTGAAGCTCCGCGCGCAGGACGACACCGTCCGCGCACAACAGCGGATCGGTCAGAGCCAGAAGTAAGAAGATGCACCACCGCTGATACGCAAAGGCCTGCCCCGATCGGGGCAGGCCTTTTTTGTGCGTGCAGCGGTCATGCGTGCAGCACGGACTTCACCCGATCGGGATCAACGTCTCGATCACATGCTCCACATACGCTTCGAAGTCCTCGCGCGCCTGCTTGGGCTGCTGCAGCTGCAGCGACAACTGCAGGAAGCCGACATAGGCGGCATAGGCCAGGCGTGCACGATGCTGCGCGTCGGTACGGCTCAGGCCGGCCTGGCGGAACGAGGCGACCAGGTATTCCAGTCGACGATGCGAAACGCGGTCGATGACCGGGCGCACCATCGGGTGATCGAGCGCCTTGAGCAGCTCGCTGTAGATGATGTGCGGCTGCACTTCATGCGCCACCACCTGGAACAGCTGACGCAGGCGCACACGCGGATCGGTGACGTCGGCGAGGCTGCCAAACACCTGCTCCTGCTCGAACAGTTCCCAGCGCTCCAGTGCGGCCTGCAGCAACGCATCGCGCGAGGGGAAGTGCCAATAGAAGCTGCCCTTGGTGACACCGAGTCGACGCGCCAGCGGCTCCACCGCGACCGCGCCCACGCCTTGTTCGGCAATCAGATCCAGTGCGGCCTGGGCCCAGTCTTCGGCACTGAGGCGGCTGTTGCGGCCGGCACGTGGCTCGCCGGCGGAAGCTTCGGGTTCATTCATAGGTGGATTTAACCATACGCCGGGGTTGGTTGCAGTATGTGAATCACTCGAAGGGCGCTTCGCGCCTGCTGGCACAAGGGATGGACCCACCATACTCCGAAGTATTGACATCGCACAGGGCAGGTCCATACTAGCGAGTATGGTCACTCCTTCCTCTACCCTGCCCCGCTTTGACGATGAGCGACTGACTGGCGCGCATGACGCCGTGCTCGGCGCCACCCGTTCGGGGCCGGGGCGCCGCGGCACCGTCCTGTTCGCCCACGGCTTCGGCCAGACCCGGCATGCTTGGAACGCCACCGCGAACGCGCTGGTCGACGCCGGCTACCAGACCCTGGCCTACGATGCGCGCGGCCACGGCGATTCGGACTGGAATCCGGCCGACCTTGCCTACCACGGCGAACAGTTCGCCGATGATCTGATCGTGCTGGCCGGTGAACAGCCGCAGCCGCCGATCCTGATCGCCGCCTCGATGGGCGGTCTGTTCGGCCTGCTCGCCGAGTCGCGCTGGCCGGGTCTGTTTTCGGCGATGGTGCTGGTGGACATCACCCCACGCTGGGATACCGCCGGTGTCGAAAAAATCCTGATGTTCATGACCGCGCACCCGGAGGGCTTCGCGTCGCTGTCCCAGGCCGCCGACGTGATCTCCTCCTACCTGCCGCACCGCCCGCGCAAGTCTGAAGAGTCCCTGCGCGCATTGCTGCGCGAGGACGGCCACGGCCGCTGGCGCTGGCATTGGGACCCGCGCCTGGTCGCCGAACTGGCGCGTGACAGCGAACAACACCAGGACGCGCTTGCCGACGCGGCGCGCCAGGTGAAATGCCCATTGCTGCTGGTCAGCGGTGGCCGCAGTACCCTCGTCACCCCGCAGACGGTGGCCGAGTTCCTCGCGTTGGTGCCACACGCACGTCACGTGCAGCTGCCGGAGGCCACGCACATGGTCGCCGGTGATGACAACAACGCCTTTACCGCTACTGTGTTGGACTATCTGGACGTGTTGCCCTCGGCCTCCGCCGTCGCATCGTCCGCCATTACCGAGCACGTCACCGGAGCACGCTCATGAGCATTGTCGTTCCCTTCCTCGCGATCCTCCTGGCAGGTGCGTTCGTCGCCTACCACCGGATGCGCCTGATCACCTGGACGATCATCAGCCTGGTGCTGCTGGCCGCCTGCTGGTTCATCCCGTACGTCAACCAGACCGCCACGATCGTGGCCGCGGCCATCGTCGCCGTGATCGCCGTGCCGCTGCTGCTGCCCTTCATCCGCAAGCCGCTGCTGACCGCACCGATGATGAAGGTGTTCCGCAAGGTGCTGCCGCCGCTGTCGCAGACCGAGCGCATCGCGCTGGAAACCGGCTCGGTCGGTTTCGAAGGCGAGCTGTTCACCGGTGACCCGGACTGGAACATCCTGCTCAACTATCCCAAGCCGCAGCTCACCGCCGAAGAACAGGCCTTCCTGGATGGCCCGGTGGAAGAGCTGTGCAAGATGGTCAACGACTGGGAAATCACCCACGTTTACGCCGACCTGCCGCCGGAGCTGTGGAGCTTCATCAAGAAGAACAAGTTCTTCGGCATGATCATTCCGAAGGAATACGGTGGCCTGGGCTTCAGCGCGCTGGCCCACCACAAGGTGATCCAGAAGCTGGCCTCGGTGTCGAGCGTGGTCAGCTCCACCGTCGGCGTGCCCAACTCGCTGGGCCCGGGTGAACTGCTCAACCATTACGGCACCCAGGAACAGAAGGACCAGTACCTGCCGCGTCTGGCCGATGGCCGTGAAGTGCCCTGCTTCGGCCTGACCGGTCCGTTCGCCGGTTCGGATGCCACCTCGATTCCCGATTACGGCATCGTCTGCAAGGGCGAGTGGAACGGCGAGCAGGTGCTCGGCGTCAAGCTCACCTTCGACAAGCGCTACATCACGCTGGCCCCGGTGGCCACGCTGATCGGCCTGGCGTTCCGCATGTACGATCCGGACGGTTTGATCGGCAGCACCCGCGACATCGGCATCACCCTGGCGCTGCTGCCGCGTGATACCGCCGGTGTGGAAATCGGCCGCCGCCACTTCCCGCTCAACTCGACCTTCCAGAACGGCCCGATCCGCGGCAAAGATGTCTTCATCCCGCTGACCCAGCTGATCGGCGGCGCCGAGAAGGCCGGCAAGGGCTGGAACATGCTCAACGAGTGCCTGGCCGTGGGCCGCTCGATCACCCTGCCCTCCACTGCCAGTGGCGGTGCCAAGGCCGGTGCCGTAGTGACCGGTGCCTATGCCCGCATCCGCAAGCAGTTCGGCCTGTCGGTCGGCCGCTTCGAGGGCGTGGAAGAAGCGCTGGCCCGCATCGGCGGCAAGGCGTATGCGATCAGCGCGCTGTGCCAGGCCACGGCGGCGGCGGTGGACCGCGGCGACGTGCCGTCGGTGCCGTCGGCCATCGCCAAGTACCACTGCACCACCATGAGCCGTGAAGTGATCTCGGACGTGATGGATGTGATCGGCGGCAAGGGCATCATCCTGGGGCCGCGCAACTTCGCCGGCCGCAGCTGGCAGGCCGCGCCGATCGCGATCACGGTCGAAGGCGCCAACATCATGACCCGCAGCCTGCTGATCTTCGGCCAGGGTGCGATCCTCTGCCACCCGTGGGTACTGAAGGAAATGAAGGCCGCGCAGGATCCGGACACCCGTGCCGGCCTGCAGGAGTTCGACCGCAGCCTGTTCGGCCACATCCGCTACGGCATCTCCAACGCCGTGCGTTCGTTCTGGTTCGGCCTGACCGGTGCGCGTTTCGGCGCGGCCCCGGGCGATGCCTACACCCGCCGCTACTTCCGCAAGCTGGACCGTTACTCGGCCAACCTGGCGCTGATGGCCGACATCTCGATGATGACGCTGGGCGGCAAGCTGAAGTTCAAGGAATCGCTGTCCGGCCGCCTGGGCGATGTGCTGAGCCACATCTACATGACCAGCGCCATGCTCAAGCGCTACCACGACGAAGGCGCACCGACCGCCGACCAGCCGTTGCTGGCCTGGGCCTTCCATGACAGCGTGCACAAGATCGAAGAGTCGCTGTCGGCCGCCCTGCGCAACTTCCCGGTGCGTCCGATCGGCTGGCTGATGTGGGCGCTGATCTTCCCGTTCGGCCGCCGTGCCGAAGCCCCGGGCGACCGCCTGGGCCACCGCGTGGCCGCGCTGCTGATGGCGCCCAACGAAGCCCGCGACCGTCTGGCCAGTGGCGTGTTCCTGACCCCCTGCGAGAACAACCCGGGTGGCCGCATCAACAGCTACCTGTCCAAGGCGATCATGGCCGAGCCGGTGGAGCGCAAGTTCATCAAGGCGCTCAAGACCAAGGGCATCGAAGCGCTGGACTTCGTCACCCAGCTGGACGAAGCGGTAGCCGAGGGCGTGATCACGCAGGACGAGCGCACCCTGCTCGAAGAGCTGCGCACGCTCACCCTGGAAACGATCACCGTGGACGACTTCGATCCGGAAGAACTGCGCTCGGCGGGCTACTACAAGCTCCAGCAGAAGGACGCGCAGTCGCAGGCTGCGTGATCCCGCCCACCCTGTAAACGACAACGGCGGACTTCGGTCCGCCGTTTTTTTGGGAGATTCCCGATGTCCGCTCCACTGCTCACCCTGTATCGCCGCATGCAGCGCTGGCCCGCCGGCAACTGGCTGTTCTCGCGCGCGGTGTGCGTCAAGGCGCCCTATTTCGCGAGCATCGCCCCGCGCAT
Organism: Stenotrophomonas sp. TWI587; assembly: GCF_039674145.1. Taxonomy (NCBI): domain Bacteria; kingdom Pseudomonadati; phylum Pseudomonadota; class Gammaproteobacteria; order Lysobacterales; family Lysobacteraceae; genus Stenotrophomonas; species Stenotrophomonas sp. TWI587. Next base: position 46,341 of record NZ_JBDJMW010000015.1, on the reverse strand, counting down.
CACCCTGCTTGAGCCGGGCCGCTGCGAAGGCCGCATCGCGCACCGGCGCAAGGTCACCAACCACATCGGCACGGTGCACGCGATCGCGCTGTGCAACCTGGCCGAGCTCACCGCTGGGCTGATGGTGGATGCTTCGCTGCCCAAGGGCATGCGCTGGATCCCGAAGGGCATGGAGGTGCAGTACCTGGCCAAAGCGACGGGCACCCAGCATGCGGTCGCCACACCCGAGCAGCCGATCGTGGCGGCCGAGGCAGGCTACGCGCTGCCGGTGAAGGTGCAGGTGCGCGATGACGCCGGCACGGCCGTGTTCGAGGCGCGGATCGCGATGTGGGTGTCACCGGTCAAGCGTTGATCGCTGGTGCGCAGCCACCCATGGGGTGGCGCTACCTCCGATCCGTCTGTCGCAGGGTGGCGCCACGCCATGCGTGGCTGGCGCCTGTCAGGCAGGCACCATCCACCATGCCGCCACGGCCAGGATCGCCGGCACTGCCTGGATGAAGAAGATCCGCTTGTTGACGCTGTACGCGCCATAGCAGCCGGCCACGATCACGCAGCCCAGCATGAAGTTCACCAGCATCGGCAGGTGATCGAACAGGCCCCAGAACAGGCCGGCGGCGAGGAAGCCGTTGTACAGCCCCTGATTGGCCGCCAGCACGCGCGTGGCCTGTGCCTTTTCCGGCGTATTGCGGAAGGTCTTCAATCCCAGCGGCTTGGTCCACAGGAACATTTCCAGGACCAGGAAGTACACGTGCAGCAGGGCGACCAGCAAGGTCAGTGACAGCGCGATCCAATACATGGGTTAAGGTTCCTGGAAGACTGCAGAGAGCTTACTCCGGGCGCTCGCCTGGCAGCTTCTTTTCTTCCCGCAGCAGGCCGAGGGCTGCAACGGTCATCGCGCCAGCCACGACCAGGCCGCCGACGAACACGATATGCGAGCCGAACAGCGACAGCCCCTTGTGCAGCCAGGCGAAGGTCAGATCGCCTCCGCGGTAGACTACGGTGTCGATCGCCGCGCCGGCCTTGTAGCGCCACTGGCGGTCCACCCGGGTGTAGATCGTCTCGCGCGCTGGCTTGGCCAGTGAGAATTCGCTGGCGCGGGTCATGACCTGCACTATCGCCACCATCAGGGGCAACGGGGAGGCAGCGAGGATCGAGAACCCGATGATGATCGCCGCGCCGGGAATCAACAGCGCCGGGGCGATCCCATACCGCGACAACAACCAGCGCGTGAAGCCAAGCTGGATGATCAGGGTCAGCGTGTTCACCGCCAGGTCCACGCGTGAAAAGAACGCCGTGCTTGCCGCCGCATCGGGGTACAGGCGGCGCACGATCGAGGCCTGCTCGTTGTAGAGCATCGTGCCCACGCCCACGCCGAACAGCACCAGTACGGCCAGCCAGCGCAGCAGCGGCTCACGCACGATCAGCTTCAGGCCGTCGAGCACGCTGCCGCCCATCGGGGTTTCACCCGACACCAACTGCTGCTCCTTCTCCCGCGCCACCGCCCACAACCGCAGCCGCCAGATGCAGACCAAGCAGGCACTCAGAAAGCCGGCCGAGACCAGCATCAGGTTGGCAATACCCACCCGCTCCACCAGCGCCGCAGTGATGATCGGCCCCAGGAACGCACCGAGAGTGCCCGCCGCGCCAATGTAGCCGTATACCTCGCGTGCCTGAGCGTTGGAAAACACGTCGGCCATGAAGCTCCAGAACACCGCCACCGCAAAGAGGTTGAACACGGCGGCCCAGAAGAAGAACGCCATGCCACGCCCTGGCACGCCACTGTCGAACAGAAGGTAGAAGCCCAGCAGGGAGACGATGAAGAAGACATACACCGCGGGCAGGAATACCCTCCGCGCATAGCGACTGACCACCGCGCCGTACAGCGGCTGCAGCACCAGCATGATGAAGAACACCCCGGTAAACAGGAACTGCAGCACGAAGTCCTGCACCGCAATGCCATGCGCGCTGAACCAGTCGATCAGTACCGGCGGAAACACCGCCTTAGCGTCGGCCGAGGCAGCCATTGCCTCGCGCACCGGACGCAGCACGTAATAGCCGCTCAAGAGGCAGAAGAAGTACAGGCACGCCCAGATCAGGGGCGGCGACTGCCGCAGCGCCCCACGCAGGCCCGATTGCACCGGTGCTGCTGCGGCAGCACTCATCGCACCCACTCCCGGCTTGGGCGGCGTGACAACGGCGGCATCGTGGAAACTCCGGGCAGGAAAGCGCGCAAGGTAAACGATGCACCGCAACATCGCCAGCCTCCGGCACGCCCATCGGCGCAACGCTGCGTGGCGCACCGGGCAGCCCCTGCCTGCCCCAACCTGTCTTATGCTCGGTGCGCACCCCGGCAAGGAGCGGCATGTACGACTACATCGTGATTGGTGCCGGCTCTGCCGGCTGCGTGCTGGCCAACCGGCTCAGCGAAGACCCGGCCTGCCGGGTACTGCTGCTGGAAGCGGGCCCGCGCGATACCAACCCCTTCATCCACATGCCGGCCGGCCTGGCGCGGCTGGTCAACAACCGCCGCATCAACTGGAATCTGGAGACCGCCCCCGAGCCTGCCCTGGGCGGCCGTCGCCTGTGGTGGCCGCGCGGCAAGGTGTTGGGAGGATCGAGTTCGATCAATGCGATGTGCTACGTGCGCGGCGTGCCCACCGACTACGACGGCTGGGAAGCAGGCGGCGCCACGGGCTGGGGCTGGGACCAGGTGCTTCCGTGGTTCCTGCACAGTGAGCGCAACAGCCGCGGTGCCAGCGCGTTGCACGGGGATGCGGGTCCGCTGTCGGTGTCCGACCTGCGCCACCACAATCCCCTCTCGGCTGCGTTCATCGCCGCTGCCCAGGAGGCCGGGCATCCCCACAATGCGGACTTCAACGGTGACCGGCAGCTCGGCGTAGGGCTGTTCCAGGTTACCCAGCGCGACGGTGCACGTTGCTCGAGCGCGGACGCCTACCTGCGTCCTGCACGTCACCGGCGCAACCTGACCGTGCTCACCGGCGCGCAGGCAACCGCGCTGAGCTGGCAGGGCACCACGGCGACCGGCGTGCACTATCGACGCGGCCGCCACCACCTGCATGCACGCGCGGCGGTCGAGGTGATCCTCAGCGCAGGTGCCATCCATTCCCCGCACCTGCTGATGCTGTCCGGCATCGGCGAGGCCGACACGTTGCGCTGCCACGGCATCACCCCGCGCGTGGATCTGCCCGGCGTCGGCCGCAATCTGCAGGACCACCTGGACATCTGCACCGTCGTGCACACCACACCGGGCGTCAGCTACGACCGCAGCAACGAGCTGCGCATCGCCGTGGACTACTTCCTGCGCGGTCGCCGCGGTGCCGGCACCAGCAACCTGGCCGAGGCCGGTGGCTTCGCCCGTTCGTCGCTGGCCACCGATGCCCGCGCCGACATCCAGTTCCATTTCGTCCCGGCGATGCTGGACAACCACGGCCGCCACCGCCTGCCGGGCGATGGCTACACGCTGCATGCCTGCCCGCTGCATCCGCGCAGCCGCGGACAGCTGCGCCTGCGTGATGCCGATGCGCGCTCACCACCGCGCATCCTCGCCAACTACCTGGGCGACGCCGCGGGTCACGATCTGAAGATGATGCTCGAATGCGCTCGGCTGTCGCGCGAGATCCTGCAGCAGCCGGCCTTTGACCGCTGGCGCGGTGCGCCGGTCTTTCCCGCCCGCATCGATCTGGACGACACCGCACTGGAGGCCTTCATCCGGGCCAAGGCCGAGACCATCTACCACCCGGTGGGCACCTGCGCGATGGGGCAGCATGCCGGCGCCGTGGTGGATCCGGGCACCCTGCGCGTGCACGGCACGCAGCGGCTGCGGGTGGTGGACGCGTCGGTCATGCCGCGGCTGGTCAGCGGGAACACCAACGCCCCGACCATCATGATCGCCGAACGTGCCGCGCAGTGGATCCGGACCGGCGCGACTGCCTGAACAGGGGTGCGCTGGACCATCCTCACTGTCCACCTCCGCACGTGTGTCGGGATCGGCAAAACCCGCATGTTTTCAACGCGATACGCATTCATCTTCGATTCGTTTGTGCAATCACGAAAAGCGGCGCTAGAATCGGTCACAGCAGTCGCGCACGGGCACCCATACGATGAACCAGAACAACAGGCGCCGACCGATCCGTTCGGCGGCAACCGGGTTGTTGGGCATGTTGATGCCCATCGCCATGTCTTCCACCGCGCAGACCCCTGCCGCCACGCCCGACGCGTTCCCGGTCAACATCGAGGAATCGGCGCCGAGCGCCGCCCCGCACACCCAGCCTGCCGCGTATCGCACCACGCCGGCCGGCCTGAAAGTGCAGCCGCCGGCGCAGGGCTTCAACGTGGCTTCGATCGAATCGATGGCCCAGCAGCTCACCTACGGCGAGCGCGTGCCCGGCATGGCCGTCGCGATTGTCCAGGGCGGCCGTGTGCTCAGCGCGCGCGGTTACGGCGTCACCGACGTCAACAACCCGCAGCAGGTCGATGCCCACACCGTGTTCCGCCTGGCTTCGCTGTCCAAGGCGTTCGCCGGCACCATGGCCGGCCTGCTGGTCAACGATGGCACGCTGCGCTGGGACAGCAAGGTCACCGACTATGTGCCCGGCTTCCAGCTGAGCACGCCTGAAGCGACCGAGCGCCTGACCGTGGCCGACCTGCTCAGCCACCGCGTTGGCCTGCCCTACAACGCCTACGACCGCGACGTCGAAGCCAACGCCGAGTACTACACGCTTACCCACAAGCTGGCGGCCACCTCGCTCAAGTGCCTGCCGGGCGACTGCTATGCCTACCAGAACGTGGCCTTCAGCCTGATCGGTGATGTGGTCTACGCCGCCTCCGGCAGCTTCTACGAACAATCCGTCGAGCGCCGCCTGTTCAAGCCGCTGGGCATGGACGACGCCAGCCTCGGCCTGGCCGGCATCCAGGCCAGCTCGCGCTGGGCGCGCCCGCACGTGCGCAGCCGCAACGGTTGGGTCGCGCTCACGCCCAAGCCGACCTATTACCGCCTCGCTCCCGCCGCTGGCGTCAACGCCAGTGCCAGCGACATGGCGCAGTGGCTGCTCGCCCACACCGGCCACCGCCCCGACGTACTGCCCGCTCCGCTGCTGGCCACGCTGCACGCCAGCCTGATCAGCACCCCGGGTGAGATGCGTTCGGGCTGGCGCCGCGAACGCCTGAACTCGGCCGGCTACGCGCTGGGCTGGCGCACTTTCGATTACGCCGGCCATGAAGTGATCTTCCACGCCGGTGCCGTCCAGGGTTACCGCGGTCTGGTCGCGCTGGTGCCCGAACGCGACCTCGGCATCGCCATCATGTGGAACGGCGAAAGCAGCCTGCCCAGCGGCCTGCTGCCCACCGTACTGGACCAAGCCATGGGCCTGCCGACGCAGCGCTGGCTGGACGTGGATACCGACTTCGGCAGCGACAACCTGATGGCCGAAGACGCCGCTCCGCAGGGCAACCGCAAGGGCGTCTCGTCGAACCGCGCGGTCGCCTCGCCGCGCTGATCGCGCCCGCAGGTGGCATCGAAAAAGGCGGCCGGATGGCCGCCTTTTTTTGTGGTTTTTTGGCGTCGCCCATAAAAAAACTCCTTCCCCGCTGGGCTGCCAGGGAAGGAGTCTCAGGTACGGCTATCGGGAAAAACTCAGATCAGCGGTGCCGGGGTTGCCGGCAGAGCGACCGGTGCGGCCTTCTTCTTGCGAACGGCCGGCTTGCGCTTTGCGACCTTCTTCACTGCCTTCTTGGCGGATGCCTTCTTGGCCGGAGCCTTGCGGGCAGTCGCCTTCTTGGCGGTGGCCTTCTTGGCTACCTTGCGGGTGGCCTTCTTGGCGGTCTTCTTGGCAGCCTTCTTCGGAGCGGCCTTCTTGGCTACCTTGCGGGTCGCCTTCTTGGCCGTCTTCTTTACCGCCTTTTTCGCGGTCTTCTTGGCGGCTGCCTTCTTTGCAGTCTTCTTGACGGCCTTCTTCGCCGTCTTCTTGACTGCCTTCTTCGCGGTCTTCTTGGTGGCGGCCTTCTTCGCCGTCTTCTTCACTGCCTTCTTTGCCGTCTTTTTCACTGCTGCCTTGCGGGCGGTCGCCTTCTTGGCCGCCTTCTTCACCGTCTTCTTGGCGGCCGCTTTCTTGGCTACCTTCTTCACGGCCTTCTTGGCAGTCGCCTTCTTAGCGACCTTCTTGGCTGCCTTTTTGGCGGCCGGCTTTTTCTTCGCAGCTTTCTTGGTTGCCATGGGATGGCTCCTCGTCAGTGATCTATGGAGTGGAAACGCCCAGGTAAAGCAAACCCGCCGTTGCTGCGTCGCGGGGACCGCCGTCGCGTCATGCGCGTCGTAACGGATACAGAGACACCTGCCACATGCGGCCAGGCAGGTATCGGATCAGGAAGGGTCTTGCGGTTCGCTGAAGGAAGCGAAGCCATCTCCACCGTCATCGGACGCGAGGTGGATGTCCAGGTTGTGCTTCGCGACTTGATGTCGATTCTGCTCACTCTGTTCGCAGGCAAGGTCTGCTGAGGCGAAACCTAATCACGCTTTTTTTCACTGTCAACAACCCCGGCGAAAAATTTTCACACCAGCACCCCGCCGCGCGCCCCTCGCCGCACCTGCCAACGCCCCGGCAAACGCACCACACCCTTGCCATCGCGAACACCCCGGGCGAACCGCGACGAACAACGCTGAAAAGAAAAACACTTAAAAGAAGCACTTTCGTGTCGCAACATCGCAACATGCACGTGCGCTGCCGCACAGCGCCGCACCTGTGCGATGTCCGCTCCCACCCGCTGCCAGTCTTCCCGTGCGGACCTTAAACGGACCACAAAACTTTTCACATCCGTCCGCGCTTTTTTCGACCCGATTCGCGCAACTGCGCAAACTTTTGACCGTCCGGCACCGACGCTTTCGTGTCTGGCGTTCGTCGTCGAGCGTCGCTGCACGTTCCCATCGATGCCTTATCGGCACGCCTTCGGGTCGTCGATGCGGACCCGATCACCGACGCGCAGCGGCACCGAACCGATCGTCATGAGGCGGTGGCCGCGCACAACGCGACGACTTGCATGCGGCGATCCTCACGCACCACTAACGCGATCGACGTGCCTCCAGGAGAGCAGGCAAAAAAAAACGGCCGCACCAGGCGGCCGTTTTTCAGCAGACACGACGATCAGTGATCTTCGTTTTCCAGCAGCTCGGCGTAGTCGTCCGGACCCAGCAGGTCGTTGACTTCGTCCAGGCCGGCCACTTCGACGACATAGATCCAGCCATCGCCGTAGGCATCTTCGTTGATGGTTTCCGGCTTGTCGCTCAGGGCCGAATTGACCTCGACCACGGTGCCGGTGATCGGGCTGTACACGTCCGAGGCGGCCTTGACCGACTCGACCACCGCCGCCTGTTCGCCGGCCTTGACCTCCTGGCCAACCTCCGGCAGTTCAACGTAGACCAGGTCGCCAAGCAGGCCCTGGGCGTGGTCGGAAATACCGACGGTGACGCGGCCGCTGCCTTCAACGCGTGCCCACTCGTGGGACTTGAGGAATTTGAGGTCGCCGGGGATCTCGCTCATGGGACTGCTCCGAGGAATATCAGGGGGGTCAAGAAACGGGGGTAGTGTAACCAACCGGCGCGGACACGAACGCGTCCGCACCGGGTACATCACGGCATCAGCCGTCGATCAGCACGCCGGGCTGGGCCTGACCTTCGCGCACGAACGGGAACTTCACCACGCGCACCGGAACCTGCTTGCCGCGGATGTCCACATGGACGTCGCCCAGTTCGCCACCCGGCACGCGGGCGAACGCGATGCCCTTGCCCAGGGTGGGCGAGAAGGTGCCGGACAGAATCTCGCCCTCGCCGCCGGCGGTGAGCACCACCTGGCCATGGCGCAGCACGCCCTTTTCGTCCATCACCAGGCCGATCAGCTGGCGGGCGTTGCCGGTCGCCTTCTGCGCCTCGAGCACGTCGCGGCCGATGAAGTCGCGACCTTCGTCCAGTGCGACGGTCCACGCCAGGCCGGCTTCATACGGCGTGATCTCCTCGTCCATGTCCTGGCCGTAGAGATTCATGCCCGCCTCCAGGCGCAGCGTATCGCGCGCACCCAGGCCGGCCGGACGCACGCCGGCGGCGCTCAGGGCATTCCAGAACGCGACCACGGCGGTCTGCGGCAACAGGATCTCGAAGCCATCTTCACCGGTGTAGCCGGTACGCGCGACGAACAGCGCGGTGCCGTCGGCGGTGGTGGTTTCCAGCGCGGCGAATCGGCCCAGCTTCTCCAGCGCAGCGCGGTCGCTCTCGCCCAACAGGCCGATCACGCGCTCGCGTGCGGTCGGGCCCTGCACGGCGATGATGGCCAGGTCTTCGCGCTCGATGACCTCCACGTTGAAGGCGGCGGCCTGCTCGCGGATCCAGGCCAGATCCTTTTCGCGGGTCGAGGCGTTGACCACCATGCGGAAGAAATCGTCGGCCATGTAATAGACGATCAGGTCGTCGATCACGCCGCCGCGGGCATTGAGCATGCACGAGTACAGCGCCTTGCCGGTGACCTTGAGCTTGTCCACCGAGTTGGCCAGCAACGTGCGCAGGAACGGCTTGACCTGCTCACCGCGCAGATCGACCACGGTCATGTGGCTGACGTCGAACATGCCGGCATCGCTGCGCACCAGGTGGTGCTCGTCCAGCTGCGAACCGTAATGAATGGGCATGTCCCAACCACCGAAATCGACCATCTTGGCGCCGAGTGCGCGGTGGGTATCGTTGAGAAGCGTCTTCTGGGTCATGACCGGTTCCGGGGGAATGAAGGCAAGGCATCCATTATCCCAGAACCGTCTTCACAACGCCTGCGGCGGTGCGGGAAAACCGCGGATCAGGCCTGCTGCACCTTCAGCGTCATCCCTTCCACCGCGACCACGCGCACCGGGCTGCCGGCAGGCAGATCCGGCCCGGCGACCACCCAGAACGCATCGTCGATCTTGGCCCGGCCCTTGCCGGCCACGATGCCCTGGTCGAGCACGACCACCCGCCCGATCAACTGCTCGGCGCGCCGGTTCAACAGCGGCTGATCACTCTGGCGATCGTGCGATCGCCCCCAGCGCCGGTAGCACTGGATCGACACCACGCTGAGCACTACGAAGGCGACCACCTGCCACAGCAGCGGGATGTCGGCAAACACCGCGACCAGCACGAACACCGCCGCCGCACCGATCCCGATCCACAACATGAAGGCACCTGGCGCGAGCGCCTCGGCGGCGAACAGCACCAGTGCCAGCGCGCCCCAGGCCACCACTTCCCAGCGCATGTCAGCCCCCGATCCGCGGCGGGACGCCGCGCGTGGCTTTCTTTTCTTCCTGCTTGGCGAAGGCCTCGCGCGCCAGTTCGGCGACACCGGCGATCGAACCGATCACGCCACTGGCCTCCATCGGCATCAGCACCAGCTTCTGGTTGGGCGAGGTCGCCAGCTCCTTGAACGCCTCCACATACTTCTGCGCGATGAAGTAGTTGATCGCCTGTACGTCGCCCTGAGCGATCGCCTCGGACACCATCGTGGTCGCCTTGGCCTCCGCTTCGGCCAGGCGCTCGCGCGCCTCGGCATCGCGGAAGGCGGCTTCCTTGCGGCCTTCGGCCTCCAGCACGGTCGCCTGCTTTTCACCTTCCGCGCGCAGGATCTCGGACTGGCGCGAGCCTTCGGCTTCCAGGATCTGCGCGCGCTTTTCGCGTTCGGCCTTCATCTGCCGCGCCATCGCGTCGAGCAGATCGCGCGGTGGCTGGATGTCGCGGATTTCGATGCGGTTGACCTTCACACCCCAGGGGTTGGTGGCATGGTCGACCACGCTCAGCAGCTGGGCGTTGATCACCTCACGCTGGCTGAGCGATTCATCCAGATCCATCGAGCCGATCACGGTACGGATATTGGTCTGCACCAACGCGATCATCGCCACTTCCAGGTTGGCGACTTCGTAAGCGGCCTTGGCCGCATCGAGCACCTGGAAGAACACCACGCCATCCACGCGCACCGCGGCGTTGTCCTTGGTGATCACTTCCTGGCTGGGCACATCCAGCACCTGCTCCATCATGTTCACCTTGCGGCCAACCCCATAGACGATCGGGATCAGGAAGTGCAGGCCCGGCGACATGGTGTGGGTATAACGGCCGAAGCGCTCCACGGTCCATTCGTAGCCCTGCGGCACCATCCGCACTGCCTTGAAGAGGATGACGACGGCCACGAAGGCCAGCACCAGCGAGAACAGCATGGTCGGAAACATCAGGTCACTCCCTTTCCCCGGATTCGTAACGCCGAGTATAGCCACGGCATCTTCACACCGGCATCGGGAAGTGCCCTGGCGGGCCGTCAGCCAGGATCAGGCAGTGCGCGGGGCGAACATGATGACCATCATGCCGGCCAGGCACAGGCCGACGCCGAGCAGGTCCCACCGGCTGGGACGGATGCCATCCACCAGCCACAGCCACATCAGCGCGGTGCCGATATAGACCCCGCCATAGGCGGCGTAGACGCGCCCGCTGGCGGTCGGGTGCAGGGTCAGCAGCCAGGCGAACAGCGCCAGGCTGGCGGCCGCCGGCAGCAGCAGCCACGCACTGCCGTCCTTGCGCAGCCACAGCCACGGCAGGTAACAGCCGACGATCTCGGCCACGGCGGTGAGGACGAACAGCAGCAGGGTGTTCATCCCGTGCGCTCGGCGTCCTTGGCCTGCTGCCAGAGCGCTTCCTGTGCATCCAGATCGAGGGCACCCATCGATTGCCCCGCCGCCTCGGCCTGGGCTTCCATCGCCCGGAAGCGACGTTCGAACTTCTGGTTGGCCAGCCGCAGGGCGGCACCGACGTCGACCTTGGCGTGGCGGGCCAGATTGGCGCAGACGAACAGGAGATCGCCGAGTTCTTCCTGCAGACGCGCCTGATTTTCCTCGACTGGACCGCGCGCGAATTCCGCGGCGACTTCGTCCAGTTCTTCGCGCACCTTGTCCATCACCGGCGCAGGGCCCGGCCAGTCGAAACCGACCCGTGCCGCGCGGGCCTGCAGCTTCACCGCCCGCTGCCACTCCGGCAGGCCGCGCGAGATGCCGGCCAGCGCCGAGGTATCGGTGTGCCCCTTGGCGGCGCGTTCGGCGCGTTTGATCGCCTCCCAGTTGCTGTTGACCTCCTCGGCCCCCTCGACCTGGACCTGGGCGAACACGTGCGGGTGGCGACGCTCCATCTTGTCGCTGATCGCGCGGGCGACATCGACAAACCCGAAGGCGCCCTGCTCCTGTGCCATCTGCGCGTGGAACACCACCTGCAACAGCAGGTCGCCGAGTTCATCCTTGAGGTCATCCAGATCGCCGCGGTCGATCGCGTCGGCGACCTCGTAGGCTTCCTCGATGGTGTATGGGGCGATGCTGGCGAAATCCTGCTGCAGGTCCCAGGGGCAGCCCTGTAACGGGTCGCGCAGGCGCGCCATGATGCCCAGCAGGCGGTCCAGTTCGGGGGTGGCAGGCATCGTTGCTCCAGTCAGGTCAGGCAGGCAACCACTCGCGCCACGGCAGGCGGGTATCGCCCAGCGCGATGAAGTCGCCGTTCAAGAGGCTCTCGCGGCGGTTGTAACGGAACGGTTTGCCGGTCTCGGCCGACAGCACCGCGCCGCCGGCAGCGTGCAGTACGCACTGCCCCGCGGCGGTGTCCCATTCGGAGGTCGGGCCCAGCCGCGGGTACACGTCCAGCGTGCCTTCGGCCAAGCGGCAGAATTTGAGCGAGGAGCCCTGTGCGAGCACCTCGATGTCGCCCATGCGGTCGAGCAGCGCCTGGGTCTGCTCGCTGCGATGCGAGCGGCTGGCGGCCACCCGCAACGGTGCCGTGGCCGGCGTGCGGGTGCGCAGTACCGAATCACGCATGCCATCGCGGCGGTAGGCCAGCTCGCCACGCATCGCATGCCAGACCTGGCCGGTAGCCGGGGCCAGCACCACGCCGAACGCGGGCGCGCCCTGATAGATCAGCGCGATGTTGACGCTGAACTCGTCGTTGCGTTTGACGAATTCGCGGGTGCCATCCAGCGGATCGACCAGCCAGTAGGCGCCCCAGTGCTGGCGGATCTCCCACGGCACCTGCGCCGATTCCTCCGAGAGGATCGGCAGCTCCGGGGTGAGCTGCGCCAGCCCACGCTCAATGACCTGGTTGGCGCCGAGGTCGGCGGCCGTGACCGGGCTGCGGTCGGATTTGATCTCCACATCGAACGGCGTGGCATACACCGCCATGATGGCGGCGGCCGCGTCCTGGGCGATGGCGATGACGGTTTCGCGCAGATCCGTCGTGAGTTTGATCATTCCTTCCGTCCCAGCCACTCGCGGGCGATGAACAGCGCCGCCAGCGATCGGCCTTCGGAGAAATCCTCGCGCAGCATCAACTGGTCCAGATCGGCCAGCTTCCACGGCACGACCTCCAGCTCCTCCGGCTCATCACCCACCAGCCGCTCGGGGTACAGATCGCGCGCGATCACCAGCCACGATTGATGACTCATATAGGTGGGGGCCAGGGTCATCGCGCGCAGCACGTCGACCCGGCGTGCACCGTAACCGGCCTCTTCCTTCAATTCGCGGTCGGCCGCCTGTTCGGGGGTTTCGCCGGCATCAATGCGGCCCTTCACCAGGCCCAGCTCGTAGCGGTGCATGCCGGCGGCGTATTCACGCACCAACAGCACGGTCTCGTCATCGAGCATCGGCACCACCACCACGGCCCCATGGCCGCGGGTCACCAGCCGTTCGAAGCGGCGGCGTTCGCCATTGGAGAACTCCAGATCCAGATGCTGGCGCTGGAACGGCCCGCTTTCCTCGTCCGTGATCTGGTGGATGATGGGCAGGCGACGGCTCATGCGAGCATCTCTAGAATGGGTACTGGTGAAAACGTGTTCATGAGCCCGAAATGCTAGCAGACCCAGCCCCCCTCACGCTGGCCGATCAGTGGCGGCAACGCGATCTGGCCGTGCTGTGGCACCCGTGCACACAGATGCGCGAGCACCCGGACACCCTGCCCCTGCTGCCGATCGCCCGTGGCGAAGGCCCGTGGTTGATCGACCATGACGGCCATCGCTATCTGGACGCGGTGAGCAGTTGGTGGACCAATCTGTTCGGCCATGCGCAACCGCGCATCGGTGCGGCCATTGCCCAGCAGGCCACCCAGCTGGAACAAGTGATGCTGGCCGGCTTCAGTCATGAGCCGGCGGTACGGCTGGCCGAGCGCCTGCTGGCGATCGCCCCACGCCAGGCCGGGCGCGACCCGCTGGCCAAGGTGTTCTATGCCGACAACGGCTCGGCCGGGGTGGAAGTGGCGCTGAAGATGGCGTTCCACTATTTCCGCAATCGGGGCGAGAACCACCGCACCCGGTTCGTCGCGCTGGAGAACGGCTATCACGGCGAAACCCTGGGGGCGCTGTCGGTCGGCGATATTCCGTTGTATCGGCGGGTGTACGCCCCGCTGCTGACCGAGGCGCTGTTCGCTCCCTCGCCTGATGCCTACCTGGCCGAGCCGGGCCAGAGTGCCGCGCAGCGCGCGCACCAGGCCGCCGATGCGCTGGCCACGTTGTTTGACCAGCACCCGGGGGAGATCTGCGCGGTGATCCTGGAGCCGCGCCTGCAATGTGCCGGTGGCATGCGCATGTACGACCCGGTCTATCTGCAGCGTGCACGTGAGCTGTGCGATGCCAACGGTGCGTTCCTGATCGCCGATGAGATCGCCACCGGCTTCGGCCGCACCGGCACGATGTTCGCCTGCGAACAGGCCGGGGTGATGCCGGACCTGCTGTGCCTGTCCAAGGGCCTGACCGGTGGATTCCTGCCGCTGTCGGCGGTGCTGGCCACGCAGGCGCTGTACGACGCCTTCCTGGATGATTCGCGCGAGCGCGCCTTCCTGCATTCCCACAGTTACACCGGCAACCCGCTGGCCTGCGCCGCCGCGCTGGCGACGTTGGACATCTTTGCCGGCGAGGACGTGATCGCGCGCAACCGCAGCACCGCTGCCGTGATGCGCACCCTTGCCGCCCCATTTGCCGACCATGCACACGTCGCCGATGTGCGCCAGGCCGGGATGGTGGTGGCCTTCGAGTTGACCCGCAATGGCGACAAACGCACGCCGTTCCCGGCGGACGCCCGGATCGGGCTGCACGCCTATAAAGCCGCGCTCAAACGCGGCGTGGTGCTGCGCCCGCTGGGCAATGTGCTGTATTGGATGCCGCCGTACTGCGTGGAGGATGAACACTTGGATCTGCTTGCGTTGACCACCCTGGCCGCCATCAACGAGGCCGTCGCATGCGCGTGACCCGAAGCCATATCGATCAACCGCTGGCGGTCGGCCAGACCCTGGCGCTGCCCGAGGATGCGGCCAATCATCTGGTCCGCGTGATGCGCCTGCGCGAGGGCGATGGCTGCGTGCTGTTCAATGGCGATGGCCACGATTACAGCGCCACCCTGGTGACGGTCGGCAAGCGCGATGCGCAGGTGCGGATCGAGAGCGCCACCGCGCTGGGCAACGAGTCGCCCTTGCACATCACGCTGCTGCAGGGCATTGCCCGTGGCGAGAAGATGGACCTGATCCTGCAGAAGGCCACCGAACTGGGGGTCCAGGCCTTCGTGCCGGTCAATGCCGAGCGCACGGAAGTGAAGCTGGATGCGGCCCGCGCCGAGAAGCGCCTGGCGCACTGGCACAGCGTGGTGGTCTCGGCGTGTGGCCAATCCGGCCGCGCCTGCGTGCCCAGCGTGGCCGCACCACAATCGCTGCAGGACGCCGCCAACGCCGTGCCGGCCGAAGCAGTGAAGTTGACCCTGGATCCGCAGGGCGAGCACCGCTTGTCCACCCTGTCCGCCGCACCGGGCGGCGTCGTGATTGCGATCGGCCCGGAAGGCGGCTGGTCGCCGCGCGACCGTCAGGCCTTGGCCGCAGCAGGCTTCCAAGGCCTGCAGCTGGGGCCGCGCGTGCTGCGCACCGAGACGGCGGGCCTGGCCGCAATCGCTGCCGTGCAGGCACGGCTGGGCGATCTGGGCTGAAAAATAACGGGGACGGAGGTAGTTAATCGGCACGATTAACTACCTCCGTCCCTATTTTTTTTCACCCCGCGACGGGGAATGACTCGTCCAGCGCCGCTTCCAGTGCATCCAGGTCCGGCAGCAGCGCGCTCTGCTCGCCCAGCAGTACACGCATGTGCACGCCCTGCGGCAGGGTTTCCTCGGAGGCATCGGCCAGCAGACCGTCGCGCGGCACTGCGATCAGCTGCGGGAAGGTCTGGGTCAGCAGGGCAAAGTACGGGCGGCGGGCATTCCCACCCAGCGCCTTGAGCACGACCACCTTGTTGTTGGTCACGACCGGTTCGTCGCCCTGTCCGGACAACCGGGCAAAGGACAGCAGCGGCACGTCCCAACCGTGCCAGGCGATCTGACCGACCAGCCAGGATGGTGCGTCGGGCACCGTTTCGACCGGCACCTTGGACATCATCTCGGCCACGGTGGCGTTGGGCAGCAGCACGCGTTCGTGCCCGGCCTGGATCAGGACACCGCGGATTTCGTCGTTGCTGGCGTAGCTCATGGATCTTCCTTTAAAGGTGCGTGGCGCGCTTACGCGTCCACGCCCCAGCGTTGGGCGATGGTGGCGGCCAACTGCGGCGGTTCACCGGCGTCCTGCCCTGCGACCACCACGGCACTGGCCGCCGTCGGGTCGTAGCAGCCTTCGCCCACCTGACCGGCAACCCAGGCCCCCGAAGCCGCCAGCGCAAGCACGGCATCCAGCTGGGCGGCGTCCGCGCCACTGAGCAGCACCACGCCACTGTGGGCCGCCGGCAAGGCATCGATCTGGATCCCGGCGGTGTCGGCAATGAACTGCAGGCCACCCTGGCCGGCGACGACGCCGACGTCGTCCGGCAGGATGTAGACCTGTCCGGCGTCCACCGGCTGTGCCACCTCGGCGAGCACCACCGGCAACGCCGACACGCGCGCCATCTGCTTGACCAGATTGCCGTAGCGGCCACCGTCCAGGCGCATGTGCACCAGGATCGCGGTGCTCAGCGATTCGGGCAGGGCGGCGAGCAGGCGACGCAGCGCGTCCGGACCGCCGATACCCGCCAGGACCAGCACGGCACCGGGGCAGCCACCCTCGATGCCCGAATCCGGCTCAAGCTCGACCAGCGACCAGCGGCTGTGATCGCCGATCGCGGCGATCGGCGCCACGGAGGCTGCGATGTCAGCAGCGGGTACCGGGACTGGAATCCCGGGCATGCCCGAGGCGTCGGGAAGAGGCTGCAGGGCCGCCAGCGCCTCCTCCAGCGAGACTGGCTCGCTCAGGTCCTGAGGTGCCTGGTACAGGCCGTCGGACGGGACCTCGGGTGCCGCATCGGCCGCTTCGCGCAGGTGGAACTCCAACGGCGCGTCCGCATGCAGCTCGGCCGGTGTGGTCGGCAGCCCCGGCTCGGGCTGCAACTGCTGATCCTGCTCCGATCCCGGCGGCAGCACATCCTGATGGCCGTGCAGCTTGGCCACCAGATGGCGTGCCCAGCGCTGCGCTTCCCAGCCATCCCGACGCGCGGCCAGCTCGGCTTCGTCGAAGATCAGGGTCAGCGAGGGCGAAGCCAGCACCGGGTCCAGTCGCTCCAGCGCGTCTTCGATGGCCGGCTCCAGTGCGATCAGCACCGCACCGGGATCAGCATCGCGCAGCGCCTGCAGCTCCAGCGTCGTGGGATCGTCTTCGAAGACCACGCGCGCGCCGGCATGATCCAGCGCCTCGCGCAGGCGCTCGCGGGCCGCACCGGGGCGGGCCAGCAGTGCGATCGTCAACAGGGCGTGGCCGTCACTCGCGGACACGGGCGATCCCCAGCAGGTCGTAGACGTTGCGCATCAGATCCAGCTCCTGGTACGGCTTGCCCAGGTAGCGCTGGACACCGATTTCGAAGGCACGTTGGCGATGCTTGTCGCCGCTGCGCGAGGTGATCATCACGATCGGAACCCCTTGGTAGCGCGGGTCCGCACGCATCACGCTGGCCAGCTCGTAGCCGTCCATGCGTGGCATTTCGATATCCAGCAGCATCAGATCGGGCACGCGTTCTTCCAGGCGCTCCAGAGCTTCGATGCCATCGCGCGCAACGGTCACCTCGAAGTTGTGTCGCTCCAGGATGCGGCCGGTGACCTTGCGCATGGTCAGCGAATCATCGACCACCATCACCAGCGGCGCATCGCGATCGCTGACCTGGGTGATCGCGGCGATCGGCTTGTGCGGATTGGCGATGTAACGGCGCACCAGCGGGGCGACGTCGAGGATGACCACCACGCGGCCGTCGCCGGTGATCGTGGCACCGTAGATACCCGGCACCGAGGCGATCTGCAGGCCGACCGGCTTGACCACGATTTCGCGGTTGCCGAGCACCTGGTCGATCGCCACGGCCACCCGCAGGTCGCCGGCGCGGACGAGCAGCAGCGGCACCTGGGCCTGGCCTTCGGCGCGGGCCTGGGCCTGGCCGATCAACGTCCCCAGATCATGCAGGGCGAATTCTTCGCCGCCGTAGTGGTACCCGCCGTTGGCGGTTTCAAAGCGCTCGCGCGAGATCCGGCCGATACCACTGACCGAGGCCACCGGTACGGCAAAGGTGGTTTCACCAATCTGCACGAACACGGCCTGGGTGACGGCCAGCGTCTGCGGCAGGCGCAGAGTGAAGGTGACGCCCTGCCCGCGCACGGAGTGGATGTCCACCGAGCCGCCGAGCTGGCGCACTTCGTTGTGCACCACGTCCATGCCGACACCGCGGCCGGCCAGCTGGCTGACCTGGTCGGCGGTGCTGAAGCCGGGCGAGAAGATCATCGCGTCCAGCTCGGCGTCGCCCAGCACGGCATCGGCGGCGATCAGGCCACGCTGTTCGGCACGGCGACGGATCGCCTCGCGGTCCAGCCCGGCGCCATCGTCGGCCACTTCCAGCACGATTTCAGAACCTTCGCGGCGCAACCGGATCGCGATTTCGCCTTCCTCCGGCTTGCCGGCGGCACGACGCTGTTCCGGGGTTTCCAGACCATGTGCCACGGAGTTGCGCAGCATGTGTTCCAGCGGCGCGACCATGCGGTCCAGGACGTTGCGGTCCAGTTCGCCGTGGGTGCCTTCCAGGGTGACGTGGACCTGCTTGCCGGTGTCCTGGCCGGCCTGGCGCACGACCCGGCGCAGGCGCGGCACGAGGCCATCGAAGGGCACCATGCGCGCGCGCATCAAGCCGTCCTGCAGTTCCGAGCTGACGCGCGACTGCTGTTGCAGCAGCACGTCGTACTGGCGCGAGAGATCGTCCAGCACACCCTGCAGACCGCCGAGATCGGCCGCCGATTCATTCAGCGCACGGCTGAGCTGCTGCAGCGTGGAGAAGCGGTCCAGTTCCAGCGGATCGAACTTGTGATCGGCCTGGTCCTGCTCACGCTGGTAACGGGCCACGATCTGCGCTTCGGTTTCCAGGTCCAGCCGGCGCAGCTGATCGCGCAGACGGGCATTGGTGCGGTCCAGTTCGCCCATGGCGCCACGGAAGGCGCCGAGCTGCTGTTCCAGGCGCGAACGGTAGATCGCCACTTCACCGGCATGGTTGACCAGGCGGTCGAGCAGGTCGGCGCGCACACGCACCTGCTCCTGCTGCGGACGCGGCAGACCGTCGTCTTCACTGGCGGTTTCCAGCGGTACCGGTGCGGACAACGGCGCGGCGACGAGCGCGGCAATCGCCGCTTCAACCTTGGCGTCGCCGGAGGCAAGGGCCGACTCGGCGGGCTCGATCTGTTCCGGCTCGGCACGGCCCTGGGTGCGCCGCTCGAAGGCGGCGATCAGGTCGTCGGGCATGGCCACGGTGCGGTGCTGGCCGGTGCGGGTCAGCAGCTGGTGCAGACGGTCGAAACCGCGCTCCAGCAGGTGCACATCGCTGCGCTCGATATCGGTACGGTTGGCCGCAACGGCCTCCAGCAACGACTCGATTCCGTGGCCGAGGTCACCGATGGGATTGATGCCGGCCATGCGTGCGCCACCCTTGAGGGTGTGCAGATCGCGCTGCAGGCCGGCGATCACGTCGCGGTCCTGTGGTGCGGCACGAAGCTCGCTGATCAGCCCATCGCAGTGGTCGAGCAGGTCCTTGCCTTCTTCCACGAAGATGTCGACCAGTTCCTGATCGAGCTGGGTGAAATCGAGGGCGTCACCTGCATCGAGCTCAACGTCATCGTCCGATGCTGCCGCCGCGAATGCGGTGCTGGCAGGCGGCGGCGCCACGTGCACCGGCGCCGGAGCCTCTTCGAGTTCGAAGAAGCGCGCGGGTGACGTATTGTCTTCGTTGATCGCATCCGCATCTGCATCGGTGCTGTCGCCCAGGGCGGTTTCGAACGCCTCAGCAAAGGCATCCCGTTCCACCGGCGCCTCGGCAGCTGCATCCAGGCCGAGCACGCCGACGTCCTCGGCCGCTTCGGCTTCCGGTGCGTCCAACACGGTCAGACCATCGTCAATGGCCTGCTGGGCATCCACCACGTCGCCGAAGGCCGGCGGTGGCGGCAGGACGTCGTCCAGGGCCTGTGCGTCGTCGTCGTTCTCGTCGGTCTCGCGCCAGCCGTCATTGGCGGCATCATTGGCGGCCTCTTCGACGGCGACCGCGTAGGCGTCTGCCGGCGCGGCTCCCGTGTCACTGGCGCTGGCGCTTGGCTCCTGATCGGCGGCCAGTCCGGAGGGCGCAAGATGATCGAAGTACCGCGACAGATCTTCGGCCGAGGTGAGTTCCACGGCATCCAGACCGGCAGGCACCGAGTCCAGATCGGTCTCTTCGGCAGCGGTGTCCTGCGTGGTGTGAACCTCGTTGACCACCGGCGAGGTCGGCAGCTCGGCATCGAAGTAGGCGGACAGGTCATCGGTTCCGGTCAGCTCCGCCGCGACCAGCGCGTCGTCCGCCGTGGTCTCGACATCGACGGTATCGGCAGTGTCGAGCAGGGTCAGACCATCGGCCTCGATCAGCGCCTGCTGCGCGTCTGCATCGGCAGCATCATCGATGCTTGCCAGAGCCGGTGCCTCCACATACGCCGGCGCGTGGTCGGCGATGGCCTCTTCAACGACGATGGGCTCTTCAATGACGGCGGCTTCTTCAACAACGATGGCCTCGTCGGTGTCGCTGGCCTCATCCGCCGCGTCGGCATCCAATTCCGCCAGGTGATCGGCATCGGTCACGTCCAGCGCCGAGGCCTCCTCCAGGTCCAGCTCGTCATCGACCAGCGCCGGCCAGCGCGCTTCGGGCAGCGTATCGGCCAGCGCGACCAGGCGGGCGGCGAGCGCCCGCTGGACCGGGACGCGCGGCGCCTCGTCCTGCAGGGCATCCATCGTGGTGGTGATCGCAGCGCAGGTCTCCACCAGTGCCTGCAGGCCTGCGTCGCTGGGCAGCGCATCGGCAGCCAGCGAGCGCTTGATGTAACTTTCCGCCGCACCGGTGACTGCGGTGATCTCGGGCACGTCGGTCATGGCGAAGGCGCCGTTCATGGTGTGCACGGCGCGCAGCAGGCCATCGCTGACCGGCTGCGGCGCCTGCGCCGCGCTGTCCAGCCATGCCTGCAGCGTCGCCTGGTGCACCTCGACCTCGGCTTCCAGGATCTCGCGCAGCACGCTGTCGATGTTGGCCGGGGTGCTCTCCACCATCGGCGCGGGCGCGGGCGCCGTATCGTCTGCCACCGGATCCGGCACGGTCGCAACCGGTGCCACGGCCGGGCGCTGCAGCGGAACGTGGAAGGTCTCCTCGCCTGCGGCCACGCGATCGGCGATCGCCTGCATGGCCTGCAGGTCGGCGGTCACGCGGCTGCCATCACGCAGCGCGGCGTTGAGCTGCGGCAGGACGTCGTAGGCCTGGCCGACCAGCGCAACCACCGCCGGCGAGGCCGGACGACTGCCATCGAGCACGCGGTTGAGCATGCCCTCGATCTTCCAGCTGAATTCTCCCAGGGTGCGTGCACCCACCAGGCGACCGCTGCCCTTGAGGGTGTGGAACACCCGGCGGATCGGACGCAGCCGGTCCATGTTGTCCGGCGCGATGCGCCAGGCCGGGACCAGATTGCCCAGATTCACCAGCTCTTCGTCGAACTCTTCGATGAAGACCTCGCGGATGTCCTGGTCGATGTTCTCGCCATCGTCCTCGAACCCGGCCTCGATGCTGGTGTCGTCGGCCGTCATGGCCGCGACCTCGGGCATCAGGCCGGTAATCGGTGCCGCAACAGGATCGACACCCTCCGTGCGGAACTGCGCGGCGGCAGCATCCAGCTCGGCCAGGAACCGCACCGATTCGTCATCCAGCTCAATCTTGCGGATGACCGCGTCCTGCACGCCCGAGGTCGGAAGTGGCGCGGCCAACGCATCGTTACTCTCGTCCGCAGATGCGACCGGGATGTCCTGCACCGATTCAGATCCGGATCCGGATTCGGCGGCAATTCCGGCGACAGGCTCGGCGTCGGCCGCCACCGAGTCGGCATCGTCGATCTGCAGCGACAACACGTCATCGGCGTTGTCCAGCCGCTCATCGAAGGTGAACTCGATCGGCTCGTCGCTCAGCTGAAGCGCCTCGTGCTCGGCTGCGACCGGATCGAACCCGGTCCCGTCCGCCACGAATGCAGGCATCTCCAGGAAGGACGGGTCCGTATCGTCGGTGCGTTCCGACGGCGTCGCATCGAGCTCAGTCTCGGCGGCGTCCTCCACGGGAGTGGACACCACTGGAGGCACGCCCCATCCGGCACCGGCCGGGGCCTCGGCGATGACCGGATCGAAATGCGCGAAGGTCGGCAGCTCGTCCACATCGTTGTTGCCGGCCAGGGTCCACTGCGGCGCATCGGCCGCAATAGGCGCGGTCGACGCATCGAACACCAGCGCGGCCGGCGGGGCCACGGGCGTCGTAGCCGGCTGCGGCGGCGGATCGAAGGTGAAGTCCGGCAGCGGCGGCGGCAGGTTGGCCGGGCGCGGTATCCCGGCGGTGACGTCCAGCGCGATCGGCTCGGCGGCCGGCGCGTCCCATGGGGTCAGCTCAATGTGTTCCGGTGCCACCGGCAGTGCATCCGGCCCGGTATCGGCCGAGGGCTGGTTGGCATCCGGCAGCGGCCAGTAACGCAGGGTCTCCAGGCTGCTGCGGGTGATGTCCAGAATCTCGTCGCGGCCCGCGCGGCCTTCGCGCAGGGCTTCGAGGTAGTACTCCAGGCTGGCCATCGCATCGGCCAGGGTGTCGAGCTGGCGACCGCTCGGCACTCGCTGCTTGCCCAGCAGTTCCACGGTGATGTACTGGCGTACACCCTGCAGGTAGTCGGCCGGCACCGTCAGATCGAGCATGCGCAGCGCACCGGCGACCTCGCCGAGCAGGCGCGGCACTTCCTGCAGCTGCTGGTGGTTCCAGTTCGTTTCGATGAAGGCCACGAAGTGCTCGCGGGCGGCCGCGAAGTTGGCGATCGCCTCATGGGCCAACACTTCCACCGTGCGCCGGTTTTCGGCGGCGCTCGGGTCATCTTCGCCGCTGCCGCCGGCGCCCAGATGGGCGACCTGGTCATCCAGCGAAGCATCCACGTACAGCAGTGCGCCGGCGATATCCAGCAGCAGCGTTTCATCGATCTGCTGCACGCCCTCGACCACATCACGCAGTGCGTCACGCTGCTGCACGACCACGCCGCGGGCCACGCCCAGGCCCATCATGCCCAGCGTATCGGCCACGGCACCCAGTTCGTTGACCTGGGTCTGCAGCTGCACCGGCTCACCGCCGGTGCGCAGGTGCAGGTCCAGCGCATCCTTGATCCGCAGCAGCTCTTCCTTGACTGCGCTGCCGACGGTGTCGAGCAGCTCGCGGTTGCGCCCGCTCAGGCTGCCGCGGGCATGGTCGAGTTCGGCTTCGGTGGCGCTCGCGCTGTCCGGCGCGAAGGCGAACAGCACGCTTTCATTGATGCCCGGCGCCGCACGCGCCGACCGGATGTCGTTGAGCAGCGGCAGCAGCACGATCGGAATATCACGGTGACCGTTCTGCAGGCGTTCCAGATAGTCGGGCAGCAGCACGCTGCCACGCATCAGCGTGGCGCAGGCTTCGTCGCGGTCGGGCACTTCACCGGCACCGATCGCGTTGGCCAGCTGCTCCAGCTCCTCGGCCACCATCGCCGGGGCGTACAGCTCGACCATGCGCAGCGTGCCCTGCACCTGGTGCAGGTAACCGGCGCAGAAGCGCATGCGGCTGCCATCGGCAGGGTCGTCCACGTAGTACTCGACCTCGTTGCGCACCTGGCGCAGGGTCTCGTCCAGCTCCGGCTTGACCCAGCCCAGCGCAGCGTGGCTCATGGCATCGCGCAGCGTGCTCATGCCAGGTCTCCCGGCAGCTCGGCGCACATGGCGTGCGGTGATTTCTCGCGATGCATCATCTGCTTGTTCCTTCCCTCTCCGCCCTGCCCGTGGCTCACGCCGGCAGCTTGAAGTCGGCAACCGAGCGGCGCAGGTCGGCCGCCAGCTGTGCCAGGTGGCCGATCGACTCGGCGGTCTGTCCCGCGCCCTGCGAGGTCTGGCCGGTAATCTGACGGATCACGCCCATCGTGCGGGTGATGTCCGATGCCGCGGCCGACTGCTGCTGGGCAGCGATCGAGATGTTCTTGATGAGGTTGTTCAGTGCGTTGGAGACGCGCTCGATTTCCGTCAGCGCGGTACCGGCGTCTTCGGCCAGGCGCGCACCGGACACCACTTCGGCCGTGGTCTGTTCCATCGAGCTGACCGCTTCATTGGTATCGGCCTGAATGGCCTGCACCAGGTTCTCGATCCGTCGTGTTGCACCGGAGGTACGTTCTGCCAGGCGCTGCACTTCGTCGGCCACGACCGCGAAACCGCGACCGGCCTCACCGGCCGAGGCGGCCTGCACCGCAGCGTTCAATGCCAGGATGTTGGTCTGCTCGGAAATGTCGTTGATCAGTTCCACGATTGAGCCGATCTCCTGCGAGGATTCACCCAGACGCTTGATGCGCTTGGAGGTTTCCTGGATCTGGTCGCGGATCTGGTCCATGCCCTGGATCGTCTCGCGCACCACGCCGGCACCTTCGGCGGCGATGATCACCGAGCGCTGCGCCACGTCGGCCGATTCAGCCGAGTTGCGCGACACCTGCTCGATGCTCGAGGCGATTTCGCCGATGCGGTCCGAAGCCGAGGTGATCTGGTTGGCCTGGTGGCCGGCCGCCTCGGCCAGCTGCATTGCCGTGGCCTGGGTTTCCTGGGTCGACACGGCGACCTTGGCCGAGGTGTCGTTGATCGTGGTCACCAGGTGGCGCAGCTCGTCCACGGCGTAGTTGATGGCGTCGGCGATGGCGCCGGTCATGTCCTCGGTCACCGAAGCCTTCACCGTCAGATCGCCTTCGCCCAGCGAGCTGATTTCGTCCAGCAGCCGCATGATGGCCTGCTGGTTGCGGCTGTTGTACTCCACCTGGGTCTGGTAACGCAGTTCCTGCTCGCGCGAGCGGCTGCGCACGGTGCTGCCGACGAAGCCGACGATGGCGATCAGTGAAAGCGCACCGGACACCACGCCGAGCCAGAAGTTCGGGAACAGGCGGGTATCACGCAGCGAGCCGAACGAGGAGAACGCTTCGAACAGCTTCTTGCTGTCGCGCAGCATGTCAGCCGAGCCGCCGGTCAGCGCCGCGGCCGAGGACTGCGCCGCGAAGAGCTGGCGCGAACTGGCCAGGATCGCATCGGCGTCCTGCTTCATGGTGTCCCACTGCTTCTGCGACTGCTCCAGCGCGGCCAGCGCCGGGCCGTTGCGGACCGGGGCGATGCCCAGTTCTTCGTTGCCGTTGCGCAGCGCGTCCAGTACCTGGGTGAACACGACCGAGTCGCGGGCCAGTGCATCGCCCGCGGCAGCGGCGTTGGCACCACCGGCGCGCATTTCCGTCACGCGGCGGGCCATGGACCCGACCACCACGACCTGCTGCAGGGCGTTGTAGACCTGCGAGGACGGCGCACCACTGGCCGACATCGCGCGGACCACTTCGTTCAGCTGCGCCTGCAGTGCGGGCACGCCGTTGACGAAGTTGTTGGCGTTGCCCGCCAGAGCCAGCACCGCCGGTTCACTGGCGACCAGCTGCCCGGCGCTCTTGCCGAGCGGCTCCCAGGTCTGGATCAGCGCATTGAGCGGGCCGGCAACATTGGTCTCGGTACCGTAGCGGCCCTGCAGCGCGCTGACGGTGGTTTCGATGTCGGTCTTGGTCAGCTTGAACGCGGTGAACGCCTGGGCGTTGCCGGAGACCGCTTCGCGGCCCTGGTTGGCCAGCTGCTGCGAGAGCACCTGCAGGTTCGCCGCATCGGTGCTCGCACTGGCCAGGAGGCTGCCCTGCCAGGTGGCTACGCCGGTGTTGACGCCGAACACGATCATCGACACGGCCAGCAGGCCGAGCCAGAAATTGGTGCCCACCGAGCCGAGCTTGCCGGCCTTGGCGGATTCCGAAGCAGTACTCATCGTTCAACCTCGATCTTCAATACGGAGAGACAGGCGCCTGCGGTCAGGCCGCGGCCTGCCTGAATTCGGGGGTACGCGACAGCAGCGACAGCGAGAACACGCCCCAGTCATGACCATCGCCGTGGAAGGCGCGATCGACAAAATGCGCATAGCGACCGGTCGCCAGATCGCCTGCGGCGATATCCTGGTCCTGCTCGAAACTGCGCTGGCCGAACAGTTCATCGATGGTCAGCGCGACGTCGCCGCCGGCCTGGCGCATGATCAGCACGCGCTGGCCTTCCTGCTGCACGGTGCGCTCGCCTTCCAGGAAGAACTTCAGGTCCACCACCGGGAACAGGTTGCCGCGCAGGTTGCCCACGCCCAGCAGCCACGGCTGTGCGCCCGGCACCGGGGTGATGGGGGGCATCGGCACGATTTCCACCACTTCACGGAAGTCCGAGACCAGCCGCCGCTTGCCCACGCGGTAACCCACGCCACGCCACAGATCCTGCGAGAACTGCCGCTCGGGCAGCTGCACCGCATGGGCCAGGCTGCGCCGCTCGTAGGCCTCGAGGATGTCAAAAGGAGAACGCATCAGACCACCAACTGGTTGATCCGCGCGATCAGTTCCTCCTCGCGCGGCGGCTTGACGATGTAGTCGGCCGCCCCTTGGCGCAGCCCCCACGCCTTGTCGGTTTCCATCGCCTTGGTGCTGACGATGACCACCGGGATGTGCTTGATCGCCGCGTCGCGCGCCATCGCGCGGGTGGCCTGGAAGCCACTCATGCCCGGCAGCACCACGTCCATCAGCACCAGCTGCGGCGACTGCTCGCGCACGAGCTTGAGCCCGTCCTCGGCGTTGTCCGCTTCCAGGACTTCATGACCGGCCTTGGTCAACCACTGCGTGAACACCGCACGGTCGGTCGGTGAATCCTCGATCAGTACGATTCGAGCCATTGTGCCTTTCCCCCCTGGTCAGGCGTTGACGTATGTGCGGATGGCACCCAGCAGTTCTTCACGCGTGAATGGCTTGGTCAGGTACTGCTCCGAGCCGACGATGCGCCCCCGCGCCTTGTCGAACAGGCCGTCCTTGGACGACAGCATGATCACCGGCGTCGACTTGAACAGCTGATTGCCCTTGATGAGCGCACAGGTCTGGTACCCGTCCAGGCGCGGCATCATGATGTCGACGAAGATGATCTGCGGCTGTTGGTCGGCGATCTTGGCCAACGCCTCGAAACCATCGGTCGCGGTCACCACCTCGCAGCCTTCGCGCTTGAGCAGTGTTTCCGCCGTCCTGCGGATGGTCTTCGAATCATCGATGACCATCACGCGTAACCCTGCGAGTTCCCCACCCGCAGCCATGTATTCAGTCATTACCTTTCCCCAAGCGCGCGACGCGTGCACTGGTCCGGCGTCGCTGCGAAAGCGTATCTATATCCCAATACCGGCGCGCGCTTCAAGCATCCCCATCCCGGCCCCGCCGCGAGCGGCTCCGGCAGGCGCGGCCCGGGGCATTCTGCGCAAACCCGGGGGCGGCCCGCCGCCCGGCCGGACACTGCGTTGCGCTGCCCGGGGCAGGCATTGGGCGGCCATTGTCGCTACCATCATCGGCCTGCCTGACAGGTTGCGACCATGCCGTTGAACGTCATCGTGGTGATGGACCCCATCGCCCATATCAAGATTGCCAAGGACACCACCTTCGCGATGCTGCTGGAAGCCCAGCGCCGCGGCCATGCCCTGCACTACGTCAGCCCCGGCGGGCTGGCCCTGCGCGACGGTCAGGCCATCGCCCGCACCGCCCCGCTGCAGGTGCGCGAGGACAAGAACGACTGGTTCAGCCTGGGCGAGTTCAGCCAGACCGTGTTCGGCCCCGGCCAGGTCGTGCTGATGCGCAAGGATCCGCCGGTGGATGCCGAATTCATCTACGACACCCATGTGCTCAGCGTCGCCCAGCAGGCCGGTGCGATGGTGGTCAATGACCCGCAGGGCCTGCGCGATTACAACGAGAAGCTGGCCGCCTTGCTGTTCCCGCAGTGCTGCCCGCCGACGCTGGTCAGCCGCCGCAACGCCGACCTGAAGGCCTTCGTGCTTGAACACGGCCAGGCAGTGCTCAAGCCGCTGGACGGCATGGGCGGGCGCTCGATCTTCCGCAGCGGCACCGGCGACCCCAACCTCAACGTGATCCTGGAAACCCTGACCAACGGCGAGCGCACGCTGGCCCTGGCGCAGAAGTTCATCCCGGACATCACCGCCGGCGACAAGCGCATCCTGCTGGTCGATGGCGAGCCGGTCGATTACTGCCTGGCGCGCATTCCGCAGGGCGATGAGTTCCGCGGCAACCTGGCGGCCGGCGGCCGCGGCGAAGGTCGCCCACTGAGCGAGCGCGACCGCTGGATCGCCGCCCAGGTCGGGCCGGAGATGAAGCGCCGCGGCATGCGCTTCGTCGGCCTGGACGTGATCGGTGACTACCTGACCGAAGTGAACGTCACCAGCCCCACCTGCGTGCGCGAGCTCGACGCCCAGTTCGGGCTGAACATCGCCGGCACCCTGTTCGACGCGATCGAGGCCGGCCTGCCGCGATGAGTGCCAGCGTCGTCCCGGCCCCGACGTGGCAGGCGCGCGAATCCCAGCGCCTGGGCGCGACCCTGACGCTGTCGGTGCTGGTGCATGCGCTGTTGATCCTGGGGGTCGGCTTCGCGGTGAGCGACAACGCACCGCTGGTGCCGACCCTGGATGTCATCTTCAGCCAGACCCAGACCCCGCTGACCCCCAAGCAGGCCGATTTCCTGGCCCAGGCCAATCAACAGGGCGGCGGCGACCACGACAAGGCGCAGCGCCCGCGCGACAACCAGGCCGGCATCGTACCGCAGGCGCAGGCCGGGCTGTCACCGGTCCCGCAGCAGCGCCAGGACGCGGCCAGCGTGCCGCCCCCGCAGACCCGCGTGGTCAACAGCCGCAACGGCACCGATTCCATCGCCGAGGCGCAACCCCAGCCCCTGCCGGACCAGCCACGGCCGGATGCACCGATGACTGCGCGCGAGCAGCGCGACGTGGAGATGGCGCGGCTGGCCGCCGAAGTCCACCTGCGCTCGGCGCAGTACGCCAAACGGCCGAACCGCAAGTTCGTCTCGGCCAGTACCCGTGAATACGCCTATGCCAATTATCTGCGCGCGTGGGTCGACCGCGCCGAACGCGTCGGCAACCTGAATTACCCCGATGAAGCCCGCGCACGGAGGCTCGGCGGCCAAGTCGTGATCACCGTCGGCGTGCGCCGCGATGGCACGGTGGAAAGCGCCCGCATCCTGCAGTCCAGCGGCACGCCGCTGCTGGATGAAACCGCGCTGCGCGTGATCACGCTCGCCCAGCCGTTCCCGCCGCTGCCCAAGACCGAGGACGCGATCGACATCCTGCAGGTAACCCGCACCTGGGTGTTTCTGCCCGGCGGCGAGCTGCGCGACGACCGCTGATCGCGCGCCATGCGTGGCTGGGGCTTACGATGCGATGCGCAGCTGGACGCTACGAGGCCGCCTGCGTTACGAAGCCGCCTGCTTTGCCGCCCGCGCCGCCTGCTGTTCCACCAGGGTCAGCGCCACGTTGTTGCGCAGATAGGCCGGCTCCACCAGCTCCGGCGCCATACCCCCGCCACGCTCGAACGCCGGTACCGCCAGCGCCAGCACATCCGACGCGCGCGGCAGTGCCAGCGCATCCACGCCGGTCAGTTGATCGGCCAACCGCGTGGCCAGCACGCCTTCGGCCGCGCCGAAACCGGTGCCGACGCCGAACCAGCGCGTGCCCTCAGGCAACACGACCTGCTCAGGCGCACACACGATCTCCTCGCCCTGCAGCTGCCACAGCCCGTCCACGCGGATGTGACGGGCGGCATAGACCTCGCCCATGCGCGCGTCGATGCTGGCCAGCACCTGATCGGCTTCCGCCGGGGCACGCAACGCCAGCGCCTGCAGGGTGGAGACCGGAATCAGCGGGCGGTCCAGCGCCAATGCGATGCCCTGGGCAATGGCAATGGCCAACCGCACACCGGTGAACGCGCCCGGGCCACGCCCCAACGCGATTGCGTCCAGCTGCGAACGGGCCACCCCAGCCTCGGCCAGCAGCGCCTCGGCCCAGGGCAGGCTCAGCTCAGCGTGGCGGCGCGGCGCGATCTCGAAGCGCTCACTGACCTGCCCATCCACATACAGGGCAACGGAGCAGGCTTCGGTGGCGGTTTCAAAGGCGAGCAGTTTCATGGCGGTCAGAACAGGGAAGTGGGAAAGTCATCGATGGGCGGCACAGCCTGCACGGGCTGCGCAGAGACGGGCCCGGCCGCAGACGCGGGGCCCGCGACAGGCCATTGTGGCGCAAAGAAGGCCTGCACATCGGTCAGCGAGCGGGTACGCCGGAACGGTGGCAGCGAATCCAGGAAGATCCGGCCATAGCCGCGGCTGAGCAGGCGCGGGTCGCACAGCACCAGTACACCGCGATCGGTCTCGCTGCGGATCAGGCGGCCCACGCCCTGCTTGAGCGCGATCACCGCCTGCGGCAGCTGCTCATCGCGGAACGGATTGCCGCCGTCGCGGCGGATCGCATCCAGCCGCGCTTCGAAGACCGGATCGTCCGGCGCGGCGAAGGGCAGCTTGTCGATCACCACCACGCTCAGCGCATCGCCGACCACATCCACGCCCTCGCGGAAGCTCGCCGAGCCCAACAGAACACCGTTGCCCGATTCACGGAACCGCTGCAGCAGGGTCGCGCGCGGTGCCTCGCCCTGGACGAACAGCGGCCACGGCGCATCGCGCAGCGCCTCGGCCGCTTCGCGCAGCGCGCGATGCGAGGCGAACAGCAGGAACGCGCGGCCGTGCGAGGCCTCCAGCACCGGGGTCAACGCGCGGATCAACGCGGTGCCGAAGCCGCGCGCGGCCGGATCGGGCAGATCCGTCGGCAGATAGCACAGCGCCTGGTGGGCCCAGTCGAACGGGCTGGGCTGCAGCAGGCTGACCGGATCCTCCAGGCCCAGCCGCTGGGAAATGTGCTCGAAACCGCCATCCACGGTCAGCGTGGCCGAGGTGAACACCCAGGCCGCCATTGAGCGCTGCCGGTGCTCGCGCAAGGGGCCGGACACATCCATCGGCGTGCGCTGGCAACGGAAGCCACGCGGGGTCAGCTCGTACCAGAGCACCTCCGCTGGCGGCGGCGCCTCGTCCGGATCGGTGTCGAAATCCAGCATCGGCGCGTCGTCGCCCAGCCAGCGCGACAGCCGCGAGACTGCTTCCATCGCGCGCGCATGACAGGCATCCAGACCGGGGGACGCCTCCCGCACCCCGGCCAGTGCATCGCGCAGCTGAACCAGCGTGCTCATCGCCGTATCGAACCCGTCGCGGACCTGTGGCACGGTCATCGCACGCCACTGTGTGCCGCGCGGAGGAAGGCCCTCCATCGCCACGCGCAGGTCGCGCAGGGTCTGTTCCAACGCGGCCGCAGGCTCCTGCAGGGCGGCCTGCGCACCGGCCACGCTGCGGCTCTCGGCCAGGCAATCGCGTGCCAGCTCCTGCCACGGGCGCATGCCGAAGCCCTCGCCGAAGAAGTTGGCCGCCAGCTCCGGCAGCTGATGCGCCTCGTCGATCACGAACGCCTGCGCGCCCGGCAGTATCTCGCCGAAGCCTTCCTGTTTGAGTGCCAGATCGGCCAGCAGCAGATGGTGGTTGACCACCACCACGTCGGCGGCCTGTGCGCGCTGCCGTGCCTGCACGACGAAGCAGTCATCCCAGAACGGGCACTCCGTGCCCAGGCAGTTGTCGACGGTGGAGGTCACCATCGGGTACAGCGGCGAGTCTTCCGGCAGCGCCTCCAACTCGGCCATGTCGCCGTACTTGGTACGTCCGGACCACGCCAGGATGCGTTGGAACTGCGCCACCTGCTCCGGAGAACTGAAGCGGGGTTCGCCCCGGGCCTGCTGCAGCCGATAGCGGCACAGGTAATTCGCCCGCCCCTTCAGCAGGGCACTGCTGTGCCCCACGCCGAGCGCGGCCCGCACGCGCGGCAGATCGCGGTGATACAGCTGATCCTGCAGCGCGCGGGTGCCGGTGGAGATGATGGTCTTCAGCCCCGACAGCAGCGCGGGCACCAGATACGCGTAGGTCTTGCCGGTGCCGGTACCGGCTTCGGCCAGCAGCACGTCGCGCTGGTCGAACGCTTCGGCGATCGCCGCGGTCAGGCGCAGCTGGGCCGGGCGCGGTACGAAGGCATCGAGCTGGCTGGCGAGCGCCCCGCCCTCACTGAGGGCATCGCGGCTGGCGTGGGCAAGTTGGGACATGACGCAATGATAAAGGGTGCCGGCCGATGCCCGGCGCTACGCCGTCACGCATCCGCCTGCATCCCTGCCTCAGTAGCGCATGATCCCCGGCACCGTGCAGCCGTCCAGCTGGGCGTGGGCAGAGGCTGCGTTTTCTTTTTCACCGCGGGCCAGGCGCGACTGTTCGATCGTCGCCCAATGACGGCGGCACAGCGGGCCGGTCTTGGAGCCCAGTTCAACCGACTTGCGGGCGAAGGTTTCCGCCGCAGCCCAGTCGCCCTGCAGCAGCGCGATTTCGGCGCGGTCCTGCAGCACCGACGGATCCGACGCCATGATCGCCAGTGCCTGATCGAGCGCGGCGGCCGCGCCGGTCAAGTCGTTGGCCTGGCGACGGGCATGCGCGGCCTGACGCAGATCTTCCACTTCGCTGTCGCGCAACGGCTGCACGGCGAGCTCTTTGTCGTCATTTCCCGCAGCAGCATCGACGGCCGCCAGGCGCTGGGCCGGCGTAGTGGTGTCGACCGGCGCCTTCACTGCGGGCGGCGGCGTGACGCAGGCGGCCAACGCCAGACACAACGTGGCGAGCGAGGCGGAACGGATCAGCAAACGGGTGGTCATGTGGGCAGGCCTCGATCAGGGTTGACGCGCGGGGGTAGCGGCCGGTGCATTCTGCGCCGGTTCGGGGGCAGGCTCGGGCTTTTTCTCCAGGCCGAACCAGCTGCGCCAGCCACCGCCTTCACTCTGCTCGCCGCCCTCGCCTTCGGGTACCGCGCTCGGCGCGGCGCACGGGACGTAGGCCGGGGTGTAACCCACCACGAACGGGAAGCGACGCGCGCCGGGGCAGGCTTCATCGGTCGTGGCCGTACCGCTGGCCTCCACGTACTGCCAGTCCAGGCCCTTGTTGCTGACCTTCAGCGGCGCGCTCGGCAGACGCTGGAAGATGCCCGACCAGACCCGCATCGACCCGGTCGCACCATACAGCCCGGCCTGTTCGTTCTGGTCGTTACCCATCCAGATCACGGCCAGGTGGTCACCGGTGTAGCCGGCGTACCAGCTGTCGCGGCCATCGTTGGTGGTGCCGGTCTTGCCCGCCGGCTGCAGGCGCCCCAGCCCATCGGCGTTGAGGCGCTGCGCGGTGCCGCTGGCCACGACCTGCTGCAGGCCGATGCTGATCAGGTTGGCGGCGATCGAGTCACCTTCCTGCGCAGGCGCCGGGGTCTTGTCGTAGCGCTTCATCAACTTGCCCTGCGGATCGAGCACGCCACGCACCGCATGCAGCGGCTGGATCTCGCCCCCGGACGCCAGGAACTGATACAGCTGCGCCATCGCGTACGGGCTTTGATCCGTGGAGCCCAGGATCACCGCCGGGTTGGGGTCGGCCTTGATCCCGGCCAGCACGTGGATCAACTGCGTGACCCGCTCCGGGCCGACCTGCATGCCCACCCGGACCGTGGCCTGGTTGTAGGAATGGGCCAGCGCATCGATCAACCGGACCGTGCCGTGGCTGCGGTTGTCCGCGTTGCCGGGGGACCACTGCTTGCCGCGGCTGAGCTGCACCGTCACCGGCGAATCGTCGACCCAGCTGGACAGCGAATAGCGGTCCGGCTGCGCCAAGGCCAGCAGATACACGAACGGCTTGAGCAGCGAGCCGACCGGGCGCTGGGCCTCGATAGCCCGGTTGAAGCCCGGCTCGGAGACTTCACGGCTGCCGACCACGGCCAGTACATCACCGTTGTGCACGTCGGTCAGCACCAGGCCGGCCTGCAACGCGGGACGACGTTTGCTCTCCAGCGATTTGATCGTCTTGGTGACCGCGCCTTCGGCATAGGCCTGCGCCGACGGTGCCATGCCGGTCATCACGCTCAGGCCCGCGCCCTGCAGCACCGACTCGGGATAGTCGTGGCCGAGCTGGCGACGGACCAGATCCACATAGGCCGGGAAGCGGTTGGCCGCGATCAGACCCGGTGTCTTGGGCACGCCCAGCGGCGCATCGACGGCGCGTTTGTACTCGGCATCGTCAATCAGGTTCGCTTCGCGCAGCTTGCCCAGCACGAAGTTGCGGCGGTCCAGCGCGCGCTCGGGATTGCGGCGCGGATCGTAATAGGACGGTCCTTTGACCAAGCCGATCAGCAGCGCGACGTGTTCGGTATTGAGCGAGGCCAGGTCACGACCAAACCAGAATTCCGCGCCGGAGGACATGCCGTGGATCGCCTGGCTGCCGCGCTGGCCCAGGTACACCTGGTTGAGATACGCCTCCAGGATGGTGCGCTTGTCGTAGCGCGCCTCCATGATCAGCGCGTACAGCACCTCGTTGAACTTGCGGGTGACGGTCTGTTCCTTGCCGATCCCCAGCAAGCCGCTGCGGGCCAACTGCTGGGTCAACGTCGAGGCGCCCTGGCGGCTCTGGCCACCGGAACGCACGGTCACCCAGATCGCGCGGGCGATGCCGCTCAGGTCGATGCCGTGATGGCGGTTGAAGTCCTTGTCTTCCACGGCCTGCAGGCCGGTCACCAGCAGTTCGGGGGTTTCTTCGATCCGCACCAGCCGGCGTTCTTCCTGTTTCTGGCCGTACAGCGTGGCGATACGGGCCGGATCCAGGCGTGCGGCCTTCAGGGGCTTGCGGGTGTCGGGATTACGCAGCGACGCGATCGATCCGCCGGACAGGCTCAGCTCCACGCGGCGCGGTGCAACCCGCCCATCAACGTCGTTGTAACCGCGGCTGGAAATGACGAAGCGGCCACCGTCCTGCGAATACGTCGCCGGTGACTTGCCGATCCCGTCATCGCGGTACGCAGACGCCGCCAGCTCGGTCTTGAGCGTGGCTGCATCCATCGCCACGCCCGGCGCAAGCGCCAGCGGCCGGGCATAGACGCGGGTGGGTATCTGCCAGCGCAGCTCACCGAAGCGTTGGGTGACCTGTTGGTTCAGGTACACCGTATAGGGGATCAGGAAGCCCAGCCCCAGCGCGACGGCCGCCATGCCCCAGGTGATCAACCGGCGCCGCCACAGCGGGCCGCGGCTTTCGGTGTCGTCTTCGAACTCGTCGATGTCGTCGGAATCGTAGCGTCGGGGCACGGGGATGCGAGAATATGAATTCCGGCGAGTCTAACGCAGCCACCGCGAGCAGCGCGTTCTCCCGGGTTCCCCCGCTTAAGCTGGAGTTGCAACGGGATGTCGATGTCCTTGGCCGATGCTCGCTATTTCCTGAACCGCATGACCGGCCTGTTCCGTCGCAGTCTGGCCAGTCTGCGCACCCGGGGCTGGCGCGCCACCTGGCAGCGCATCCGGGTCCACACCCAGGCTGTTCCCGCGCCACGCGGGGCGGCGCTGTATCTGCCCGGGGCTGCGCCGTTCGCACCGTTCAGCGTCCCGGCCAGCGACGCGCCGGTGGTCAGCATCATCATTCCGGTCTACAACCACGCCTCGCATACCCTGGCCTGCCTGCGGGCGCTGGCCGCGCATCCGCCGCAGGTCGCGTGCGAGATCGTGGTGGTGGACGACGGCAGCAGCGATGAAACGACGGCCTGGATGCCGCAGATCAACGGCCTGCGCTACGAAGTGCGGGCAAGCAACGGCGGCTTCATCGAGGCCTGCAACGATGGTGTGGCGCGTTCGCGTGGCCAGTACATCGTGCTGCTCAACAACGACACCGTACCGCAGCCGGGCTGGCTGGATGCCCTGCTGGCCACCTTCGCGCGCGTGCCGCACGCCGGCCTGGTCGGTTCACAGCTGCTCTACCCTGATGGCCGCCTGCAGGAATCGGGCGGCGTGATCTTCCAGGACGGCAGCGGCTGGAGCTATGGCCGTTTCGAATCGCCCGAAGATCCCCGCTACAGCGCGCTGCGCGATGCCGACTACTGCTCCGGCGCGGCGGTGATGATCCCGCGCGCGCTGTGGGATGCGCTGGGCGGATTCGATCTGCGCTATAAACCGGCGTACTACGAAGACACCGATCTGGCGTTCGCGGTGCGCGCCAGCGGGCATCGCGTGCTGGTGCAACCGGCCAGCCGCGTGCTGCATGACGAGGGCACCAGCAACGGCACTGATACCGGCAGCGGGATCAAGGCCTACCAGGTCCGCAACCGCAGCATCTTCGCAGCCAAGTGGGCCAACGCGCTGACAGCGCAGCCCGCCGTAGGCAGCGTGCCCTCCCCTGCCCTGCTGCATCGTCATCAACGCCAGGTCCTGATCCTGGATGAAGAGGTGCCGCAGCCGGACCGCGACTCGGCCTCGCTGCGCCAGTACAACCTGATCCGCATGCTGCTCGAGGAGGGCGTGCATGTCGTGTTCGTGCCGACCCGTCGCGAGCATGGCGGCGCGGCGACAGCGGCGCTGCAGGCGCTCGGGGTCGAGGTCTGGTACGCGCCGTACCTGGTCGGCGTCGCTCCGTGGCTGCGCGCCAATGGCGCCCGCTTCGATGTGGTGATGATGGTGCGCTATCACGTCGCGCACGAATGCCTGCCGCTGCTGCGCAGTTTCGCCCCGAAGGCACGCACCGTCTTCGACACCGTCGACCTGCATTACCTGCGCGAGCGTCGCGGCGCGGAGATCGCGGGGGATGCCGGGCTGCTGCGCAATGCCGAGCGCACGCGCGCGCGCGAGCTTGAGGTGATGGCGCAGGTGGCAGTGACCGTACTGGTCAGCGCAGCCGAGCGCGAACAGCTGCGCGTGGATGCCCCGGGCGCGACGGTGGAACTGATCTCCAATCTGCACGAAGTGGCCGGTGCCGGCCCGGACTGGGCCGAACGTCGCGATCTGGTCTTCGTTGGCGGCTTCCGCCATCCGCCGAACCTGGATGCCATGCAGTGGTTCATTGGCGAGGTCTTTGCGCGGATCCGCGCACAGTTGCCCGACATCCGTTTCCACTGCATCGGCGCTGCAGTGCCCGATGCGCTGCGTGACCTTGCGGCGACGCAGCCAGGCGTGGAGATCCATGGCTTCGTGCCGGATGTCGTGCCCTACATGGATGGCGTACGCATCGCGGTCGCGCCGCTGCGCTTTGGTGCCGGGGTCAAGGGCAAGGTCAATCTGAGCATGGCGCATGGCCAGCCGGTCGTCGCCACCACCTGTGGTGTCGAAGGCATGCACCTGCGCGACGGCGAGGATGTGCTGGTGGCCGATGATGCCGAGGCGTTCGCGCAGGCCGTGGTGCGGTTGTACCAGGACGAGGCATTGTGGCGTCGGCTCTCCAGCGCCGGGCTGCAGAACATCGTGGACCACTTCTCGCTCGATGCCGCCCGCGCCACGGTGCAGCGGGTCTTCCTGGCCTAACTGGCCGCCCCGCCGCCGGCGCTGCGCAGGCGCTCGGCGAACGCCGGCAGCTCGGGCAGGTCCGGTTGCCAGCGGCGGGCCTGCATCAATGCCTGCTGCGCGAAGGCGATGTCGCCCGATCCCAGGCGCTCGCTGCCGATGGCCAGCCAGCGCTGCGCCAGCCGACGCCGCGCAGCGGCCTGCCCCGCATCGTTGCTCGACAGGGTCTGCCAGGCATCCAGGCACGCACCGGCTGCCAGAACACGGTTCTCGCGCAACCGATCCTCGAAGCACTGCCGGCTCGCCGGCAGCAGGCGCTGTGCGGCCGCCCGCACGCGCGGATCCTGCGGTGCAACTCCCTGGGCTTCGCGCAGGGCGTCGTAGGCACTACGCCCGGGGGGCTCAAGGAACTGCCCGGCGCCCTCCGCATCGTCCAGGCGCTCGAGCAGACGCTGAAGGGTGCGTTTGCGCTGGGCGCGTGGCACCGCCGGGGTCGTCAACGCTGCCTGGGAACGGCGGGCCTGTTCGATCGTATGCCGCACCGTCTCGAGCGCACGCGTGGACGCCCCCAATGCTTCGGCAGCCTGCAGCGACCGGGTGGCCTCGTCGAAACGGAAATTGCCGGCCTGACGGGTCGCCCTCATCAACTGCGCGTCGGCTACCTGCAGCTGCCCTCGGTACGCGGCAGTGTCATCGGGCAGGGCTGACAGCACAGCCGCGAAGGCATCGGCCGCCGCCTCCAGCTTCTGCCGGCGCAGGGCCGCCTCGCCCTCACGCTGACGGCGCTCCAACGCATTGTTCAACGCTTCCTGGGTCGCCGGCAGGTCTACATGCCCCGCATCGAAACCACGCGCGCTGCGCACCAGCGCCGCCGCGCGTGCGACATCGCCGCGGTCCGCTGCAGTGCGTGCCTGCTGCAGAAGGTCGGACAACGCGTCCTCACGTCCTTCCAGTGCGCGCAGCTGGTTGGGCATCAGTGCCAGCACCTGCTGGAACAGGGGCAAGGCGCTGTCCGGGCTGCCATCGAGTCGTTGCGCCTGCAGGGCCGCTTCGGCACGGCCGAGCAACGTGCCGATCCCGGCGCGGGCCTGATCGCGCGCGCGAAGCTGCTGGGCCAGTGCATCGGCATCGCGTTGCGGTACCTGCAGGTCGCGGGCCAGCGCCAAGGCGGCGGTCGCTGCGTCATGATCGCCCCGCTCCAGCGCATCGCGTGCCTGCTGCAGCGCGGCCTGGCCGGTCCGGGCGAGCCCGGTACGGGCCTGCAGCCGGTCATTGTCCAGCGCCAATGCCGCTTGATATGACTCACGCGCACCGCTGCCATCGGGCAGGGTCAGCCGTCCTGCCGCCAACGCACGATCGCCCTGGTCCAGCAGTTGCTCGATCTGCGGCTCATTCCAGAACCAGTTGGCCAAGGGCCGCCGCAGCAACGCCAGGCTGACGAACAAGAGCACTGCCACCAGCGCCGCCCAGCGCCAGATGCGCCGGGCGTGGCGCGCCTGCAGCCACCACCAGCGGCCCTCGCGGCGTACCCGCCGCAGCGCCTCGTGCGCGGCATCATGCCTGTCATCGTCCCGGCTCATGCCGCGAGCCTAGCGTGGGGCACGTGAGGTCAGCCTAGACGCCGGGCTTCGCTGACGCCGGGCAGCGCGTCCAGCTTGCCCAGCAGGGTGGACAGCTGCCCGTAATCGCTGACCTTCAGGCGCAGGCGCAGATGCGCCCGCCCGCTGTTGCGGACGTTGTCGCTGTGGATGTCCAGCACGTAGGCATCCTCCTGCGCGATCAGGTTGGTGATGTCCTTGAGCAGCCAGCGCCGGTCGACCGCGTCGACCACCACATCCACTTCGTAACCACCGCCGGCCTGGCCCCACTCCACCGGCAGGATGCGCTGTGGACTGGCCGCCGCCAGCCGCGCCAGCGCAGCGCAATCGGTGCGGTGCACGGTGACGCCGCGGGCACGGGTCAGATAGCCCACGATCGGCTCACCGGCCACTGGCTGGCAGCAGCGCGCCAGCTGTACCAGCAGATTGCCGACGCCCTGGACGGTGAAGTTGGCGCTGCGCACGCTGTCGCGCCGCGCGGTCGGGCGCGGCAGGGCGGGCACCGCCGGCTGGCTGGCGGCCCGCTCGGCTTCCAGCAGCGTGCGGCTGACCTGGTTCGGCCCGGTGTCGCCCAAGGCGACCTGGATGTAGAGATCATCAACGCTGTCGGCATGAAACTTCTTCACCGCGATGGTCAGATCGGCGTGCTGCAGGCCCAGGCGCTTGAGCTCGCGTTCAAGCAGCTCGCGGCCGGCCTGCACGTTGCGCGCGCGGTCCAGCTTGTGGAACCAGCCGCGCACCTTGTCACGCGAGCGGTTGCTGGCCAGGAAACCGCCGGAGGCGAGCAGCCAGTCGCGGCGCGGATCGGCTTCTTTGCCGGTCAGGATCTCGACGCGGTCGCCGCTGCGCAGGCGGTAGGTCAGCGGCACGATGCGGCCATTGACCTTCGCCCCGCGGCAGCGATGCCCGACCATCGTATGCACGTGGTAGGCAAAATCCAGCGGCGTGGCGCCCTGCGGCAGGTCCATCACCTCGTCCTTGGGGCTGAGCGCGTAGACCCGGTCTTCGGTCAGTTCGGCATCCAGCGCGCCGGCCAGTTCGCCGGCATGGCCCTCCTGGGATTGCTCCAGCAACTGGCGCATCCAGGTGATCTTGCGATCGAACGCCTTCTCCGCACCCTTGCTGCCTTCCTTGTAGCGCCAATGCGCGGCGACACCCAGCTCGGCCTGGGCATGCATGTCATGGGTACGGATCTGCACTTCGATGGTGCGCCCTTCCGGGCCGACCACGGCGGTATGCAGCGAGCGGTAATCATTGGCCTTCGGGCGCGCGATGTAGTCATCGAACTCGCTCGGCACCGGCGCCCACAGGGCATGCACCACGCCCAGCGCGGCGTAGCAGGCGGCCACATCGTCCACCATCACGCGCACGGCGCGGATGTCGTACAACTGCTCGAACGCCAGTCGCTTCTTCTGCATCTTCCGCCAGATGCTGTAGATGTGCTTCGGGCGGCCGCTGACCTCGGCACGGATGCCCTGCGCCAACAACTCACGCGAGAGCGCTTTCTTGACGCCCTCGACATAGCGCTCGCGGGCCAGACGGGTTTCATCGACCTCACGCGCGATGCGACGGTAGGTTTCCGGCTCCAGATGGCGGAACGCCAGATCCTCCAGCTCCCACTTCAGCTGCCAGATGCCCAGCCGGTTGGCCAGCGGCGCGTGGATGTCGCGGGTGAGCTGGGCCAGCGCGCGGCGCTCGTCTTCGGGCAGGCGATCGGCACCGCGCATGCGGGCCAGCTGCCTGGCGAGCAGGATGGGAACCACGCGCAGATCACGGATGATCGACAGCAGCAGACGACGCAGGCCCTCACTGTTGCGCCCGGCCTCACGACCGGCATGCAGTGCCCAGACCTGGTCGGCCGCATCCTGGCCATCGAGCAGACCGACGATCACCGGCTTGAGGGCGCCCAGCGGCAACGCATCCATGCCCGCACGCAGCCACGGCAGGTCGAACAACAGCGTGGCCAACAACGCCGACTCGTCGGCCGACAGCAGCGAGAGGGCATCGAGGGTGTCGGCCAGCACCGGCCAACCCACGCGCATGTCCGGATCGGCCTCGGGCAACTGCCAGCGCTGCAGCAACGCCTCACGCAGTTCAGGCGGCAGCGAAGCCACCGAGGGACGGTTCAACAAGGCATCCAGGCCGGGGGCAGAAGCGCGGTTCACAGCATCGTACAGACAAGATAGAGGCCACCTACACTAGCGCCGCAGCGTCCCCCCTACAATCGCCGTCGCCTGCATGTGCACATGCCGGGGCGCTGGCACTACACTGCGGCCATTCCTAGGAGAGACCCTGCCATGCGCTATTCCCGTCTGCGGTTGTTGGCCTGCGCGGCCGTTCTGATGAGTCTTTCGCTGCCGGCCCTGGCCCAGCGTGTGGTTGATGGCGATCTCCAGCAGCAGATGTCGCCGGCCGAATTCAAGGCGGCCGGGCTGGACAAGCTCAGCCCACAGGAAATGGCCTCGCTCAACAACTGGCTGCAGGGCAAGGTGGCTGCGGCAGCCGCCGATGCACGCGAGCAGGTGCGTGAGCAGGTGCGCGAACAGGCCCGCGAAGAAGGCCGCCAGGAGGTCATCGTCAAGAACCGCGGCTTCTTCGACTTCGGCAGCAAGGACCCCATCGACAGCACGCTGCCGGGCGAATTCACCGGCTTTGGCAAGGGCCGCACCTATACGCTCGCCAACGGACAGGTGTGGGAGCAGACGGATGCGGCGGCCGTAGCCGGCGTGCGCAGAACCGATGCGAAGGTGTCAGTCATTCCGGGCATTTCCGGCGTGTGGTATCTACGCGTGGAAGGCAACAACACCCGCGCCAAGGTCCGCCGCGTCAAGTAATCCCAGCGCCCCGTGCCGTAAGGGCACGGGGCAAGTGGCAAGGGTCGGATCAGGCCTTCTGCAGCGCCGCCACGCGCTGGGCAAGCTTCTTGGCCGAAATGCCCGTCCTGGCGCCCAGCTCCTGGGCGAACAGCGACACCCGCAGCTCTTCCAGATCCCAGCGCAGGTCCTGCCATTGCGGTCGTTGCCGCAGGCCGCGCGCCTCGGCCTGGGCCAATGCGTCCACGAACGGCCGCAGCTCCAGCATCCGCGCCTGATCACGCGGCGGATCGCGCTTGGCACGTTCGGTCCGCAGGATCATCGCCCGCAGGTAACGCGGCAGCTGCGCCAAGGCATCGGCAGGGGTCTCGCGCAGGAAGCCGGGATGGACCAGCGCCGCCAGCTGCTGCTCCATGTCGTCCAGGTTGCCCCGTGCCCAGCCCATCAGCGGCGCTTCCAGCTGCGGCTTGAGTTCGGCCACATGGGCCAGGATGTTCTCGGCCAGCTTCAACCGTGACATCGCCTCGCCGAACAAGGCTTTGCCGGCCTCGGCACTGCGCTTGGCGAACGCGTCGGGATCGCGGATATCGCCCAGCCCCTCGGCCAACACCGCATTCATCGCCGCATCGACCAGATCGCCACGCAGGCGCTCCTGCGACTCGATGGCGGCATACAACAGCCCGGTCTTGGGCGGCACCGGCAACTGCTTGCGGGCCTGCTTGGCCTTGTCGGCCAGCGCGATCTCCAGCAATCGACGCACGCCGAGCGGATGCTGTTCCAACGCCTCGTTGCGATCGGCAAAAATCTTCAGCGCCGCCGTCTCACCTTGATCGACCAGCGCCGGATACGCAGGCACGCCCGCTTCACCAGGCACCTGGAGGGGGATCGGACTGGCCGGGAACGCGCGCAGTCCGTCCGCTGCCAGCGCGCGTCCGGCGCGTGCGGCAAACGCATCACCGGCCTTGTCGCCAAAGCGCGCGCGCAGCGCATCCAGATCGCGCGAGGTCGCCATCACCTGGCCATCGGCATCGCGCAGGCGCAGATTCATGCGCAGATGTGCGTCCAGCGCCGTGTCGTCGAAATCCGTTGCGGCCAGCGTGGCCCCCGTCGCCCGTGACAGGAACCGTGCCAGCTCGCCACGGATGTCATCGGCGGTGGGCTCGGCGAAGGCTTCGGCAAAGGCGCGGCCAAAGTCCGGAGCGGGCACATAGTTGCGGCGCATCGCCTTGGGCAGGCTGCGGATCAACGCAGCGGCCTTGTCAGCGACAAAGCCCGGTGCCAACCATGACAACCGCGCCGGATCGAGCGCGTTGAGCAGGTGCAACGGCACGTCCAGCGTCACACCGTCTTCGTCGGCGCCCGGCTCGAAGGTGTAATGCAGTGGCAGCCGCGCATCGCCCAGCGGCAGATACGCC
Organism: Stenotrophomonas sp. TWI587; assembly: GCF_039674145.1. NCBI lineage: Bacteria > Pseudomonadati > Pseudomonadota > Gammaproteobacteria > Lysobacterales > Lysobacteraceae > Stenotrophomonas > Stenotrophomonas sp. TWI587. The sequence goes on along the minus strand of NZ_JBDJMW010000015.1, from coordinate 3,564 downwards.
GGATACCGTTCGGCATCGCTGCCCTCGCCCGGCAGCAGATCGGCCAGTGTCCACGAAAGCGCGCGGCGTTTCTCCGGTGCCAGTGCCTTCCACCAGGTATCCAAACCCATCGCCGAATGGATCTCGGCCGGAATCCGGTCCAGGTACCAGCGTGCCTGCCAGCCCTCATCGGCCACGATGCCCGCACGGCGCAGCTTGGCCTCTTCTTCGCGCGCCTGCTCCAGCACCTTGAGGTTGTCGGCGACGAAGCCGGCACGGGTGTTGATTTCGCCGGTCACCAAGGCCTGGCGCACGAAGATGTCGTGCGCCTCACCCGGGGCGATGCGGCCGTAGTGCACCGGCTTCTTCGGTGCCAGCACCAGCCCGAACAGACTTATCTGCTCCGAGGCCAGTACCTGGCCCTGCGCGCGCGACCAGTGCGGGTCGAAGTGCTTGCGCAGCAACAGGTGCGGCAGCTCGTTGATGACCCAGTCCGGCTCGATCGCCGCGTTGGTCAGGCCCCAGATTTTCTGGGTATCCAGCAGCGTGGCAGTCAACAGCCATGGCGGCGGCCGCTTGGCCAACGTCGAACCCGGGAATGGCAGGAAGCGGCGCTGGCGCGGTGCGAGGAAGTCGCCCTTGTCGCTGCGGTGGCCGATCTGCGTGGGCAGGCCGGCGATCAGCGCGCGGTGGAGAGTCTGGTAGGCAGCGGCACGCACCTTGTCGGTGAAAGCGTTGCGCGCCTCCGGGTCGACACCCTTGACGGGCGCGGCCTTGTTTTCGACCGGCGCCGGCTCGGACTTTCCTTCACGAGCCAAGCGCGCGGCACGGTGCTGCTGGCCGCGCGTCGCCTTGATCCTGGCCTCGTCATCGCGCGCCGGTGCCGGCGCGGAGGACCCGGCCAGCAACGGTGCCAGCGACGTCTCGGCGGGCTCCTCGCTCCAGCCCAGCTCCTCGCACAGCACGCGCAGCTGACGATGCAGCTCACGCCATTCGCGCATGCGCAGGAAGCCGAGGAAATGCCGCCCACACCAGTCGCGCAGCTTGGACTGGGTCAGGTCTTCATGGGCTTGGCGGTAGCCATCCCACAGGCGCAGCACTCCCACGAATTCCGAACGCCCATCAGCGAACAGCGCATGCGCGTTATCAGCCGCGGCGCGCGCTTCCGGTGGGCGCTCGCGCGGATCCTGGATACCCAGGAACGAGGCGATCACCAGCATCGGCCGCAGGCAGCCCTGCGCCTGTGCGGCGACCAGCATGCGGGCCAGTTTGACGTCCACCGGCAAGCGCGCCATCTGGCGACCGATCGGGGTCAGGCGGCGCTCGGCATCCACCGCTCCCAGCTCACCCAGCTGCTGCCAGCCATCGGCAATGGCGCGCTCATCCGGCGCCTCCAGGAACGGGAAATCCTCGATCTTGCCCAGACCCAGCTGCAGCATCCGCAGGATCACCCCGGACAGGCTGGAGCGGCGGATTTCCGGATCGGTGAACTCCGGGCGGGACTGGAAATCCGCTTCGGAATACAGTCGGTAGCAGATGCCTTCGGACACACGGCCGCAACGGCCTTTGCGCTGGTTGGCGCTGGCCTGCGAGACCGCTTCGATGTGCAGACGGTCCAGTTTCTGGCGCGGGCTGTAACGCTTGATGCGGGCGAAACCGGGGTCGATCACATAGCGGATGCGCGGCACCGTCAGCGAGGTTTCAGCGACGTTGGTGGCCAGCACGATGCGCCGGTTGGCGCCCGGGTTGAAGACCAGATCCTGATCCTTGACCGACAGCCGCGCATACAGCGGCAGCACGTCGGTACCACGGTACTTGCGTCGTTCCAGCGACTGGTGCGCGTCGCGAATCTCGCGCTCGCCGGGGAAGAACAGCAGGATGTCGCCGCGCGGATCGATGCGGGTGATTTCATCCACTGCCGCGACCACCGCGTCATTCACGGTGCGCTCGCCATCGCGCCCACCGTCGGCCTCGCCACCGCCCTCGCCTTCCAGCGGGCGGTAACGCACCTCCACCGGGAACGTCCGGCCTTCCACGCTGATCACCGGGGCATCATCGAAGTGCTGCGCAAAGCGTGAGGTATCGATGGTCGCCGAGGTGACGATCAGCTTGAGGTCGGGGCGCTTCTTCAGCAGTTGCTTCAGATAACCCAGCAGGAAATCGATGTTGAGGCTGCGTTCGTGCGCCTCGTCGACGATGATCGTGTCGTAGTTGGACAGCCAGCGGTCGCTGCTGATCTCGGCCAGCAGAATGCCGTCGGTCATGAACTTGATGCGGGTATCGTCACCAACGCGATCGGTGAAGCGCACCTGGTAACCCACGGTGGTGCCCAGCTCGGACTGCAGCTCCTGCGCGACGCGGGTCGCCACCGCACGCGCGGCGATCCGTCGCGGCTGGGTGCAGCCGATCATGCCGGCCGTGCCACGGCCGGCAGCCAGGCACAGCTTGGGCAGCTGGGTGGTTTTGCCCGAACCGGTTTCACCGGCGATCACCACGACCTGATGGTCGCGGATCAGGGCGGTGATGGCCTCGGCTTCACGCGCAATCGGCAACTGCTCGTCCAGAGTGATGGTCGGCTGATTCAGCGCACGTGCTTCACGGCGCTGCACGGATGCCTGCAAGGCCTGCTCGAACGCCGCCGCCAGCCCCGCATCCGCGGGCTTGGCCCGCCAACGCGAGAGCATCCCCAGCAAACGACCGCGGTCGCGGCTCATGGCCCCGTTGATGGCGGCCTGCTGCTGGGCCAGGCGTGCTGCATGTGGTTTTTCGATAGCGCTCATCAATCGATTCGTTTAGAACTTTTGTTTACTACTGAAAGGGTAGTCTGATCTATTGTGAAGGCCATCCGATTCATCCCATCCATAAGGAGTTCTCCCATGGCGAAGACGACCAAGACCCCGGCAAAGCCCAAGACGGCCAAGCAGAAGCTCGGCGCGGCAGCCCCGTCGGCCCCGAACATTGATATCGGGATCAAGGAGGGCGATCGCAAGAAGATCGCCGATGGGCTGTCGGCCTTCCAAGCCGATGCGTTCACGCTCTACCTGAAGACCCACAATTTCCATTGGAACGTGACCGGGTCGATGTTCAACTCGCTGCACACGATGTTCGAGACCCAGTACACCGAACAATGGGCGGCCCTGGATGACGTGGCTGAACGCATCCGTGCACTGGGCTTCAATGCCCCGGGCTCGTACCGCGAGTTCGCGGCCCTGACCTCGATTGCCGAGGAGCCGGGCCTGACCGACAGCGCGGACTGGCGTGAGATGGTACGCCAGTTGGTCACTGCCAACGAGGCGGTGTGCCGTACGGCGCGCAAAGTGCTGGACGTGGCCGATGATGCGGACGACGCACCGACCGAGGATCTGATGACCCAGCGTCTGCAGACCCACGAGAAGTACGCCTGGATGCTGCGGTCGCTGCTGCAGTAAGGGTTCGCGTGCCGGCGGGCTTGGCTGACTGAAGGCAAAGGCAAAGACAAGGGCTTTGGCTGACGGGGTCTCCGTGTTGGCGAGCGGGGGGGGGGGCCCGGCGGGGGCCCCCGGGAACCCCCCCAGGGGGGGGGGGCGGGGGGCCCCCCCGGGCGCG
>NZ_JBDJMW010000014.1:0-75757 GCF_039674145.1 Stenotrophomonas sp. TWI587 | reverse complement strand
CTGCCGGGTCCGTGTGGGGCGCCGGGGGGCGCCGGCGTCCCCCCCCCGCCCCACACTCGCGCGGCCGCGGCCCCCCGCCCACTACTGGATGACGAGCGTCGCTCAGAGCACCGTCAGATTGGCATACGCCATCACCAACCACTTGCTGCCGGCCTCGATGAATTCGACCTGCACGCGGGCGTGCTGGCCGCTGCCTTCGTAGTCGGTGACCATGCCTTCGCCGAACTTGGGATGGTTGACCATCGCGCCCAGCTTGAGCGGCGGCGCTTCCAGCGCCGCGTGGCCCATCACCCGGTTTGCACCCAGCGAGGTGCCGCGCGAGACCTGCACCTTGGGGCGCACTTCGTTGACCAGCTCACGCGGGATCTCGCGCAGGAAGCGCGAGGGCACGTTGTAGTTGTCCTGGCCATGGATGCGCCGTGATTCGGCGTAGCAGAGCACCAGCTTCTGGCGCGCGCGGGTGATGCCCACATACGCCAGGCGACGCTCTTCTTCCAGCCGACCGCTTTCTTCCAGCGAGCGTGCGCTCGGGAACAGCCCATCTTCCATGCCGGCCAGGAACACCAGCGGGAACTCCAGGCCCTTGGCGGCGTGCAGCGTCATCAGCTGCACGCCCTCTTCGCCGGCCTGGGCCTGGCCTTCGCCGGCCTCCAGCGAGGCGTAGGCGAGGAAGGCGACCAGCTCGCTCATGTCCTGGGTTTCTTCGACATCGTCCTCGCGACGCACGAAGCGCGAGGCGACCGACACCAGTTCGTCCAGGTTGTCCGCGCGCGATTCCGAATCCAACGCGTTGCGGCTTTCCTTGGACCAGTGCTCGCGCAGGCCCGAGCGCATCAGCACGTGGTCGATGCGTTCGGCCAGGGTCATCGTGTCGGCTTCGGCCTGGAGCTGATTGACCAGCACCAGGAAGCCGGCCAACGCGTTGCGTGCGCGTGGGGCCAGTTCATTGCCCTGGGTGGTCAGCATGGTGGCCTCCCACAGCGAGATCGCGTGGGCGCGTGCGAGACGGCGCACTTCATCCAGGGTGCGGTCGCCGATGCCGCGCGTCGGCGTGTTGACCGCGCGCTCGAAGGCGGCGTCATCGTTGCGGTTGGTCATCAACCGCAGGTACGCCAGCGCGTCCTTGATTTCGGCGCGCTCGAAGAAGCGCATGCCGCCATACACACGGTACGGCACCTGCTCGGAGAGCAGTGCTTCTTCAAACGCACGCGACTGGGCGTTGCTGCGGTAGAGCACGGCGACGTCGCCGTAGCTGCCGCCATCGCGCACCCACTGGCGCGCGCGCTCGACCACGTAACGCGCCTCGTCCATTTCGTTGTAGGCCGCGTACAGATCGATGGGATCGCCATCGCCGCTGTCGGTCCACAACTCCTTGCCGATACGGTCCGGGTTATGCGCGATCACCGCATTGGCCGCACCGAGGATGTTGGCGGTGGAGCGGTAGTTCTGCTCCAGGCGCACGGTCTGCGCACCCGGGAAATCCTTCAGGAAGCGCTGGACGTTCTCGACCTTGGCGCCGCGCCAGCCGTAGATGGCCTGGTCGTCATCGCCGACCACGAACACGTGGCCGGTGTCGCCGGCCAGCACGCGCACGAAGGCGTACTGGATGGCGTTGGTGTCCTGGAACTCGTCCACCAGGATCTCGCGGAAGCGCGAGCGGTAGTGGGCCAGCAGCGCCGGGTTGTCGCGCAGCAGTTCATGTGCGCGCAGCAGCAGCTCGGCGAAATCGACCAGACCGGCGCGGTCGCAGCGCTCCTGGTAGGCGATGTAGGCCTGGCGCATGGTTTCCAGCCACGCGTCATGCGGCTCCGGCTGGATGTGCTGCGGGCGGCGGCCCTCGTCCTTCTGCTCGTTGATCCACCAGGCGATCTGCTTCGGCGGGAACTTGCCGTCGTCGATCTCCAACTGCTGGACCACGCGCTTGACCAGCCGCAGCTGGTCGTCCGAATCCATCACCTGGAAGCTGTCGGGCAGCTTGGCGTCCTGGAAATGCAGGCGCAGCAGGCGATGGGCCAGCCCGTGGAAGGTGCCGATCCAGGCGCCGCGGCTGCCCTGCGACAGCTGCAGGTCGATGCGGTGACGCATCTCGCCGGCAGCCTTGTTGGTGAAGGTCACCGCAAAAATGCCATGGGTCGGCACGCCGCAGACTTCGTTGAGCCAGGCGATGCGGTGGATAAGCACGCGGGTCTTGCCGGAACCGGCACCGGCAAGCACCAGATGGTGGCCGGGCGGGGCGGACACAGCTTCGCGCTGGGCGGGGTTCAACCCGTCGAGCAAGTGGGAAACATCCATGTCCCCATTTTACCCTTGGGCGGGTCGTTCCGGGTCGTTACGCGGCGCCCTGACCGAACGGGTTCAGCCGCGCGCGGCCTGTTCGGCCTGCACGCGCAGCTCCGGGATCGCCAGGCTCTCCCACAAGGTGCCGATGCGCAGGCTGCCGACCACCCGGATCGCAGGGTGCGGCTGGCCATGGCCATCGATCAGGGCACCGTCGTCCACGGTGGTATCCAGCCCCAGACCGTGCGGCCCCGGGCGGGCATGCCCCTCGGCGAGCAGCTGCTGGACCAGCGGATTGCGCATCGACAGTGCGCGGGTCTCCACCCCGGTGGCGTTGATCACCGCGCCCACGGTCAGCGGCGGCAGGCCGCCGTCCGGGCTGCGGCCGTGCAACTGCAGCCCACGTTCCTGCGCCAGCAGCGTGTCCAGCCGCGCGCGATGGCGCTGCAGCTGGCCGCTGCGCTCAAGTTCGGCGACCTGGGCATGCACCGATTCGGCGATGCGATGGCGATGCACGTCCCAATGGCGCACCACATGGCGCAGGAAGCGGCGTTGATCGGCCTCGCTCAGGCTCAACCACAGCGCCTGGCCCATCGGCCGGATGCGGTCCATCACGCTCTGCCAGGGGATGCCTTGCGCCACGGCGGCATCGGCCTGGGCGCGCAGCTCGCGCACGCGCTGGCGCAGCGACATCACCAGCAACGGCTGAGGATCAAAGGTGACCGCGGCGCCATGCGCCTGCGGCAACGGCAGCAACGCGTGGCGCGACAGCACGTGGATGCGGCCACGATGACCGGCGGCCGCGAGGGCGACCACGCTGTCGGCCATGCTCAGGCCCGAGCCGATGATGGCCAGATCGTCGTCACCGGCCAGGACACGCACCCCGTCGTAGTCCCACGCTTCCACCGCCTGGTCGGGCGGCAGTGCATCGGCACCGGGCACCGGCAGCGGGCGCATGCTGTTGCCGCAGGCCAGCACCACGCGCTGCGCGCGCCACGTCATGTCGTCGTCGAGCCGCAGCTGCATGCCGTATGGGGTGGGCACCAGCGCGAGCACCGGCTGTTCAACCACCTCCAGTGCCGCAGCGCTGCGCTCGCCTGCCTGCTCCAGCCGCTCACGCAGGTACGCGGCGTAATGGCGCCGCGGCACGAACTGCTCGGCCAGCACGTCGCGCGGTACATCGGGAATCGCCTGGCTGTCGATCAGGTAGTCGAGGAAATCCGCAGGCTGATCGGGCAGCCCGCTCATCTTGCCGGCCGGCACGTTGAGCAGATGCTCGGGCCACGGTGTGGCGTAGGCGATGCCTTCGGCAAGGACCGAGGCCGGCTCGAACAGCACGATGCGTGACGGCCGCGTTGCATGGCGCAGGGCCTGCAGCGCGACGAGGACGCCGGCAGCGCCGCCGCCGACGATGGCCAGATCACACTGGCGGTGGGTATCGGACGCAGTCATGCCTCGATTGTAGGCGATGCGCGTGGACCGGCCGTCCACGTGGGTCACAGCGGGCTACATCAACGCATCGGCCAAGCGCGCGATGCCTTCGCGGCTGCGCTTCCACGCCGGTCGTTGCCGCCACGTCGCCAGCTCGAGCTGACGGGACTGTTGGAGATAATCGGCTTCGATCTGCGCCAGCTGCCGCACCATGCCCGGGTCATAACAGAGCATGCCGATCTCGGCATTGAGCGCGAACGAACGGATATCCAGATTGATCGAGCCGACCAGGGCGATGTCTTCATCGACGGTCAGGTGCTTGGCATGCAGGAAATGCGGTTCGTACAACGCGATGCGCACACCGCTGCGCAGCAGCTCATCGTAGTAGGCCTCCTGCGCCCACGAGGTCAACCGCTGGTTGGTGCTGGCCGAGAGGATCAGCTGCACCTGCACGCCGGACAAGGCGGCGATGCGCAGCGCACTCAAGGTCGCCTCATCGGGCACGAAATACGGCGTGACCAGCACGATGCGCCGGCGCGCCAGATGGATCAGCGCGTTCACCGCATCGCGCGCGTTGCTGAAGGGATACGCCGGGCCACTGGGGAGCAGCTGGGTCGGTACATCGGCCGAGCACACCGGCACAGCGGTGAGCACATCCAGGCGCTGCCCGGTTTCCATGTACCAGTCGCTGGCGAACACCGCTTCCAGATGCGCCACCACCGGCCCGCGCACGCGCGCCACCAGCTCCTTGTTCGGGAACCCGGCAACGAACTGCGCGCGCGCCAGGTTCTGTGAGCCGATATAGCCGACGCGGTTGTCGATCACCGCGATCTTGCGATGGTTGCGCAGGTCCATGCGGCCACTGCGGCGCCACCGCAGCCCACCGGGCAACATCGCGCGCACGTCCACGCCGAGCGCCTGCAGGCGATGGCGATAGTGGCGCAGCCCACGTTTGGCACCCACCGCATCGAGCAGCACGCGGCAGTGCACGCCGCGCGCCGCAGCCCGCTGCAGCGCTTCGACGATGGCCTCGCCGACGGCATCGTCGAACATCAGGTAGTACAGCAGGTGCACACGCTCACGGGCCTGGTCGATGTCCTCGATCAGGGCCTGCAGCGAGGCATCGTAGTCATTGAGCAGATCCACCGCGTTGCCGTGGATGGGCATGAAATCGCCCTGGCGCTCGATCAGCGGCACGATCTCGGCGGTGGCCGTCTCCGGCGGCGGCGTCCAGCGCAGCGGCGGCTGCAGGGCCTGCTCCTCGCGGATCACCTGGGAGGCCTCGGCCTGGCGCTGCACGCGCTGGCGCGACAGCCACGGATGGCCGAACAGCAGATACAGCGGCAGCCCGAGCAATGGCACGAAGCCGACCAGCAGCAACCAGCTGCGTGCGGCACCGGGCGTGGTGCGGCTGGGAATCCACAACAGCGCGGCCAGCCGGATCAGCCAATCCAGCATCAACAACCACGAACCCAGCAGCCACTCGAACAGCATCGCGTCGCCCGTCGGGAGGGGAACCGCATTCTGCCATGGGCCGACGCATGCAACTGGTAGTACCGGCCACGGGCACGCTCCGCTGCGCCCCCTGCCCGCGCCTGGGCGCGGCCCATGAAAAAACCCGCCACGAGGGCGGGTTTTTCGTCGGGAAGCTCAAGGATCCTTGCGGATTACTTGATCTTGCCTTCCTTGTACAGGACGTGCTTGCGCACGACCGGATCGTACTTCAGGAATTCCATCTTCCCGGGGGTGTTCTTCTTGTTCTTGTCCGTCGTGTAGAAGTGGCCAGTGTTGGCCGTCGAAATCAGACGGATCTTATCGCGCTTGCCTGCCATGATCGTTTACTCCTCAGACCTTTTCGCCGCGCGAACGCAGCTCAGCCAGAACGGAGTCGATACCGTTCTTGTCGATGGTGCGCAGGGCATGCGCGGAAACACGAAGCTTGACCCAGCGGTTTTCGCTGGCAACCCAGAAGCGGCGCTCGTGCAGGTTGGGCAGGAAACGACGACGGGTCTTGTTGTTGGCGTGCGAGACGTTGTTACCCGTCTGCACTCGCTTGCCGGAAACTTGGCATACGCGGGACATTGCGCACCTCGATAAAAGTAGTTGTCAGCCCATAGCCCGGGCGACGGCGGCCTCGGCGGTTTCCCGCCACACGTCATGAGAATCAAAGGGTTACGCTGTCGAGGGCGGACCGGATGACGTGTTCCCGGCCACCGATCCAAAGGTTTTGGACACAGCGAGCCGCGCATTATGCCCGCTTGAAGGGCCTGCGGCAAGCTGGCATGGCCCAGCGGAGCCATCCCGGTCCCGTGACGGCCCCTCCGCTAGGCTGCCCGGGCATCGAACCCGGACTGAATAGATGACCCCAGCGCCTCCCCTCCCCCTCGCCTGCGGCCTTTCATGAAGCTGCTCGCCCTGACCTACGGCACCGAAGGCGACACCCGCCCGCTGGTGATGCTCTGCCATGGACTGATGGCCGCCGGCCATGAGGTGCTGTTGCTGGCCGAGCGCGGCACGCTCGATACCGCGCGCGAACTGGGTGTCCCACATGCCGCGCTGGAGGGCGACATCCATGACGAGGTGGTGGCACTGGTCTCGCGCGGGAATGCGCGGCTTGCCGCCTCGCGGGGGCTGGCGCGGATGGCGCAACGGCACGTGCCCGGCTGGATGCGCCAGGCCGATGCGGCGGCGGCCGGGTGCGATGCGGTGCTGACCGGCGGGCTGGCCGCTTTCGTGGGACTGACCGTGGCCGAGCACCACGGGCTGCCGGTGATCGGCACCGGGATGATCCCGCTGACCCCAACGGCCAGCTTCGCCTCCCCATTCCTGCCCCGGCTGCGCCTGCCGGGGCTGCTCAATCGCCTCAGCTACGCCCTGGTCAACCAGGCGGTGTGGCGCACCTTCCGCCGCCCGATCAACCTGGCCCGCAAGGCACTGGGAATGCCGAGGCGCGCCTCCCCCTGGCGCGACCTGCCAATGCTGTATGGCATCTCGCCCAGCCTGCTGCCATCGCCGCCGGACTGGCCGGACAACCACAAGATCTGCGGCCAGTGGCGCGCGCCCGAGCGGGGCTGGCAGCCGCCGCCGGATCTGCAGGCCTTCCTGGACGCCGGCCCCGCCCCGGTCTACCTCGGCTTCGGCAGCATGACCGGCTTTGATCGCGACCAGGTGCTACCCGCGCTGCTGGCGGCCTTGGCGCCGCGGCGGGTGCTGCTGTTCCCCGGCTGGGCCGGGCTGCCCAGTGCTCCCCTGCCGCCCAATGTGTTCGTGATCGGGCCGACCCCGCACGAGGCGTTGTTCCCGCGCTGCGCGCTGATCATCCATCACGGTGGCAGCGGCACCACGCATTCGGCCTGCCGGGCCGGTGTGCCCTCGCTGGTGATGCCGTTCGCCGCCGACCAGTTTTTCTGGGCGGATCGGCTGCACCAGCTGGGCGTGGCACCGGCAGCACTGTCCCCGAAGCGGTTGGATGCCGCCCGGCTGGCCAGTGCCATTGCCGTTGCCGAGCGGGCCGACACGCGCTCGCGTGCCGTCGCGCTTGGCCGGGCAATGACGGTCGAAGATGGCGTGGCCGTTGGCGTCGCGGCGATCGAGGCGTATCTGTCACCTCGATGACCGCGGCCGTGGCGGGCACGGCGGTTGCCGTGCCGCCTGCGGGTTCACCCGACCAACGGTCGGGTGCTACCCAGCGACCCGGTGCTACCCCGTGACCGGTACGGCGGCGTCCTTGCGATGCAGCCACCGATACAGCACCGGCAGCACCAGCAGGGTCAGCAGCGTGGACGAGACGATGCCGCCGATCACCACGGTCGCCAGCGGCCGCTGCACCTCCGAGCCGGCGCCGACGTTGAAGGCCATCGGCACGAAGCCGAGCGAGGCCACCAGCGCGGTCATCAGCACCGGGCGCAGACGGCCCAGCGCACCGTCGCGGACCGCCTGCGGCAGCACCATGCCTTGCTCGCGCAGGCTGCGCACGAAGCTGATCATCACCAGGCCGTTGAGTACCGCCACACCGGACAGCGCGATGAAGCCCACGCCGGCCGAGATCGACAACGGAATGCCGCGCAGGGCCAACGCAAGCACGCCGCCGGTGAGCGCCAGCGGCACGCCACTGAACACGATGGCCGCATCCTTGACCGAGCCGAATGCCCAGAACAACAACGCGAAGATGATCGCCAGCGTCACCGGCACCACGATCGACAGGCGCTGGCTGGCCGAGATCAGCTGCTCGAAGCTGCCGCCGTACTCGATCCAGTAGCCGTTGGGCGCCTGCACATCGCGCCCGATCGCCTGCTGCAGATCGCCGACGAACCCGCCGAGGTCGCGGTCACGCACGTTGGCGGTGACCACGATCCGGCGCTTGCCGTTTTCGCGGTTGATCTGGTTCGGTCCTTCGCTGTTGCTCAAGGTTGCCAGCTCACGCAGCGGCACGGTGCGTGCACTGCCGCTGGTCCAGCTGCCGGTGCGGCTGGACTCATCCGCGTCACCGGCCAGCGCCGTCTCCAGCGACACCGGCAGGTCCGCCAGCGCGGCCGGGTCCTGGCGCAGTGCTTCGGGCAGGCGCACCACGATGTCGAAGCGGCGGTCACCCTCGAACAACTGCCCTGCCACCTGCCCGCCCACCGCAGTGGCTACGGTGGACTGCACCTGGCCGGGATTCAAGCCATACCCGGCCAACGCGGTGCGGTTGGGAGTAACGGTCAGCAACGGCAGGCCGCTGGTCTCCTCCACCCGCACATCCGCCGCGCCCGGCACCGTGCCGGCCACCGCCGCGATGCGCTTGCCGACCGACAGCAGCGTGTCCAGGTCATCACCAAACAGCATCACCGCCACGTCGGCACGGACGCCGGAGATCAGCTCGTTGGTGCGCATCTGGATCGGCTGGGTGAACTCGTAGTTGTTGCCGGGCAGCTGCTCGACCGCTTCCTCCAGCTCGGCCAGCAGTGCCGCGCGCGACTTGCGTGGATCCGGCCATGCCTTGCGCGGTTTCATCATGATGAAGGTATCGGCGACCGACGGCGGCATCGGATCGGACGCGACTTCCGGCGTGCCGATCTTGGAGAACACCTTGTCCACCTCGGCGAACTGCACCAGCCGGTTCTCGATCTGCTTCTGCATCTCGATGGACTGGGTCAGGCTGGTTCCGGGGATGCGCATGGCGTGCATGGCGACATCGCCTTCGTCCAGGTTCGGCACGAACTCGCTGCCCAGCCGGGTAGCAAGCAGGCCGCAGCCGATCACCAGCACCAGCGCACCACCGACCATCCAGCGGCCGCGACGCAGCGCCAAGGCCAGCATCGGCTCGTAGCGCCGGCGCACCCAGGCCATCAGGCGGTTTTCCTTCTCCTGCACACGGCCACCGAGGAACAGCGCGATCGCGGCGGGCACGAAGGTCAGTGCCAGCACCATCGCACCGGTCAGGGCCAGCACCACGGTGATCGCCATCGGGTGGAACATTTTTCCTTCCACGCCAGTGAGCGCGAAGATCGGCAGGTACACCGCGGTGATGATGCCCAGCCCGAACAGGCTCGGGCGGATCACCTCGGCGGTGGCGCTGGCGGTTTCGGCGAAGCGTTCTTCGCGGGTCATGTCGCGGCCGAGCGCATGCTGGCGTTCGCCGAAGCGGCGCAGGCAGTTCTCGATGATGATCACCGCCCCGTCGACGATCAGGCCGAAGTCCAGCGCGCCCAGGCTCATCAGGTTCGCCGAGACGCCGCCGCGGGCCATGCCGGTAAGCGTGAACAGCATCGCCAGCGGAATCACCGCCGCGGTGATCAACGCCGCGCGGAAGTTGCCGAGCAGCAGGAAGAGCACCACGATCACCAGCAGGGCGCCTTCGATCAGGTTCTTGGCGACCGTTGCGATGGTGCGGTCGACCAGCGCGGTGCGGTCATAGCTGGCGGTGACGCTGACGCCCTCCGGGAGACTGGCCTGCGCCTGCTGCAGACGCGCCGCCGCAGCCTGGGCCACGTCTCGGCTGTTGGCCCCGATCAGCATCACCACCGTGCCCATCACCACTTCATGGCCGTTCTGGGTGGCCGCGCCACTGCGCAGCTCCGGTCCGTCCTGCACCTGGGCGACGTCGTGCACGTGGATCGGAACACCTTCGCGGCGGGCCAGCACGATGTTGCCGATCTCCTCCAGGTTGGCGACCTGACCGGGAATGCGCACCAGAAACTGCTGGCCGTTGCGTTCGATGTAACCCGCGCCGATGTTCTGGTTGTTGGCCTCCACCGCCTGCGCCACGTCCTCCAGGGTAAAGCCCAGCGCGCGCAGGCGTGCCGGGTCCGGTGTGATGTGCACCTGGCGCTGGAAGCCACCGATGGTGTTGACCTCGGTCACCCCGGGTACGTTGCGCAGCTGCGGCCGGATCACCCAGTCCTGCAGGGTGCGCAGGTCGGTGGCGGTGTATGCCGTGCCATCGGCCTTGCGCGCCTTGGGATCGGCATCGATGGTGTACATGAAGATCTCGCCGAGGCCGGTGGAGATCGGTCCCAGCTGCGGATCCAGGCCGTCGGGAATCTGCGATTTGACCTGCTGCAGGCGTTCGGCGACCTGCTGCCGCGCGAAGTAGATGTCGGTGCCGTCCTTGAACACCACGGTCACCTGCGAGAGACCGTAGCGCGAGAGCGAACGTGCCTGCTCCATCGCCGGAAGGCCGGCCATCACCGTTTCCACCGGGTAGGTGATGCGCTGTTCGGTCTCCAGCGGCGAGTAGCCCGGCGCGGCGGTGTTGATCTGTACCTGGACGTTGGTGATGTCCGGGGTGGCGTCGATGGGCAGCTTGGTGAAGCTCCAGCCGCCGATGACGATCAACACCAATGTCAGGGCCATCATCAACCAGCGATGGGCGATGGCGGCGCGGATGATGCGCTCAAGCATGTTGGCGCCCTCCGTGTGCGGGGCGCGACAACGCATCAATGTTCATGCGATGCCCCTGCCTTGCCGATGTCGGCCTTGACCACGTAGCTCTGCTCGACCACGACGTCTTCGCCGACGGTCAGGCCGCTGAGTACTTCTACCTTGCCCGCATCGCGCGCACCCAGGGTCACCGCACGCGCGGTGTAGGTGTCGCCTTCGCGCACGAACACCACGTCCTTGCCATCCATCGTCTGCAACGCGCTCAGTGGCACCACCTGTGCGGCCGGCGTGGTGGCCACCACGATGCGCGCCTTGACTGCGGCACCGGGCCGCCATTGGCCGTCGTCGTTGCGCAGCGTGGCGCGGGCGACCGTGCTCTGGCTAGCGGTGGCGGTGCCGGGCAACACGCGCTCCAGCGTGGTGCTCTGGCTGACGCCGTCGGTCATGCGCGACACGGTGACCGGCACGCCGGCGGTGATGTGCTGGGTATCGTTGCCGAAGATATGCAGATCCACCCACAGCGTGGACAGATCACCGATCTCGAACAACGGCGTGCCCTCGCCGGCCACGCCACCCACCTGCGCCTGGCGCGCAAGCACCACGCCGCTGATCGGTGCGCTGACCGTGTACGTGGTGAGACTGAGATTGCTCTCGATGCTGGCCAGCACCTGGCCGGCACGCACGCGGTCGCCCACATTGGCGCGCAGCGAGCGGATCGGGCCGGGGAAGCGCGCCATCACCTGGGCAACGCGGCCATCGACCGGAGTCAACAGACCCTGCACGTCGTGTTCGTCGGCGATGGTGCCGGCCACGACCGGCGCGACGCGGATGCCGGCCTGTTCGGCCATGGCTGCGGCGATGGTGGTGCTTTCCGGGGCGTCGTGGTCGTCATGATCATCGTCATGCCCGGCCTCGCCATGCCCGGCATCCGTGCCGGCGGGCTTGGCCGGCGCCGCGGCGGGTTCACTGCTGCCACAGCCGGTGAGCGTCATCAGCGCGATCAACAGGCTGCCGGCCAGTGCAGTACGGGTCTGGAAAAGGGTCATCGGCGGTCCTCCGTGGACACGGTGTCGGTCGCGGCGACCATGCTCTGGCCGGTCAAGCGCTGGATTTCGATCAAAGCGGTCTGTGCGGCGATGGCCGCTTCAAGCTGGCGCTGGCGTGCTTCGATGCGCATTGCCTGCAGCTGGGCCCATTCCATGTAACTGATCGCGCCGGCACGCCATGCCTTCTCGGCAGCGTTCTCGGCACGCTGCAGCTGCGGCAGTACGTCGCGCGCCATGCGGGTGACTTCCAGCCGCGAGGTCAGGTAGCGGCCATGTGCTTCGGCGAGCGTGGCGTACAACTGCAGCGCGCGCGCCTCGCGTTCCACACTGTTGAGCGCCAGTTCGGCCTCGGCGGCCCGGATCTCCGGTTCGGCACGGCGCACGCTGCCCAACGGCAGGCTGAAACCGGCGACCAGGGAGGTGTCGCGGGTATCGCGCGCATTGCGCACGCCCACCTGCCAGCTGACATCGGGCCGTGCCTGGGTGCGGGCCAGCTGCACCTGGGCTTCGCGGATGCGGCGCTCGCCGGCCAGCACCGCCAGTTCCGGGGTGCGCTGCAGTTCCTCGGCGAGCACGGTGAAGTCCTGCAGCGCGGGCAGCTGCATCGGGTCGCCGGTGACCACGTCGAAACCGGGCTCGCGCTGGCGCCACAGCGCCGACAGCGCCGCACGTGCGGACTGATCCATCTGCCGGGCGCGATCACGGTCCAGCTCGGCCTGGGCCAGCATCGCCTGCGCGGTCATCAGCACCGATTCCGGTGAGGCACCGGCCTGCAGACGCAGCCGCGCGGCGGCGACGGCGCGCCGGCGCTGCTCGATATCGGTCTCGGCGATGCGCAGCTGCTGGCGCGCGTCGGTCACTGCCAGATAGCGGCGGGCGACCTCGGCCATCAGATCCAGCCGCGCGGTTTCGCGCTGCGGGGCCAGACTGTCCAGGTTGGCCTGGGCGACGGCGCGGCGGGCATCCAGCTTGCCGCCGCGTTCCAGCACGCCGGCCAGGGTGACGGTGACCTCGGCGGCATCGACGCCACGGGCGTCACCACTGCCGAGTGCGTTCTCCAGCTCCACGCCCACGGTCAAAGGGGGCGACAGGCCGGCCGCGTCACGGCGGGCTTCCCACACCGGGCGCTGGGCCTGCGCCAGGCGCAGGTCGGGGTGGTACTGGGCGACGCGCGCGATGGCGTCGTCGAGGGTCAACGGTGCAGCAGGTGTCGTGCCCTGTGCGTACACGCACGGCACGAACGCAATGGCCGCCAAGGCGGCCAGACGCATCCACATGGGAGTCTCCAGAAAGCAATCAGATGGCAAACGGTGGCACGCGGCCGCAGGGCATCAGATCGCTATCGGAGGACGCAGCAGGTTTTCGGGCGGCTGCGTGCGCAGCTGCGCGATCAACCCGGCAGGCACGCCGTGGCTGGGGGCAGCCGGCAGGCTCCAGGCCATCGCAGCCATCGGCAGCACGCCGCCGTGGCCATGACAGTGGCCGCAATGCACCAGGGCATGCAGCCAGTCTTCCTTGCCGTCGTCGTCGCCCGGCACATCGGCGGCGTCATCCAGGCTGCCATGCACGTCGCTGCTGTCCGCGTGCACGGTCAGGTGGATGTCGGCCAGGGCCGAGGCCAGCGAACTGCCGAACACGCCCACACCGACCACCACCAGCATCAGCAGGCGGAGCAGCAGGGATGGACGCGGGCGGGCACGACGGAACATGGCCCGCAGGGTAGCCGGGCGTGAAGCCGTTACACAATCGCAGCCCGGCAGGTCGGTTCACGTTGGCAGGGGCCGGCGCGATGGCCGGCCCCCGCGTAGCTCAGCTGGCCGCAGCCTTGCGCTGGGCGATGAAGGCCTGGATCTGTTCCTCCAGCACCGGCAGGGGCACCGAGCCCTGGCTGAGCACGGCGTCGTGGAAGGCCTTGACGTCGAAACGGTCGCCCAGCTCCTGCTCGGCCTGCGCACGCAGGCGCACGATCGCGATCTCGCCGAGCTTGTAGCTCAGCGCCTGGCCCGGCCAGGAGATGTAGCGGTCCACTTCGGTGGTCACTTCATGCTCGCTCAGCGCGGTGTGGTCGCGCAGGTAGGACAGCGCCTGCTCGCGGGTCCAGCCCTTGTGGTGCACGCCGGTATCGATCACCAGACGCGCGGCACGCCACATTTCGTAGGTCAGGCGGCCGAAATCCTCGTACGGGGTTTCGTAGATGCCCATCTCCACGCCGAGCTTCTCGCAGTACAGGCCCCACCCTTCGCCGTAGGCGGAGATGTAGTTGTTGCGGCGGAACGCGGGCTGCTCGCCCTGCTCTGCCGCCAGCGCGCCCTGCAGGGCATGGCCCGGATCGGACTCGTGCAGGGTCAGCGCCGGCAGGTTGTAGAGCGGTCGCGCCGGCAGGTTGTAGGTGTTGAGCCAGTAGGTGCCCATGCCACCGCGGCCAGCGGTCCAGAACGGGGCGATGTCCGGCGGCACCGGCACGATGGTGAAGCGCGCGCGCGGCAGCGTCATGTACTTGCCGATCACGCCATCCACGCGCTTGGAGATCCAGGCCGCGCGGTGCAGCAGCTCGTCCGGGGTCTTGGCGTAGAACTGCGGATCGGTGCGCAGGAAGGTCAGGAATTCGGCGAAGCTGCCCTTGAACTCCACCTGCTTGATGATGCCGTTCATCTCGGCCTGGATGCGCGCGACTTCCTTCAGGCCGATCTCGTGGATCTGCTGCGGGGTCAGGTCCAGCGTGGTGTACTCGTGGATCTGCTGCTTGTAATACGCCTTGCCGCCCGGCATCGCCTCGGCGGCCAGGGTGGTGCGCGCCTGCGGGACGTACTCGCTGACGAAGAACGTGCGCAGCTTGGCGAAGGCAGGCACCACGCTGCCGCCGATGGCCTGGCGGGCCTGTTCCTGCAGCTGTGCCTGCTCGGCGACGGGGATGCTGGCCGGCAGCTTCTTGAACGGCGCGTACAGCGGCGACTGGGTCGGGTCCTTCAGTTCGGACACGGTGGCGATCGAGACCTCACGGCCATCGAGCACCGCACGCGGCACGCTGAAACCGCGCTTGAGGCCGGCACGCATGTTCTCGGTCTGCTGGTCGAAGTAGCGCGGCACATCGTTCAGGCGCGCGATGTAGTTGCGGTAGTCCTGCGCGGTCTTCATCTCGCGCCGGGCCATGAAGGACAGGTTCGACCAGAACGAGGAGTCCGCGTTGAACGGCATTTCGTAGGCGCGCAGGCGCACCTCGGCGGCCAGGTTGAACACCTGGTCGCGGTAGATCGCGTAGTTGATGCGGTTCTCGGCCGAGAGTGCCTTGGTGTCGACCTTGTCCAGCTGGGCCAGGACGTCGTCCCAGACCTTCAGCCGGCCCTGCTGCGCAGCCGCGCCGACATCGGGCATGCGGGTGGCGTTGGCCGGGCCATCCCCGTCTTCGCTGGCTTCACCACCCCCGGCTTCGCGCCAGGCCCATTCCTTCTCGTAGATCGCGCGGAACTGCGCATCGGCGGGGCTTTCGGCAGCCAGGCTGGCCGGGGCAGCGGCCGGAGCAGCCGGGGGCGCAGCCAGGGCGGCGCCGGCAGGAAGGGCCAGGGCGAGCAGCAACGCAGCAACGAGCGGTGATTTCACGGTCAGGGGTTCCCGGGGGACGGCAAACCCCGATCATGGCACCAAGCTGGCGGGCGGTGCATGGATCAAAAGTCCTGCGCGACCCTAGTGCGTCGCCTTGTCCCGCTTCCACCCGCGGTGCGCGATATCCAGCTTCAGGCTGTACAACGCGGTGAAAGCCGGAAACAGGTTCTGCAGCACGCCCACCGAGTCCTGCTTGGCCGAGAACAGGAAGTAGCTCAGCGTCATCAGGCTGCCGACCACGCTCATGTACCAGAACAGGCGCGGGATCACCGGCTTGCCGGCGCGGCGCGAGGCGATGAACTGGACCAGCCAGCGGCCACCGAACATCAGCGCGCCGGTGTAGCCGATCAGCTTCCAGCCGGTCACATGCAGGCCGGTCCAGTACAACCAAGTGAGCGGCTGGTCGAGCCAGTGCAGTTCCATCAGCGTTCTTCCACGGCGGTGCGCTTGCTGCGCGTGATCAACCAGGCCACCCCACGCAGATCGCGGATGCCGACCAGGGCGCGGCCGAGGTTGTTGTACTTGGACACGCCGGCGGTGCGGTGACGGTGATTGACCGGCACGCTGGTCGTCTGCCAGCCGGCCCGCTGCATCAGCGCCGGCAGGTAGCGGTGCATGTGGTCGAAGTACGGCAGATCCAGGAACGCGGCGCGCTCGAACAGCTTGATGCCGCAACCGGTATCGGGCGTGTCATCGCGCAGCATGCGGGCGCGGATCGCATTGGCCCACTTGCTGGCCCAGCGCTTGCTGCCCGAATCCTGGCGATTCACCCGCCAACCCGCGAACAGCTTGACCTCGGTGGCAGCCGCAGCACGGGCGGCAAGCAGCTTGGGGATGTCGGCCGGGTCGTTCTGGCCGTCACCGTCCAGGGTGGCGATCCACGGCGCACGCGCGTGCTTGACGCCGTTGCGCACCGCGGTGCTCTGCCCGCTCTGGGTCACGTGGTGCAGCACCCGCAGCTCGGGCGTGACGGCCTTCAGGGCCTGCAGCACCGCCAGGGTGTCGTCGCGCGAGTGGTCGTCGATGTAGACGATTTCGAAATCGATCTGCCCACGCAGTGCGGTGGTGATCTCGTTGATCAGGGGCGTGACGTTGTCGCGTTCATTGAAGACCGGGACGACGACCGACAACTGGGGTTGGCTCATGGTCGGGCTCTGCGAATGGCCAGGATCGAAAAAGAGCGCGCATTCTCCGCGCCCGAGGTTATCCGAAGATGAATCGGCGTGTGTGTGTCAGGCGTGAGCGCCGAAGTACTCGCGGCACCAGGCCACCACCGGCGGCAGACCGCGCTCGATCGGCATCGCCGGCGCATAGCCGAAAGCGTCATGCGCGCGGGTGGTATCGGCCATGGTGCGGACCATGTCGCCGGGCTGCATCGGCTTGTAGACCTTCTGCGCCGGGCGTCCGGCCGCCGCCTCGATGACGCCGATGAAATGTTCCAGCTCGATCGGCGTGTGGTTGCCGAGGTTGAACACACGGTGCGGCACCGTCTCGCTGGACGGATGCGCCAGCGCGCCGAGGATGCCATCCACGATGTCGGAGACATGTGTGAAGTCGCGTTGCATTTTTCCGTCGTTGAACACGTCGATGGGGCGGCCGGCCAGCACCGCGCGCGAGAACAGCAGCGGTGCCATGTCCGGGCGGCCCCAGGGGCCGTACACGGTGAAGAAGCGCAGCCCAGTGGCGTGCAGGCCGAACAGCTGTGCGTAGGTGTAAGCCATCAGCTCGTTGGCGGCCTTGGTCGCGGCATACAGCGAGCGCGGCTTGTCGATGCGCTGGTCTTCGGAGAACGGCGGGGTCGCCGAATCGCCGTATACCGAACTGCTGGAGGCGTACACCAGGTGCGCCACACCACGATGACGGCACAGCTCCAGCATGTTGACGAAGCCGGTCAGGTTGCTGTCCACGTAGGCATGCGGGTTCTCCAGCGAGTAACGCACGCCGGCCTGCGCGGCCAGGTGGATCACCCGGGTCGGCTGGACCTCATCGAACAGCGCGGCCAGGCCCTCGCGGTCGGTCAGGTCGAGCTCGCGGATGTCGGCGTCCGGGCACAGCGCGGCCACGCGATCACGCTTGATCTGCGGATCGTAGTAGTCGTTGTAGTTGTCCAGGCCGACGACGCGCTCACCGCGCTCAAGCAGGGCCTTGCAGGTGTTGGCGCCGATGAATCCGGCCGCGCCGGTCACGAGAATCGTCATGGGTCTGTCCGTCATGCAGCCACGTATCAATACAGTGCTTGCCCGGGACGCCCGCGTGGCGATCCGCGCGTCCCGGTGGCCCGCCTCACCAGAGGCTGAGCGGCGCTTCCTTGGCCAACGTGGCCTTGCGTTCCTTGCTGAAATCCCACCACGGCCGTGGTGCCTCGCCCTGCATGAAACGCAGCACCGACAGGAATACATCGATCACGCAGGGATCGTGCATCACCCCGGTCCGCAGACACAGCTGCGCGTACATGTCATAGGCATCGCGACCGCGCAGATGCGCTGGCACGCGGATGCCGATCAGACGGAGATCTTTCTCACAGGCCGGCCCGACATTCGGCAGGTCGGTCAGACGCAACAGATGGTTGCGGTCGACCTTGGTGGGGTTCATTGGTTGGGGAAGATCCTCTGACGCCTGCGGGGGACTCAGCCCTTCTGTGCGCGAAGTCGGTCGAGCACGCCATCCAGCGTGTCCAGGTCGGTGTAATGAATGATCAGCTTGCCCTTGCCGCCACGGCCGTGGGCGATCGCCACGCGGGCACCCAGCGACTCGGACAGTTCGGTTTCCAGCGAGGCGATATCGGCCTGCGGCGCGGCGGCCGCGGGCTTCTTGCGCAGCGCGCCGGGCACCTTGCCGGCCGCGAACTGCTGCGCGCGGTGTTCCACCTCGCGCACCGACCAGCCCTGGTCGGCCGCTTCCTGGGCCAGCTTGCTGGCCAGTTCCGGCGCCAGCGTCAGCAGCGCGCGGGCATGGCCCATTTCCAGCCGCCGGGTTTCCAGCAGCAGGCGGATGGCGATCGGCAGCTCCAGCAGGCGCAGCAGGTTGGACACCGCCGCACGCGAGCGGCCGACGGCCTGGGCGGCCTCGGCGTGGGTCAGGGCGAACTCGCTGATCAGCCGCTGCAGGGCTTCGGCTTCTTCGAGCGGGTTGAGGTCTTCGCGCTGGATGTTCTCGATCAGCGCCATCGCGATGACGGTGCGGTCTTCCAGTTCGCGCACCACCACCGGCACTTCATCCAGGCCGGCCAGCTGCGAGGCGCGCCAGCGGCGTTCACCGGCCACGATCTCGAAGCTGTCCGGGCCCAGCTGGCGGACCAGGATCGGCTGGATCACGCCCTGCGATTTGATCGACTCGGCCAGCTCGGCGAGCTTGGTCTCGTCCATGTCGCGGCGCGGCTGGTACTTGCCCGGCTGCAGGTGACCGACCGGCAGCTTGCGCAGGCGTTCACCCGGCTGCGGTTCGACCACGGCGGCTGCCTGCACCTGTGTCACCGCCCCCTTGGGCCCCAACAGCGCGTCGAGGCCACGGCCGAGGCCGCGTTTCTTGCCGAGGGCAGGCTTGGTGCTCATCAGGCGGTCTCCATGGCCTTGTCGGCCTTCTTGCGTTGGTTGTTGCGACGGATGATCTCGCCGGCCAGGCCGAGATAGGCAACGCCACCGCGCGAGGCACGGTCGTACCCCACGATGCTCTGGCCATGGCTGGGCGCCTCGGCCAGGCGAACGTTGCGCGGCACGATGGTGCGGAACACCTGCTCGCCGAAGTGCTCGGTCAGCTCGGCCGACACGGCATTGGCCAGGTTGTTGCGCACGTCGAACATGGTCCGCAGCACACCCTCGATCTCCAGCGCGGGATTGAGGTTGGCACGCAGCGCTTCGATGGTTTCCACCAGCGCGCTCAGCCCTTCCAGCGCGTAGTACTCGCACTGCATCGGCACGATCACCGAATCGGCGGCGGCCAGCGCGTTGAGCGTCAGCAGCGACAGCGCCGGCGGGCAGTCGATCAGGATGTAGTCGTATTCGTCGCGGATCGGCGCCAGTGCGCGCTTGAGGCGCTGCTCGCGCTCGCTCTGGTCCATCAGCTGGATCTCGGCGGCGGTCAGGTCGATGTTGCCCGGGAGCAGATCGAAACCTTCCGGCGTCTTGACCCGGACCTCGGCCGCGGTGCTTTCGCCCAGCAGCAGATCACAGGTGGACGCGGCGACTTCGCGCTTGTCCACGCCGCTGCCCATGGTCGCATTGCCTTGGGAATCGAGGTCGACAAGAAGCACGCGCTTGGGTGCAGCAGCCAGGGAGGCGGCCAGATTGACGGCGGTCGTGGTCTTGCCGACGCCACCTTTCTGGTTGGCGATGGCGATGATGCGGGCCATGCGGGTGAGCCTCATCGGCAGGGAGTGGGACTGGTCATTATGCGTATATGGGGCGTGTCATGCACTGTCAGATGCGCGGCAAGCACGCGCCGCAATGCCGCAGCGACGCCCACGGGCACGCCGACAGCGCCACGCGAGGCCACCGCGGGAGGGGATCGGAACGCTGCTGGGGCGGGCGCTGCGCTCGCCGAGGTCACCGGCTCACGGGCCGGTAACCACCACCAGATGGCGCTCGCCGGTCAACCCGGGGACGCTCAGCGGCAGCACCTTCTCCACCGCCCAGCCGGCCGGCAGCTGCGCGATCTCGTCGTGCGGGTACACGCCTTTCATGGCCAGCAGGCGGCCGCCCGGTCGCAGCAGATGCCCACCGACCCGGATGATCCCGGCCAGGGTGTCCATCGCGCGGGCGGTCAGATGGTCGTAGGCGGCCGGTTCGGCCAGCGCCTCGGCACGCGACTCGGCCACACGGGCATTGCCCAGGCCCAGCTGTCGCACGGCTTCGCGCATGAAGCGGGCCTTCTTGCCGTTGCTCTCGACCAGGGTCACCTGCAGCTGCGCGCGCGCGATCGCCAGCGGAATGCCCGGCAGCCCGGGGCCAGTGCCCAGATCGGCCAGGGTACCGGTCTCCAGAAACGGCTGCATCGCCAGCGAATCGAGCAGGTGGCGGGTCACCATTTCCAGCGGATCGCGGATGGCCGTCAGGTTGTACGTACGGTTCCAGCGGTCGAGCAGGGTCAGGTAGGTCAGCAGCGGCGGTGCCAGCGCGGCATCCAGCTGCATGGCGGCCAGGCCGCGCTCAAGCGCATCGGCGACGCCAGCGGGGAGGGTGTGTTCTGTCATGGCACCATTATCGCAGGTCGGTAGAGCCGACCGCGGGTCGGCGCCCCATCTCACAGGGCATGCCAGGCCAGCGCCGCCCGGAAATCATCGGCCGCCTGCCACTCATGCAGGTGCCAGCGCTCGGCCGGCCCCAGTTCTGGATCACACCAGGCCAGGTGCAGGCCACCGTCGATGCCGGGCGCGAGCTGCAGCCGGTGCAGACCGAAGGAGATGCCCTGCCCCTGCGCCTTCAACAGCGCTTCCTTGGCACACCACACGCGGAAGAACCAATGGTTGCGGGCGTTCTCGTCCAGCGATTCCAGCCAGGCGATCTCGGCCGGGTGGAAGAAGCGCTGCACGATCTCCAGCATCCGTGGGCGCGGGCGCAGCGGCTCCAGGTCCACGCCGAGGCGGACGCCTTCACCCAACGCGACCAGCAGTTGCCCATGGCTGTGGCTCCAACCAGTCCCGACATGCGCCAGCGGGCCATGCAGCTCCGGCCGCCCGCGCGGGTCGCGCTGCAGCGGCAGGTGCTCCGGCTCCCCACCCAGCTGCTCCGCCAGCAGGACCCGGGCCTGGGGCTCGCCCCGGGTACCCGGCACATGCGGCAGGCGCCAGACCGTGACCGGGCCGAAGCGCCAGGGGCCATCCAGGGTGGCCGGCAGGGTCATGCCACCGCTCCGCCATCGCGGCTGCACGACGACTTCACGGGGTGTGCCGTCAACTGCACGGGTTGCAACCGCACAGAGGGAGTCAACGCTATGGGCATCATCATCTGGTTGATCGTCGGCGGCATCGTGGGCTGGCTTGCCAGCATCATCATGAAGCGGGACGCGCAGCAAGGCATCATCCTCAACATCGTGGTCGGCATCGTCGGCGCATTGCTGGCCGGTTGGCTGTTCGGCGGTGGCATCAATGAAGCGATCACCATCCGCACGTTCCTGTTCTCGTTGATCGGCGCAGTGATCCTGCTCGCGATCGTGAATCTGTTTACGCGTCGAAGCGTCCGGTAACGAACGCACGTACCTCGTTGGATCGACAAGGCCCGGCACTGCCGGGCCTTGTTGTTTACGGCGCCAACTCTACCCACGCCGGGGCATGGTCGCTGGGGCGCTCCCAGGTACGCGGCTCGCGGTCGATGCCGGAAGCGACCGCCCGTGCCTTGAGCGCGTCGGAGACCAGGGTCAGGTCGATGCGCAGGCCCAGGTTGCGACGGAAGCCGGCCGCCCGGTAGTCCCACCAGCTGAACACGCCCTCTTCCTCGCTGTGCAGACGGAAGGCATCGTGCAGGCCCAGCTGCAACAGCTTGTTCAGGGCGACGCGCTCGGCGGTGGAAGTCAGGATGTGGTTCTCGTTCCAGACCAGCGGGTCGTGCACGTCGCGGGCATCCGGCGCAATGTTGAAGTCGCCCATCACCACCAGCTCCGGGTACTTGGCCAGTTCCGCCTCGACCCAGGCATGCACGGCCTCCAGCCAGCGCAGCTTGTAGGCGTACTTGTCGGTGCCGACATCCTGGCCGTTGACCACGTACAGGTTGATGATGCGCACACCATTGACGGTACCGGCGATCGCGCGTTTCTGCTCATCCTCGAAACCGGGAATGCCGATCTGCACGTCCTGCGCCGGTTCGCGCGAGAGCAGCGCGACGCCGTTGTAGGTCTTCTGCCCGGCAAACACGCTGCGGTAGCCCAGCCCGGCCAGCACCGCGTCGGGGAACTTGTGGTCCTCCATCTTGGTTTCCTGGATGCCAACCACGTCCGGCGCGAACGCCGTGAGCCATTGTTCCAGGTGCGGCAGGCGCACGTTGAGCGAGTTGACGTTCCAGGAGGCGATTTTCATGCGGGCATTCTACCTGCGGGGCGCGCGTCCGTTGGCAGCCGCTAACGCACCATCGCCTTCAACATCCCGGCGATCTTCGAATACGGCGGTTTGAGCAGATCGCTGGCGGCCCAGCGCGACTGCCACAGGATCGGCAGCTGCTTGCTCATCGCATCGAAGCCGGCGCGCGCGTGATAGGCGCCCATGCCACTCGGGCCGACGCCGCCGAACGGCAGGCCATTGACCGCGAAATGCAGCAGGGTGTCGTTGACGGTGACGCCGCCGGCCACGACCTGCGCCAGCACCCGTTCCACCTGCGCGCGCTCGTGACTGAAGACGTACAGCGCCAACGGGCGGTCACGCGACTGCACGGCCGCGATGGCCGCATCCAGGTCCGGATACGCGCAGACCGGCAGGATCGGGCCGAAGATCTCCTCGCGCATCAGGGCCAGATCGGCCGGCGGATCGAGCACGATGGTCGGCACGATCAGCCGCTCGCGCTGGGCACGCTCGGGATCGACCGTCGCCAGCTCGATCACCGGCACGCCCCGCGCGCGGGCCTCATCGAGATAGCCGCGCAGGCGCTGGTACTGACCGTCGTGGATGATCCGCGTGTAATCGGTGGCGTCGCTGAAGTCGCCATAGCGCGCCTGCACCTGGGTCTGCAGCTGCTGCACCAGCTCGCGCTGGCGATGGCCGTCGATCAGCACGTAGTCCGGGGCGATGCAGGTCTGCCCGGCATTGAAGAACTTGCCGGTGGCCAGACGCGCGGCGGCCTTCTCCAGCGGGTAGTCGCTGCAGACGATGGCCGGAGATTTGCCACCCAGCTCCAGCGTGAGCGGGGTCAGGTGCTCGGCCGCCGCCGCCATGACCTTGCGGCCGATGGCGGTGGAGCCGGTGAACACCAGATGGTCCAGCGGCGAGCCGGCCACGGCGCTGGCCAGCTGGCCATCGCCCTGCACGACCGCCACGCGATCAGAGGGGAATACGTCGGCCAGCAGCGACTGCAGAAATGCGCTGGTGCGCGGCGTGTGCTCGGACGGCTTGAGGATCACGTGGTTGCCGGCGGCGATCGCGGTGGCCAGCGGAATCAGCGCCAGGTTGACCGGGTAGTTCCAGGGCGAGATCACCCCGACCACGCCCAACGGCACCGGTCGGGTCTGCGCGCGTGCCGGCCAGAAGCGCCAGCCAACCCCGACCCGGCGCGGCCGCGTCCAGCCGCGCAGATGGCTGCACAGGTGGTCAATATCGCCAAGCACGGTCATGCCGTCGGCGATCAGTGATTCGTGGGTGGAGCGGTGTCCGAAATCGGCGGAGATCGCCGCGGCCATGTCCGGCAGGCGCGCCTTGAGGGCAGCGCGCAGGCGCTGCAGGTCGTCGCGGCGCTGCTCCAGCGTCGGGCGGTTGGCCTGCCAGGCGGTACGCAGGGTTTGCAGGATCGCGGGCAGCGCGGCGGGATCGGTGTGGGCATCGCTCATGGGCCGACTATAGCGGCAGGCTGCGTGATGGCGGGATCGGTAGTGCCGGCCGCTACTACCCAGGACACAAAAAGGGCCGCGATTCGCATCGCGGCCCCTTCGTCTTGCCGTGTGGATCACCGTTACTTGGTGATATCCACATCCTTGGTTTCATGCAGGAACAGGCCACCGATCACGACCGTCATCAACGCGATGATGATCGGGTACCACAGGCCGTAGTAGAGGTTGCCAGTACCGGCCACCAGCGCGAAGGAAATCGCCGGCAGGAAGCCACCGAACCAGCCGTTGCCGATGTGGTACGGCAGCGACATCGAGGTGTAGCGGATACGCGTCGGGAACAGCTCGACCAGGTAGGCGGCGATCGGGCCGTAGACCATGGTCACGTACAGCACCAGCAGCCACAGCATGAAGATCGTGCCCGGGATGTTGATGCGCGCATTGTCGGCCTTGGCCGGATAACCCGCGGCGCTCAACGCACCCTTGAGCTCCCCGCCGAAGGCATCGCCCTTGGCCTTGAGTTCTTCCTTGGTCAGCCCCGCAGCCTCGTAGGAGGTCACGGCGGTGGTCCCGACGTTGACCGTGGCCAGCGTACCGGCCGGTGCCGGCTTCACTTCATACGGCACACCGGCCTTGGTCAGAGCCGCGGTGGCCACGTCGCAGGAGCTGGTGAACTTGCGCAGGCCGACCGGATCGAACTGGAACGAGCAGGTATTCGGATCGGCATTGACCAGCGCCGGCGAGTTGGTGCGAGCTTCTTCGATGGCCGGGTTGGCGAAGTGGGTCAGGCCCTTGAAGATCGGGATGTAGGTGATCGCCGCCAGCAGACAGCCGGCCAGGATGATCTTCTTCCGGCCGATACGGTCCGACAGCCAGCCGAAGAAGATGAAGAACGGCACGCCCAGCGCCAGCGCTGCGGCGATCAGCAGGTAGGAGGTGGTGGCATCGACCTTGAGCATGCTGCTCAGGAAGAACAGCGCGTAGAACTGGCCGCCGTACCACACCACGGCCTGGCCGGCTGCGGCACCGAGCAGGACCAGCAGCATCAGCTTGAGGTTGCCGTCCTTGAGGCTGTCACGGAACGGGGTCTTGGAGCCCTTGCCCTCGGCCTTCATCTGCTGGAACAGCGGGGACTCGCTCAGCTGCAGGCGGATCCACACCGAGATGCCCAGCAGCACGATCGAGACCAGGAACGGAATACGCCAGCCCCAGGCTTCGAACGCTTCATTGCCCAGGAAGTAGCGGCAGGCCAGGATGATCAGCAGCGACATGAACAGGCCGAGCGTCGCGGTGCACTGGATGAAGCTGGTGTACAGGCCACGCTTGTCGGCCGGTGCATGCTCGGCGACATAGGTCGCCGCGCCACCGTATTCGCCACCCATCGCCAGGCCCTGGGCCAGGCGCAGGATGATCAGGATCACCGGGGCGGCGAAGCCGATCGAGGCGTAGTTGGGCAGCACGCCGACCAGGAAGGTCGAGATGCCCATGATCAGGATCGTGACCAGGAAGGTGTACTTGCGGCCGATACGGTCGCCGAGGCTGCCGAAGAAGGCCGCGCCGAACGGGCGCACGAAGAAGCCGGCCGCGAACGCCAGCAGCGCGAAGATCATGCCGGTGGTTTCATTGACACCGCTGAAGAACTGTTTGGCGATGATCGCGGCGAGCGAGCCGTACAGGAAGAAGTCGTACCACTCGAAGACGGTACCCAGGCTGGACGCGAAGATGACCTTCTTGTGTCCCTGGGTAAGTTGGGCTTTCGCCGGTGCAGGTGTTGTTGACATAAGACGCTTCCCCTCCGAAGCAATCGTTGTGTTGTGCCGGCTGTTCACCGGCAATCGTTTTTTCTTTTAGAAGCTGTACTTCGTGGTGAACTGCAGGCGACTGATATCGCCCTTGCGGCCATCCTCGATTTCGCGCACGCCGTACATCAGCTCGGCGCCGACATCGACCTTGGGCATCGGTGTGTAGAACACGTTGCCGCGGATGCTCTGCACGCTCTTGGTGACCAGCGGGCCGAGGCTGCCGTCGTTGTCGTAATCGCTGCGCGCGTAGATCAGGTTGGTGCGCAGCTTCGGGGTGAAGGCGTGGCGCCAGCCCACGTAGCCGGCCAGCACGCCGGTCGGGTTGAGTTCGTCACGGGCAATGTCATACGCGGTATCGGCGGTGACGCCCAGACCGATGTATCGCGCGATGCCTTCACCACCGGTGACCTGGTAATGCAGCGTGTCGGTCGGGCCCATCACCCACTTGCCGCCCAAGGTAAGGCCACCGCCGATCTTGTCCGCATCGGCGCCGGTGGTCTGGTTGTCGACCTTGAGCTGACGGACCACGCCGCCGACACCGAAGGTGCCCCAGTCACCCTTCCAGCCATAGCGCAGGGTCAGATCCGGCAGCGCGCCGCGGTCGGAGTTGCTGGCCACGTTGGTCCACGCACCGGTGATCGGATTGCGGGTGCCGGTGAGGACGGTGGTTTCCGGGTTTTCCAGCGCGACGCTGAAGCCGCCTTGGGTGTAGCGGATCTGTGCCTGGCGCACGAAGACCACACCGTCGGTCGGGCCGACGAAGTCGGCCGCTTCAGGGATCGAGGCGGCATCCATGAAGTTCGACCAGGTCTGGCCGGCCATCCAGTTGTTCCAGTACATGTAGGCATGACGCAGGGTCACACCGTAGGTATTGGTCGCGGTCTGGTTGCCCAGCGAGTTGCCGAAGAAGTCCATCTCGAAGAACGCGCCGGCCTTGTTGCCGCCTTCGCTGACGTTGTCGATGCCGAGGTTGAAGCGCGAGAACTTGGCGTGGGCGTTGTAGTCCACGTCCGAGCGCTTGCCGCTGCCACCGGCACCCGCCACGGGCGTCTGACCCGGCAGGTACAGCGCGCGGCCGGTGGCATCGTCAGCCAGCTGGCCATCGCCGGTCTGGGTGGCCAGGAAATCGGCCTTGATGAAACCGCCGATCTTGACCGTCGTCCCCGGCGCGGCGCCCGGGGTGATGGTGGTGACCTGGATCGGCTGCTTGCCCGCCGGTACGGTGGCGGCCACCGGTTGCTGCGCCTGGACCGTGCGCACGGCGGTGACATCGGTCTGGGCCTGGCTGATCTGGACCTGCTGTTGCTGCTGGTTGTTCAGCAGCAGCTGGACTTGGCGCTCCAGCTCGACGACGCGTGCTTCCAGGGCTTTCTCTTTTGCGGTTTCGGCGAACGCCATGCCTGGCGCGATCAGTGCGACGAACATGGCGGCGGCCAATGGCCGGCGTGTCGTCCTCAGCAAACGGTGGCTCATGTTGCCCTCTCTCCCGGGTGGCAAGGTGATGCCGCGCATGGGGCACGGTCGACCCGAGGGTGCGGCGCGTTGACGCACCGAAGCTATTGGCCATTAGTCGTACTCGCCCCCCCGGGGGCGAGTACGACCCGGGCGCCGGCAGGCGACCGGCAGGTGCCGAAGGCACCGCGTAGGTACTGACCGTTGGTCGGTACCCCCTCCCTAACGACGGACAGTCATGATCTGCCGCGCCCAGCGACCCTGTCCCATCGCAGCGCACGGCGTTCGACCAAGGTCTAACCACCTCGACACCGCGCAGGCGGGTGGATGCGGCAAACTGAGAGGGAGAGGTCGTCACTTATGTTGCGACCGCACAACCCAAGTCAACGTGCAAGTGAGGGTGCCATGGCTGATCTTTACCCCGTCGACGCCGCGTTCGCCGCGGCATCGCGGATCGACAAGAACACGTACCAGCAGCTCTACCGTGAATCGGTGGAGCATCCGGATGCCTTCTGGGGCAAGGCCGCCGAGCGCCTGGACTGGTTCAAGAAACCGACCCGTATCAAGAATGTCAGCTATCAGCTCGACGATTTCCGCATCAAGTGGTTCGAAGATGGCGAACTCAACGCCAGCGTCAACTGCCTGGATCGCCAGCTCGACAAGCGCGGCGACAAGATCGCCCTGCTGTTCGAACCGGACAGCCCCGATGCACCGGCGCAGGGCGTCACCTATCGCGAGCTGTATGAGCGCACCTGCCGCCTCGGCAACGCGCTGCGCAACCTCGGCGTCAAGAAGGGCGACCGGGTCACCATCTACCTGCCGATGATCGTCGACGCCGCCGTGGCCATGCTGGCCTGCGCGCGTATCGGGGCGATCCACTCGGTAGTGTTCGGCGGCTTCGCCCCGAACTCGATCGCCGACCGCGTTATCGACTGCGGCAGCAAGCTGATCATCACCGCCGACGAAGGGCTGCGCGGTGGCAAGAAGATTCCGCTCAAAGCCAATGTCGATGCGGCGTTGAAGCTGCCCGGCACCACCACCGTGGAAACGGTGCTGGTGGTCCGCCATACCGGCGGTGCGGTGGACATGCAGGCCCCGCGCGACCGCTGGTTCCACGATGTGGTGGACCCGCAGCCGGCGCAGTGCGAGCCCGAGCGGATGAACGCCGAGGATCCACTGTTCATCCTCTACACCTCCGGCTCCACCGGCAAGCCCAAGGGCGTGCTGCACACCACCGGCGGTTACCTACTGTACGCGGCCTACACCCATGAAGCGGTGTTCGACCTGCGCGAAGACGACATCTACTGGTGCACCGCCGATGTCGGCTGGGTCACCGGCCACAGCTACATCGTGTACGGCCCGCTGGCCAATGGCGCGACCTCGGTGATGTTCGAAGGCGTGCCGAACTTCCCGAACACCTCGCGCTTCTGGGAGGTGATCGACAAGCACCAGGTCACCATCTTCTATACCGCCCCGACCGCGATCCGCGCGTTGATGCGCGAAGGCGATGCACCGGTCAAGCGCACCTCGCGCAGTTCGCTGCGCCTGCTCGGCAGCGTCGGCGAGCCGATCAATCCGGAGGCCTGGCGCTGGTACTACGAGGTGGTCGGCGACAGCCGCTGCCCGATCGTGGATACCTGGTGGCAGACCGAAACCGGCGGCATCCTGATCTCGCCGCTGGCTGGTGCGGTCGATCTCAAGCCGGGCTCGGCCACCCTGCCCTTCTTCGGCGTGCAGCCGGCCCTGGTCAACGCCGATGGCGAGATCCAGGAAGGGGCGACCGAAGGCAACCTGATCATCCGCGATTCGTGGCCGGGCCAGATGCGCACCGTCTACGGCGACCATCAGCGCTTCATCGACACCTACTTCCGCACCTACCCGGGCAGCTACTTCACCGGCGACGGCTGCCGTCGCGATGAAGACGGCTACTACTGGATCACCGGCCGCGTCGACGATGTGATCAACGTTTCCGGCCACCGCATCGGCACCGCCGAAGTGGAAAGCGCGCTGGTCTCGCACCCGAAGGTGGCCGAAGCGGCCGTGGTCGGTTTCCCGCACGACATCAAGGGCCAGGGCATCTATGCCTACGTGACGCTGATCGCCGACGAGACGCCGAGCGATGAACTGCACAAGGAGTTGGTGGCCTGGGTGCGCAAGGAAATCGGTCCGATCGCCGCGCCCGATCATCTGCAGTGGGCGCCGGGCCTGCCGAAAACGCGCTCGGGCAAGATCATGCGCCGCATCCTGCGCAAGATCGCCGAGAACGCCCCGGACCAGCTTGGCGACACCTCGACCCTAGCCGATCCGTCGGTCGTGGCCTCGCTGGTGGAAGAACGCAAAGTGAAGTGAAGTAACCCTTCGCCGTGAAGGCGCAGGATGGGGCCGCGTCATCGCGTTCGTGGGCCCCTCCTCACCAGCACCCACACCCCGCCGCTTCGCGGCCGCCCCCTGACTCAGGGGGCGGTCATCTCGATAGACTTTTTCGTTGCGTCGCTGCACGCCTCCGCAACATGGCCCCCACCATGACGACCCTCCTGATTGCCGATGACCACCCGCTGTTCCGCGAAGCCCTTCGCGGGGCCGTGCAACGCGTCATCCCCGGCGTGCAGCTGTACGAAGCGGACAGTGTGGAAGCGCTGTACCAGCTGGCCGACCAGCACACCGACGCCGACCTGGTCCTGATGGACCTTAACATGCCCGGCGCGCAGGGCTTCAACGCGCTCGTGCATATGCGTGCCCTGCACCCGCAGCTGCCGGTGGTGGTGGTGTCCGCACGTGAGGAACCGACGGTGATGCGCCGCGCGCTCGACCACGGCGCCTTTGGCTTCATCCCCAAATCCGCCGATTCGGACACCATCGGTCATGCCTTGGGCACCATCCTCGATGGTGAGACCTGGGCCCCACCGGAAGCGCACAGCGTGCCCCAGACCGGGCGCGAGGAGCGCGAGATCGGCCAGCGCCTGCGCGAGCTGACGCCGCAGCAGTTCCGGGTGCTGCAGATGCTGGGTGCCGGCCGTCTCAACAAGCAGATCGCCTACGACCTCAACGTCTCCGAAGCGACGATCAAGGCCCATGTCACCGCGATCCTGCGCAAGCTGGGCGTCACCAACCGCACCCAGGCGGTGCTGATGGCCGGCAAGCTGGCCATCGATGACGAACAGATCGTGTTGCCGCCCGAAGAAGAGTAGGCGTTATAGCCGGAGCTATGAATTCCAGCGTTACCTGCGCAATTCGCCGCAAACGCTCCACGCTGCAGGCCCGGTGCTAAGCTTCGCGTCCCCTTGGGGAGTAGCCGGATTCCTGCTGAAGGAATCGCCCGCGTCAACATACTCGGCCAGTGCGCCGTGGTGCGGGCAACCATCTTGGTTGGCGAGACCAGCGGTCCGCGTGCGCAACGACAGGTTGGGCGCGTCCGCGGCCCGTTGCTCGCTCTCGCCCGACCTGCCGCGTACCCCAATGTCCCCTGTTTCGATCCTGCTGATCGGCTTTGCCATGTCTACCGATGCCTTCGCTGCGGCGATCGGCAAAGGCGCAGCCATGCGCAAGCCACGTTTCTCCGATGCTTTGCGCGCCGGCCTGATTTTCGGTGTCATCGAAGGCATCACGCCGGTGATCGGCTGGCTGCTCGGTCGCGCCGCGCTGGAGTACGTAGAGGCCTTCGATCACTGGATCGCGTTCGGCCTGCTCGGGGCGCTGGGCGTGCACATGATCATCAACGGCCTGCGCCCCGATGAGGGTGCGGAGGAAGACGACACCAGCAAACACCACGGCTTCTGGCGCCTGGCGATGACCGGTTTCGCCACCAGCATCGATGCGATGGCGGTCGGTATCGGCCTGGCCTTCCTCGATGTGCATATCGGCGTCATGGCGCTGGTCATCGGCCTGTGCACGCTGACCATGGTCACCTGCGGGATCATGCTTGGCCGCGTCTTGGGCGGCATGGTCGGCAAGCGCGCCGAGATCATCGGCGGCGTGATCCTGATCATCATCGGCTCCACCATCCTGTACGAACACCTCAGCGGCGCCGTGGCCTGATCGGGCACTGCGACCGCCGCCAGCCCGCGGCTAGAGATCGCCGCGGGTATCGTGGAAGGCGGCCAGGAAGGCGCGCAGCGACGCCGGCTTGATCGGCTTGGTCAGCAACCGGTAGCCGCGGTCGCGCGCCATCCGCTTGAGCTCATCGCGCCCATCGGCGGTGAGCAGCGCACCGGGGATCGCGCGCCCGGCCTTCTGGCCCAGGGCCACCAAGGTATCCAGCCCATCCAGGCGGTCGTGCAGGTGGTAATCCACCAGCATCACATCCGGCCGTTCAACCACTTTCTCCAATGCCTGGTCGACCGTGCTGGCGGTGATCACCTGCACCTGCCAACGGCCCAGCAGCGCGCGCATGCCATCCAGGATTTCCTGGTCATTGTCCACGCACAGCACGCGCATGCCCGCCAGCGAATCGGTGCGGGTGATCGGGCTGGGTGCCGGCACCGCTGTCACGCTGGGCAGCGCCGGTGCGGCCACCAGCGGCAACAGGATCGAGAACATGCTGCCGCTGCCGACCCGGCTGCGCGCGTTGAGGCGGTGATCGAGCAGGCGCGAGATGCGCTGGCAGATCGACAGCCCCAGCCCCAGCCCCTGCTCGCCCCAGTCGAAGGGCTGCTGGTAGCGATGGAACTCATCGAAGATCTGCTGCATGTGGTGTTCGGGAATGCCCGGGCCGGTATCCCATACCTGCAGTTCGACCTCCGGCCCGCGATGCCGCACCGCCAGTACGATGCGGCCCTGACGCGTGTAACGCAGCGCATTGGCCAGGAAGTTCTGCAGCACGCGGCGCAGCAGGCGGCGATCGCTGCGCACCCACGCCGGCCGCGCGAACAGATCCAGGCGCAGGCCACGCCCGGCGGCGACGGGGGAGTATTGCGCGGCCAGTTCGCGCATCAGCAGGCTGACGTCGAAATCCCCGATCACCGGGTGCAGCCCCCCTGCATCCAGCCGGGAGACGTCCAGCAAGCCATCCAGCAGCTCCTCGGCTGCGCGCAGTGACGCATCCACGCGCTCGGCCAGATGCCGCTGCTCTTCATTGTTGTGGTGGCTCTCACGCAGCGCAGAAGCGAACAGGCGCGCAGCGTTGAGCGGCTGCAGCACGTCATGGCTGATCGCCGCCAGGAAACGCGTCTTGGACTGCTGCGCCATCTCCGCCTCGTGCGAGCGTTCGGCCACCCGCTGCTCCAGCGTTTCGTTGGCTTCCAGCAGCGCGCGCTCGGCGTGCTTGTAGTCGGTGATGTCGTTGTAACTGGTGACATAGCCGCCGCCAGGCAGCGCCTGCCCGCGCATCTCGATCACCTTGCCGTCGCTGCGGGTGCGCTCGAAGATGTGCGGCGAACCGGCGCGCATGTAACCGATGCGACGGTTGATCTGCACCTCGATCTCGCCCTCGCCCAGCTCGCCACGCTCGGCGTTGTAGCGGATCAGATCGGCGACCGGGCGGCCCACGTAGAGCATGCCGTCGGGATAGCCGAACATCTGCTGGTAGCGGCGATTCCAGGCGGTCAGCCGCA
Source organism: Stenotrophomonas sp. TWI587 (assembly GCF_039674145.1). Lineage (NCBI taxonomy): Bacteria > Pseudomonadati > Pseudomonadota > Gammaproteobacteria > Lysobacterales > Lysobacteraceae > Stenotrophomonas > Stenotrophomonas sp. TWI587. Next base: position 43,279 of record NZ_JBDJMW010000014.1, on the reverse strand, counting down.
TGTCCGGATCGACCACACTGACGCCCGCACTGATGTTCTCCAGGGTGGTGGAGAGGATCTCGCGGTTGAAGCGCAGTTCCTGGCCGGCTTCATCGAGCACCGCCACCACTTCGCCCAGGTCCATGCCCGAGCCGCGCAGCAGGCTGGTCAGCAGCAGACGCGCGGACGCCGCACCGATCGAGGCGGCCAGCAGGCGTTCGGTGAACTGCACCCAGGCACGGTCGGCGGGCGCCGAGGCCTGCAGCTCGCGCCCCAGTGACTGCGCCTGTTCGAAGAACGAGCGGCGGGCATGGCGGTCACCCACCACCCGTGCGGCCAGCGCCAGCAGGTCACCCACGTGCACATGGCCCGGCCACGCACCGGCGACCGACGGCCGTTGCGCATAGGGATCCAGGAAGGGCGCCGCGCCCAGCCGCTCGTCCACGCCGGGACGCCAGCGCACCGAGACCAGCACCATCGCGGCCACGTTGACCAGCAGCGACCAGAACGTGCCGTGGGTCAGCGGGTCCCAGCCACTCATCCCGAACAGGTGCTGCGGCTGCAGCCAGTCGATGCCGAACGGGCCCTGCACCAGCCAGGTTTCATCCATCCAGCCGGCATGGGTCAGCGCAGGCAGCAGCAGGGTGTAGACCCATGTGCCGAAGCCCAGCAGCATGCCGACCTCGACGCCTCGGCGGCTGGCACCGCGCCAGTACAGCCCACCGATCAACCCGGGCGCGAACTGGGCCACCGCCGCGAACGCCATCAATCCATACGAGGCCAGCGTGCTGTCATTGCTGCTGCCGCGGTAATAGCTGTAGGCCACGAGGGCCAGCAGCAGGATCGCCGTACGCCGGATCCACAATACGCGTGAGGCGACGTTTGCTGCGTCCTCGTGGTGATCATTGCGGCGCAGCAGGACCGGCATCACCAGGTCGTTGCTGACCATGGTGGCCAGCGCGATCGAGGCCACGATGACCATGCCGGTTGCCGCCGAGAAGCCGCCGACATAGGCGACCAGTGCCAGGAACTTGCGCCCCTCGGCAAGCGGCAGGGCCAGCACCATGCTGTCGTCGGCAACGCTGCCACCGGTGCCGAACAGGGTCACGCCCGCCGTGGCGATGGGAATCACCATCGCCGAAATAATCACCAGGTACGCACCGAACATCCAGCGCGCGCGGCGGATGTCACGCACGTCGCCGCACTCGACCACGGCCACATGGAACTGGCGCGGCAGGCAGATGATGGCCAGGAAGCTCAGCAGGGTCTGCGAAATGAAGCCGACCGGCGGCAGGCCCGTGAACAGCGTGTGCGCCGATTCGATCACCGCATCGGTGCGGTCGTTGAGCCACAGGTAGGCAAACAGGCCCAGCGCCACCATCGCGATCAGCTTGATCATCGATTCCAGCGCGATCGCCAGCATCATGCCGTGGTGGTGCTCGGTGGCATCCACCTGGCGGGTGCCGAACAACGTGGCGAACAAGGCCATCAACAGCGCCACGTACAGCGCCGGATCGGTGAAGAAGCCGGTGGGCCCGACGTTGCCGGTCAGCACCTGAAGGCTCATCGCCACGGCTTTGTACTGCAGGGCCAGGTACGGCACGATGCCGATCAGCGCGATCACCGCCACCAGCGCGGCCAGCCGCCGCGAGCGGCCGAAACGCGAGGAGATGAAATCGGCGATGGACACCACGTTCTGGCTGCGTGCGATCAGCGCCAGCCGCTCGATGATGCGCCAGCCGAACACCCACAGCAGCAGCGGCCCCAGGTAGATCGGCAGGTAGCCCACGCCGTTGCGCACCGCCGTCCCCACCGCGCCGTAGAAGGTCCACGACGAGCAGTACACCGCCAGCGCCAGGCTGTAGACCACCGGGCGCAGCCACGGGCGGTCGGGGTACATCGGGCGACGGTCGCCCCACCACGCCACGCCGAACAGCAGCGCGGCGTAGGCCACCGAGACCAGCAGCAGGATCCAGCTAGAAACCACAGGGTTGTTTCCGCGAGAGCAGCCCGCAGTGTAGCGGCTGGGCGGCCCCGGTCACGGCCCGGTTCAGGCCGGCACCATCGCCAGCGGGCGGGTCGGCAGACGGATGCTGACCCGGGTACCACGGCCCTTGCCGCTCTCTACCTGGATGTGTCCACCGGCCGCCTCGACCAGGCTGGCGGTGACGGCCAGCCCGAGTCCTGTTCCCTGCCCGACCGGCTTGGTGGTGAAGAACGGTTCCAGGCAGCGGGCACGCACCTCCTCGCTCATCCCGTGGCCGCTGTCGCTCACATGGATGACCACTTCATCGATGCGCGAGGGCTGCACGACCACCAGGTTGAACTGGCCTCCATCCGGCATGGCCTGGTGGGCATTCACCGCCAGACTGAGCAGGATCGACTCCAGCTGGGCCGGATCGAAATGGATCAGACACTGCACCTGACCGCCGTCGACCTCGCACTGCACCCGCGTGTCGAACACCTGCTGCAGGGTAGGTGCCATGGCCGTGATCGTTGCGGCGACATCCAGCAGCTGCGGCCGGCTGTGCTCCAGCCGACTGAAATCCAGCAACCGCCGGCTGACGGCTGCCGCACGCCGCACCGCCGCGTCGGCTCCCTGCAGGGCCACCTGGAGCTCTCCGCCTTGGCTGCGCCGGGCTTTGGCGATATAGCTCTGGACCAGGGCCAGCAGATGATTGAAGTCATGCGCGATGCCGCTGGCGAGGCGACCGACGTTCTCCATCTTCATCGCGTGCACCAACTGGTCGCGCGAGCGCTCCTTCTCCTGGATCTCCAGCTGCAGCTCATCGCGTTTGCGGGCCAGGTCGCGGCTGTGCTCGCGCGCCACCTGCAGGCTTTCACGCAGGCCGGTGACACTGTGATGCAGCAACCAGGCCGCCATCAGGGTGGCGAACAAGCATATCGCCAGGTCATTCACCGCGAGCAGCAGCCGATCGGGGCGGAACATCAGGCTGGACGCATCGACCCACGCCCCGACCACGATCAGCACGCATACCCCGCTGGTGACCCACCACAGCGGGCGCCTGCCCAGTACGGCCGCCACCAGCATCACTGGCAGCAGCAACACCAGCTGCAGCCGGAGCTGGGCCGCCAGCCCCCAGTACGCGTAGGCCACGGTGAGCAGCAGCATCTGGCCAACAACAAAGAAGGTGGCTGCGCGAAGCGGTCGCCCGGCACGCTGCAGCAGCAGGCAGAGCACGCACAGCAGTGCGTGCAGCACGGCAATCAGCGGCACCACCAGGTCCAGCGCCATCCCCATGCGCAGCGCGATCCAGAGCGCCATCACCAGGTGGAACAGGCCCACCATGTGCAGCAGGCCGCGCAGCATGGCATCGGTACGGCGACCCAGCGACTGTGGCGCAGCCACGTCGGTGGGCCCGCTCGGGGTGGACGGTGGTGGTATGGGCATGCGCGGCAGGCTCCGGGCCGGAGCGACAGCGTCCGGCAACAAGGAGGGTATATTAGCGGCGCGTGATCCGGCAGCGTCGCTGCGCCGGTATCACCAGGAACGTGCCGCATTGCCGTCCGTCCGCATTCGACCGGGAAGTCGCTGTCCTCATGCCTACGTTGTCCTTTGTCCGTCGCGGGCTGTCCGCGCTTGTCTGTCTGTCCTGGCTGGCCGCGCCGTGCGCGCTGGCGCAGCACCCGATGGACAGCGCCCCACTGACCGCGCAGGTACAACAGTGCCACGGCCTGCTGACCAGCGCGCCGCGCACGTCACTGCAGATGGCGCGTTCGTTGCTCGCCGGGCCCGTGCTGCCCACCTCGATCGAAATCGGGGCTTTGGGGTGCCTGGGTGCGGCGCTGCGCTCCCAGGGTCAGCTCGACCAGACCATCGAATTGCCCGACCGGCTGCTGGCCGCTGCCTCGCGCCCTGATGCAACGGCCGAGGACCAGCTGCGCGCTCATTCCATCGCCGCACACCTGCTGTTGTGGCGCGGCGACCATGGCCAGGCACTTGAGCTGACCAATCGCTTCCTGGAGGAGTCGGTCCGCCAACGCGACGTGCAGGGCCAGATCGGGGCGCTGATGCAGATCGCCATGATCCGCGGCGACGCGATGGGCGACGCACAGGGCGCTCTGACCTATCTGCAGAAAGCCACCGCATTGAGCGAGCATCTGCGTCGGCCGCCCAATCCCGGCGATCTCATCCTGTACTACAACTTCGGGTATGCGCTGCTGCAGATGCAGCGGCTTGAAGAGGCCAACACGGCCTTCAGCCGGGCCGAGGCGATTGGCACGCGCGTGGGCGGCCAGGACCTGTTCCTGCACCGCATCGTCAGCCACCGCGCGGAGATCCAGCGCCTGCGCGGACAGTTGCCTGCCGCCGAAGCAGGGCTGCGGCGAGCCTTGGCCTGGCAGGTGGTGCAGGACCCGCAGGGCCAGGTGGTCACCCTGCAGCGGCTCGCCCGGCTCACCCTGGAGCAGGCCGGTGCCGAGGCAGCCCAGCCGTTGGCGGAACAGGCCCAGGAGCTGGCTGAGCGCGGCCATTTCAGCGATGAAGTCCGCGGCGGGCTGGACCTGCTCGGCGATATCCATACCTTGCTGGGCAACCGCGAGCAGGCGCTGCAGTACGCGCGCCAGGCCCGCGGGATCGATCAAGCGCGCAGCAAAGGGGAGACACTCAACCAGCTCGCCAAACTGCAGGCTACCGCCGAACGCAGCATCCACCCGGCCGATATCCATGCGATGCAGGACCTCGACCGCGTACGGGTGCTGCGCAATGGCGCGCTGATCGCCTTGCTGGTGGTGACAGGCATCGCCACGTTCGTGGTGCTCCGCATGCGTCGGCAACGCCACCGCCTGACCCTGCTGACCAGCACCGACCGGGTCACTGGCCTGGTCAACCGCCGCGAAGCGGAGCGGTTGCTCGCTGCGGAGCGGGCCAAGGCTGGTGCCGATCAGCGCAGCGCGGTGATGCTGCTGGAAGTGGATGCGTTCAAAGCCCTCAACGAGCGACACGGCGAGGCCGCCGGCGATGCCGTGTTGCGCGCCGTGGCTCAGTGCCTGCGCCGACACTGCGACAGCCATGACCGCCTCGCCCGATGGGGTGGCGCCAGCTTCCTGGTCGTCCGGCACGATACCGCTGCGCCAGCCGCGCAGGCGCTGGCCAGCCATCTGCGTGCCGCGATCGAGCGCCTGGTGGTGGACATCGGACCGTCCCAGCACCTGACCCTGACCCTGACGGCGAGTATCGGCATGGCACCGTTGCCGCTGTTCGCGCATGCGCCGGATGCGCCGGATGTGCTCGACGACAGCCTGCGCGCCGCCGATCGGGCGCTGCAGAGCGCCCGCCGAAGTGGACACAATGCCTGGGCCATGTTGTGGGGCGAGGACGCCGGCCGCGATGTCGATCTGTACAGCCTGCTCCACGACCCCGCCAAGGCGATGACCAGCGGCTGGTTGTCATTGGCAGGAAGCAGGCCGATGGCCTGGCTTCCGCCGCGTCCGGAGCCCGCTCGCACCCCGGTGGATCAGGATGTGCAGACCGGGACCGGTCACCCGCGTTGATCGCGTGCTGCGATCAGCGCGTCACATCGAAGCGTACTTCCACCCGGCGGTTGGGCAGCAGGCATTCCAGCAGCGCTGCGCGTGGGCGCACGCCATCGCATTGCTGTACCTGCTGGGTGTCGCCTTTGTACTCGTAGCGGATGCTGGCCGGAGCGACGCCCCGGCCGATGAGCAGCTCACGCACGGTCCGGGCACGCCGCTCGGACAACGCCTGGTTGGCATCGAAGCCGCGGCCCTGCATGCGGTCGGCATGACCCACCAGGGTCACACCCTCCAGCTGCAGGGACTCGTCGGCAATGCTGGCCAGCGCGCGGTCCACGCTTTCCAGTGAGTAGGTGCGGATGTCGCGGTACGCATCACGGTCGAACTCGAACAGCACATTGGCCACCAACGGCCCCGGCGCAGCGACGATGGCCGGGCCGACATTGCACTGGCGCGCCAGCGCCTCGGCCTCGTTGACCAGTTCCTCGGCGATCTGGATATACGGCTTGGAATGGCGCCACTGCTGCTGGTTGAATTCATTGCCGGCGTGCACCAGCTCGACCTCACCGCAGGCGACCTGCTGCTGCGCGCACACGAAGCCCGGCGCACCGTGCAGTACCCGCAGGCGCTGCCACAGGTCATCGCGCAGGTACTTGGCGTTGTTCACCAGCGGCGTATCGGTGGGCAGCGGCGAGACACCCTGCTCCATGCCGATGATCAGCTTCTCCGATTCGGTGAGCGCCTGCTGCGGGAACGCGCTGCGATCATTGCGGCTGTACTCGTGGAAGGACACGTCCAGCCAGCACTGTGCCTTGGACAGGTGGTAATCGCGGATCGGGCGACCACCGTCGTTGAGCGCCTGGATACGGCCCTGGGTGGCTTCATAGGTGCCATGGTCGGCATGGATCGCCTCATCGGTGATGCGCTGCTGCTGCGGCAACAACTGCGCCTGCTGCGCATCGGCGTGCCCGGCCACAGCAGCCAGAAGAGCCGCGGCAAGCAGCGACGGAGCAATACGGTCAATCGGGAAAAGAGTCGTCATCAGGGCATCCTCAACGTGCCGGGTCGCGGTAGCGGACGGGGTCCGGCCGGAAAAGGTCTTCATCGAACTTGAAGCGCAGGCGCAGGAACACGCCCTGCTGGGTGTACTCGTAACCGTTCAGATCGCGGTCGCCGGCGAAGCCGCTCCAGTTGTAGCCGGCCGACAGCCACAGGTTCTGCCGCAGCAACCGGCCGACCTCCATGCCGTAGGCATACTGGTTGGCACCGCTCTGCCCACGGAAGGTGGAGCCCAGCACGCCGATGTCCCAGTTCTCGGTGATGTCGTACACCACGCGGCCGGAGAACAGCATCGCGCGGAAGCGGCTGTTGACCCGTGCACTGTCGGTATAAGCGAACTGGTCCTGCTGCCACTTGCCGGCCACGCGGCCGGTGAACCACCACGGTCGGGACGGATGCCAGTCGGCATGCGCCGAGACGATATGCGCGCGGGTGCGCACATCCTGGCTGCTGCCATCGATGGTATTGCCGTCGGACAGGGTCAGGCCGCTCTCATCGCGCTCCAGCTTGTACTCGTAGCGGGCCAGCGCGTTGATCCGGTTGCGGTCGGTATCGCGGTACGCAACGCCGAGCTGGAAACGATCCTGCAGCACATCGCCGCGGGCATCGTAGCGGGTGCTGAGCAGATAGTTGCGGGCAAGCAGGGTCCAATCGCGGCTGAGCTTGCGGGCGAGCATGAACTGCAGCAGCGTGGTGTTGAACGCCTCATTGACCTCGGTATCGGGCACGTCCTCGGAGATACGGTGCTCGGCACGGATCGCCCCGCGCCACAGCGGGTTGGCGCTGTAGTCCAGGGCGAGCGCCAGGCCGGTGCTGTCGCCGGTGCTGCCGTCGATCACCTTGACGTGCTCGGCCGAGCTGGCCAGGCGCAGGCCTTCGCGGATGTCCCAGTTATTGCGGATACCCGAGGCGGCCTGCACATCGCGGCCGCTGATCGAATCGCGCAGGCGGTACTCGCTGAAGGTCTGGGTATCGCGCAGGTAGCTGCTGTCGATACCGAATACCAGCGCATCGGCTTCGCGGTCGGTGGTGGTGATGCCATAGGCGCTGGTCAGGCCGGTCTGCTTCTCATAGCGGCCATACACGCGGCTGCGTTCGAACACCTGGTAGTCCAGGCCGGCCGCCAGGCGCTTGCGGTCTTCACCGCTGACGCTGTGCTCCACTTCCGCGCCGGCGCTGAGGCGATCGCTCAGGCGGTAGCCCAGCCCGAACCGGGCACTGTCCGATTCCAGCTCGGTGCCGACCGGCAATTCGCTGGTGATCGGACTGCCGCTGCTGCTGCCGTTGATGACCATCAGGCCGGTCAGCGGATCCAGCGCCTGCTGGCCGTAGCCCAGCGCGCCGCCACCGGAACCGGTCGCAAACCCACCGGTGAGACCGCCGGGATTGCCGAACGGCACCCCCGACGACCACGGCGAGGTCACGCCGATGGTCTCGCGGATGCTGCGCACGCCCAGATCCACCGTCAGCCGTTCGGTAGCGCCGATGCGCACACCGGCACCGCCAGCATCGCGCTTGCCGCCATCGGGGTTGCGGTCCTCGCTGCGCAGGCCTTCCACATACAGTTCCAGCCGCGGGCCCACCCGGTACGCCAACCGCGCGTTGTACTCGCCACGACCACCGTACAGCGGTGCGGCCGGGTTGTTGAACGCCGGATCGGTGCGTGCGGCGAACACGCGCGCGTCGAGCTTGTCGGCGCTGTGCGCGAACTCCACCCGCCACGCATCGCCCTCGACCTCACCGGTGATGTCCTTCAGGCCCTGCGAGGTGATCTGGTTGATCGAATTGGTATTGACCTCGCTGCGGGTGCGCGCGAACTCGGCCACCAGCAGGGTGTTGGCACCGAACCGATAGCTCGCGTTGGCGCTGCCCATCTTGAATTCAGCGTAGGGATTGCGGTCATCGACCGCCGCCGCACCGACCTCGAGCTGCTCGGTCAGTTTGACCTGTGCATCGGCGCCGACCACCCAGAACTTCTCGGTGCCCTGGTCCAGCTCATAGGTGATTCGCAGCGAGACCGGATTGAGATCGCTGTCGAACGCGGGCAGGAACTGATTGAGCAGGATCCGGCCGGAGAACGGCTCGAAGCTGTAGTCGACCAGCCGTGCCAACGAACGCACCGAGGTGATGCGGGTCGGCTGGTTGCGGTCGCGCACGATCACTTCCACCCGTTCGCTGCCCTCCAGCACGGCGTTGTTGCGCAGCGCATACGGGCCACTGCCCTGGCTGCGGAACTCCTCGATCACCTGGCGCAGCGAATCCTGCATCGCAAACACATTGCTGCGCACGCGCTCGCTTTCGAAGTGCCAGCCCAGGCCCGTGGCAGTGCGGTTGTAGGTACCCAGGCTGCGCTGCGGGATCGCGCCGCTGCCGCCGATACCGGTTGCCGTGGCCAGCGTGTCGCCGGTCTGGAAGTCGCCGTACAGCAGGTAGCTGCGCTGGTTGTCGATGCGCACGTACAGACGCTCGGCCGAACGCGCATCGAAGCCACGCAGCGACGAATCGCCATAGACCGGATAGAACTCTTCCGGCTGGATGTCGCGCAGCAGGCGGCCACGGGTGTCCTTGTCCGAGTCGTAGGCGGCGGTGAGCAGATATTCGCCCTTGATCCGGCCCTTGACGAAGAACGCGGTGCGCGCGGCCGCATTGGCCTTGCCGTTGTTGAACTGGCGCTCCCAGCGGCGGATGTCGCGGTCGAAGGCATCGTGATGCTCCACCGGCGAGATCAGCCCGGCGTTGCTGCGCCGGCGGAAGTTGACCACGCCTTCGATCAGACCGGTGGCCAGCAGCTCACGCATCTCCGGCAGGAAGCCGATCGTGCCCTGGGCCGTCTCGGCGCCGGCAGTGATGCGCAGCACCACGTCCTGCGGCTCATGCGGGGCAAGCAGGTCGAATTCGGCCATGCCGTCGACCACCTGCAGCTGGATGCCCGGGGTGACCTTGTCGGCATCCAGCGCGCCAGGACCGAGTTCGTCGGTCCGCGAGCCGGGCAGGCGGATGCGGCCGCCGCTGGTCTCGATCGTGGCGTAGGTGGTGCCGGTCAGCGCACGACCGGCGGCGTCCAGCAGCTGCACACGCACATGCACGGCGCTCTGGCCATCGGCCGGCACGCCATCACGGTCCAGCTCGACCAGGATCCGGTCGAGCGTGCCCGGCACGGCGCTGTCCAGCGCGCGCGGGGCGGCATCGGTACTGGCCGGGCTGCGCGGGTACAAGGTGCTGGCGTCGCCCAGCACCGGCGTGAAGCGGCCGGGACTGCCCACGCTCTGGGCCATGGCGGGCACGGCGGCCAGGGCACAGGCCAGCAGGCTCAGGCGCGGCAGGCGGTACAACGACTGGGCGCGGCTCATGGCTGGCCCTCCGTCGAGGCGCCGGCAGCGGGCGGGTTGGCTCTGGGATGCACGATCGGTCTCTGGTTGGCCGAGTCGGTCGCCTGTTGCGGCGCCCGCGCGGGTTTGCTGTCGAAGCGCAGCGGCGGCTGGCCGGTCTCGGTCTCCGGCGCACGTACCTCGCCCTGGGTGCGGCGGGCCTTGACCTGCTCCAGTACCGGGTTGGCACAGCTGCCTTCAATGAAGTCAGCGCGGTGCAGCTCGCCGCTCTTGAGATCCAGGAACAGGCTGTCCGCATCGCCCAGGTTGCGGTTGCTGCTGGTGGTCAGGCGCGCGCCGAGCGGCAACGTGCCGGCATCCACCTTCAGCGTGTGGCTCTGCGGCGGCAGGCCGCAGTAGCTGTACTTGCCTTCCGAATCGCTGATCACCCAGGTGCCATCGGAGAAGTACAGGCGCACACCGGGGATGCCCAGTTCTTCGCGGTCCTGCACATGGTTGTTGTTGCAGTCCACGAACACCTTGCCTAGCACGCAGGCCTGGTCGGTGAACACGCCACCGGTGACGCGCACGCGGTACTCGGCACGGTTGGACGGCAATGCACCGGGCAGCGGCGTGATGCTGCCGGTGTCGATGCAACCCCCACTGAAGGCACAGCCGAAGGCCTGCGCACGGTTGATGCCATCGCCCTGCTGCGCGCCCACGCCAACCCGCACGCGGTAGGTCAGCACGATCTGGCCACCGACGCTGATCGGGCCGACATCGAAGCCCAGCAGCGGGCCCGGCTTGCCGGACGGATCGGTCACGGCGCGGCCATCGGCACGCGCGGTGCCGTCGATGTAGGTGAAGCCACGCGGCAGGCGATCGACCACGTTGACCGTGCGCAGCTCGCTGCCCGCGGTCTGGCGGATGGTGATCGTGTACTGCACGGTGTCACCGATCTCGGCGGTCTGGCGGTCACCGTTCTTGCTGATCGCCAGGCCCGTCGCCACCGCGGTATCCAGCGGCAGGTGGTTGTTGATGATCGCGGCGGTGTCCGACCCGGCAAACAGGGTCAGGTAGTACTGCGTGGCCGTGCCGACCGCACCGGTCGGTGCGAGCCGGTTCGGCTGCACCTCATGGTTGGCGCCGGCACTGCCGGCCGGCGACAGCGCACCAGCCTGCGGCGGGATCAACGTCGAGACGAACTGATAGCTGCCCGGGGGCGTCACGGTGAGCTGGAATTCGCAACGGGCCGGCGCGGCAGGGCCAAAGGCGAACTGGTAGAAGCCTTCGCTGCCCACCGTCATCGAGATCGCACTGCCCTCCAGGCGGTAACCGCCGCTGCCGGCATTGAGCACGGCGGTACGCGGGTCGTAGCCGGCACACATGCCGACCGGGCTCAGCGTCACGATCGAGCCCGGCACGGGGTCGCGGGTGGTGGCGTCGTACACCACGCCCGACGGATCCACCGGCAGGCTCTGCTGCGGCAGGTGCTGGCCGGGGCTGAGCACGACTTCCAGCTGGCTGATGCCGTTGTCGGTCACCCGGCAGGCACTTACACCGGCACGCGCGATGGCTGCCTGGGCGTCGCAGGTCTGCTGGATGCCGTTGACCGACTCGCGAGTGACCGGGTTGGGCCACAGGATGTTGGAGGCCGGGTCGCGGAAGCGGATGTTCCAGATGACGCCCGGCACCACATCGCCAAAGCGGTAGCTGCCATCGGCACCTGTCGTGGTGGTCTTGACGATCTGGCCAGTGGCCGGATCGACCAGTTCCACGATCCACGACGACAGACGCTGATCGCCGCTGTCCAGCAGTTGATCGTCGCCACCGATGTCGTACCACACGGTTCCGCCGACCGAGGCAGCCAACTGCACCGCGTTGGGCACACGGCAGGCGTTGAACTGGATCGTGTCCACACACTCGGGCAGCTGGGTCACGTCGCCCTCGAACGCGCTGCGCTCGGCCGGCGTCGGCGTGCGGAACTCGTTCTCGCCACCGCCTTCGACCAGTACGGCGTTGTTGACGCTGCCCGCCTCTGCGGCGGCGGCGCCCACCAGGGCCTGCACGCTGATCGTGTCCACCGAGGTGGCACCGGCAGCCACGACCTGCTGGCTGCGGCACTCGAAGCGGGTCTCACCCACGGCGCCGGTGCAGACCCAGCCGGTCCCGCTCGGCACGGCGGCCAGGGTCAGGCCCTGCGGCAGGCGATCCTGCACGACGTATTCGCCGCGCGAAGGCTGTTGCCCCCCATTGCGCACCTGGATGGTGTACGTGGCGATGTTGTTGACGGTGAAGCGCGTGCTGCCGGCGGACTTGCTGACCAGCATGTCCGGCGAATCACCGATCTCACCGAAGTTGTTGTCCAGCGAATGCCCGCCCAGCGGCAGCACGATCTGGCTGATCGCCGAGGGCACGGTGTCGCGGCCGGTGGCCACGCCGGTGACGATGCCGTCCACCGCACCCGCACTGGTGATGCCGTTGAGGGTCTGCGGCGGCTGGGTCGGCTCGGTCACCGTATAGGTGCCCGGGCGAAGTTCATCGAAGCGGTAGCGGCCGTCGGCATCGGTGGTGAGCGTGATCGACACGGCCTGGCCCAGGTCGTCGGTGCCGGTCAGCACCACGGTGACGTTGGCGATGCCGCCCTCACCGGTGTCGACCACCCCGTTGTCATTGCTGTCGTTGTAGACGCGGCCGGCGATGCCGCCGGTCGGGATCTCACCGAAGTTGTTGTTCACCGACTGCTGGTTCACGCCCAGCACCAGGCCGGTGATCTTCGACGGCAGGGTGCCCGGTGCCGTCACCGTGCCACCGGTGCTGCCCGCCACGGTGCGGCCATCACGGGTGCCCGTCGGCTGGTCCGGCTCGGTCACGGTGTAGGTGCCTGGGGGCAGATCGCTGAAGCTGTAGTTGCCGTCGGCGTCGGTCACGGTGTCGCGGGTGATCGGATTGCCGACCAGGTCCGTGCCGGTCAGGGTGATGGTGACGTTGGCCAGACCGGTCTCACCCGGGTCGACCACGCCATCGTTGTTGCGGTCGGTCCACACCTTGCCGCTGATCCCGCTGTTGAGCGGAATCTCACCGAACAGGTTGTCCACCGAGGCCGTGCCCGGCGTGGACAGATCAATCGTGCTGATGCGGCTGGGCACGGTGGCCACGGGCGTAGCGGTGCCACTGCTGACACCGTCGACGGTGCCGGCGGTGGTGATGCCGTTGCTGGTGCCGGTCGGCTGCTGCGGTTCGGTCAGGGTGTAGGTGCCCGGGCGCAGATCAGCAAAGGCGAAACGGCCATCGGCGTCGGTCTGCACGCTGCGCGGGACGCTGGCGCCGGTGTCGTCGGTACCGGTCAACTCGATGGTCACGCCTTCGATGCCGGTTTCGGCCGCACCGTTCTGCGCACCGTTGTTGTCAGCGTCGAAGAACACGGTGCCGGACACGGCGACGGCCAGCACTTCACCAAAGTTGTTGCTGATCGAGGCCTTGCCCGCCGGCAGTACGACCGCGCTGATCGCACTGGGTACGCTCGCCACCGGGGTGGCGGTGCCGACGGTCATGCCGTCGACGGTGCCGGCAACGGTGATGCCGTTGATCGTGGCGACGCCATTGAACACCGGTTGTGCAACCTGCTGGGTCACCGTGTAGGTGCCCGCCAGCAGATCGTCAAAGCGATACCGCCCGTCGGCATCGGTCGCGATTGCCGCGACCGGCTGGCCCAGCGCGTCCACGGTGCCGCCCGGCAGCTGCACCTGCACGTTGGGCAGGCCCGGTTCGCCGGCATCCTGCACGCCGTTGTTGTTGCGGTCCAGATAGACCGTGCCGGACAGCGCCGCAGCGCGCTCGCCGAAGTCATTGCCCGTAGAACCGGCGGCAGGCAGGTTGCTGATGGAAATCAGGTTGCCCGGAGTTTCACGGCCCTCGGCCAGACCTGGCGGCTGGGTTTCGGTGATGCGGTAGTCCTGGCCGGCGATCGCGCCCGGATAGCTGTAGTGGCCATCGGCGTTGGTGACCAGGGTTTCGGTGGTGTCGTCGGCCGTGCCGAACACGCCGTCCGGGCCCGCGCCCACGATGATCACCTGCACGCCGGGGATGCCGACGTCGCCGGCGTTGTTGTCGCCGTCATCGTTGCGGTCCAGGTAGACAGTGCCGCTGATCGGTGCGTTGGCCAGCTCACCGAACAGGTAGCCGGTGGCGTCCTGTCCGGCGTTGATGGCGATGCCGGAGATCACGTTGGGTACGCCAGTGCTGCCCGGGGTGGCCGCATTGCCGGCGGTGTGTTTGCCGTCCAGGTATGCGGCCGGCTGGGTCTGCGTCAGCGTGTACCCGGTGCCGGTCTGTGCCGGCAGCAGATCGCTGAAGCGGTACTCACCGTTGGCATCGGTGGTCGCGGTCAGGCTGACCGGATTGCCAAGCACATCGGTGCCGGTAAGCGTCACGATCACGTTGGCGATCGGGTTCTCACCGCTGTCGCGGAGGCCGTTGTTGTTGCCGGCAGCCACATTGGAGAAGTCTTCGTAGACCAGGCCAGCAATCGAGCCGAGCGCCTCGCCGAAATCATTGCCGCTGGAGCCGGTCAGCGGCAGCGCGGTGATGGCGATCTGATTGCCCGGATTCTCCGACGCGTCGGCGTAGCCCTGCGGCTGCGTTTCGGTGATGCGGTAGTTCTGCCCCACCACCAGGTTGTCGAACGTATAGCGGCCCTGTGCATCGGTCTGCACACTCACCGGCGGCAGATCGTCGGCGGTGCCGTAGATGCCGTCCGGACCAGCGCCGGTCAGGGTGATGGTCACGTTCTGCAGGCCGCCATTGGGCTGCGAGCCACGACCGCCCGCATCACCGGCATCGAAATCGCCGTTGCCGTTGCGGTCCAGGTACACATGGCCGGAGATGGCGGTGATTGCGTCTTCGCCAAAGTTGAAGGCGGTACCGTCGTCGCCGCTGGACAGATCGATGCCGGCGATGCGGTCGGTGGTGGCGGCATCGCCGCCCGCACCGGTGGCTACCGTGCAGCTCGCGCACGCAACACCGCCGACCAGGCCGGGATTGATCGCACTGGGGCGGTTGCGGTAGCTGCCATCGGGCAGCACTTCGCGCAGCGCATAGACCTGCAACGGATCCAGATCGATGAAGCTGTAGCTGCCATCGTTACCGGTGGTGCGGGTCGCAACCACCGTCCCCGCGGCGTCGAGCAGTTCAACGGTGGCATTGGCGATCGGCGCATCGCCGGTGTCGCGCAGGTTGCTGTAGTTGCTGTCCACATAGACGAAGCCGGACAGCGACGGGCGACGCACTTCCGGGAAGTTGTAGCGCACGGCGTCCACGCCAGCGCCCAGCAGGATCGAGGTGTAGACCGAATCGGCGGTGCTGGCCGGGGTCACCGCAGCGAACACGCCACCGGCCGAAGGCGCTTCGGCGCCGCTGGCGGGCGGTGCGACCGGGCCGTTGACGTAGGCCGCAGGCTGGGCCTGGGTAAGGATGTAACCGGCAGCACCGGCCGGAGCAAGGTTCTCGAATCGATACACGCCCTGCGCATCGGTGGTGGCTTCACGTGCGACCACGGCGCCATACGCATCTTCACCGCTGAGGTACACGGTCACGCCGGAGATCACCGGCTCGCCACTCTGCAGCGTGCCGCCGTTGGCGCCGCTGCGGTCGCGGTCCTGGAACACCACGCCGGTCAGCGAGGAACGGACCACCGTGTGGGTCGTCGTATCGTCGTCGTTGCCCGGCTCGGGATCGAGCTGGTCACTGGTGGCCTTGGCGGTATTGATGCCGCTGCCATTGGCCGGCAGGGTGGTCCAGCGTGCCGGGATCAGCACGCGTACGCGCCCGTCCAGCGCCAGGTCGCCCATGCGGCAGGTGACGGTGCGACCAGCCAGCAGGCAGTTGCCCATGCCGGTGGTCTGCACGCCCGGATCGGCGGTGGTGCCGATCTTTTGCCAGGTGATCGCAGCGGCGCCGCCGATCACCTCAAGCCCTGCGGGCAACGTGTCGGTGACGGCCACGCCTTCGCCGTTGAGCGGGTTGGTACCGGTGCGGTCGCGCGAGAGGCTGTGCCCGGGACCGTGGTTGACCACGTCCAGCACGAACCAGAACGGCTGATGCAGGCTGACCGTGCCGGCGTCGGCAGGCAGCGCGACGCCAGGGTCGGCGCTGGGCGCGATCACCACGCTGGACTTCTTCATCTCCAGATCCGAGCGGGTGCGGATGCTGGTTTCCTGGGTGGCGGTGTTGTTGCTGGTATCGCTCTCGGCCTCGGCCGAGCGTGCGGTGACCGAGTTGCGCAGCGTTTCGCCGGTGGCCGGCGGCGCGCTCAGGTATTGGTAGACCAGATACAGATAGCTGGTCTGTTTGCTGGCGATCACCCCCTCGTCGGTCGTGATCACACCCACGCTGGGCATGCTGCAGGAAATGGTCTGCGGGCCGGTACTCGGATTGGTACTGCCGGCAGCCATCGAACAGCGGGTACCGACCGGCTCCAAGGCGCCCTGCGGCGTGGTGGCGGTACCGGTGCGGCTGCCCACCAGGCTGATGCTCGCGCCCGGAGCCGGACTGATCGTGTCATCGATCATCGTCTGTGTGGCCAAGGAAGGGCCCTCGTTGCGCACGCTGATCTGGTAGTAGATGTAGTTGTTGGTCTCCATCCCGGCACGCGAGTCGAAGCCCAGCGGGTCCACCGCACCGTCGAAGTTCTGATCGATCTTGTTGACGATTAGGTCCACACGCCCGGCGTCGAAGTTCAACGTGGCGTCTTTGCTGTCGTCATCGGTGCGGCTGTTGTAATCGTAGGTAAGACCATTGGCATCGGTGCCGCTGGACGGATCCGCGGTGCCATCGCCATCCAGGTCGAAATGGAAGCTGCCGGTGTTGGTGAACTGGCGTCCGGTGTTGCCACTGTTGACGTTCGGGCGGATCACCACCGTCATGGTCTCGGTGGAGTTGTTGGCCATCTCCTTGGGCGTACAGGTCAAGGTCAGCGTGGCGGGCGCGCTGCCGGTGTTGAACCAGGAGGTGCCCCCGGGCGCCGGTGCGGAGCTGATGGAGGCATCGCGCGCGGTGACCGCGCAGACCTTGCTTGCCGCATCCGAACCGGTACGCAGCGCGGAGACCAGCACGAAGCCGGCATCGTTGGCAGGCAGCGTGAACACATCGCTGAAGACCACGCCACGTGCGGTCGACGGCCCCTTGTTCTGGTAGGTGATTTGGTAGGTCGTGTTGACGCCGGCGCGCCCGGGCGTGCCGGAAGTGATGCTCTTCAGCGTGGTGGCGACATTGGCCACCGGATCGATCTGCACCCAGTCCGAGGCAGTGTTGTTGCTCTGGTCGATCTCGCCCAGTGCACCGGAAATGGCCGGGTCGATGCGTACACCGGCCGTGTTGCAGAAGCGACCGGCCGGCATGGCTTGACCACCGCAACTGCCGGAAGGCTGGAGCTGGCTGTCGAACAGGCCACGGTTGACGGTGAAGCGGACGGTGGCGGTCTCGTTGCGGCCCAGCACGGTGGTGCCCGCATTACAGACCCACGCACTGCCACTGAGACGGCAGTTCCAGCCTGCCGGACTGACGTTGCCGGTGACCGTGGTCACGCCGGTGACGAAGCCCGGGATCGGATCGTTCACCACCACGCCGGTGGTGGCTTCGCCCGCATTGTGGATCTGCAGGGTGTAGGTCACCGAATCATCGCTGTTGCGGATGATGTTGTCGGTGTCGCCTGGTCCATTGGTCTGCTTGGTGATCGACAGGTCGGCGCGGTCGTCGGTGGCACGGCTCTCACCACCGGCACAGTCGTTGGTTTGGTTGGGGTCGCGATCGATGCCGCCAGCGGTCGTCGGTTCCAGCGAGCCGCCGCTGCCGCCGGTGCAGGCGTCATTGCGCAGTACCCCGGCAGTGCGCGCAAGCGTCTGCAGCGCCAGTGCGGGCGCGCTGGCATTGACGGCGACCGGGTAGCCACTGGTCAGGGTGCAGGTCACCGTCTGCGCCTGGCCGACGGCCCACGCACGATCAACGCTGCAGCTCCAACGGCCGATGGCCACCGAGGTGCCCGGCAGGATGGGTTGCCCGCTGGCATCCACCCACTGTTCGCCGGCGGCCAGGGTATCGACCACCTGCAGGTTGCCGGTCACCGCGCGCGGCCCCTCGTTCCGCACACCCAGCGTGGAGGTCATCATGCTGTCGCTGCGTACGCCCGTGCCGTTCCACATCGGCACCAGCAACGGCGCCTTGGATTTGCTCATGCGCAGATCGGCGCCATCGGGAATGATGGTCAGGCCGACCGTGCCACCGTTGTTGCCAGGCACCGGATCCGGCGTGGTCGCGGTGATCTGGGCGGTATTGCTGACCACGCCACTGCTGTTGGTGCCGGTCGACGGCACCTGCGCGGTGATGGTGATGATCGCCTGCGCGCCCGGCGCGAAGCTGCCGGCCAGGCTGCAGGTGCGGGCGGTCGCGCCCGCATTGCTGGTGCAGGTCCAGCCCGCAGGCGCAGTGCCGCCGGTGATCACGAAACCCTCGGGCATCGCATCGGTGACCACCACGCCAGTGGCGGCGCTGGGGCCGTCGTTGCGCGCGGTCAAGGTGTAGGTGACGATCGAACCCGCTGCCGCCGGGGCCGGCGATACCGACTTGGACATCGCCAGGTCCGCACCGGCGGTGACGGCGGTGGTCACCTGCGCTGAATTGTTGTCCGGCACCGCATCGGGCACCGAACCGGCATTGACCACGGCGGCATTGACGATGTTGCCGGTGCCCACATTCACTTTGCCGCGGAACTGATAGCTCGCGCTTGCGCCCACGGCCAGGGTGCCGTTGTAGGTGCCGTTCTGCGCGCTGAAACTCCAGTCGGCGCCGCTCGGCACGCCCACCAGCGTCACGTTGGGGGGCAGCGTGTCCATCACCCGGAAGCCGGTGGTGACACTGGGACCGTTGTTCTTGACGGTCAGCGTGTACGTGATCTCCCCGCCACCAATGACCGGATCGGGCGTAGCGGACTTGCTCAGCTCCAGATCGGCCGCCGCCTGGATCGTCGTGGTCTGGTTGGACGTATTGTTGGCGGTGTTGGTGTCACCGGCGAAGAACGGATCATTGCTCTGCAACGCCACGATCGGGGTCGATGCCGGCGGCAACGCCGTCGCGAATCCGATTGCGGCATGCAGGCTGATCGTGGCCGGCTGGCTCTGCAGCGTGGTGACCGGCAGCTTGAACTGGTACGGCGCGCCGGAGGCGGTCAGAGTGGGGTTGGTGCACACCACGCGGGTCGTGCCGGCACTGCCGGGCGAAGCGCTGCAACCGGAAGGTGCCGGGCTGCCCAAGGCCGTACCGACCGGCAGGTCGATGATCGTGACGCTGCCGGCCGCGGTGTCGTTGGCACCGTTCTCGACCTTGACGTTGTAGATCACGGTCGTGCCCGCCGGTACCGGGTCGTAGCCGGTATCGGAGAAGTCGGTGATCTGCAGATCCACTGCCAGTGCGGACAGCGGCATGGCCAGCATCAGCATCGCCAGAGCGGCGCGCCAGCGGCCCTTGCGCGCGGTTGCGTACACGCGCTCGAACGGCGTCACCGCCGCGCAGATGGCTGCGCGATCGCTATGGCTGGACATGCGTTGTTCCCCTGTTCCGGTCTCTGCTGCTTTCAGAGGGAACGCGGCCAGGTGCGGTGATGACCGCGGGCAGGCGCTGCGCTCCCGTGACGTGATGCGACTGGAGCGCGCGTGACTGTCGTCATCGGCACGCTCAAGCGGGGCGCATTGTGGTGTCGCGGCATCGGCAAGTCAGTGCCGCCTGCTCACGCTGGCTCACACTTCCTCACACATCGGGCCGACCGGCCGGATCAGGGGGTCAGCAGGTAGCCTTGCCCACGCAGTGCACGGATGGGCAGTTCAAGGCCGGTGGCGGTGCGTACGCGTGCGCGCAGACGGTGGACCAGCACATCGAGCCGGTGCGGGTCGAAATCCCATGGGGCATCGGTAACACGCTCGATCAGGCGCTCGCGGGTGACGGGTTCACCCACCGCCTCGAACAACAGCTGGAGCGCGCCACGCTCCATCGCGGTCAATGCCAACGTCTGCTGGGCGGGCGAGTGCAGCGTCCAGCCATCGGCAGAGAGCTGCCAGGCCCGCTGCACCTGCGTGACTGTCTGTACGGCGGGGCGCCCGGCGGACAGGCGACGACGCAGGCTGAGCAGCCCGGCGGCCAGCACGTCCAGATCCAGCGGTTTCACCAGGTACACATCGGCACCCTGGGTCAGGCCATGCGCCATG
Source organism: Stenotrophomonas sp. TWI587 (assembly GCF_039674145.1). Classification (NCBI taxonomy): domain Bacteria; kingdom Pseudomonadati; phylum Pseudomonadota; class Gammaproteobacteria; order Lysobacterales; family Lysobacteraceae; genus Stenotrophomonas; species Stenotrophomonas sp. TWI587. The sequence continues at coordinate 23,184 of NZ_JBDJMW010000014.1, read as the reverse complement.
TCATGCGGACTGCCACGCCCGGTCAGCATCACGATGCCGATATCCGCGGCCTGGCGCAGGTGGCTGGCCACGGCATACCCATCCTCGCCGGGCAGGCCGACATCCAGCACGACGATGTCGCACCGGTCCTGCAACAGCGCGCGATAAAGCGCCTCGGCACTGCCCAGGCCACGCACCGCGGCACCGCGCCAGGACAGATCATCAAGCATCAGCGCGAGCAACTCGGGGTCGTCCTCGACCACCCAGACGGTCAAGCCATCCAGTTCCCTGTCCACCACCGGCAGCAGTGCGCCACTGTGGTTGTCCTGATCTGCCGTCACGTGACCGCTCGCCTCCCTACGCCGGCCTGCAGTCTAGCGGCCCCCTCGAAGCGAGCCAAATGCGACATAGGTGGCAGACGCAGCGGCCGGCCACGACGTGGATCGTGGCCAGCCCGGTGCATCATTCCGCCGGAACGCCCATTTCCTTCAGCAGCGCCGGCGCCGGGTAGACCTTGGCCAGCAGCCAGCGCAGGTAGCGCATGTCCACGTGCACGGCACGCTTGAAGCGCGGGTCGAACCACCAGCTGGCGCTGACCGACTCCCAGTTGCTGTCGAAGTTCAGGCCGATCAGTTCGCCCTTGGCGTTGAGCACCGGCGAGCCGGAGTTGCCCCCGGTGGTGTCCAGGTTGGTCAGGAAGTTGACCGTCTGGGTCTTCAGCACCGGATCGGCGGTGGAGCCGAAGTCACCCTTGGCGATCGCGGCCAGCAGCGGCTTGGGCGCATCGAACGGGTAGGCGTTGGTGTTCTTCTCCACGATCCCGGCCACGGTGGTCACCGGGTCGAAATGCACCGCATCGCGCGGCGACAGTGCCTGCACCTTGCCGTAGCTGATGCGCAGGGTGCGGTTCGCATCCGGGTAGACCGCGCGGCCCTGCTTGGCACGCCAGGCGAACAGGGCCTGCATGTACGCCGGGCGCAGACGCAGCTGCTCGCCTTCGCGGGTCTTGCGCTCGTCATCCAGGCGCAGCTGCGCGGCCACCAGCGGGCCAGCCAGATCGATCAGCGGATCGTGTGCCAGCGCCTTGCCCTCTTTCGCCGCGGCAAAGCGCGACAGACGCTCGGCTTCGTCGCCCAGGTGCGTGTTGGCGTAAAGCGTGTCCAAGGTCTTGGCCAGCGCGGCCGGGGTGCGGCCGAAGGCCGCGTCGAACTCGGGCACGCGCTGCGCGTCGGGCAGCTGCTGGTAGCGGGTCAGCAGCGTGGTCAGCAACGCTTTTTCGATGGCCGGATCGTAGCGGCGCTGGACCTGCTTGAGCACGCCTTCGATCAGCGCCAGATCGCGCTGCTGGTAGCCCGTGTCACGCTCGGCATCGGGCTTGGCCGATTCGATGCGCAGCCGCTCCAGGGTCAGTGCCGAGCGGAGCAGCTGGCTTTGCGCCGAGAGCAGATCCAGCAGCAGATCGCGCTCGCCTACCGAGGCACCGCTGGACAGCGAGCTCATCAAGGACTGGATGTCGCCGCGGTACTTCGCATCGGTGGCCTGCAGCATCGCCGCTTCATCGGCGGCGCGCTGTGCCTTGGCATCGCTGCGCAGCAGGCCTTCCAGCTCACCGGCGGCCCGCTTGCGGTTGTTCTTGAGCGACTGCAGCTGCGAGGCGTAGCGGGTACGCGCCTGGGCATCCTTCGCACTGGCCGCTTCGATGGTATCGATCATCTGCTGGAACACCGCCACGCGGCGCGGCAGCACGGCATCGATCTGGCCGGCGAATTCCGCGGCGGTGCGATGGCGGTAGGTGATGCCCGGGTAACCGGCCAGCATCGCGTAGTCGCCGGTCTTCGGGCCGTCGATCGCCATCTTCAGGTGCGCCGGCGGGTGGTACGGCACGTTGTCCACGCTGTACGGCGCGGGCTTGCCGTCCTTGCCCACGTAGGCACGCAGCAGGGTGAAATCACCGGTATGGCGCGGCCACATGAAGTTGTCGATCTCATCGCCGTAGTTGCCGATCGCGCGCGGCGGCGCGTAGACCAGGCGCACATCGCTCAGCTCGAGCTGACGGATGCGGTAGAAATCGGTGCCGTAGTACATGTCCGCCACGCTGCAGCGGATGTTGCCTTCCTTCTCGCACTCGGCCACCAGCTGCTTGCTGGCGCGGTCGACCGCATCGAAATACGCTCGTCCAGTCTTGCCGCGCGCATCGCGCAGCACCTCATCGGTGACCTTGTCGAACCCGACCGTGACCAGCACGCGGAAATCCGGGTTGGCCGCGCGCTCATCGCTGCGCCCCGTGGCGATGAAGCCGTCGTTGATCAGGTTGTGCTCGGGCGAGGTGTTGTACTGGATGACGCCCATGGCCACATGGTGGTTGGTCAGCAGCAGGCCATCGTCGGACACGAACGAACCGGTGCCGCCACCCGCACGCACCACCGCACTCAACGGCGGCGCGGTGACGTTGGCCAGGTCACCCGGGTTGCCCTTGAAGCCGGCCGCCTTCAGCGGTTTGGCCAGGTCCGGCAGCTGGGTCGGCATCCACATGCCTTCATCGGCATGGGCACCGGCGGCGAGGGTCAGGCCAAGCGCCAGCGCGGCGGTGAGGGGTTTGCGTGAAGACATGGGCACATCCGGTACGTCAGAACAGCCCGAGACCTTAGCCACTGAGGCCCCGCAGGGCAACGGCCGATGGTCAGGGGCACCTGAACCATCGGCCGCAGCTTATTTCTCCCGTCGCCAGTTCAACGACCCACGGTTTTCCACCGTGCTCGATTCCAGCTCCACATCGAAGCCACGGCGCAGCAGGTACTTCAGGGTCAGCACCGAGCCACTGCCGACCAGCGACACGCCGTAGCCGATGTACAGCTTGGGCGAGATGTACTTGCCGAAGCCGATCACCGAGCCGCCCAGCGCGCGCGACTGGCTCACGCCGGCGTCGTCCAGGCCAAGCTTGGCGCCCAGCTGCGAGGCGAGCAGGCCACTGCCGGCCGACAGCGCGGCCGAGGCTGCGTTGACCTGCTGGGCCTGATCGCTGCTGGCACCGGTGAGGCTGCGACCCAGCACCAGATAGGCCAGTGCCTCGGACTGCGACATCGCCGGTTCCGACCACACATCCACGCGCGGCGACTGCGCCCGCCCGGTGACGTCGATGCCGGCGGTGACATCACCCACGGTGCGCTGGGCACGGATGTTGATGCGCGGATCGGAGACCGCGTTGTAGTTCCAGTTCAAGTTGCCGCGGGTGATGGTCAGGTCCTGTCCGTAGGCCTTGTAGCGCCCACTGACTTCCAGCCCGCCGTTGGCGGTCATCTCCCGCCCCGGGCGTGCCCACACCTGCATCTTGCCGGTCAGCGCGCCCTTCAACCCGAACCCGGCCATCTTGACCTTGTCGCCCAGGCTCACGGTCAGATCCATGTCCAGCGGCGAGCTGGGGCCCTCTTCCGGATCGACCGGGTCCAGCACCACCACGTCTTCAGAGACCGAGGTACCACGGTCCAGGCGCTCCAGGTCCAGATCCGCTTCAGGCACGTGCACGGTGCCACGCAACTGCATCGCGCTGCCGGCCAGGGTGAAATCCAGGTCCGGGTTGGCGATCACGCGCAGCTCGCTGGTGTTGGCCAGCAGCACGTTTTCGCCGTGGATATGCAGCTGCAGTGGCTGTGCATCGCCGAACCACGACAACCCGCCATCGACGTACAGCGTGCCCTTGCCGGAATTCGCCTGGGCGGTGATCTTGGCCGAGCCATCCGGCTGCGCGGTGAAGCTGCCCTTGCCTTCGGCGAAGGTCAGGCCCAGCGCAGGGAATTCGCCGTTGAACTTGCTCAGCGTGGCCTCACCACCCAGCGACGGCGTGCCACGGGTGCCGCGCAGGCTGACGTGGCCTTCGATCAGCCCGGTCGGGCGCACGATGTCGGGCGAGAACAGCTCCAGCCAGTACAGCCGCGCGATGTTCATGTACAGCTCGCCATTGAGCGGCGCGTTGGCATCCCAGCCGGTCTGCACTTTGGCATCCACGAAGCCATCGCCCTGGAAGCCGACACCCAGCTTGGCGTTGATCTGCTGCGGGGTCATCTCCAGGTTCACCGAGAACTGGTCGTAACGCACCAGCTCGCCGCGCGCGTTGTCGCCCAGGCGTACACCGCCTTCGCGCGAGGTGACCGAGGCACTGCCTTCCCACGCGTTGCCGCGGGGGCGGATGCGCCCATCCAGATTCACTTCACCGCGCAGGAAGATGCGGCGCCCGGACTGCGGCGGCAGCCACGGCTGCACCAGCGACAGCGGCAACGCATCGCCCCGCACCAGCAGCCCTTCGCGCGGCCAGTTCGCGCTGGCGCACAGCGCGCCGCCGGTGGCGGCACCCAGACACGCATCGCTCAAGGTGACGTTGCTGCCCTGCACGCTGAAGGTCGCCGGTGCACGCAGGCTCCAGGCATCGCCCTTGACCGGTGCGATGCGCAGCGCGGTCAGATCCCCGCGCCAGGCCTGACCCTGCTGGCGTACGCCGCCTTCCAGCGAGACAGCACCCAGTTCGTTTTTCGTCTGTGCATCCAGGCGCAGATTGGAGAGGCTGCCGCGGGCATTGACGTTGAGCGTGTCCAGCAGCATCCCGACCTGGACCTTGCTGCCCTGTACCGCCAGCGTGCCACTGTCGCCCTGCCACGGCAGGCGCCCCTTGATGCTGATCGCCTCGGCGCTCCAATCGTCCCAGCGCAGGCCACTGCCCACCAGGTCGGCGGTGATGTCCGGCGCGTTGCGTGCGCCCTTGATCAGCACGTGGCCGCGCAGGCTGCCGCTGCTGTTGGGCAGCAGGTCAGCGAGCTGCACCGGATCCAGCTGCGCATCGATATCCAGGCGGTCACCCACCGAGCCCTTGGCGGTCAAGCGACTGGTGCCGAGCGCCAGCCGGAGGTTGCCTTCGCCCTGCTCACCGCGCAGCGCGAACCTGCCCTGTGCATCCAGCGCGCGCTTGCGCAGCGTGCCCTTGATGCCGGGCACATCGACGGTGGCTTCGTAGCTGCCCGCGGTACCGGCCGGACTGCCGGCCGGTGGCGGCAACTGGCGGCCCTTCGAGGCGAGTGAACCGGACAGCTTGCCGTCCCAGCCCGGCGCGAAGTAGCCCGGATCGAAGCCCGCCAGTTTGGCGGCCACGTCCCAATCCAACTGCGGCGCCCAGGCCACCTGGCCGGTCACGTCGAGCGAACCGCCCGGCGTGCTGGCCTGCAGCTGTTTGATCACGGCGGCCTGGTCATTGCCGCGCACGTCAAACTGCAGATCCGCCACCTGTTTCTCGCGTTCCAACGAGGCACGGCCGACCGCCGCCCACGCCTTGAGCGTGCCGGCCAGGCCCATGCGTGCTTCCTTGAGCGTCACCGGCACCGGCGCGGCGGCGCCCGGGGTGGTGGTATCGGCGGCGGGCACGAAGGTGAGGTCGTTGGCGACGATGGAGAAGCGCAGGCTGGCGTTTTCCTTGTCGGTGAAATCGGCGATGCCTTCCAGCCGCGCCTGGCCACCAAAGCCCTTCACCTGCAGCGGCGACACGGTCAGCACCTGGTCGGCCAGGCCCACCTTGGACGGTGCCAGTTCCACCGCGATGTCGCCCTGCTTGAAGCTGCCCTGCAGATTGGCCTGGCCACCCTTGCCATCGGCCTGCACATCCAGCGCCATCGGCGTGCTGGAACTCGCGTCCATCCCCGGCACCAGCAATGCCAGGTCCAGTTCCTTGCTGCGCGCAGCGAGTTTCCACACCGGGTCGGTGCGACCATCGAACACCAGACTGGCCTGCAGCGGCGCCGGTGCATTGCCGGCGATCGCCACTTCCATATGGCCCAGGTCGCCGCGGGCGACCAGGCCCAGCCGCGCCGGGGTGCGCCCGCGCGGGGCCGGCATCAGCGCGCCAACGGTGATGTCGGTGTCGTAATCGCTGCGCGGCAGGTAATGCCCGTCCACGCGGAAATCGCCGTAGCTGCTGTCCACGATCAGCTGGCGCGCGCGGAATTCACCATTGGCGATCTCCAGCCCACCGCGCACCTTGGCGATGTCGATCAGCGGCTGCTGCGCCTGGGTGATGCGGAAGCCATCGATGATGATGGTGTCGGCCTGGATCGCCAGCGGCATTTCGATCTGCGGCAGCGAATCCGGCCACGACGGCAGCTCGAACGGCTCATCGCTCTTGGCCAGGTTCAACGTGGCGTCCTTGATCTGCAGCGCATCGAGCTGCAGCTTGCGGCCCAGCAGCGGCCGGATGTCCGGATCCAGGTACGCGCGTTCGGCGGTGAAATGGATGTCGTCGTAGCGGAAATCCAGATCGTGCAGCACCAGCGGCCCGGCGACCGGGCCATCGACCTTGCTCCAGGTCAGTGAGGCACCGACCGGCAACCGTGCGACCACCTGGGCCAGCAGCACATCACGGCCGGCCACGGTCTGCAGCAGCCAGTACACCAGCAGCAGGGCCAGCAGCACCAGGCCGAGCACGGTGAAGCCCGACCACGCCCAGAAGCGGCGCTTGCGGTAGAAACGCACGCGCGGCGGCGGCGGCGTGGCAGGGGCGGACGGCGTCGGCGTACTCACAGGTCCGCTCCGATGCTCAGGTACAGCTGGAACTGCGAATCCGGGTTGTTCAGGCCGTGCGCGATATCCACGCGCACCGGGCCCACCGGCGATTTCCAGCGCACGCCGAAGCCCACGCCGGTATGCAGGTCGATGGTGTTGTCGAACGCGCTGCCGGTGTCGACGAACACCGCCGCGCCCCAGGGCCCGCCCTTGAAGTAATGCTCATACTCGGCCGAGCCGACCACCAGGTTCTTCGCGCCGAGCGCGTACTTGTCCGGCGGTGCGGTACGCGGGCCGACTTCGCGGAAGGCATAGCCGCGGATGCTGCGATCGCCACCGGCGAAGAAGCGCAGGCTCGGCGGCATCGCGACCAGATCGCTGGTCCAGGTGGTGCCACCTTCGCCACGCAGGATCAGGCGGTCGCTGTCGCCGATCGGCACATACCAGCGCAGCACCATGTTGGCCTGCACGAAGCTGGTGTCCGAACCGGCGCCCTCGACGCCGCCACGCAGGGTCGCGCTGCCGCTGATGCCACGACGCGGGAACATGTCATCGTCCACGTTGACGTAGTCGGCAACCAGCTGCGGGTAGACCAGCGTGGAGGTGTTGTAGACCGCATCGGTGAACTCGGTGCCGGAGGCGTACCGCCAACGCTCGCGCAGTGCGTTGATCGAGGCGATCGCGGTCCAGTACTCGTTGATTTCACCGCTGCGGCTGGCCGACAGTTTGAAGTTGCGCAGGTCGATGTAATCGGTCTGCTCGTCATAGGCGCTGGCGGTGAACGCATACCAGCCGTCGAGCCAGGCGAAGCCGGGGATGCGGTAGCTGGTGACCAGGCTCTTGCGCTTCTGCGCATAGTCGAGCTGGGTGTTCATCTTGTGGCCGCGGCTGTTGAGGAAGCGCCGCTCCAGGCCGCCACGCACACCGGCGCCACTCTCACTGCCGTAGCTCAGGCCGGCGGTGTAGATCGTGCGCTTGGCGCGGGTCAGGTTGACGTCCACCGGTACGTCACCGTTCTCGTCGGCCTGGTCCGGGCGCGGCTGGATGTCGATCACGCTGAAGTAATCCAGCTTGGTCAGCGACTCGCGCAGGCGGTCCAGCTTGCCTTCGTGGAAGTAGCTGCCTTCGTCCCAGTACACCAGCGGGTCGAACAGCTTGTCGACGAAGTAATCCTGGTGGAAACGGATCTCACCCATGTTGTAGCGGCGGCCGCTGTCCCAGGTGAGATCGACGTCGGCCGCGTTCTCGGCGCGGGTGATCTGGACCTGGCGCTGGGTAAAGTCGGCATCGAAGTAACCGCGCTCGGCCAAGCGACGGGTCACCTTGATCTTGCTGGCTTCGTATTCGGTGTGTTCGAAACGCTGGCCCTTGCGCGGCTTGAAGTTCTCCAGGTCTTCCTGGAGATACTGGTCCAGCTGGGCCGGGCCGGTGATGTCGATGTGCTCGCGGCGGACCACGGTCGGCGGTCCCTTCTCGACCTGGATCACCACGCGCAGGTTCTCGCCTTCGCGCGGGCTTTCCACGGTGATGGTCGGGTTGTAGTAGCCGAACGGCTCCAGCGCCTCGCGGGTCTGGCGCTCGGCCTGGGACAACAGGTACTCCAGCCGCGACTCGCCCTGGACCTTGCCGATGGTGTCGTACAGGGACAGCGAGACCTCGATGTTCTCGATCATCTCGGCATCGTCGCCCTTGTCCAATCCTTTGATGTCCACTTTCTCGATGGTCCCCCGTGCATGTGCCACCGAGACGGTGGCAAGGGACAGGAACATCAGCGGAAGGGCGAATTTCGTTGGCTGCATGGCGACAGCATAACGGGCCATCGCGAGCATGCGAAATCGGCGTGGCTGTTTCAGAACGACGGTGAAGACGCCGTTAAATTCCGCGAGAAAGTCGCGTGCGTCACACGCGGCATGATTGATGACAACACATCATCGGACAGAAGCGTCCGCGACATGGTATCGACATCGAATGACGCTTCCGGCACGAGTATCGGAGCGCCGCCTCCCGGAAACGCAGAAGGCGCGAACAGCCGAAGCCGCCGCGCCTTCTGGTCCGCCGTAGGGCGCGCGGCCCCGCAGCGTCAGTTGGACAGGTGTTCGATCGCCGCCACGCTGCCCAGGCGGTCGCCCAGGCGCTTGAGCAGGGCCAGGCGATTGGCCCGCAGCGCGGGATCCTCGGCATTGACCATCACCGCATCGAAGAACGCGTCCACCTGCGGGCGCAAGCGCGCCAGCCGGTTCAACACGCTCACGTAGTCCTTCTGGTGCAGGCTGGCGTTGCTGTCGTCGATGGCCGCTTCCACCGCTTCGGCCAGTTCGCTTTCGGCCGGCTCGGCCAGCAGCGCCGGGTCGATCATGCCCGGGATCTCGCCCTCGGCCTTGCGCAGGATGTTGCGGATGCGCTTGTTGGCCGCGGCCAGTGCCTCGGCTTCCGGCAGCGCGGCGAAGGTGCCGATGGCATCGATGCGGCGGTCGAAGTCGTACAGCGAGGCCGGCTTCAGCTCGGCGACCGCGTTGAAGTGCGTGGCCGGCACGCCCTTGTCGGCGTAATAGCCGCGCAGACGATCGATCACGAAGTCGTACAACTCCTGCGGCAGCGCCTCGGTCTTGCGCTCCGCACTGGGCTGCACGCCTGCCGGCAGGCCGGCGATGGCGGTGCCGATCAGCGCGCGCAGATCCAGATCAAATCCGCTCTCGATCACCGTACGGGCCAGGCCCAGCGCATTGCGGCGCAGCGCGAACGGATCCTTGTTGCCGGTCGGCTTCAGGCCTGCGGCAAAGCCACCGGCCAGCGTATCCAGACGTTCGGCGATGGCCAGCACCTTGCCCAGCGGCGAGAGCGCGATGTCATCCCCACCAAAGCGCGGCTGGTAAGCCTCGTCGATGGCCAGCGCCACCTCCGGCGACTCCCCGCCAACCACGGCGTAGTGGCGGCCGGCGATGCCCTGCAGCTCCGGGAACTCGTTGACCATACGCGACTGCAGGTCGTTCTTGGCCAGCACCGCGGCGCGCTTGGCCAGCACCGGCTCGACGCCCACCTGCGGCGCGATGGCCTCGGCGAGGGCGGCCACGCGGGCGACCTTGTCGGCCACCGAGCCCAGCTTGGCCTGGTAGGTGACGGTCTTCAAGCCGTCGCCCATGGATTCCAGGCCCTGCTTCAGATCTTCGTCGAAGAAGAACTTGGCATCGGAGAAGCGCGGGCGGATCACGCGCTCGTAGCCCTTGGCCACTTCGGCCACGTCCTTGGACTCGATGTTGGCGATGCCGATGAACTTCTCGGTCAGCTTGCCGCCGGCATCGAGCACCGGGAAGAACTTCTGGTTGATCTCCATCGTCTCGATCAGCGCTTCCTGCGGCACCGCCAGGAACTCGCGCTCGAAACTGCATAGCACCGGCGCCGGCCATTCGACCAGGTTGACCACCTGTTCCAGGTTGTCCGGGGTGATGCGCGCCTGGCCGCCGGCCTGGGCCGCCGCCGCGTTGACCTGCTCGACGATGCGGGTACGGCGCGCGTCGGCATCGACCAGTACATAGGCGGCCTGCAGCGAGGCAACGTAGTCCTCCGGCGCGCTCAGCCACACGGTCTTGTCATGCATGAAGCGATGGCCGCGGCTCATGCGGTCGGCCTTCAGGCCCAGCACCTCGGCCTCGATGATGTCCGGGCCGTGCAGCAGCACCAGCCAATGCACCGGGCGCGCGAAGCCGTAGGTGTGGCTGCCCCAGCGCATCGGCTTGGGGATCGGCATCGCGGCGATTGCCTCGCGCAGGATCTCCGGCAGCAGCGTCGCGGTGCGCGCGCCCGGCGTGGTGGAGCGGTGCACGAAGCGCTCGCCCTTGGCATCGCTGGTGCGCTCCAGCGCGGTCCACTCGATCCCGGCCTTGGCCGCGAAGCCCTGCAATGCCTTGGTCGGCTGACCCTCGGCGTCCAGCGCGATGTTCAGGTACGGACCCAGCACTTCGCTGTGCTGTTCCGGCTGTTCCACGGCCACGCCGGGCAGCAGCACGGCCAGGCGGCGCGGGGTCGACAGCGGCTTGGCATCGCCGCGTTCAATGGTCACGCCACGCTTGGTCAGGCCATCCACGACGCCATCGAAGAAAGCCTGGGCCAAGCCCGGCAGCGCCTTGACCGGCAGTTCTTCGGTCCCCAGTTCAATCAGCAGCGGCTGCATCGTGCTCATGCCTGCACCTCCTTGGCGGCCACGGCTTCCAGGCGCTTGGCCTCGTACAGCTTGGCCACGGCCTGGGCCAGCGCGCGCACACGCAGGATGTAACGCTGGCGCTCGGTCACGCTGATCGCGCGGCGCGCATCCAGCAGGTTGAACGCATGGCTGGCCTTGCAGACCTGCTCATACGCGGGCAGCGGCAGGCCGACATCGACCAGCGTCTGCGCTTCTTTTTCGCAGGCATCGAAACGATGGAACATTTCGTCCACGTCGGCGTATTCGAAGTTGTAGGTGCTCTGCTCGATCTCGTTCTGCAGGTACACATCGCCATAGGTGACCGGGGTGCCATCCGGACCGTAGGTCCAGATCAGGTCATAGACGTTGTCGCAGTTCTGCAGGTACATGCACAGGCGCTCCAGACCGTAGGTGATCTCGCCGAGCACCGGCTTGCACTCCAGGCCGCCGGCCTGCTGGAAATAGGTGAACTGGGTGACTTCCATCCCGTTCAACCACACTTCCCAGCCCAGGCCCCAGGCGCCGAGGGTCGGCGATTCCCAGTTGTCCTCGACGAAGCGCAGGTCATGCACCAGCGGATCGATGCCCAGCGCCTTGAGCGAATCCAGATACAGCTGCTGGATGTTGTCCGGGCTCGGCTTCATCGCCACCTGGTACTGGTAGTAGCGCTGCAGGCGGTTGGGGTTCTCGCCGTAGCGGCCGTCGGTGGGGCGGCGCGACGGCTGCACATACGCGGCATTCCAGCTTTCCGGACCGATCGAGCGCAGGAACGTGGCCGGGTGGAAGGTGCCTGCACCCACCTCCAGGTCCAGCGGCTGGATCAGCACGCAGCCCTGCTGCGCCCAATACTGGTTGAGGGTCTGGATCAGGCCCTGGAAAGTGATCGGAACGTTCGGGATCGCGGACATGCGGCGGATTCTTGCCTGCAGAAGGGGTGCGCTAGTATAGCGACCGACCGCACGGGCCTTCCGTGCCTGGGGAAATGGAGGATGGATCCACGCCTGCCTGCGGCTTCTGCCAGCGTCCCTGCGGGGGTCGTGCCCCTGCCGCACGGCCGCCTGGATTTCGACCAGGTCGCCGCGGCACTGGTCGCCGATGGTCTGGTCGCCGCCGCCGATCTGGAGCGCATCCGCTTCTCCGCCCCGGGCGCACGCAATGCCAGCGAGGTCCATCCGCTGGTGCTGCTGGCCAACCTGAAGCTGGGCGCCAGCGCCGGCGGTGAGCTCGGCCTGGAGCGCCTGAGCGAGTGGCTGGCCCAACGCGCGGGTGTGCGCTACCTGCGGGTAGACCCGACCCGGGTCGACGTCTCGGCAGTCACCGCCCTGGTGTCCCATGCCTATGCCCGCCGCCACCGCTTCCTGCCGCTGGCGGTGGACAGCGAGCGCGTGCTGGTCGCCACCAGCGAGCCGCTGGCCCAGGAATGGTTGCGCGACCTGCAACACCTGAGCCGCCGCCGGATCGAGCTGGCGATGGTGAACCCGCTCGATCTGCACCGCTACACCATGGAGTTCTACGGGGTGACGCGCTCGGTGCGCGGCGCCCGTGGCGATGTCCGCGGCGAGACCAGCAGCACCCTGCCCAGCTTCGAGCAGCTGGTGGAACTGGGCCGCGCCGGCGACGTCAACGCCGACGACCAGCACATCGTGCACATCGTGGATTGGCTGCTGCAGTACGCCTACGAGCAGCGCGCCTCGGACATTCATCTGGAGCCACGCCGCGACATGGGCCGCATGCGCTTCCGCATCGATGGCGTGCTGCACAAGGTGTTCGAGGTGCCGCCGGCGGTGATGACCGCCGTGGTCAGCCGGATCAAGGTGCTGGGCCGGATGGACCTGGCCGAGCGCCGGCGCCCGCAGGACGGCCGCATCAAGACCCGCTCTCCGGGCGGGCGCGAAGTGGAAATGCGCCTGTCGACCATGCCCACCGCGTTTGGCGAAAAGTGCGTGATGCGCATCTTCGACCCGGATGCCGCCTTCAAGAGCATCGACCAGCTCGGCTTCAGCCCGCAGGAAGCGGCCGGCTGGACCGCCCTGGTCGAGCGCCCGCACGGCATCGTGCTGGTCACTGGGCCGACCGGCTCGGGCAAGACCACCACCCTGTATTCCACGCTGAAGCGGCTGGCCACCCCGGACGTGAATGTCTGCACGGTGGAAGACCCGATCGAAATGATCGCACCGGAGTTCAACCAGATGCAGGTGCAGACCAACATCGACCTGGATTTCGCCAGCGGCGTGCGCACCCTGCTGCGGCAGGACCCGGACATCATCATGATCGGCGAGATCCGCGACTTGGAGACCGCGCAGATGGCGGTCCAGGCCTCGCTCACCGGCCACCTGGTGCTGTCCACCCTGCACACCAACGATGCGCCCTCGGCGATCACCCGTCTGCTCGATCTGGGCGTGCCGCATTACCTGCTCGCCTCCACCCTCAACGGGGTGCTGGCCCAGCGGCTGGTGCGCACCCTGTGCAGCAGTTGCAAGGTGCCGACGGTGCTCTCGGCCGAGCAATGGGCGGTGCTGACTGATGCCGATGCGGCATTACCTGAGGCGCCCACGCCATATGCACCGGTCGGCTGCATCGACTGCCGACGCACCGGTTTCCTGGGCCGCGTGGGCCTGTATGAGTTGCTGCCATTGGGTTCCAGCCTGCGCCGACACATCCGCGCGGACATGGATCTGGCCGCCTTCAACCGTGCCGCACGTGCTGAAGGGGTACGAACCCTGCGTCGCGCGGGGCTTGAAAAGGTAGCGGCAGGGCTGACTACAATCGAGGAAGTCCTCTCGGTCCTGCCTCCCCCGGATGAATTCCGCCCCATTCCTGATTCTTGAAACCGGCCAACCCGTCGCCTCGCTGCGCCGTTACGGGCGGTTTTCGCACTGGATCCGGGTCGCGGCCGGGCTGGACGCCGACGAGACCGTGGTGGTCGATGTCGAGCAGGGCGGCACCCTGCCCAGCCACCGCGATTTTGCCGGGGTGATCGTCAGCGGTTCGGCCGCCTACGTCACCGACCGCGCCGAGTGGAGCGAACGCAGCGCGCAGTGGCTGCGCGCTGCCGCCCACGACGACCGGCCGGTGTTCGGCATCTGCTATGGCCACCAGCTGCTCGCCCACGCGCTGGGCGGCGAAGTGGCCTACAACCCGGCCGGCCGGGAGTCCGGCACGATCGAGCTGGCGCTGGATCCTTCGGCGGTGGACGATCCGCTGTTCGGCGGCCTGCCGGCGCGCTTCCCGGCCCATGCCACCCACCTGCAGACCGTGCTGCGCGCGCCCGAGGGCGCGGCGATCCTGGCACGCTCGGCGCAGGACAACTGCCACGCCTTCCGCTGGGGCGCACATGCCTGGGGCGTGCAGTTCCATCCGGAGTTCGCCACCCACCACATGCGCGGCTACGTCCGCGCCCGCGCCGAGTGCATCCGCCAGCACGGCGGTTGCGCGCGCAGTGTCGCCCGCGACGTCAGCGCCGCCCCGCTGGCCCGCCAGCTGCTGCGCCGTTTCGTCCGCCAGGCACGCAACGCCTGAGGGCTGCACCGGCATGCCCCCGGACGCAACGCAGCGTCCGCGCCGCGCAGGGCGGCCTTCAGGTCACGCGCCGGGAAAACAGGGATAATCGACCGCAATCGGGCGTTCGCGCCTTCTCCCCTGTCCCGGAATGTTATGAGCGAGATTCGCAAGCTGCCGGCCTCCGCCGGCGCGGAATGGCTGGTGTCGGGTTTCACCCTGCTGCGCAAGGCGCCGTTGGCGCTGGGCCTGCTCGGCGTGATCTGGGCCGTGGCCGCGTTGCTGGTGATGTCGCTGGCGATGGTCAGCCCGGCGCTGAGTACCCTGGCGCAGCTGTTGATGGCGCTGGCCGGCCCGCTGTTCTTCGGCGGCCTGGTGTGGGCCGTGCGCGAAGTCGACCAGGGTCGCGTGGCGCAGCCTGCGCACCTGCTGCAGGGCCTGCAGGAAGGCCGCGCCTTGAACCTGCTCGCCTCGCTGCTGCCGCAGCTGGTGGCCGGCCTGTTCCTGGGCGTGTTGTTGCTGGTGCTGATCGGCAGCAGTGGCCTGCAGCACCTGAGCGAGGTGATGGTGCAGCTCAACGCGATCAGCCAGTCCGGCGCGCAGCCGGACCCGGCGCAGATCGAAGAGCTGATGGCGAGCCTGCCGGCGATGCGCATCCTGCTCTGGCTGGCACTGGTGGTGGTCACCTTCCTGGCCATGGCGCTGGCGCTGTTCACCCTGCCGCCGCAGGTGATGTTCGAGCACCGCAACGGCCTACAGGCGATGCGACTGAGCCTGCGCGCCTGCCTGCACAACGTGCTGGCGATGCTGGTGTTCTTCCTGCTCGCCTTCGTGGCGGTGTTTGCGATCTATTTCGGCGTGATGCTGGTGGCCCTGATCGCGCAGCTGATCGGCGGCACGATGCTCGCGCTGTTCGTTGCGCAGCTGCTGCTGATGGGCGTGGTGATGCCGGTCTTCGCCGGTGCCATCTACACGGCGTGGAAGCAGATGTTCGGCCAGCAGGGGCCGCAGACCCCGCCGCCGATGCCGGGCCCGAACAACGTGTTCGCCGCCTGATCAACGAAAACCCCGGCCGAGGCCGGGGTTTTTGTTTGTGCCTTACTCCGGCTGCTCTTTCCCGCCCGGGCGCGGCACCAGCCAGCGCGCGGCGTGGATGCCCAGTTCGTAAAGCAGGCACATCGGAATGGCCAGCATCAGCTGCGAGACCACGTCCGGCGGCGTCAGCACCGCGGCCAGCACGAAGATGCCGACGATCGCATAGCCGCGGCCTTCCTTGAACTGCTGCGGCGTGATCCAGCCCAGCAGCACCAGGATCACCATCGCCACCGGCAGCTCGAAGCTGGTGCCGAAGGCGAAGAAGATCGCCAGCACGAAATCCAGGTACGCCGTCGCATCCGGTGTGATCGCAATCACCTCCGGGCGGAACGTGGTGAGGAAGTGGAACACCGCCGGCAACACCAAGAAGTACGCGAACGCGCAGCCCAGATAGAACAGCAGTACCGACGAGGCCAGCAACGGTACGGCCAGGCGTTTTTCGCGGGCATACAGGCCCGGCGCCACGAACGACCACAGCTGGAACAGCAGCCACGGCACGGCGATGAACACCGCCACGAAGAAGGTCAGTTTCAACGGCGCGAAGAACGCGCCGGCCGGATTGGTCGCGATCATCGTCTGCCCGTTCGGCAGCTGCGAGATCAGCGGTTCGGCGATCATCGTGTAGATCTGCCGCGAGAACGGCATCAACCCCAGCAGCACCACGCCCAGGCCGATCAACGCGCGCACCAGGCGCGCACGCAGCTCGATCAGGTGTTCGACCAGCGAACTCTCGTTGCTTTCATGCTCGCTCATCGCGGTGCCTCGTCGTTCGGCGGCGTGGGCACAGGCGTAAGCGGCGCGGTGTCAGTCGACGGCGGCAGGGCCGCCGGCGGATCTGCACGCGGTGCGCTGCCATCGATGCCCGGCGGCGCCATCGCATCGCGCGGCGGCTCGGCCTCCTCGGGGGCCACCACATGCTGGGCCACGCTGGCCGGGGAACCTGGTGCGGGGCCGGTCATCACCGGTTCGTCGTCCGCAGCCGCGGCGACGTCATCGCCCTGCCGTGCCACGTCCTGGCGCATCTGCTCGGCCTCGCGGCGCACCGCTTCGCCACTGGCGCGCAGCTGCGACTCGGTATCGCGCATCGAGGTTTTCACATCATCGAACTGCCGCTTGATCTCTTCGGCGTGCAGTTCACGCTCGAGCTCCTGCTTCACCGAATCCCACTGGTTGCGGGCACGGCGCACCCACAGCCCGGCAAAGCGGGCCGCCTTGGGCAGCCGCTCGGGGCCGAGGACGACCAAGGCCACCACCGCGATGACCAGCAGTTCACTGAAACCGATATCGAACACGCCAAGCCGCCCGGATCAGCGCGGGTCGCGGTCGTGCTCGGTCTGCGACGTCGTCGTCGAGTCCTGCGGACGCGAACTGTCGCTGAGCTGCGCGTTCGGCTTGTCCTCGTCGCGCATGCCCTTCTTGAATTCCTTGACGGCGCTGCCAAGGTCCTTGGCGCCGCTGGTCAGTTTCTTGGTGCCGAACACCAGCAGAACGATGACCAGCACGACCAACCAATGCCAGATGCTGAAACTGCCCATGACTCGCTCGCGTTACGTAGTGATCAGACGGTTGAGCATAGCGCACCGGCGGTAAGCCGGCGCGCGTGACAAAAGTCAGTTGCCGTCCAGCGATTCGGTACGGACTTCACCGTCGCCAACCGGCTGGAAGCCCTGCTGCGGGGCCGGTTGCGCCGGCACGGACTGCAGCGGGGCCGTGGTCGCGCCAGCAGGGGCCGGGGCAGGTGCCTGTTCAGGTCGAACCGGTACGGCGGCGGCGCGCGGCGCAGCGGCCGGCGCTGGGGCATTGCCCGCAGTGCCGCGCTTCTCGCGGGCGGTATAGGTGGCTTCCTCCAGGCGATCACGGAAGGCGACCACGTCCACCGAAGGCGGCTCGCCGACACGGCCTTCGAACACCATGCGCGGCGTGGTGTTGCTGCCGTAGGCGTCCAGGTTGGCGGCATCGTCGATCTGCAGCACGGCGCCATCCAGCGCCACACCGGCGAACAGGCCACGGGCGCGCGACCAGGACCAGATCTCAGCCTTCAGCTGGCCATCGGTGGCGGCGGCGGCGTTGCGACCGACCGGTCCGGCGGCGACGCCGGCATCGGCGCCCAGGGTGAACTTGCCGTTGACGAGATTGTCCAGGCTGCGGTCGTTGCGGAACACCAGCACTACATCGGAGGACTGCACGCCGGCCTGGAAGCCGATGCTGCCGCCGGTGAGCTTCACGAACACCGGGTTGGACCAGCTGCCATCGGGCGTCTTGACGGACATCAAGCCGTGGCCGCGACGGCCGCCGATCACCAGGCCGGCCTTGATGGTGTCGGGAATGACGATGACCGCGCGGCCTTCGTCGAGCAGCTTGTCGGGAATCCCCTGCTCGGGGATGTCCTGGATTTCATTCAGGACGCGCACGGCATTGCGGGCGCGCTGGTCCTCCTGTGGCCCGGCCATGGCCTGGGTCGACAGCAGGCTGGCGGAGATCAGCAGAACAAGGCTGAGGCGGCGCATGGGTGGGCTCCAGAAAGTCGATTCATACAAGATAGCGGCAGGTACGACCGGGGTCGATACGCTTCTCGACGTTAGAAGGCCGGCGATGAATCGGCAATGAGTATTCCTGGCTATCGATATGCACGCTGGATCGCGTTCATCATCCAAATCCATCCCGCCAATCGCGCAGACCTGCGAGAATGGCGGCATGCTCGACGCACCCGACACCGCCGTGCTGGCGGTCAATCTAGGCACGCCCGAGACGCCAACCGCCCCGGCGGTGCGTCGCTACCTGGCTGAGTTCCTCAGCGACCCGCGCGTGGTCGCGATTCCGCCGCTGTTCTGGAAACCCTTGCTGTACGGGCTGATCCTGCCGCTGCGCAGCGGTCGTTCGGCGGCCAAGTACGCCCAGGTCTGGCTGCCGGAGGGCTCCCCGCTGATGGTCTACACGCGGCGCTTGGCCGAGGCCATGCAGGGCCTGATGCCCGATCTGCGGGTGCGCCATGCGATGCGCTACGGCACTCCCGCGCTGCCGGCCGAGCTGGACCGGCTGGCCGCCGAGGGCATGAAGCGGATCGTGGTGTTGCCGCTGTATCCGCAGTATTCCACGACCACCACCGCCTCTATCGAGGACCAGGTGCGCGAATGGCAGCCCAGACACCCAGGGGTCACCGTCACCCTGGTGCGCGATTACGCGGTCGATCCGGACTGGGTCGCCGCCGTCGCCGGCAGCATCCGCCAGTGGTGGGAGCAGCATGGCCGCGGCGAGAAGCTGGTGTTTTCCTTCCACGGCATTCCGCAGCGCCTGGCCGACGCCGGCGATCCGTATCCGCAGCGCTGCGAGGCCAGCGCACACGCGATCGCCCAAGCGCTGGAACTGCCCGACGATGCCTGGCAGCTGACCTACCAGTCCCGCTTCGGCCGAGAGAAGTGGCTGCAGCCCTACGCCGAACCCACCCTGTGGGCGATGGCCGAAAACGGCGTGCGCAGCATGGACGTGGTCTGCCCCGGCTTTGCCACTGACTGCCTGGAAACGCTGGAAGAAGTCGCGATGGGCTTTACCGAGACCGTGGCCGAGCGCGGCGCCACGATGCGCTATATTCCCTGCCTCAACGACGCGCAGGCGCATGCACTGGCGCTGTCGCGGCTGAGCATCGCGGCGCTGGCATGACCCTGCAGCCGTTCTCGCTGGCGGTCGCCGGCACTACCGTGGCCGGCCTGCGTTCTGGTGCTGCAGGGGGCACCCGCGTGTTGGCGCTGCACGGCTGGCTCGACAACGCGGCCAGCTTCGTGCCGCTGGCCGCGCAGCTGCCGGATCTGGAGTTGGTGGCGATCGATCTGCCCGGCCACGGCCACAGCGCGCATCTGCCGCCGGGCACGCAATACAACACGCCCGGTGCAATCTGCCACGTACTCGATGTCGCGGATGCACTGGGCTGGGACCGCTTCGTGCTGCTCGGGCATTCGATGGGTGCCGGCATCGCCAGCCTCACCGCAGCAGCTGCCCCGGAACGGGTAGAGCGCTTGGTCGCGATCGAGGCACTCGGCGGCCTGCGCGGTCCGGAGAATGAGACGGCGCAGCGCCTGCGCGAACACGTGCGCGCCGCACGTGCCCTGCCCACCCGCAAGCTGCGTGTGTTTCCCGATCTGGCCGCCCCGATCCGCGCCCGCATGATGGCCAACCAGCTCAGCGAGCCCTGTGCGCGCCTGCTGGTCGAGCGCGGCGTCAAATCTGTTGAAGGCGGTTACAGCTGGTGCAGCGATCAGCGCCTGATGCTGCCCACCGCGATGCGCCTCAGCGAGGCGCAGATCGACGACCTGCTCGCCGCGATCGAATGCCCGACCCAGGTGATCTACGCCACCCCCGCACAGTCGTACTACCCCGAGCCGCTGCGCAGCGAACGCATCGGCCTGCTGCGTGACGGGCAGCTGGCGGTGTTCCCGGGCACGCATCATCTGCACATGGAGCATCCAGACGTGGTGGGCGAGGTAATCCGCCGCTTCCTGGCCGAATGACGCCCCTCGCGTAGGCGCATGTGAGGCGCCAGCACGCGACGGTCCGGCGCGTGCTGCTGGAGCAGAGTGTGGTGACCGGCCGATGTCACGCCGCTCAACTTTTCCATTTCCGGGCCGATACCAAGGACGCAGCCCGCCATGCGCGGTCTGCACTGCCGCTTGCTCCGCTGTTGCGAAGCCGCGTATCCATCAGGGCTTCCAGGGAAGGTCGTAAGCAATGTCGGATTGGCCGCGCCATCGCCCACCGGGCCGCGCCATGCCGGTGGCACCTGCCGCCATGGCACGCATGCATCCTCTTGCACGCGCACCGGCTCTGCGCCCACACCCCTCTCATCCCGCTGCCACGCCCACCGCATTGCCGGTGTCTGGGGTGGCATCCGCCTGTGCGTCTGCGCGCGACGGATTCCCTGCTTTCTACTGATCCTGGAGTCGCTATGTCCGCCATTTCCCACGCCCCGCCCCGTCCGCCGGATCACGTGCTGCGCTCCGCGCTCCGCACCGATACGGTGTGTCTGCTTGCTGCAGGTGTGTTGTTGCTGGTCTCGTTGATCATCGCGGTATGGCAACGACAGCCATGGTCCGTGCTGCCACTCGCGATCGGGGCGGCGCTGCTGTGGGTGCTGGCGACGCGAACCCGACGACAGGCATTGGCGCTGCTCCGCGCTGAAGAACGCGCCACCTTGGCCGTTGCCGAGCTCACCCAGCGCCGCCAGACCGAGGATGTCGTCCACCAGCACGACAGCCAGGTCCGCCAGGCCCTGGACGTCTCGCGCACCGCGATGATGATCGCCGACAACGATCACGTGATCCGCTACGTCAACCAGTCCGTGGTGACCCTGCTGCGCAACCAGCAGGCCAGCCTGCGCGAGGCCTTTCCGGACTTCGATGCCGAGCGTCTGGTCGGCAGCAGCATCCATCGTTTCCATGCCAATCCGGACCGCATCCGCGCCATCCTCAATACCTTGATGGCCACCCACCATGGCCGCGTCCGGATCGGCCCGGTGCACTTCGCCCAGGTGGTGACGCCGGTCTTCGATGCGCAGGGGCAGCGCCAGGGCTTCGCGGTGGAGTGGCATGACCGCACCCATGAGCTGCTGTTGGAGAACGCGGTGGCGGGCATCGTCGACGCCGCCAGCAAGGGCGATCTCGATCGCCGTCTGCAGGCCACCGATGGCGGCGCCAGCTTCCTCAATGGCCTGACCGGCGGCATCAACCAACTGCTGGACAGCGTGGGCGGCACGGTCGGGGAAATCCGCCGGATGCTGTCGGCGCTGGCCGACGGGGATCTGGATCAGCGCATGCAGGGCGATTTCCATGGCTCGTTCGAGGCCATGCAGCGCGACGCCAACGCAACGGCGGAGCAGCTGACCGCGATGGTGGAGCGCATCAAGCAGTGCACCGGCTCCATCTCGCTGGCGGCCAGTGAGATCGCCAGCGGCAACGATGACCTGTCCGAACGCACCGAGCGCCAGGCCGCGCACCTGGAAGAGACCGCGGCCTCGATGGAGGAGCTGACCTCCACGGTGCGCCAGAATGCCGAACACGCACGTCAGGCCAGCTCACTGGCCCACGGTGCGCACGACGTCGCCACGCGCGGCAGCCAGGTGGTCAGCCAGGTGGTAACGACCATGGATGGGATCCAGACTGCATCGCGCCGGATCGGCGACATCACCCGCGTGATCGACGGCATCGCCTTCCAGACCAATATTCTTGCCCTCAACGCCGCCGTGGAAGCCGCACGCGCGGGTGAGCAGGGTCGCGGCTTTGCGGTGGTCGCCAGCGAAGTGCGCATTCTCGCCCAGCGCTCGGCAGATGCGGCCAAGGAGATCAAGAACCTGATCGACGCCTCCGTGGTGCAGGTCGCCGAGGGCGCGCGTCTGGTGCAGGACGCCGGGCAGACCATGGGTGAGATCGTCAGCAGCGTGGCCAGCGTCAGCGGGATCATGGCCGAGATTTCATCGGCCTCGCAGGAACAGGCCGCGGGCATCGATCAGGTCAACCAGACCGTGGCGCAGATGGACGATGCCACCCAGCAGAATGCAGCGCTCGTTGAGGAAGCCAGCGCCGCCGCACGCTTGTTGGAAGCGCAGGCGGCCGACCTCACCCAGGCGGTGGCCGTGTTCCGTCACCAGGCCCACCCCGTGCGCCACTCCGCGCTGGCGTGATCCTCAGCCCAGCGTGCGCTGCGGCGTGCGCTGCAGCCAGGCGGCGATGTTCTCGACCGCCTGGCCGAAATAGTCCCGGTAATTGCGCTCGGTGACGTAGCCCAGATGGGGCGTCGCCAAGACGTTGGGTAATGTGCGCAGCGGATGCCCTGCCGGGAGGGGTTCGATGTCGAAGACATCCAGGCCAACACCGGCGATGCGCTTTTCAGTCACGGCATCGATCAACGCCTGCCGATCAACGAGACCGGCCCGCGCGGTATTGATCAGGCACGCGTGCGTCGGCAGACAGGCCAGCGTGTCGGCATCCACGATTCCGCGGCTGCGTTCGCCCAGGACCAGATGCAGCGAGACCACGTCACTGCCGGCGAACAGCGCCTGCTTGGACGTGGCCAATTGCACCCCCGCCGCCGCCGCACGGGCGGCATCGAGATTCGGACTCCATGCACTGACATGCATCCCGAACGCCTGGCCGATCTGCGCTACGCGTTGACCGATCTTGCCCAGCCCCAGCAGTCCCAACCGCGCACCATGCAGGTCACGGCCGACCGTCTGCTGCCACGGTCCATCGCTGCGTAGCGCGTTGACCTCCGGCACCAGTTGACGCATCAGGCCGAGGATCAGCGCCCAGGTCATCTCCACGGCAGGCTCGGGATGGCTGTCGGTGCCGCAGACGATGATCCCCTGTGCTTTCGCTGCCGCGACATCGACCGCCGCATTGCGCATGCCGCTGGTGATCAGCAGGCGGAGACGGGGCAAGCGGGCCAACAGAGCCGCGGTGATGGGTGTGCGTTCGCGCATGACCACCAGGATGTCGGCATCGCCGAGCGCGGCTACCAGTGCATCGCCGGTGTGTGGCGTCGTCAGCGTGCGTACCTGCACCGCCTCGCCGAGCGCGTTCCAGTCGGCATACGCCATCGCGGCGTTCTGGTAGTCGTCGAGAATCACGCAGTTCAGCGCCATGGGGGGTCGTCCATCGTCATCAGCAGCCGTGACGATACGCCCGTGCAGTGGCGCGCTCTACGGACAGACACGACACCTCGCGGCGTGTCGGGCACGCGTTGGACACGCACTTGATCGCGGACATAAAGAAAACCCCGCTGCGTGAGCAGCGGGGTTTTCCGGTAAAAACCCTGGCGATGACCTACTCTCGCATGGCTTAGGCCACACTACCATCGGCGCAGCTGCGTTTCACTTCCGAGTTCGGGATGGGATCGGGTGGTTCCACAGCGCT
>NZ_JBDJMW010000013.1:0-89107 GCF_039674145.1 Stenotrophomonas sp. TWI587 | reverse complement strand
GGCGGGTGCGGCGCCCCCCCCGGGGCGGTCGCCCCCGGGCCGCCGCCCCGCGCCCGCCACTACCGGGCTGCGGTACGCGCGCACTCCCGCGCTGTGGTGCGTACACGTCCGCGAGCTGCGCGTGCACTGACTTCATGCATCAACCACGCTCGCGGCGCGCACAATAGCGCCCATGCCCGCCTCCCCCGCTGCCGGTGCTCCCGGCCAGAAGAATCCCAGCCTGCGCGAGCGCGTCAATGCCATGCGCAACCTGCCGCCGTTCCTGCGCCAGGTCTGGCAGACCAGCCCTGGGCTGACCCTGGCCAGCCTCGGCCTGCGCGTGATCCGTGCCTTGCTGCCGGTGGCGATGCTCTATGTCGGCAAACTGATCATCGATGCGGCGGTGCTGCTCAGCCAGCATGATGCGGGTTTTCCGCCGTTCGGCGAGGCACTCTCCAGCGGGTTGCTCAATCCACTGCTGGGCCTGCTCGCCCTCGAATTCGGCCTGGCGATGGCCTCGGACCTGCTCGGCCGCATGGTCAGCTACGCCGATACGCTGCTGTCGGAGCTGTTCACCAACGTCACCAGCGTGCGCCTGATGGAACACGCCGCCGAACTGGACCTGGAGGATTTCGAAGACCCCGACCTGCAGGACAAACTGGACCGCGCACGGCGCCAGACCATGGGCCGCATGAACCTGATGAGCCAGCTGTTTGGCCAGGTGCAGGACAGCATCACCGTGGCCAGCCTCGCGGTGGGTCTGATCGTCTACGCGCCGTGGTTGATCCTGTTGCTTGCGGTGGCGCTGATCCCGGCGTTCATCGGCGAATCGCATTTCAATGCGGCCGGTTACAGCCTCAATTTCCAGTGGACGCCCGAGCGCCGGCAGCTGGAGTACCTGCGCCAGATCGGGGCCAGTGTGGAAACCGCGAAGGAGGTGAAGATCTTCAACCTCCATCGCTTCCTGATCGACCGCTACAAGCTGCTGGCCGAAAAGTTCTATCTGGCCAACCGCGCTCTGGCCCGCAAACGCGCGATCTGGGGCACGCTGCTCGCCGCACTGGGGACGCTGGGCTACTACGCGGCCTACGCCTACATCGCCTGGCGCACCGTGCGCGGTGATTTCTCGATCGGCGACCTCACCTTCCTGGCCGGCAGCTTCCTGCGGCTGCGCCAGCTGCTCGAAGGCCTGCTGATCGGGTTTTCGCAGGTCGCCGGGCAGGCGCTGTACCTGGACGATCTGTTCTCGTTCTTCCAGATCGAACCGGAGATCCACTCGCGCCCGGATGCCATCGCCATCCCGCAGCCGATCACCCAGGGCTTCGTGTTCGAAAATGTCGGCTTCCGCTATCCCGATGCCGAACGCTGGGCCGTGCGCCACCTGGATTTCGAACTGCGTGCCGGCGAAGTGCTGGCGCTGGTGGGCGAGAACGGTGCCGGCAAGACCACCCTGGTCAAGCTGCTGGCCCGCCTGTACGACCCCGACGAAGGCCGCATCCTGCTCGATGGCCGGGACCTGCGCGATTACGACCTGGATGACCTGCGCGCCAACATGGGCGTGATCTTCCAGGATTTCGTGCGCTACAACCTCAGCGCCGGCGAGAACATCGGCGTCGGCCTGGTCGAGGCGATGAGCGATGACGCCCGCATCCGCGATGCCGCCCGGCGTGGCATGGCCGATGAAGTGATCGCCGGCCTGCCTGGTGGCTACGACCAGCTGATCGGCCGCCGCTTCAAGATGGGCGTGGACCTGTCCGGCGGCCAATGGCAGAAGATCGCGATCGCCCGAGCCTACATGCGCGATGCGCAGGTCATGATCCTCGATGAACCCACCGCGGCACTGGATGCCCGCAGCGAGTTCGAGGTGTTCCAGCGCTTCAAGGAACTGTCCGACAACCGCACCGCCGTGCTGATCTCGCACCGCTTCTCTTCGGTGCGCATGGCCGACCGCATCCTGGTGCTGGCCGACGGCCGGATCGAGGCCAGCGGCACCCATGCCGAGCTGATGACCCAGGGCGGCCGCTACGCCGAACTGTTCGAACTGCAGGCCGCCGGATACCGCTGAAACCCACGGCTGGCGGGCCTGTCCAGCCAGTCAATGAGAATTTATCTCATTTGAGATAAACTAGACCCGACGAAACCGACCAGAACCCCACCCCCATGTCTTCCGCTTTTGGCGCCGAAACGGTGCTTGAGGTCCGTCACTGGACCGACGCCTACTTCAGCTTCACCACGACCCGCGACAGCGGCTTCCGCTTCGAGAACGGCCAGTTCGTGATGATCGGCCTGGAAACCGAGGCGCGCCCGCTGCTGCGCGCGTACTCCATCGCCAGTGCCAACTGGGAAGAAAACCTGGAGTTCTTCAGCATCAAGGTCCAGGACGGCCCGCTGACCTCGCGCCTGCAGCACATCAAGCCGGGCGACAAGGTGCTGGTCGGCAAGAAGCCCACCGGCACCCTGCTGATCAGCGACCTGCACCCGGGCAAGCACCTGTACCTGCTCGGCACCGGTACCGGCCTGGCGCCGTGGCTGTCGGTGATCAAGGACCCGGAAACCTATGAGCGCTTCGACAAGGTGATCCTCACCCACGGCGTGCGCTACGAAAAGGACCTGGCCTACCGCGACCTGTTCGAGAAGGAACTGCGCGAGCACGAGTTCCTCGGCGAGATGATCGGCGACAAGCTGCTTTACTACCCGGCCGTGACCCGCGAAGCCTTCCCCAACCAGGGCCGGCTGACCTCGTTGATGGAAAGCGGCGAAATGCAGAAGACCCTCGGCCTGCCGCCGCTGGACCCGGAGAACGACCGCGCCATGATCTGCGGCAGCCCGCAGATGCTGGCCGACCTGCGCACCGTGCTGGACAGCCGCGGCTTCCAGACCTCCCCGCGCATCGGCACCCCGGGCCACTACGTGTTCGAACGCGCCTTCGTCGAAAAGTAAGTCACGCGGGCGAACGGCCCGCCAGGCCGACGCCCAGTTTGCTGGTAGTGCCGGCCGCTGGCCGGCAACCTGGGTCATGCAACACGAGCAGCCGGCCAGCCGCCGGCACTACCTCTGGCCGCGCTCCGACCGGGGGCCGATCAGCCCAGCGCGGCCTCGATATCCCCGCGCAGCGACTCGGGCTTGTCGGTCGGCGCGTAGCGCGCCAGCACCTTCCCATCGCGGCCTACCAGGAACTTGCTGAAGTTCCACTTGATCCCGCGCGTGCCCAGCACCCCGGCCTTCTCGGCCTTGAGCCACTGCCACAGTGGATCAGCGCCCGCGCCGTTGACCTCGACCTTGTCCGACATCGGGAAGCTGACTCCGTAGCTCAGCGAGCAGAATTCTCCGATCTGCGCCGCATCGCCCGGCTCCTGGTGCCCGAACTGATCGCAGGGAAACCCGACCACCACCAGCCCCCGCGGCCCGAACTCCCGCCACAGCGCCTCCAGCCCCTCGTACTGCGGCGTAAAGCCGCACTTGCTGGCCACATTGACCAGCAGCAACACCTTGCCCTGGTACTGCGCCAACGCCTGCGGCTGACCGGACAGGTCCACGAACGGGAAATCGAAGGCAGTGGTCATGGAAGGAGGTCCGGTGGAAAGACCTCATCTTAGCTCGCCTGCTGAACTTGTCCTGCACGGCTGGGGAGCCGGCCAGCGGCCGGCACTACCGCCCACACTCAGGGCCACACGCTCGTTCTCAAGGCGCCAATCAACTGTCCAGCGCGGGGCGGGTGGGGTTGGCGGGGCCGTAGTGCGCCATGGATGGCGCACTACGAGCGTACATGGACGTATTCACAGCGTGCCCCGCTGGCCCCCACCCGCCCCTCGCCTCGCAGCAGCCCACCGCCGCTGTTGCTGTTTCTGTTGCTGTTGCTGTTGCTGTTGCTGTTGCTGCAGTGACCGCGCCCTTGCCCAATGCCCCGGCCTTCGCACGGCCAAAACATGCCTTTCGACACAAGCCCCTCCCCAACGGCTCGGGTTACCCTCAAAGACTTGTCTGACCGGAGAACTCCCCTTGACCACCCGTCTTGCCCTCGCCGTCGCCGTGACCCTCGGCCTTGCCCTGCCCGCCTATTCCGCCACCGCCGCCACCCCGGCCGCGGCCACCGCCCAGCAGGCCAACCCGTTCTTCGCCGACAGCCCGCTGCCGCTGCACTTCCCGCAGTTCGACAAGATCAAGGACAGCGACTTCGCCCCCGCCTTCGACGCCGGCATGGCCCAGCAGCTGAAGGAAGTCGACGCGATCGCCAACAACAAGGCCAAGCCGACCTTCGACAACACCATCATCGCCCTGGAAAAGAGCGGTGACACCCTGGATCGCGCCACCACCGTCTTCTTCAGCCTCGTCGGCGCCGACACCAACGACGCACGCAAGAAGCTGCAGGCCGACTACTCCGCCCGCTTCGCCGCGCACAGCGACGCCATCGCGCTGAACGGCAAGCTGTTCGCCCGCATCCAGAGCCTGTACGACGGCCGCGCCGCGCTCGGCCTCGACGCCGAAGGCGTGCGCCTGGTCGAGAAGTACTACGAGAGCTACGTCCGCGCCGGCGCCAAGCTGTCCGAAGCCGACAAGACCAAGCTCAAGGAAATGAACGCCGAACTGGCCAACCTGGGCACCAAGTTCAGCCAGAACGTGCTGGCCGAAGTGAACGCCTCGGCGATCACTGTCGCTGACGTCAAGGAACTGGCCGGTCTCTCGCAGGAGCAGATCTCCGCCGCTGCCGAAGCCGCCAAGGCCCGTGGCCAGAACGGCAAGTACGTCATTACCCTGCTCAACACCACCGGCCAGCCGCCGCTGACCAACCTGGCCAACCGCGCGCTGCGCCAGAAGATCTACGAAGCCTCGGTGACCCGCGGCAGCCGCGGTGGTGAGTACGACAACACCGGCCTGGTCTCGCGCATCATGCAGCTGCGTGCCGACAAGGCCAAGCTGATGGGCTTTGCGAATTTCGCCGCCTACAACCTCACCAACCAGACCGCCAAGACTCCCGAAGCCGTCAACGCCATGCTCGGCCAGCTCGCCCCGGCCGCCGTCGCCAACGCCAAACGCGAAGCCGCCGACCTGCAGGCCATGATCGACAAGGAACAGAAGGCTGCCGGCAAGCCCACCTTCAAGCTGGAAGCATGGGACTGGGCGTTCTACAGCGAGAAGGTCCGCCAGGCCAAGTACAACTTCGACGAATCCCAGCTCAAGCCGTACTTCGAAATGAAGAACGTGCTCGAGAACGGCGTCTTCCATGCCGCCCAGCTCGAGTTCGGCCTGACCTTCAAGCAGCGCACCGACCTGCCGGTCTACCACGAAGACGTCACCGTCTACGACGTGTTCGATGCCGACGGCAGCCAGCTGGCGATCTTCATCTTCGACCCCTACGCACGCGCCTCCAAGCGCGGCGGTGCGTGGATGAACTCGTACGTCTCGCAGTCCGAACTGACCGGCTTCAAGCCGGTGGTTGCCAACCATCTCAACATCCCCAAGCCGCCGGCCGGCAAGCCGACCCTGCTGACCTGGGATGAAGTGACCACCACCTTCCACGAATTCGGCCATGCCCTGCACGGCATGTTCTCGAACGTGAAGTACCCCTATTTCTCGGGCACCTCGGTGCCGCGCGACTTCGTCGAGTTCCCCTCGCAGGTCAACGAGATGTGGGCCGATGATCCGGTCATCCTGAAGAACTACGCCAAGCACTACCAGAACGGCACCGCCATGCCGCAGGCCCTGCTCGACAAGGTCGTCGCCGCCGCCAAGTTCAACCAGGGCTTTGCCACCACCGAATACCTCGGTGCGGCCATGCTCGATCAGCGCTGGCACCAGATCGGCCCGGACCAGGTGCCGGCTGCCAAGGACGTGATGAAGTTCGAAGCCGAGGCCCTGGCCAAGGACGGCATCTTCTACGCGCCGGTCCCGCCGCGTTACAAGACCCCGTACTTCAGCCACATCATGGGCGGCTACTCGGCCGGCTACTACGCCTACATCTGGTCCGAAGTGCTCGATGCCAACACCCAGAAGTGGTTCCGCGAAAACGGCGGCCTGAGCCGCAAGAACGGCGACCACTTCCGCCAGACCCTGCTCTCCAAGGGGGGCAGCGTGGATGCGATGGAGCTGTTCCAGAACTTCGCCGGCCACGCCCCGCAGATCGAGCCGCTGCTCGAAAAGCGCGGCCTGACCTCGGGTGACAGCAAGAAGTAAGCGTCTGTTCCAGCGACGTGCAGTATGAGAAACGCCCGGCACTGCCGGGCGTTTTTCTGTTGCCCTCACCGCGGCGCCACATACCCCCCTGGCACGCCATCCGGCGACAACACCAACTGCCACAACTGCGCGTGCCGGCAGCGGAAACTGGCCATCGAACCGGCCAGATAGAACCGCCACATCCGGCGGAAGCGTTCGTCATAGCGCTGCGCATCCAGCCGCGGCCACGCCGCCTCGATGTTGGCCCGCCATGCCTGCAGCGTGCGGTCGTAATCGGTGCCGAAGTTGTGCCAATCCTCCAGCACGAACAAGCCTTCGAACGCCTGTGTCACCTGCGCCGCCGACGGCAGCATCGAATTGGGGAAGATGTACCTGGCGATCCACGGATCGGTGCGATGCCGCGACAGGTTGCTGCCGATCGAATGCAGCACGAACAACCCCTCCGGCCGCAGGCATCGACGCGCCATCTCGAAGTAACCACGATAGTTCTTGTCGCCTACGTGCTCGAACATGCCCACCGACAGGATCGCGTCGAACGACTCCTCCACCTCGTGGTAGTCCTGCAGCCGGATCTCGATCGGCAGCCCAGCGCACAACTGGCGCGCGTACTCCGCCTGCTCCTGCGAGATCGTCACCCCCACCCCGGACACGCCATAGCGCTCGGCCGCGAACTTCAACGCCTCACCCCAACCGCAACCGATATCCAGAATGTGCTGGCCGGGCCGCAGCCCCAGCTTGCGGCAGATCAGATCGAGCTTGGCTTCCTGCGCTGCATCCAGCTCCGCGGCCTCGCGCCAGTAGCCACAGCTGTACACAAGCCGCTGGCCCAGCATCGCCTCGTACAGATCGTTGCCTAGATCGTAATGGCGCCGGCCGACCTCGAAGCTCCCCGCGCCGGCCTGCAGGTTGAACACCCGCGCCTTGAGCGCATCGGCGAGATCGCGCCAGCCGTGTACGCGCTCATCCAGATGCGCCTGCATCAGATGAAACAGAAAAGCATCCAGCGAGCGGGCATCCCACTGCCCGTCCATGTAGCTCTCGCCCAGGCCCAACGAGCCGTGGGCCATGACCCGCGCAAAGAAGCGCGGATCGTGCACCGTGATGTCCTGCGGCTGGTCACCGTCAACGGTGACCCCCGCCTCATGCAGCAACCCTGTGACCCGTCGTTGCAGCCCAGCGTCCACATCGCCTCCGTCGATCAGCTCCGGGCGAACAACCCCGCGACATCCTGCGCCACGTGCGGTGCCAGCACGGCGGCCGGAACGTCCACGGTCTGCGTGCCGTCCGAGTATGGCCCTACCTGGTAGGGCGGGAACACAAAGCGTATCGCAGCGATATGCCCGTCGGCACCCGTCAACGGCTGGAACTGGCTGAAGTTGTCCGCGCTGGGCCCGGTGCCGTCGGCAATCATCCGGCTCGCGTTGCGCAGCGATTCCTGCATCTGTGCCGGCTCCATCTCATCGCCACTGAGCCGGGTGGCAACGCGCTCGCGCAGCTGGTCGGCCACGTAGTCACTGATCGCCTTCCAGCCTTTGGCATCGGCCACCAGCTTGTCTGCGGTCAGCATCTGCTGCTGCTCCGGCAGCCACACGAAACGCGCCACCAGCGGCTCCCCGTGGGCACCCCCGGTGTAGCGGCTGCCATCGGCGGTCACCACCACCAGCTGCGGTGTCTCCAGCACCTTCTCAAAGCTCAGCGACAGCTCATACGGCATCGTCGGCTTGTCGTTGCCCAAGCCGTCCACCGCCTGCTGCAGCTCGGCCCGCGCACTGTCGGCATAGCCGGCCAAGGCCTTGGCCAGGCCCGGATACCGCGCGATGTCCGGCGGATAGCTGATCCCGACCACCGCCTGCGGCGAGGTCTCGATCACGTCGCGCAGTTCGATCGGCGCGTCGGGTGCCACGGCCGGGGCAGCCGGCTCGGCGGCGGTGTCGACCGGCGCGGCCGGAGCCGCTGTTTCGCCGTCGCGCTTGCACCCGGCCATCACCACCACGCCCATGGCCAAGGCCAGCGCGCTGACGCGCAGCGCGCGACGGTTTCCTGCGATGTTCATCCTGAAATCCCCTTGTTGTAACCCACCATCATGATCAGCCATCCCTGAAGCATGACCCGCTGTCGTCATCGGACCAGCAGGTCGTCGTACTCCTCGTGCCGCTGCAGAAACGCCTCCGCGTACGCACAGGCCGGCACGACCTTGAACTTGTTCTCGCGCGCGTAACGCAGCGCCACCTTGGTCAGTTCGCCCGCGACGCCGCGGCCGGCGATCGGCTCGGGGACCTCGGTGTGGGTAATGATCATCCGCTTGCGCTTGATCTGGTAGTCCAGCAGCGCCACATGCCCTTTGACCCGGGCCTGGAAGCGATGGTGGTCCAGATCGTGCTCCACTTCGTAAGCCAGTCCGGGCGGCGTGACCGAAGCCATGAGCGGTGTCTCCTGCGGCGACTGACGCGATAGTGCGCAGCTGACCGCCATGATCGTGTGAAGCCTGAACAGGGTCAGGCAGCGACGCAGCACGTCACTTGCCGACCTAAAGCCTGGGCCGTTCAAGCCGATATCGGTCTCGGACAGGGCGTAAAAGCTGGCACGGCTTTTGCGAAGACCTGACCGGTACGAACCCGCTTTCCGGAGGTCCGCATGGACAACACTGCACCCGCCCCCGCCGCCCACGGCGATGCCGACAGCTCGCTGCTCGAAGGCCTGTTCCAGCTGGCCGTGAATGGCCAGACCCAGGGCTGGGAATTCGATCAGATCGACAACGAGGTCTACGCCCGGCTGCTCAGCACCTATGGCGTGGACGGCAAGAAGGCTGCCTGACGGTTGGCGTGCTCACGACCAACGGTCGTGAGCTACCCCGCGCCAGATGCCACGCCGCAGGGACCGACCGTTGGTCGGTACGCCCTGCCTCAACCGCCGAGGCGGAAGGTCGGGTTGCTCAGCTCACGCAGGAAGTGGCTGAAGATGCTTGGCTGCATGGCCAGCATGAACAACACACCGAAGGCCGCACCGGCCAGGTGCGCGCTGTGGTTGATGCGATCGCCGCCACGGCGGTCCATCCAGATGCTGTAGCCCACGTAGAACACCGCATAGATGATCGCCGGGGCCGGAATGAACAGCACCAGGATGATCGACCACGGCTTGATCAGGATGAAGGCGAACAACACCGCCGAGACCGCACCTGACGCCCCCAGGCTGAGGTAATTCGGGTTCTTCTGGTTCTTCAGGTAGCTCGGCAGGATCGAGACCAGCAACGCGCCCAGATAGAACGCCGGATAGGTCAGGTAGCTGCCGCTCAACTGCAGCATCACCTGTTCGATGAAGCCGCCGAAGAAGAACAGCGTGATCATGTTGAACGCCAGATGCGACAGATCGGCGTGGATGAACCCGTACGTGATCAGGCGGTCGTACTGGCGATTGCGGTCCACCGCCGGCGGCCACAGGATCAGGCGGTCGGCGAGCGCGCGGTTCTTGAACGCCATCCACGACACGATGACGGTGATGGCGATCAGCAGCAGGTTGACTGGGGTCATGTCAGGCTCAGGCGGTGCGGTAGTTGTCGACCATACGATAGCGCTTGGCATACCAACCAAAGGCCAACGCCGCCAGGAAAGCAAACCCGGCGAAGAAGAACATCAGGAACGCCGCCTCGCTCAAACCCGTACTGGCGATCTGGTGGGTCACCGTATCGTTGCGCACCGCCGCGTTGGACAGCAGCACCCACAGGTTACCGATGGTGGTGGTCAGGTTCCAGAAGCTCATCACCACGCCCTTCATCGCCTGCGGCGCCTGGCTGTAGGCGAACTCCAGGCCGGTGGCCGAGACCAGCACCTCACCGAAGGTCAGCAGCGCGTAGGGCAGCATCTGCCAGAAGATGGACATGACGTTGCCGCCATCCATCATCACCTGGATGCCGCCAACCACGATCCAGGCCAGGCCGCTGAAGGCGATACCGGCGGTCATCCGGCGCAGCGCGGTCGGCTCGAAGCCGAAGCGGCGCAGCATCGGATACAGCACCAGGTTGTTGAACGGGATCAGGATCATCACCAGCAGCGGATTCAGCGCCTGCATCTGCGAGGCGGTGAACCAGCTCGGCATGGCCATCTGCTGGCCCTGCAGGACCCAGGTCGAGGCCTTCTGGTCGAACAGCGAGAAGAACGGCGTGGTCAGGGCAAAGATCACCAGCACGCGCAGTACCGAGCGAACGCCCTCCACGGCTTCGGCCGGATGCACCGCACGGGCGCGGTCCAGCTGGATCCAGGTACCACCACCGATACCGGCCAGCAGCAGGACCAACGCGATGCACAGGCAGATCACGATGCCCAGGCTGCCCACCAGCCCCATCGAGGCGACGGCCAGTACCGCGCCGAGGATCGCCAGGGTGCGACCCGGACGGCCCTTGCCCGGCACCTGTGCCGACAGCGCGGTACGCACCACGTTGCCGAACGAATGCGGGTCCTTCGGCGGCAGCGGCACCAGCACATAGCGCTTGCGGCCCATCCAGAACACGAAGGTGGCCACGAACATCAGGATGCCCGGGATGCCGAACGCCCACGATGGACCGAGATTCTTGAGCGCCAGCGGGATCAGCAGGGAGGCGAACAGCGAGCCGAAGTTGATGATCCAGTAGAACGCGTCGAAGACCACCTTGGCCAGATGCTTGTTGCTCTGGTCGAACTGGTCGCCCATGAACGAGGCCACCAGCGGCTTGATGCCGCCGGCGCCCAGCGCGATCAGGCCCAGGCCGACGAAGAAGCCCTGGCGGCTGTCCTCGAAGATGGCCAGACAGGCGTGACCGGCGCAGTAGATCAGGCTGAACCACAGAATGGTGTGGTACTTGCCGAAGAATTTGTCGGCCAGCCAGCCACCGAGCAGCGGGAAGAAGTACACGCCGATCATGAAGCTGTGCATGATGTCCTTCGCCTCGCCGGCGCGGCCATCGGCGGTGATCTCTTGCAGCAGCAGCGAGGTGATCAGGAACTGCACCAGGATGTTGCGCATCCCATAGAAGCTGAAGCGTTCGCAGGCCTCATTGCCGATGATATAGGGAATCTGGCGCGGCATTTTTCCTTTGCCGGCGCTGGCGGCTGCGATATTGCTCATCCTGTGGGGCTGTCCTGCGAACACGAAAGGACCAAGATTACCGGAAGCCCCCACCCCAGCGCACGCTGCACAGCTGCATGACAGGGGCCGCCGGACATGGCAGGCGGGCTGAAAACGACCGCGCGCGATGCCACCCGTGTCACGGATCGTCGACGGCGGAAGCGTAAACTTATCGTTATGCGCGCGCACATCACTGGTGGGACCCGACGTTGGCCGAGCTGGATCCTGCTGCTGTTGCTGGCGGCGCCGGCGGCGCTTGTGCACGCGCGCCAGGCCGAGGAGGCCCTGCCTTCGTTGAAGATCGCCACACTGGAGCTTCCCACCCAGGATGATGCGCAATGGCAGCAGCGCCGTGACCAGGTGCTGCAGCTGCTCGAAGCGATGCAGCCGGACGTGATCGCGGTGCAGCGGGTACTCCAGACCCAGGGCCGCAACCCGGCCTGCTGGCTGGCCAGCCGCCTGCGCTACAGCTGCGATTTCGTCACCGCCGACCCGCCCAGCCAGTCCCTGCGCCACGGCAGCGCCATGCTGACCCGCCTGCCCGTGACCGATGATGCGGTCACCCTGCTGCACCCACCCGGCCAGTTCAGCGCGGCCGGCATGTTGCGGGTCAAGCTGCGCGAGGAGCTGGTCAACATCTACATCGCGCGGTTGCGACCGGAACCGGACGATGCACAGATGCGCCGGCACCAGACCAGCGACCTGATGACCTGGATCGGTGCGACCGCCGATGGCCTGCCCTCGCTGATCGCCGGGGACTTCTCGGCCGAGATCGGCGAACTGGTCGGCAGCACCCCGGGGTTCCAGCCGGCGCGCAAGAATCCCGGCGAACGCGTGGATCCGCCCTCGCTCGCCGGCGCGGCGCGCGGGCACGGCCTGGACGTGCTGTTCCAGGTCAAGCACTTCGGCGGGATGCGCCAGGACAGCATCAAGCTGCCGGCCAGTGAAAGCGACCCCACCGCGATGCGCTTGGGCACCATGGCGACGCTGCGCCTGCAGACCCCGGAAAGCACCAGCGCGCCCTGAGCTGCAAGGTGTCCCCAACGAAAAACGGCCAGGCATCGCTGCCTGGCCGTTCGTCTGTCAGGTGACCGTGCCGATCAGGCAATGGCTTCCTGGTAACGACGCTCGACTTCATTCCAGTCGACGACGTTGAAGAACGCGCCGATGTATTCCGGGCGACGGTTCTGATACTTCAGGTAGTACGCGTGTTCCCACACGTCCAGCGCCAGGATCGGCGTGTTGCCGTCCATCAGCGGGCTGTCCTGGTTGGCGCTGCTTTCCACCACGACCTTCTTGTCCGGGGTGACGCTCAGCCAGGCCCAGCCGCTGCCGAAACGGGTCAGTGCGGCCTTGGTGAAGGCTTCCTTGAACTTTTCCAGGCCGCCCAGCTGCGAATCGATCGCCTTGGCGACATCACCGACCGGGGCGCCGCCGCCGTTGGGCGACATCACGGTCCAGAACAGGGTGTGGTTGGCGTGGCCGCCGCCGTTGTTGCGCACGACGCCCTGCAGGTTTTCCGGAAGCGACTTGGTCTTCTTGACCAGCTCTTCCACCGGCAGGTCGGCGAACTCGGTGCCTTCCAGCGCAGCGTTGACGTTGTTGATGTACGTCTGGTGATGCTTGGTGTGGTGGATTTCCATCGTCGCTGCGTCGATATGCGGCTCGAGCGCGTCGTAGGCGTAGGACAGCTTGGGGAGGGTATAGGCCATGTGGTTCTCCTGGTAGCTCACTCACCCGGCAAAGACCGGGCGTTGCGGAGTCGATGATGGGGATGGCCAGCAAGCTTACCAAGGGGCATGTAAAGGAAACTTCGTCCTGCGCGGTCGATGGCGTGTCCAGTTCGTTACGCGAAAGTGACGGTGGCACGCAGGTGCGGCGCACGTGCTCGCACTGCAGCACGCCTGTTCGGCTGCGCCTCACCGTGCAGGCCGATGATCGCAGTAGAGTAGTCGCCTCGCCCATCGCTTCTGGCCCCCCATGCGCAAGCCGCTGCTGTTGTTGATCGCCATCGTGCTGCTGGTCGGTGGCCTGGCCGCCATCAAGCTCGCCCAGCGCCCGCCCGCGCCGCAGTTCGCGCCATCGCTGACCCAGCCGGATACCACGCCGGCCACCAGTGCAGCGAGGTCATCGCCAGCATCGTCCAAGGCGGCGCGCGATCCCCTGCCCCCGTTCCTGCCCGCCGAAGCGCGCGACACCATTGCGCTGATCCAGCGCGGCGGCCCGTTCCCGCACCGGCAGGACGGCAGCATTTTCAGCAACCGCGAACAACGCCTGCCGCAGCGACCGCGCGGCTATTACCACGAATACACGGTGGACACGCCCGGCGCGGGCAATCGCGGCGCACGGCGCATCGTCACCGGCGGCACCCCCCCTACTGGCTGGTTCTATACCGATGATCACTATGAAACGTTCCGCAGTTTCGACGTTCCACCTGCCGGGAGCTGGCAATGACGCATGACGGATTCGAGTTGGGCCTGCACGACATCAACAATGCCGGCATCTATGCGATCGGCAACGATGACGTCGCCCCCTTGTCGGCAGCGATGCGTGATGCCGGCCTGCGTGTGATCCAGATCGATCTGGCCGGCTGCCAGGATAAGCGCACGCTGCTGATGCGGCTGGCCGCGCGCCTGGATTTTCCGACCGGCTTCGGTGGCAACTGGGATGCACTGACCGACAACCTGCGCGACCTGGCCTGGCTGCCGGCCAACGGCTATGCGCTGTTCTTCAACGATGCCGATGCGTTGCGCAGCGAGGCGGGCGCGGAGTTCGACACGCTGCTGGATGTGCTCGACGAAGCCTGCCGCTACTGGGGCGAGAGCAACGTGCCGTTCTGGGCGTTCGTCGCATTGCAGGACGCGGGCGTGGATGCGAGCGACGCAGTACAGCCGTAACGCTGCGCAGCCTCATCGGCTGCCGTTGTCTTCCTGCAGTTCTTTCTTGAACGGGATGTCCGGCGGCGGCCGCGCGATGGCCGGCTGGTCCTGCATATTCGGATCACTCAGGCCGCACCCACCACCGAACTGCAGGACGGAAATCACACACGAGATCTTCGAGCTGGTACCAGGGATCGGGATCTCGACCGCCTTGATGCCCTTGCGGACCCATTCGGCCAGCAGCGATTCATTGGGCGCCCAGTACTTGTCGAACGAGGTCGGGGTGTAGTCGTACGGCGGGCGCTTGAGCCAGGTGCCGGACTGCGCGATGCGCTCCTTGCTCCACCCGTCCTTCTCGCCGCCGGGTGCACCGCGCTCGGTGCTGCCTGTTCCCGCCTGACCTGGCACGCGCACGCTGCCATCGGCATTGAACAGGCTGCCGCCAGACTTGCCGGTTGCGCTGACGGCGCGTCCATTGAGATCGGCATCCTGTGGATGGTTGGCTGCACCCCAGTCATCCGCGCGGTTGGGGGTTGCCCAGTTGCCCGGGGCCGCTGCCGCCTGGTTGGCGGGCAAACCCGCCGTGGTCGACGCGCGGTTGCTGGGCGCACTGCTGGCGCTCCGGGCACTGACGGCCGCAGGCACCGTCGCCGTACTGCTCGACGCCGTTGGCGACGGTGGCGATGGGCGTGGTGCGGCATTGGGCACGGCACGTTCACGCACGGCGACCTCCGCTGATCGTCCCGGGACGGTCACCTCGCGCGCAGGCAGCGTGGCGACGGTCACCGCAGGCGCCGTGACCGGCCGGATTTCGCGCTCGCGCACCTGCAACTCGCGTTGCGGAACCGTGGCCTCCACCTGTGGGCCCGGCACCGTGACCGTCGGTGTCGGCGCCTCGATGACGGCGACCTGGCGTTCCTGCACGCGAACATCGGGTGTGCGCAGTTGCGGCTCCACCGCGCGCGGTGTCGGTACGTTGCTGCGTGGCGTCGGGGCTTCCACGGTAACCACGGTGCGCTCGCGCACCGTGATGTCCTGCGGATCACGCGTGACCACGCGCACCTCGGTGCGGGGCACGCTGGTCGGCGGCACCACGAAATCGGTCGTCGCCCGGGCCACCTCCGTCGCCTGGACCGGCTGCTCCACCGCCGGTGTCGCGGGCGAGGGAGGCGTCGGTTGTGGTTCGCTGGGCGGTGCGGGCGTGGCGGAGGGCTGCGGCGCCGATGCCGACGGCTCGCGCGCATCGGCTTCGGCCTGGGCCATTGCCTGGGCATTGGCCATCGCTGCTGCGATGGCGACTTCGGCAGTGGCAGGTTCGGCCGCGGC
Organism: Stenotrophomonas sp. TWI587; assembly: GCF_039674145.1. NCBI lineage: Bacteria > Pseudomonadati > Pseudomonadota > Gammaproteobacteria > Lysobacterales > Lysobacteraceae > Stenotrophomonas > Stenotrophomonas sp. TWI587. The sequence goes on along the minus strand of NZ_JBDJMW010000013.1, from coordinate 73,655 downwards.
CGGCTGGCCACCGTCTTCCTGCTGCGGGGTGCCACGGCCGACGAACGCGACCTGCACGCGACCACTCTCACCGCCCTGCTCGGGCTCGCTCGGCGGCCGGATCAAGGCCACCCACAGCAGCAACAGTGCGAACATCAGATGCAGCAGCGCGCTGATCACCGCCGAGGTCCAGCGCATCCAGCGCTGATCGCGCGGCGCGGGATCCCAGCCCTGCCAGAGCAGACGGCGCAGGGCCTGGACGAAACTCAGTTCGGGCAGGCGCCCGCGGTGCGGCACCGGCTCGCGCTGGGCCAGCTCGGCCAGCACTTCGCTGGCCCGGAAGGGCCGCGGCAGCGGCGACAGCGCGCGCAGCCACAGGCCCCACCCGTAAGGCAGGCCCGTGGTTTTTTCAAGAAAGCGTTTGTCCGGCTGGCGTGCCAGCAGCCACTCGAGGATGTCGTCAGCCCGGCGCAGTGGCACGCAGCGGAATCAGGCTGCCGTGCCGCGGGGAATGTACGGCGCGTCGCCACTCTCGTGGTCGGTCGCGTCGCGCACTGCGGTGATGCCCGGCACCCGCCCCATCAGGGTCTTCTCGATGCCCTGCTTGAGCGTCACATCGGCCATGCCGCAACCCTGGCAGCCGCCACCGAAACGCAGCAGCACCACGCCATCGGCGGAAACTTCCTGCACCGCGACTTTGCCGCCGTGCGAAGCCAACTGTGGATTGACTTCGTTCTCCACCACCCAGCGCACGCGCTCGACCAGCGAGGAGCCTTCGGTCGGCGCCTCGCCCTTGATCTTCGGCGCCTTGATGGTCAACTGCTGGCTGCCGGTGGCGTTGGTGACGAAATCGATCTCGGCGCCATCGACCCAAGCCACACTGGTGGCGGCCACATAGAGGGTGAAGCCATCGCAGTCCACCGCCCACTCATCACCCAGCAGTTCACTGGGATCAGCGAACTCCAGGCGGGCATCGGCGCGCGGGGTACCCGCATCGACGGCGGTCAGGCGCACACCCATGCCGGGCACGGCCTCACGTTCGATCAGCTTGCGGAAATAGGATTGGGCAGTGTCGGATATCTGGATCATCGGGCTATTCTAGCCAATCCCTTGTGATGCGCTCATTCGGTTTATACACCCGACCGCGCATTGTTCAGTCATACAGATGTGGAGGAACCCATGGCCGACCTGATTCCGCTGGCGCACGCCCACTGCGTGCCGCGTAAAGGCAGCGACCACAAGCTCGGCGCCGCCCGGGTCACCGAGCTGCTGGCCCAGGTGCCGGGCTGGGAGCTGGCCGAGGCCGGCCAGGCGCTGACCCGCACCTTCCGCTTCGACAACTACCACGGCACCATGGCCTTCGTGAACGCACTGGCCTGGGTGGCCCATCGCGAAGACCACCACCCGGATCTGGGCGTGCATTACGACCGCGCCGTGGTGCGCTTTTCCACCCACGATGTGGGCGGCCTGAGCGAGAACGACTTCATCTGCGCGGCGAAAGCCTCGGCCCTGACGGAGTAAGCCCATGAAACTGCAGTACATCGCACTGTCCAGCCTTGCCTTGGCCGCCCTGGCCGGCTGCAACAAGACCCCTGCCGAACCGGCCGCACCGGTCGCTGCGCCTACCGAGGTCGCCGCGGTCAAGACGCCACCGCCGGAGTACCCCATCGAACTGGCCTGCCAGGGGATCGGCGGCACCAGCACCTTCAAGGTGACCATCGCCGCCGACGGCCAGCCCAGCCAGGTGCAGCTCGCCAGTGGCAGCGGCAATGCCCAGCTCGACGAGCAGGCCCAGAAGGCCGTGCAGGCCTGGCAGTTCAAGGCCGCCACCCGCGCCGGGCAGACGGTCCCGACCACGATCCAGGTGCCGGTCAGCTTCAATCCGCCGCAGCCCAAGCCCGACCAGTGCTTCGCGGTCGAAGAACGGCTGCGTCGCGGCGGTTGATCGCCGCAGTGTGTTGAGGTCAGCCGCCGCAAACCTCGTGCTCCCTACTCCGCGCCCCGGTGCCAAAGCCCGGGGCGCGCTGCACTTCTACAAGGACGCGTTGGCGGATGCCTGATATTTCCAGTGAAAACGTATGGATCGCCCTGGCGGTCACGTTGGCCGCCGGCCTGGCTACCGCGCTGGGCAGCCTGATGGTGCTGTTCTCGCGTCGGCCCAACCCGCGCCTGCTGGCGTTCGGCCTGGCCTTTGCCGGTGGCGCGATGGTCTTCGTCTCGCTGACCGAGATCCTCAACAAGGCGATCGACTCATTCACCCAGGCCTACGACGCCCGGCTGGGCTTCGCGTATGGCACCGCTGCCTTCCTGGTCGGCGTGCTGCTGATCGTGGTGATCGACCATCTGATCCCGAACCCGCACGAAAGCCTGGACAAGCAGGACCCGCTGTTCCGCGACAACAACAAGGCCTACATCAAGCGGGTCGGCCTGCTGACCGCGGTGGCGATTACCGCACACAACTTCCCCGAGGGTCTGGCGACGTTCTTCGCCACGCTGGAAAGTCCGTCGGTGGGCATGCCGCTGGCCTTCGCCATCGCCATCCACAACATCCCCGAGGGCATCGCGATCGCGGTCCCGGTGTATTTCGCCACGCAGAACAAGTTCTACGCATTCGGCGCGAGTCTGCTGTCGGGCCTGGCCGAACCGATCGGCGCGGCGATCGGGTATGTCGCCCTGTCAGGGGTGCTCAACCACGCCACCTTCGGCTGGGTGTTCGGCATCATTTCCGGGGTGATGGTGTTCCTGGCCCTGGACGAACTGCTGCCAGCGGCCAAGCGCTACGCCAAGGGCCACGAGACCGTGTATGGCCTGGTGGCCGGCATGGGCAGCCTGGCGATCAGCCTGGTGCTGTTCAAGTGGTGACGGCCCGGGCTCTACCCCGATAACGCCAGGCCGCCAAGCCTTGTCGGCTCTATTTGAGTCGGTTCAACACCTCGACCAGCTCCTCGGCCAGCGGTGCATTGATCAGGTATGGCGTCTTGCCCGCGTCCAGCGCGAACTCCAGCGAGGCCGCGTGCAGGAACAGACGTTTCAGGCCGATCTGCTCACGAAGCCGCTTGTTGACGTCCGGATCGCCGTACTTGTCGTCACCGGCAACCGGATGCCCCAGATGCTGGGCATGCACGCGGATCTGGTGGGTGCGGCCGGTCTCGATGCGCACTTCGCAGTACGAATGCCCGCCCTTGCGCTCCAGCACGTTGAAGTGGCTGATCGACTCTTTGCCGATCGGATTGACCTGCACATGCCGCTCGCCACCCTGGCGCAGGCCCACGTGAAGCGGGGCGTCCACGGTCATGGTGCCATCGGGCATGCGGCCGGCCAGCAGGGTCAGGTAGCGCTTGCGGATGCCGGCGCCGTGATCTTCACGCAACAGTGCCTGCAGCTCGCTCAGGGCCGAGCGCTTCTTGGCCACGATCAGCAGGCCGGAGGTGTCCCGGTCCAACCGATGCACCAGCTCCAGGGTCTTGCCCGGACGCAGGGCACGCAGCGTTTCGATCGCGCCGAAGCTGATGCCGCTGCCGCCGTGGCTGGCCACGCCTGACGGTTTATTCAGCGCCAGCAGCCGATCGTCTTCGAACACGATGGCATCTTCCAGCCGTTTCATGAACGCCGGGGGCGGACCGGCCTTGTCGCCCTCTTCGTTGAGACGGACGGGCGGAACCCGCACTTCGTCGCCGCCTTCGAGCTTGCGCTCGGCCTTGGCGCGGCCGCCGTTGACGCGGACCTGGCCACTGCGGACGAGCTTGTAGATCAGGCTGCGCGGTGCACCCTTGAGCTGGCCGAGCAGGAAGTTGTCCAGGCGTTGCCCGGCGCGGTCGGCCGGGACAGTGATGATACGTACGCTGGTCATGGCTTCAGCGGCTTTGGGGGTGGGCTCGGTAACGGTCATTGGCCTTTTATTCTGTTACACTCGGCGGGCGAGATAAGGGATTGATTTCGTTGGAAGTTGCTCTGGGCCAGAAGCCCGACTTCCCGCGATTCCGGCACAGTGCGCAGCCACCGCCCCCGGGGCGGCCATGTTAGCGGCTCACCGGCGGTCCCGGCCATCGCCGGATGTCTGACACGCATTCGCGCTGAACATGTCCCTGTGGCGCTCCAGCCTGGCTGAAAGCTGCCTCCGGCCCCGTTACACCCAAACCAAAACAAATGAAGCGCTCCCGCGGCCTGCCGTGGTGTTGTAGCGCTGGAAACCCAAACCGCCCTCCCCGCGCATGCGCGATGGGCGGTGAAGCGTGACCAGAAGCGAAACCCCATGGCGTTCCGCGCGGTAGCAGCGCGCGAGGAACGCAAGAATGAAGCGAATGCTGATCAATGCCACGCAGGCTGAAGAGCTGCGGGTAGCCATCGTGGATGGCCAGACGCTGTACGACATCGACATCGAACAGCCGTCCAAGGAACAGAAGAAGTCGAACATCTACAAGGGCCGCATCACGCGCCTTGAGCCTTCGCTGGAGGCCGCTTTCGTCGAATACGGCGGCGAGCGCCATGGCTTCCTGCCGCTGAAGGAAATCTCCCGCGATTACTTCCAGGCTGGCGTCGACCACAACAAGGCCGGCATCCGCGAGCTGCTGCGTGAGGGCCAGGAAGTCGTGGTCCAGGTGGACAAGGAAGAGCGCGGCAACAAGGGCGCTGCCCTGACCACGTTCATCTCGCTGGCCGGCCGCTACATGGTCCTGATGCCGAACTCGCCGAGCGCCGGTGGCGTCTCGCGTCGCATCGAGGGCGAAGACCGCGCCGCGCTGAAGGAAGCCCTGGACAAGCTGAACATCCCTGACGACATGGGCGTGATCATCCGCACCGCCGGCGTCGGCCGCGATGCCGAAGAGCTGCAGTGGGATCTGGATTACCTGCTGCAGGTCTGGAAGTCGATCGCCGAAGCGGCGCTGACCAAGCCGGCCTCGTTCCTGATCTACCAGGAATCGCGCCTGATCGTGCGTGCCCTGCGTGACTACCTGCGCGCCGATGTCGGCGAGATCCTGGTGGACACCGAAGAGCTGTACGAGACCGCCCAGGAGTTCATGCAGCAGGTGATGCCGCAGACCCTGCGCAAGCTCAAGCATTACAAGGACGACATTCCGCTGTTCAACCGCTTCCAGATCGAATCGCAGATCGAAGGCGCGTATGAACGCAATGTCCGCCTGCCGTCGGGCGGCTCGATCGTGGTCGACCAGACCGAAGCGCTGACCGCCATCGACGTCAACTCCTCGCGCGCCACCAAGGGCAGCGACATCGAGGACACCGCGTTCCAGACCAATCTGGAAGCGGCCGAAGAAGTGGCCCGCCAGCTGCGCCTGCGCGATCTGGGTGGCCTGGTGGTCATCGATTTCATCGACATGGCCTCCAACAAGCACCAGCGCGAAGTCGAGAACCGCCTGCAGAACGCGCTCAAGTACGACCGCGCGCGCGTGCAGCTGGGTCGCATCTCGCGCTTCGGCCTGATGGAAATGAGCCGCCAGCGCCTGCGTCCGAGCCTGGGCGAATCCAGCCAGATCGTCTGCCCGCGTTGCGACGGCCATGGCCGCATGCGCAGCGTCGAGTCGCTGTCGCTGTCCATCATCCGCGTGGCTGAGGAGCATGCGATGAAGGAGAACACCGGGCAGGTGCTGGTCCAGGCCCCGGTCGAGATCGCCAATTACCTGCTCAACGAAAAGCGCAGCGCGCTGCGCGAGATCGAACAGCGTCATGACGCGCCGATCGTGATCGTCGCCGACGAGCAGCTGCACACCCCGCACTACGAAGTGACCCGCCTGCGTGAGAACGAGCTGGGCGAAGAAAGCGGCAAGCCGAGCTACCAGCGCGGCACCCCGCGCAAGCTGCCGGTGCATGCGCTGACCAAGGCCCAGTTGAACATCCCGGTCGCCCCGGTGGTCACCCAGGTCAAGCACAGCCAGCCGGCCCCGGTGCGCGAAGCGCCGGAACCGGAAGCCGCACCGGCGCCGGTCGCCGCCCCCGTTGCCGCCCCGGCCGCAACCGGCGTGGTGGGTTGGCTCAAGCGCATCTTCGGTGGCGAACCTGCCCCGGCCGCCGCACCGCAGCCGAGCAACCGCTCGGCCCAGGATGGCAACCGCAATGGTCGCAACAAGGACCGCAACGGCAAGGACCGCAACGGCCGCCGCGATGAGCGTGGCGAGCGTGGTGGCAACGGCAATGCGCAGGCGCAGGGCCGTGGCAAGGACCGTGGTGAGCGTGGCGAACGCGGCCCGAAGGGTGAGCGTCGTGACGAGCGCCGCCAGGACACCGCCGCACCGGCCAATGGCAATGCAGCACAGGTGCAGGCACCCGGCCAGGGCAAGCCGCGCAACGAGCAGCAGCCGGCCAAGCCACGCAATGAATCGCGCAATGACCAGCAGCAGCCGAAGCTGAAGCAGAAGCAGGGCCAGAACGGCCAGGCCAAGCCGCAGCAGAACGACGGCGACAAGCCGGCCGTGAGCGAGAAGCCCGCGCGCCAGCCGCAGACCGATGCACCGAAGCCGACCACCGCTGCACCGGTCGCTGCCGACGCCGCCGTGATCGCCGCGGCTGCCGTGGTAGCCACCGATGCCGCCGCACCGGCTGCCCACGTCCAGGAAACGGCCAAGGCCGCCCCGGCCGAGGATGCACAGCTGAGCGACACCGACGCCACCGAACAGGGTGACGCGCCGGCAAATGCTGAAGACGGTACCGGCGAAGGCGCTTCGCGCCGTCGTCGCGGTCGTCGCGGCGGCCGTCGTCGTCGTCGTGGCAATGGTGAGCAGGCTGCCGGCAGCGATGGCCTGAATGGTGATGACAACGGTCTGGATGACGAGGGCGACGACCAGGACGGCGATCAGGACGGCGGCAACGCTGCCCCGGCCGAGCGCCAGGTCGCCAACCATGGTCAGCCGCAGCCGGAGTTCGAGTTCGACGACGAATCCGGCAACGCGCCGGCCGCTGCCCCCGCACCGGTCCAGGCCCCGCGCCCGGCCCCGGTCGCCGCTGTCGCTGCTGCCGCTCCGGTTGCCGTGGTGAGCAGCCCGGTCGTGACCGCCGGCCATGCGGAGCCGACCCCGGCCCCGGTGGCTGCACCGGCGGCCGAGAGGGCCCCGACCCCGGTCGTTGAGAAGGCGGCTGCCCCGGCCGTCGAGCCGGTCGCTGAGAAGGCCCCGGCCTCCTACAACGACCCGGTGCCGTTCGTGGAAAGCCCGAAGCCGGCTCCGGCCGCGGCTCCGGTGGCTCCTGCCCCGGTCGCTGCTCCGGTTGCCCCGGCTCCGGTCGCTGCTCCGGTTGCTCCGGCTCCGGTCGCCGCTCCGGTGGCTCCTGCCCCGGTCGCTGCTCCGGCAGCTCCGGCTCCGGTCGCGGCTCCGGCAGCTCCGGCTCCGGTCACTGCTCCGGCAGTCCCTGCTCCGGTCGTGGCTCCGGCAGCTCCGGCTCCGGTCGCTGCTCCGGCGCCGACCGCTCCGGCCCCAGTGGCTGCTCCGGCGGTTCCGGTCGTTGAGACCGCCCCGCAGGAAGTGAAGGAGCCGACCGTCGCACCGGTGCAGACCAGCATGCTGGATGCCGTTGATGCGACCCAGGCCCCGGCACAGCCGGCAGCCCCGCAAGCCCGCACCGAATCGGCCCCGGCCGGCCCGGTCGTGCACAACGGTCAGCTGTTCGGTTCGGCCGCCAGCGAAACCCCGGCCGCGACCAACGCCGCCGAACAGGCCGCGCAGGCCGAAGCCCGCGAGGACATCCCGACCGATGCCCCGCAGGCCGAGGAAGGCGACAAGGCTGACCAGGAAAAGAAAGACACGCTCTGATCCTGAGTGAGTGACGCAACAAACAGACAGCGGCCTTCGGGCCGCTGTCTGCGTTTGGAGGGTTGGAAGGCGCAGGCAGCGGCGTGCGTCAGGTGGTCATGAGGGCGGCACTGAGAGCAATCCACGCATGGCGTGGATCTACACGGGCCAGCGGATGCAAAGGGTAGACCCACGCCATGCGTGGAGGCAGCCGGTAGCGCGCTACACCATCACCGACGACGCGGCGCGCGCCTCAGGGCGTCGTCGCGCCAGCGTTGCCGGTACCCGGGGCGAACTGCAGCCGGGTCCACACGCCGTAATGATCCGAAGCCCAGCGGCCGTCGGCGTACGGCTGGTCGAACAGGATCTTCGCCTCACGGGCAAGCAGTCGATCCTGCTGGAAGAAGATATGGTCGATGCGCGAAGGTGCGTCGTAGTAATGCCGGTTCAATGTACTGACCTGGGCCAGCTCGTTGTTTACGTGCACGCTGCCGTAGCTGTCGCCGTAGTGATTGCGCAGCTCGCTCAGGTCACCGGCATCCACCAGCGCATTGAAGTCACCCGCCACCACTACCGGCGCATCCGCCGCGGTCCGGGCAATGAACGTCAACAGATCCGCCACCTGCTCACTGCGGATGCGGCTGCCGGCCTCGTCCGAGCGCTCGTTCAAGTGGGTGGCGTAGACATTGACCGGGCGGCCGTCCACATCGATGCGCAGATGCGCCACGGTGCGGTAGTCCCCCAGCGGTGCCAGCAGGTGATCGTTGCGCGACAGTACCGGCCGGCGGGTCAGCAGCGCATTGCCATAGCGCTTGAAACGGCCCGGCGGATCGGTGGAGACGAACTGATACTCATAGCCCAGCTTGCGCGCCAGCCAGGCGGCCTGGTTGCGCACGTGGGGCTTCTGGATCACTTCCTGCAGGGCGATCGCGTCGGGCTTGAGTGCCTGCAGCTCGCGCAGGATCACCTTGCGCCGGGCCGGCCAGTCTTCGCGGTCATGGTGCAGGTTGAAGGTGACCATGGTCATCTCCTGCCCCGCCCCATCGCCCTGCGCGAGCGCTACCAGCGGCGCCAATGCCAGCGCCGCGGCCAGCAGGCCGCGCATCATCTTCGTCATCTGCCGCATTACGGTGCCTTGCGTTCGGCCCGGCGTACCGAGGCCGGAATCTCGATCTCGACCTTGGCCGGCACCTGCATCACGCGCAGCTCGCCGCCCACCCACTCCGCCGGCTCACCATTGACGGTGGTGGCGCCCGGTTCGCCGCTGTACGGCCACGGCAGCACCACGCCGCCGGCCGGCGGAATCAAACCGGCCGACACGGTCAGGGTGAGCTGCTTGTCGTTGCGGATCAGCGCGTAGTTGAGCTGGCCGTTCGGGGTGCGCAGGCCCTGCACGCCGACGCCCTTGCCTTCCAGCCAGCGCGACGGTACGCCGGCAGCCAGCACCAGGCTGTCGTCGATGTCGCGGCTGTAGGCGAACATGTCCAACGCCGAACGGACGAAATCCGAGGCTACCCACGCGTGCGGCAGATCACCCAGGAAGAACGGTTTGCGCGGCGTGCGCGAGACGACTTCAGCCCACTGGTTCCAGGGCTGCGGTGCGCGATCCTTGAAGAAGAACTCGGTCGCCTGCCAGGCACGGTCACGCCAGCCCAGCCGCACGAACGCAGCCACGTTGCGCCACTCGTACGGGGTGTAGTCCTTCCACTCGCGCTTGCCGTCGCGGCGCGCTTCGAACTCGCTCCAGTAGCGCTCGAAGGTGTTGTTCAAGTACGGCTGCGGCAGGCGGCCCTGCTCACCGGCCGGGGCCAGTGCGATGGTGGTCGAGGTGGCATCGAAATCGCCCAGCTCGGCCGAACCAGGCAGATAGTCGATCTTGTGCTGCGCGGTCGCGGCCAGCAGCGACGCCTGCAGGTCGTCACGGAACTGATCGCGTGACTCGCTGATCTGCATCGCCTCGGCCTTGCCGAGCGTGCTGGCGATGATCGCCGCGTCCTTGTAGCCACGCAGCGCCCAGAAGTTGTCCCAGTACGAATGCATCGGCTTGGCCGAATAGCCCTCGTGGCTGATCGAGACCGGCATCATTCCGTAGAAGGCGGGGTTGCGCGCGCGGTTGTCTTCGGTGCGCTCGCTCAGGCGCAGCTGCTCCATGTACTGGTAGGCACCCTGCACGTGCGGCCACATCACCTCCAGGAAGGTGGTGTCACCGGTGTAGCGCCAGTACTCGGCGATGTTGAAGATCAGCTCGCCGTGGCTGTCGTTCTCCGGCACCGGGTCGCTGCCACGCGAATCCACGCAGCACGGCACCTTGCCGTTGTCGAACTGGTACGGCGCATACCAGTTGACGTACTGGCGCACCGCATCGCTGCGGCCCATGCGCAGCAGCCCTTCGGAAATCATCGCGCCATCGCGGATCCAGCTGCGCGAGTACGAGCGTGTGCCCGGTTGCAGGCTGGGGCCGATGCGCGAGATCAACATGTGCGCCAGCGCAGTGCGCAGCGTATCGGCCAGCGGCTTGCCGGCCGCGGGCACCTGCAGTGTCACCTGGTCCAGCTTGGTCCGCCACATCGAGGCGACCTGCTGTTGCGCCTTGGCCGCATCGAAGGCCTTGGGCATGGTCCAGGTACCGGTCTGTGGCAGCACGATGGCCACCTCACGGCTCTGGCCCGGCTCCAGCTTCCAGCGGTACAGGAGCGCACCGGAGGCCAGCCCGGTGCTGTCCTTCACTTCAGTGGTGCCCGGCAGCTTGCCGCTGGCCAGGTGGACCACATCCAGCTTGCTGTCGAACGCCGTGGCAAACGCCGCATCCGGCGCCTGCGCGGGGTAGAGGCGCGGCGTGCCGTTGACGTCGACGTGGGTGGGGTCAACCGACAGGTTGTCGATCCGGCTTACACCACCGACGGTATTGAGGAACTGGGTCGGCGGATTCACCTGCCACGGGCGCACGGCCAGGGCCAGGGTGTACTCATGGGCGACCTTGTCCGGGTTGCGCAGGGTATAGCGCCCGACCAGCTGCGCGTTGTCCGGCGTGCCCTGCACGAAGCCGGTCACCTGCAGGCCGGCCTTGTCGTGGGTCCAGCCGACGTTGGCGATCGGCAGGTAATCGTCCTGCAGCGATTGGCTGGTTTTGACATCTGCCCAGCTCAGCAGCTTGTTGTCGACCAGCACGAACGGCTCCACGCTGAAGCTCGCCTTGGCCACTTCCAGCGCGCCATCCTCACCGATCAGGGCCTGCTCACGGCCGCCATCCAGACCCAACAGTGTCCAGTATGGCTGCTCGCCGGTGAAGCCACGCGGCACCGAGCCGCGCGGCAGATCCGCGCCGACCGAACGGACGAAATCATTCGGAGTCGCGGCGAACTCGAGCGGCTTGAGCGTGATGTCACGGATACCGTAGCGCCAGCTCGGGCCGCCCTTGAGGTCGAAGCGCAGGTAGCGCGCTTCCGTATCGGGCAGGGCCAGCCAGTCACGGGCACCTCCGCCGGCGGTCACCTCGCGCAGCGTGTTCCAGGTGCGGCCGTCGGCCGACGAACGCACCACGTAACGCGTGGCCTCCAGCCCGGGCAGCCATTCGATCACCGCGCCGCCAAACTCGCGCACCTTGTGCAGGTCCAGGCTGATGGTCTGCTCGGCCACGCCGCCACTGATCCAGACCGTATCCGGTTTGCCATCGACGATGCGGTTCTGCAGCGCGGTGGCGGTATCGGCGATCACCGACGGGCTCAGCGAAGAGGTGTCAGCGGCGGGCAGGCCCTGCAGCGTGAGCCGGTCGAAACAGACCGTGCCCTTGCCGCCGACCTTGCTGTAGATCGTGAATTCCACGGCGGCGCTGCGCTTGAGCGTCTTGTCGGTCTCCGGGCCCCAGGCCTTGTCGATCTGGCGCTTGCGGTACTGCACAGACGTCCAGGCCTTGGGGAAGGCATAACCGGGGCGGTTGACCCACCACACGTTGTCGCCGCTGGCATCGATCAGCTTGAACTGCAGATCGTTGCCCGGCGAATCACCGCGCAGCTGGAAGCCGAACTGGTAATTCTCCGGGTACTGGATGCCCAGTTCGCGGCGGATGCCGACGTAGCCGGACACGTTGTGGAAGTCGTAATCCACACACAGCGCGCGGCCACCGCCACTACCGGCCACGCTGCGCAGCGAGCCGCTGACCTGATCGGAGACGACCAGCTTCCACGGGGTCATGTCATCGAAGCTGTCCAGCACCCTGGGTGCGGGCAACACCGGCGTCGCCGGCGGTGCGGCCGAGGCCGCCAGTGACCAGACCAGACCCAGACCCACCGCGACGACGGCATGCTTCACCCTTTGACACTCCCCAGCAACAGACCTTGGATGTAATAACGCTGCAATGCCAGGAACAGCAGCAGCACCGGAACCACCGTGACCACCGCGCCGGCCATCATCATTTCAACGTCCATGATGTGCTCGCGCGAGAGCGTGGCCAGGGCCACCGGGAGAGTGTAGTGCTCCTGATCGGTCAACACGATCAAGGGCCACATGAAATCGTTCCAGGCGGCCATGAAGGTGAAGATCGACAGGGTCACCAGCACCGGCTTGAGCATCGGCAGCACGATCTGGAAGAAGATCCGCAGTTCCCCTGCCCCGTCGATGCGGGCTGCCTCAAGCAGCTCGTCCGGAATCGAACGGGCGTACTGGCGCACCAGGAAGATGCCGAACACGGTGGCCAGCGCCGGCACGATCACGCCGCCGAAGTTGTTGACCAGGCCCAGCTGCTTCATCAGCAGGAACAGCGGCAGCATCGCCACCTGCGCCGGGATCACCAGCGCGGCCAGCAGCAGCTGGAAGATGCGCTCGCGGCCGGCGAAGCGCAGCTTGGCAAAGGCATAGCCGGCCATGGTGTTGAGCAGCAGCGAGCCGAAGGTGATCGCCAGCGACACCATCAGGCTGTTGACGAAGTTGTTGGCCATGCCGGTGCGCGCGAACAACTCATGGTAGTTCGCGGTGGTCAGCGAGGACGGCAGCAGCGGCGGCGGGAAATGCGCCGCCTCGCCGGTCGGCATGAACGACACCGACACCATCCACAACAACGGCGCCAGGCTCAGGACGGCGAGCACCAGCAGGCCGCCGTTGACCCACCAGGCATGCCAGCGCGATTGACCGATTTCACGACTCATACCAACTGCCTCTTGCGGCCGAAACGCAGCATGACGCTGGTCACGCCCAGGATGATCAGGAACAGCAGGAACGCCACCGCGGAGGCGCGACCCAGGTTCCACCACTTGAAGCCTTCTTCAAACATGAAATACAGCACGCTGACGGTGCTCTGCAGTGGGTCGCCACGCGTCATCACGTAAGGCTCTGCGAACAGCTGGAAGTAGCCGGACACGGTAATCACGCCCACCACCAGCAGCACCGGGCCGAGCATCGGCAGGGTGATGTGCAGGAACTGCTTCCAGCGCGAGGCGCCATCGATGCGGGCGGCCTCATACAGGTCATGCGGGATCGCCTGCAGGCCGGCCAGGAAGATGACCATGTTGTAGCCAAAGTTCTTCCACACTGCGAACAGCATGATGGTCGGCATCGCCCAGTTCGGATCGCCCAGCCAGTCGATCGGACTGATGCCCAGATGACCCAGGCCGTAGTTCACCAGGCCGTAGCTGGTATGGAACAGGTAACGCCAGATCACCGCCACCGCCACCAGGGTGGTCACCACCGGCGCGAACAGCGCGGTACGGAACAGCGCTTTGAAGCGCGCGGCCGGGGCGTTGAGCAGGATCGCCGCACCCAGTGACACCGCGATCGACAGCGGCACGCCGACTATCACGAAGTACGTGGTGTTCCACAGCGACTTCCAGAACATCGGGGTCTGCAGCAGGTCAATGTAGTTGCCCAGCCCGACGAAACGCAGGTTGTCACCGTCTGCCAGTGCGTACAGATCGAAATCGGTGATGCTCAGCGCCAGCGCCGAGAACACCGGCAGGCCGAAGAACACCGCGATGACCAGGATGGCCGGGCCGGCGAACATCCAGCCGGCAAGCGAACGCTGCTTCATGGTGCCACCTCCGTGGCCACGGCACTGGAGTGCGCCGTGTCGCTCGCCCCCGAGGATTCCTGCCGGTGCTGCTCATGCATCCATCGGCGTTTGGCGAGGACCTTGTCCACGCGTTCGTCCAGCTCTTTCACTGCTTGATCCTGGTCCAGGCCACCACGCACCACCTGTTCGGTGGTGATCCGCATTTCCTGGGCGATCCGTTCCCACTCCAGCACCTTCGGGGTCGGCTTGACCCGCTCGAGCTGGTCGCGGAACGGCTGCGCCAATGGGTCGTTGGCCAGCGAGGGATATTCCCAGGTGCTGCGGCGCGGCGGCAGGTCGCCGATGATGGAATGGAAGCGTTCCTGGATCGCCGGACGCGACAGGAACTCGATCAGCTTCCACGAGGCTTCTTTCTGCTTCGAATCACGGAAGATCACCAGGCTGGTCCCGCCGGCGATGCCCGCACCCGGGCCATCAGGGCCCGGCAACGCGGCCGTACCCCACTGCCCTTCCAGCGCCTTGGGCTGCAGCTTCTTGAACTCGCGGATATTCCAGGGGCCGGACACGTAGAACACGTTGAAGCCACGGAAGAACTCGTCCCAGACGTTGGAGATCTGCGTCTCGGACATGCGCGGGGCCCAGCCCTGCGCGAACATGTTCTCGTAGAAGCCCAGCGTCTTGCGGAAGCCCGGGCTGCTGAAGTTGCCCCGGGTGTCTTCATCGCGCAGCAGCGGATCGGGCTGCTGCAGCGCAAAGGACAGCTGCTGCTCGAATTCATTGATCGGCATCAGCACCGCGTAGCGGTTGGGGCCCTGCATCGTCTTGATCGCCGCCATCATCTCGTTCCACTCGTCCCAGGTGCGGGGCGGATGGTCGTAACCGGCCTTGGCCAGCATGTCCTTGCGGTAATACAGCAGGCGCGTATCCACGTACCACGGCACGCCGACCAGCTCGCCGTGGATCACGTTGGTATCCCAGATGCCCTGGAAATAATCGGCCGGGTCCACCACCTTGGACTGCGCCACGTAGGGCTGCAGCGGGGTCAGGGTGTTGAGTTCGGCGAACTCGGGGATCCACGTATTGCCCAGCTGGCACACGTCCGGCAGCCCTTCGGCGGCGAACGCGGTCAGCAGCTTTTCATGCGCGGCCGTCCACGGGATGTTCTGCACATCGACATGGATGCCGGGATTTTCCGCCTCGAACTCACGCACCAGGCCGGTGACCACTTCGGCCTCGCGGCCCATTGCCCAGAAACGCACGGTGACCCCTTCCGGTTCTTTCCGGCAGGCACTCAACAACAGGCTGCCGGCAATCAGCAGCAACAGACTCAACCCCAGCTTCGGGCGCGACGACGATGGCACTGCTTACTTCCCCTGCTGCTGGTTGCGGTTCGAATTGGAATTGTTTTTCTGTTCCTGCGCCGCGGCCGCACGCGATTCGGCGATGCCGACCGAGCGGGCCGAGGCCGCCTTTTCATCTTTCTGCAGTTCCATCGGCTGATCCTCGCCTTCCGGCGTCAGCCAGCCACCGGTGAAGCCGGCGCGTTCCAGGCCCTTGCGGATATGCGGATTCTTCTTCATCACATCCCAGACGAAATCATTGCGGTAGTTGGCGATCATGGTCAGGATCGGGCCCTGATCGATACCGATGTAATCGCTGGCCACCCAGCCGCGATCCGGAACCAGGCGGCCGGTCTTGATCGGGATGTCGTAGTTGAAGCTCGGGTTGAACGAGTCCAGGAAGCCGTAGCTGGAATAGATGTAATCGCCGTAGCGCTTGTGCATCTCCTCAGTGGCCGGGATGACTTCTTCCGGTGCGAACACGATCGAGGAGATCGCCGCGGTCGGCGCGATGGTGCCGTCATCGAAGTTCTCGCGCAGACCGGCGCCACGCGAGGAGTAATGGCGGAACTGGCGCTGCTCGCCCCGGTATTCCTGCGTGGTGTTCTGCGGGCCGTCGCTGGCGGTCAGGCCCCAGACGTTCTGTCCGTAATCCTTCCAGTTCATCGGGTTGGCGATCGCGTATTCGCGCTGCGCCAGGGCGGCCGACCGGCTGTTGAGGAAGTAGGTGCTGCCCCGCTCGCGCATGTAGGCATCCTGGATGTCGCGGAAGTCCACCCACACATGCGTGTACTGGTGGCCGAACAGCGGGCCGAAGGACAGGTATTCCTGGCCCTGGTACACGCCCCAGTCGTTGTCGTAGGTACGCGTCCAGACCGTCCAGGCATCCGGACTGACCGGGTGGGTCGGCGAGCCGAGCGCGAGGATGTAGACCATCATCGCTTCGTTGTAGCCCATCCAGTCATGGTCGATGAAGCCGCTCTCCGGGAACCAGCCCATCGAGATCAGCGGCGCACGCTGCTGCAGCCACGGCCAGTCCACGCGCTTGTAGAGCGTATCGGCGATCTCGCGGATTTCTTTTTCGCGCGCGTCGTCACCGTCGTAATAGGACTGCGCGAACAGCACGCCCATCATCAACAGGGCGGTGTCCACGCTGGACAGTTCCACCCAGCTGTCGTAACGACGGCCTTCCTGCATGTCCAGGAAATGGTAGTAGAAGCCCTTGTAACCGCCCTTGCCGGTGCGCTGCGGGCCCATCGGCAGATCACGGAAGAACTTCAGCGTCAGCAGGGTGCGGTCGATCGCCTGGTTGCGGCTGACCCAGCCGTTCTCGATGCCGATCGGATACGCCGTCAGTGCGTAACCCACCGAGGCGATGCTGGCGAACGGACGCGACGGGTAACGGTCCGGGCTGAGCCCGTTGACCTCATTGGTGGTATCCCAGAAGAACTGGAAGGTGCGGCGCTCGATATCATCGAACAGCGGCGGCAGCTCCGGCTTCATCGGCCGCGGCGGTACGTCCGCCTCGACCAGGATCACCGGCGGCTTGGGCTTGGCGGGCTCCTGCTGGGCCTGCGGCTGGCAGGCAACGGCGACGAGACTGATCGTCGCAGCGGTCAACAGGTGGCGTGCCTGCATGGGCCAACTCCTTGTGCGTTGTTCGTGACTGGGAAGCATAACGTCCAATGACCTGAAATCGTTTACAGAACGCGGCCTAAAAAAAACCACGCAGGCGTGGTCCAAAGCCGCGGGTCATTGCCCAGGCCGCTGCCACCCTCCGTGGCAGCGGCCTGGACAATGGACTGGCCCGAAGGCCAGCCATTGCCGTGAAACCAGCCCCATCCGAAGACGGGGCCGTGTGCTGCATCAGAAGCGGAAGCCGACTTCGGCCTTCACCTGGCGCGGCGTACCGACGATATCGCCGGTCTCGTTGTAGCTGGCCTGCAGCTTGCCGTTGCTCTTGACGTAGTTGTACGTGGCGAAGTTGTCGAAGTTGAAGACGTTGATGATGTCCAGACGCGCGTACAGCTCGGTATCGCCCGCCATCTTGAACGTCTTCGTCGCCTGCAGATCGACCGAACGGTAGCCGAAGATCTTGCCACCCAGCAGGAACTTGCCATTGGCATTGGGCACAGCCGCCTGCGGGGTCGGCAGGTCGAAGCCACTGGCCTGCGGCACCGGGTACCAGTCGTTGACGGCGGTCGGGGTGGCCAGGGTGACCTTGCCACCGAAGGTGATGCCCCAGAAGCCCGCGTACGAACCGGTGACCACCAGGCGGTGGCGCGGCGCGCCGTTGGAACGGATGGTCGGGTAGTCTTCGATCAGGCCGCGGTCGAACGCGTACTTCTCGTTGATGTCGCGGTTGTGGCGCGCGGTGGTCCAGGTGTAGGCCACCGAAGTGCCCCAGCCGCTTTCCTGGGTGAACGGCTTCTGCGCCGACAGCAGGACCTGGGTCGCACGGGTCTTGATGCCCTGCTGGCCGATGATCAGGCTGCCGAAGCCCGGCACGTTGCAGCTCCAGGCCTGGCTCAGGCCCGGGTCGGTGCCACCGCACAGGCGCGGATCATCGAAGAACTGGCCGGTCGGGTAACGGTTGCCCAGGGTGAAGGCGAAGCCGTCGTAGCTCAGGGTGCGGGAGATGGTGGCATCGGTCAGCCACTCACCCACCTGGTTGCTCATGCCGAAGCTGAACTGATCCGAGTACGGCACCTTGAGGTTGTTGTTCAGCAGGTCGACTTCCAGACCGGCATTGCTGGTCGAACCGACCAGGGTCTGCAGGTTGCCGATCCCGTTGAGCAGGTTCGGGTTCCAGTCGTAGCAGGCGGCCTGACCGTTGATGCAGGTACCGGTCGACGGATTGCGGAAGTAGATGGTCGGCTGCGGCAGGGCCAGCTTGGTGGTTTCCAGCTGCAGGTTGTCGAACAGATCGCGATCGTACGAACGGCCGGCACCACCGTGGAACACGTGCTGCTCGTCGGCGTTGATGTCATACGAGAAGCCCAGGCGCGGCTGCCAGGCATCCTTGAACGCCTTGCGGTTGCGGCCAGTGCTGATGTAATCGCCGATGTTCAGGCCACCCAGCGCCAGCGAATCGGCGTAGGTCTGGCCAGCGGCCGCACGCGGATCCTGCGAGTAGATCGCGTCGACCACCTGCTGCGGGGTCACGAAGTCCAGGTAGGACGGGGTCTTCTCGTAGTCCCAACGCAGGCCGAGGTTCAGCTGCAGATGGTCGTTGACCTGCCAGTCGTCCTGGATGAACAGGCCGATCTGCTTGGACTTCGAGCGCACTTCGCCCGACACGCCCGACACGCCGGTCACCGGCTTGACGAACTGCGCCTTGTACGGGATGGAAGACGGGAAGTCCGGATCACCCAGGCTGTAGGTGAAGGTCGGATTGATCTGCGCCGCATCGGATGCGTACAGGTCGATCTGCTTGTACTTGGCGCCCATCTTGATGGTGTGATCGCCGGCCCACTGGATGCCGTCCAGGGTCAGGTTGTCTTCGATCGACCAGCCCTTCTGGCCCTTCACCTGCGAATCCAGTGCCGATGCGCCACCGATCTTCACCACGGTGCGGTCTTCGGTGCCGTCCGGTGCGGTGTAGGTGATGCCGTTGGCCAGGGTCAGCGGGGTCGGGTTGTTGAACGAATCTTCGTGGGTGACCATCAGTTCGTTGTAGTAACGCTCGCCGCTGTGGTTCCAGCGCAGGGCGTAACGACGGTCGGTGTTGACCACTTCGCGGCCGGCTTCCGGCGCGGTCTGGCCGCTGAACTGCGACTGGGTTTCATCGCGGTCCTGGAAGGTCAGCTCGATGCGATCGTTGTCGGTCGGCTCGAAGTCGACTTTGGCGAAGATCAGGTCCTGCTGGAACGGCTGGCTGGCCGGGCCGAGGCCGGCGGCGCCTTCCGGCGGCAGCAGTGCGGCAGCACGGCCGACCGCGCCGTCGGGCGCGATGGTGACCGGCAGGTCGAAGCGCTTGGCTTCGTAGGTCACGAAGAAGTGGGCCTTGTCCTGGATGATCGGGCCACCCAATGCAAACCCGTATTCCTTCTCGGCCGATGCCTCTTTGGTCTGGCCAGCCTGACGCTCGGCCGGGGTCTTGGCGCGCATGTCCTCGTTGGTGTAACGGTAGAAGGTTTCACCCTTGAACTCGTTGGTACCGGACTTGGTGGCCGCGGTCACGGCCGCGCTGGACACCTGGCCGTACTCGGCCTTGTAGTTGCCGCTGATGACCTTGTACTCGCCGATCGCCAGCTGCGGGAACGGGTTGCCGGCGCTGCCGGACTGGCCGGCCACGCCGCCGCCCTTGACGTAGCTCTTCTGGCCCACGCCGTCGATGTAGACGTTGGTGCCGTCGGAGTTGGTGGCACCGCCACGCAGCGAGGTGTTGCCCTTGGCATCACGGGTGAAGATCAGGCCCGGCACCGCGTCGGCGAACTCCAGGAAGTTGCGCGACACCTGCGGCGTGGTCTGGATCTGCTGCAGGCTGACGGTCTTGCCCACTTCGGAGGTACGCACTTCCTGCAGCAGGGTCGGTGCAACCACGTTGACCGTGTCCAGGTTGGTGGCGTTGGCGGTGCTGCCGTTGGCCGGCGCGCCGCTGAAGTTCAGGGTCGCGGCCGAGGCCACGGTGACCGTCACCTTCTGGGTCTGGCCGTTGGCCACGACATCGTAGGTGCCCGGATCCAGGCCCATCAGCGAGTAGCTGCCATCGGCACGGGTGGTGGCGCGGCGCACGGTACCGCTGGCCACGTTGGTCGCGGTGACCTCGGTGCCGGCGGCGGTATCGGCGACCTGGCCGCGCAGCGACGAGGTGGCCGACTGCGCCATCACGCTCGGGGCGGCGCCCAGCATCAGGCAGGTGACCAGCGCGCTGGCCAACAGGCTGCGTGCGGGCGCGCGATTGCGGTGATTGGAATACGTCATGTAACTCTCCGGGTGGTGGTGGCCGTCTTTGCGGCCCCTGTCGTTTTATGTGGTGCGTTTTTTAGGGCGTCACGACCAACGGTCGTGACCTACTGCTCGGGTCTGGCTTTGCTCGAATCACGCACGATCAGGGTCGGCACGAGCGTCTGCTTGTCGCCAGCCCCTTCTGTGTTGTTGCCATCCATCAACTGCAACAGGCGCGTCGCGGCCTTATCGCCGAGGTCGGCGATACTCACCTGCATCGTTGTCAACGATGGGTGAACGAAACGCGCCAGCGGAATGTCATCGAAACCCGCCAACGCGACATCCAGCGGCACCCGGATACCTGCCTGCGCGAACGCATACAGACACCCCAGCGCCATCATGTCGTTGGCGGCGAACACCGCATCGGGCAGCGTGCCGGCTGCCAGCAACTCCTGTCCGGCGCGATGGCCGGAAGCTTCGTCAAAGTCACCGGGCAACTCGATCCCTTCGGCAGCATCGCCGAAGTCCGCCAGCGCATCGCGGAAACCGCGCAGGCGCTCACGGGCGTCGTAGTTGAGGTCCGGACCGGAAATGAAGGCGATGCGCCGATGCCCCACGTCCAGCAGGTGGCGGGTCATGGTCATCGCACCGGCATGGTCATCGATGCTCAGCACCGGATGATCCTGCTCGGGCAGATAGGTATTGATCAGCACCGTCGGCAACGACTGCGGCAGGTTGTCGGTCAGGAAGCCCGGGCTCTCGGCATACGGCGAGAGCACCAGCAACCCATCGACACGACCGCGCATGGCACGCAGGGCCGCGCCCTGCTGCTCCTGGTCACCGTGGTAACTGGACACGAGCAGATGCTGGCGACGCTCGCGGGCCACCCCATCGATGCCACGCATCAGTTCGGAGAAGAATTCGCCATAGAGATCGGGCAACACCACGCCAATCGTGTTGGTCCGTCGGCTGCTCAGGCTCCGGGCCGCTGCGTGCGGGGTGTAGCGCAGACGCGCCGCCACCTCCAGCACCAGCTTGCGCACGGGCTCGGCAACATTTTCATGGCCATTGAGTGCGCGCGAGACCGTGGCAACAGAGACACGGGCTTCACGGGCGACATCTTTGATAGTGATCGCTGCCTTGTTCACTTCGCCGCCCTCCACGGCTTAGAGATCTGGGCTTGGCGCGGAATGTAAGCGTTTTCAAACCCGGATGTAAACACTACGTTAGCCTCATGTCGTACGGCGGTAACCAAAAGCTGTCCATGGCTGCCCCTCGGGGGACTGACCAGGACAAGGCGGGACAAGGGTTTCAGCGGTTTTTGACCGGTGTCTCGGCACGAATGGACAATGCGTGGATATCGGTCTCCATCATGGTGCCCAAGGCCGCATAGACGGCCCGATGGCGCGCCAACGGGAGCTTTCCTTCGAACGCTGCGCTGACCACGTGCACCTTGAAATGCCCCCGACCATCGCGCGCGCCCTCATGGCCAGCATGCCGATGACTGTCGTCCTTGACCTCCAGCAGCTCCGGATCCAGCGCCTGCTGCAGGGCCTCGCGGATGCGCTCGACCCGGTTCATGGCAGGACCTTGCGGAACGGACGCACCTGGACGCGCACATAGACGCCCGCCTCCACATAAGGATCGGCGGCGGCCCAGTCCTGGGCGTGGGTGAGCGAATCGAACGCGGCAATCACCACGCTGCCGCTGAAGCCGGCCGGGCCGGGATCTTCGCTGTCGATGGCCGGGCACGGGCCGGCCAGCAGCAGCCGACCTTCGTCCTGCAGCGCCTGCAGCCGGGCCAGATGGGCCGGGCGCGACGCCAGACGGGCGGCCAGCACATCCGTACCGTCATAGCCTTCAATCACATACCACACGGGCAACTCCGAGGTCTTGTTGAATCAATCCCGGGCATTCTAGCGGGGCTGGCTGGACACTGGCGCGGCAACCCCGTAGTCTTAGCTCCATTGCACGTGGCTGGACGCAGCGCCCCGTCGGCAACCGGCTCCACCGCCAGCCGACGACCGATCCACTGCCCCACACCAGCACACGTAGACGACCTCCCCGTAGTTCTGTCGCTGCCCGTCGCGGCGCGCCTTGCTGTTTGAAGTGTGGAATCGCGCCGACCCAGGCGTGTCATGGCTTGCCATCCTGCCGCCCGGCCCTGTTCCGGACGCTCGCATGGTGCGGCGACCGGTCCGTTGCAATACTGACGTCTATTTGATGACTGCCGAACTCGCGCTCGACGCGAACCCGCCAACCCGAGTGCCCGCCCCACAGCAGCAGGAAATGCCGCTGGCCGTGGTGCATGGACAACCGGTCCTGCAGATTCCGCAGGACCTGTACATTCCGCCGGACGCGCTGGAAGTCATCCTGGATGCCTTCGAGGGTCCGCTGGATCTGCTGCTGTACCTGATCCGCCGGCAGAACCTGGACATCCTGGATATCCCGGTCGCCGAGATCACCCGCCAGTACGTGGAATACATCAACGTCATGCAGGAGCTGCGCTTCGAACTGGCGGCCGAATACCTGGTGATGGCGGCGATCCTGGCCGAAGTGAAATCACGGATGCTGCTGCCGCGTCCGCCCAGCGTAGAAGGCGAGGAAGCCGACCCGCGTGCGGAGCTGGTGCGCCGGCTGCAGGAGTACGAACGTTTCAAGCAGGCCGCCGAAGATATCGACGCCCTGCCCCGCCAGGATCGCGACACCAGCCTGGCACATGCCTTCGTTCCCGATCGCGCGGCCGTCAAACTGCCGCCGCCGGTGGATCTGAAGGAAATGCTGATGGCACTGCACGACGTGCTCAAGCGCGCCGAGCTGTTCACCGGCCACGCGATCAAACGCGAGGCGCTGAGCGTGCGCCAACGGATGGGCGACGTGCTGGGCCGTCTGGAAGATGGCCGGTTCTACCGGTTTGAAACGCTGTTCACTGCCGAAGAAGGCAAGCTGGGGGTGCTGGTCACCTTCCTGGCCCTGCTGGAACTGGCCAAGGAACAGCTGCTGGACATCGTCCAGGAAGCTCCGCTGGCGCCGATCTACGTCAAGTCCCTGGCTGCTGGCAACACCAACGAACCGCTGCAGTTCAACAGCGAGTTCGACGACGCCGACGCCGCCAACGAATCCGACTGAGCACCCGACCCACGCATGGATCAAGCACTGATCAACCGTATTGTCGAAGGGGCGCTGCTGGCCTCCAGCCAGCCGCTGACCCTGGCGCAGCTGCAGGGCCTGTTCCCGGAAGAGGAACCGGCACCGCCGGGCAGCATCGAACGCGCGCTGGAACTGCTGCGCGAGGGCTGCCAGGACCGCGGCGTCGAACTGGTCGAGGTGGCCTCCGGCTTCCGCTTCCAGGTCACCAATGAAGTGCATGGCTACATCACCCGGCTGTGGACCGAGCGCAAGACGCGCTATACCCGCGCCACGCTGGAAACCCTGGCCCTGATCGCCTACCGCCAGCCGATCACCCGCGGCGAGATCGAACAGGTCCGCGGCGTGGCGGTCAGCAGCAACATCATCCAGGCCCTGGAAGAGCGCGAATGGATCCGCGTGATCGGCCACCGCGACGTGCCCGGCAAGCCGGCGCTGTTCGGCACCACCAAGGGCTTCCTGGATTACTTCGGGCTCAAGCGCCTGGACGAGTTGCCGCCGCTGTCCGAGCTGCGCGACCTGGGTGAGCTGGAGCCGCAGCTGCCGCTGGACCGCGAAGGCCAACCGGCCGGACGCCTGGCCGCGGGCGCTGCGACACCGGATGCCGAGCTGGACAGTGACGCCGCCAACGACGACACGACCCCGCCGGCCGATCCGGCCGAGCCGGTGGACCCTGCCGCGGCCCGGTTGGCAGCCCGCGTGGCGCTGGCCTCGGCCCGACTGGCGGAGCCGCCGGCCGATCCGGACAATAGTGGGGCCTCCGCCGACGCGGAGACCTTCGATACCCCATCCCATGCGCCGTTGTCGCTCGCCGACGACGACGCGGATACGACCGCCAGCGATGGCGAACCCGATACCGCGCCGGGAGAGCGCGCGGCGCCCCAGAACGAAACCGGAAACAACGCCGTCGCGAAGACGACCGTGGCTGTTGACGAAGCCGATCCCGAACCAGAGGCCGACGCACCCGTTGCCGGCCGGAGCCAAGTAAATGAGTGACACCCCCCGCAAGCCGTCGTTGAACAAGCTTTCGCTCAAGCGCGAAACCGCCTCCGAACAGCCCAAGCTCGAAGAGCGTCTGCACAAAGTGCTGGCCCAGGCCGGCCTGGGTTCGCGCCGCGCGCTGGAACAGCGCATCGCCGATGGCCTGGTCAAGGTCAACGGTGAGGTCGCGCAGACCGGCCAGTCGATCAAGAGCGGCGACAAAGTCGAACTGGACGGCCGTGGCTTCGTCGCCACCGCGCTGACCGAAACGTCCCGCGTGCTGGCCTACAACAAGCCCGAAGGCGAAGTGACCACGCGCGAAGATCCCGAAGGTCGCCCGACCGTGTTCGAAGCGCTGCCTGCCCTCAAGGGCGCGCGCTGGATCGCGATCGGCCGCCTGGACATCAACACCACCGGCCTGCTGCTGGCGACCACCGACGGTGAGCTGGCCAACGCGATGATGCACCCCTCCTACGAGGTCGAGCGCGAGTACGTGGTGCGCGTGCGCGCCCCGGAAGGCGAAGAGAAGGTGCCCGACAACATCGTCGACCGCCTCGCCCGTGGCGTGGCGCTGGAAGACGGCCCGGCCAAGTTCGACGAGATCGAACGCATCGGCGGCACCGATTCGCACGACTGGTTCCGCGTGGTCGTCAAGGAAGGCCGCAACCGCGAAGTGCGCCGCCTGTGGGAATCGCAGGGCTGCCAGGTCAGCCGCCTCAAGCGCACCCGCTACGGCAAGGTCAGCCTGCCGCGCGAACTGCTGCGCGGTCAGTCGGTCGAACTGCCGGCCAAGCAGGTTGAAGCGCTGCGCGCCGAACTGAAGCTGGAAGAAGGCGCCCCGTCGGCGCTGACCCTGCAGCCGGTGATCGGCCAGCGCCGCGCCGCCAAGACCACCGTGCGCGTCTCGCGCGAGGGCGGCCGTGGCAATGCCTACGTCAACGGCCACAATTCGGCCGATGAAGGCCGCGAACTGCGCCGTTTCGACAACGTGCGCGAAGAGCGCGGCCGTGGCCGCGGTGGCAAGGGTGGCGGCTTCAAGGGTGGCCTGACGGTCAGCGGCGAAGCGGCCGCCAAGCAGTCGCAGCGCCCGTTCAAGGCGCGCCCGGACAAGGGCAACCGGGCACTTCCGGAAGGCAACCCGGCCGCGTTCCGCAGCTGGTACGTGCCGGACGGTGTCAGCACCGGCCCGAGCGGCCACCGCAATGCCGGCCCGGGCGCAGCCCGCGGCCCCGGCGCGCGGGGTCCGGGTGCCGGCGCAGGCGCCGGTGGCCAGGGCCGTCCGTACGGCAAGCCGAAGGGTCCGGGTGGCGCAGGCGGCCCGGGTCGCGGCAGCTACGGCGGCGGCGCTGAAGGTCGTGGCGGTTATGCCGGCGGTGGCGAAAGCCGTGGCGGCTACGGCGGCCAGGGCCGTCCGGCCGGTCCGGGCGGCGGTGGCAACCGCGGTGCCCAGGGGGGCCAGGGTCCGTCCCGTCATCCGTACGGCCATCCGGGCAATGCCCCGAGCTTCCCGTCCGATCACGCCAATCCGGGCGCCAGCCCGTACGGCAGCGCGCGTCCGGCGGGTAACCGCGGCCCGGGTGGTCCGGGTGGCAATCGCGGCCCAGGTGGCCCCGGTGCCCGTGGTCCTGGTGGCGCGAACGCGCGCGGCCCTGGCGGTCCCGGTGGCAACCGCGGTCCCGGTGGCCCGGGCGGCAACCGCGGCCCGGGCGGCCCCGGTGGTCGTGGTCCCGGCGGTCCGGGCGGTCGCCCGGGTGGCAGCCGTGGTCCCGGCGGCGGCAGTCACCGTGGTGGCGGCCCGCGCGGCGGCTGATCACTGATACGCCGAGATCAAAAAACCCCGGCTTCGGCCGGGGTTTTTTGTTTGGTTCCACGCGGGCCGCGATCAACCCGGTCGTGTAGAGCCACCCCATGGGTGGCTGCGCGTCATGCCGAAGACGGTGGTGCAGCCACGCATGGCGTGGCCCTGCACCTCAACGCCGCTCGATGGTGAAGCGCCCCACGCCCACGCCCAGATCCCAGCCCTTGCCGGTGCCAGCCAACGCGAGCGACACATCGCCCTTGGTCATGACCTGAGCGTTGCTGGATTTATCCGCACCGGCGTGCGCTTCGACAGCCGCGTACGAACCGATCAGATCGTTCACCGAATAGGCACCGGAAAACTTGCCCTTGCCGTCGACGATCTTCGATTTGCCCACGGTGAGACCTCCGCCCTTGGCGGTGATCTTGACCGGAATGCGGGTGCCGTTGTCGCACTGGATGGTGCCGGTGCCGGAGGCAGTCTTGTACAGCACCGACCAGCCAGCCAGGTTGTAATGCAGCTCGCAATCAATGTTGCCGGCGGCCTGCGCGGCAGGGACGGCCGAGATGCCGGCCAATGCGATCAATGCCAGGGAAAACTTCTTCATGCGGGTCCGCTCGTACTGAAGGGGTAACGAGCCGAATCTAGCAGCGCGCGCGTGTGGCGCGGATGATGCGCATCGCGGGAATCCGGCATCCGTTCAGCCGTCAGCTGCGTTCCTGCAGGCTGAAGCTGTCCGCATCGAGCATCGCCGGGAAGCGCGCGCGGTGGGCGGCCAGGGACGCTGCCGAGATGGTGGTGGTCACCACCTGCTCGCGTTCGCGTACTTCCACCTGCGGCTGGCCGAGGAAATCGATCACCGCACTGTCGCCGGCGTAATGCAGCTCGTTGCCGTCCATACCGATCCGGTTCACCGCCGCCACATAGCAGAGGTTCTCGATCGCGCGCGCGCGCAGCAGCGTCTTCCACGCATAGGCGCGTGCCGACGGCCAGTTGGCCACGAAAATCTGCAGATCGAAATCCAGCTGGTCGGCGCGCTCCACGTTGTAGCGGTTGCGGCAGAACACCGGGAAACGCAGGTCGTAGCAGACCTGCGGATTGATCCGCCAGCCCTTCCATTCCACGCACAGGCGCTCGCGGCCGGCAGCATAGCGTTCGTGCTCACCGCCGTAACGGAACAGGTGGCGCTTGTCGTAGTACTGCAGTTCGCCCTCCGGCGTGGCCCACAGCAAGCGGTTGTAGACGCCCTCGCCCACCCGCAGCTGCACGCTGCCGGTGACTGCCGCGCCCAGCCGCACGGCCTGCTCGCGGATCCACGCGACGGTGGGGCCGTCCATGCCCTCGGCCTTGTCGATGGCGTCGTTGGAGAAACCACTGGTGAAGGTCTCCGGCAGGATCACCAGATCGGTCTGCCCGGCCAACGGCGCCAGCAGCGCACCGTAATGCGCGCGATTGCCGGCCGGGTCATGCCAGCGGGTGTCGCCCTGGATCAGGGAAATGCGCAGGTCCTGCAGCTCGGCCACGGCGCTCATCACAGTGCCCGCAGGCGTTCGATCGCCGCATCCATCGTGGCGTCGTTCTTGGCAAAGCACAGGCGCACCAGACGCTGGCCGGCCGGCGCGGTCTCATAGAACGGCGACAGCGGGATCGCCGCCACGCCCTTCTCGATGGTCAGCCATTTCACGAATTCGTGGTCCGGCAGATCGCTGACGGCCGAGTAATCCACCAGCTGGAAGTAACCGCCCGGCACCGGCAGCGGCGTCAGGCGCGTGGTCAGCAGCTGCTCGCGGAAGCGATCGCGCTTGGCCTGGTAGAAGGCGCCCAGTTCCAGATGGTGCTCGGGCTCGTCGCGGATCATCGCCGCGAAACCGTATTGGGCCGGGCCGAAGCTGGTGAAGGTGTTGTACTGGTGCACTTTGCGGAACTCGGCGGTCATCGCCGGCGGCGCGATGGCATAGCCGATCTTCCAGCCGGTGCAATGGTAGGTTTTGCCGAAGCTGGAAATCACGAACGCACGCTCGCGCAGTTCCGGATGGCGCAGCGAGGATTCGTGGCGGCGGCCGTCGTAGATGATGTGCTCGTACACCTCATCGGAAATCAGGTAGATATCGGTGCCGCGCAACACATCGGCCAGCGCCTGCATGTCGTCGGCGCTCAGCATCGCGCCGGACGGATTGTGCGGCGTGTTGACCATCAGCAGCCGGGTACGCGGTGTGATCGCGGCACGCACGCGGTCCCAGTCGACCGCGAAGGTCTGCGGGTCCAGCGGCACGTGCACGGCACGCGCACCGGCCAGATCGATCGCCGGTTCGTAGCAGTCGTAGGCCGGGTCGAGCACGATCACTTCCTCGCCCGGGCGCACCACCGCGTGGATCGCGTTGAAGATCGCTTCGGTAGCGCCGCTGGTGACCGTGATCTCGGTGTCCGGATCCACCTGGGCGCCGTACAGATCCAGCGACTTCTGCGCGATGGCCTGGCGCAGCGGCACCACGCCGGTCATCGGCGGGTACTGATTCAGACCGCCCTGCATCGCGGCGATGGTTTCATCGATCAGACGCTGCGGTGCGGAGAAATCCGGGAACCCCTGGCCAAGGTTGACCGCGCCGTGTTCGGCGGCGAGCTGGGACATCACGGTGAAGATGGTGGTGCCCACCTTGGGCAGCTTGGTTTGCGGTTGCATCGGCAGCGGGGAAAGAACCGGGGGAACTCCCAGTGTACGCAAATCATCCAGCCCGTTCCCCCGATACAATGGCGGCCCATTCCGGTGCAAAGATCCCGCCCCTTGAACGCCCCTCCGTTGCTGGCCGCGCATGGCCTTGGCTTCAGTCGCAACGACGAACCCGTCTTCGGCCCGCTGGACCTGCATGTGGATGCCGGCGAAGCCCTGCTGGTGCAGGGCGACAACGGTGCCGGCAAGACCACCCTGCTGCGGGTGCTGGCCGGCCTGCTGCGCGCCGACAGCGGCCAGGTCGAGATCGATGGCAAGCGTGCCGGGCACAAGGAGCGCGCCAACTACGTGGCCTACCTCAGCCACCTGCCCGCACTGAAGCCGGACCTGGACACGCTGGAGAACCTGCATTTCCTGTGCGGCCTGCACGGCCGCCGCGCGCGCCAGATGCCGGGCAATGCACTGGCTATCGTCGGCCTGGCCGGGTATGAGGACACCTTGGTGCGGCAATTGTCGGCCGGGCAGAAGCGCCGCCTGGCGCTGGCCCGCATCTGGCTCTCGCCCGCGCCGCTGTGGCTGCTCGATGAGCCTTACGCCAATCTGGATCTGGACGGCATCAACCTGGTGAACCGCATGATTTCCGCGCACCTGCGCAGCGGCGGCGCCGCCCTGGTCACCACCCATGGTGCCTATTCCGCCCCGCCGGTGCGCACGCGCCTGCTGATCCTGGGAGAAGCCGCATGATCGCGCCAGGGACCGAGCCGGGCCTGTGGCAGACCGCACGGGCGCTGGTGGCCCGCGACATGCGCCTGCTCTGGCGCCGCCGCGGCGATGCGCTGCAGCCCTTGCTGTTCGCGCTGCTGGTGGTCGTGCTGTTCGCACTGGCGCTGGGCCGCGATCCGGAGGCCATGGCCCGCGTGGCCGCGGCCGTGATGTGGCTGGCGGTGCTGCTGGCCGGCCAGTTGGCGATGGATTCGCTGTTCCGCAGCGACGCCGAGGACGGCTCGCTGGAGCAATGGCTGCTGGCCCCGGTGCCGCTGGCCTGGCTGGTGCTGGTGCGGGTGCTGGTGCACTGGCTCACGACCGCGCTGCCGCTGATCGTGATGTCGCCGCTGCTGGCGGAAATGCTGCATCTGCCGCATGACCAGCTGCCGATGTTGCTGGCATCGTTGCTGCTGGGAACGCCCTTGCTGAGCCTGATCGGCGGGGTGGTCGCGGCGCTGACGGTCGGCATCCGGCGCTCTGGTATTCTCGTGGCGCTGCTGGCCCTGCCGCTGTATGTGCCGGTGCTGGTGTTCGGCGCAGGCAGCGTGGCGGCGGTCGCACGCGGGCAGGACCCGATCGGCGCGCTGCTGATGCTGGGCGCCGGGCTGGTGATTGCACTGGTGCTGGCCCCGCTGGCGACAGCCGCCGCGATCCGCATCTCGCTGAGTTGAGCGGTATGGCGTACTGTCGGTGGCGTGAGCGGCGTTGTGAGCGTCACCTGCATCCGCGTCACCCGTTGCCTAGCCACTCCACGTCCGTTCCATCGTCGCCCTTCGTTGGATAGCCACTGCCGCATGCACCCGATCGTCCGCTGGTTCCACCAACTCGGTTCGCCGCCCACCTTCGACCGCTTTGCCGCGCGCTGGTCGCGGGTGTTCTACCTGGCGGCGGTGCCGGTGCTGCTGATCGGCATCTGGCAGGCACTGGCGGTGGTACCGGCCGATTCCAAGCAGCTGGACAGCTTCCGCATTCTCTACATCCACGTGCCCAGCGCGTGGATGAGTCTGTTCGTGTTCGCGCTGATGGCGCTGTACGCGGCGATCGCGCTGATCTGGCGGATCAAGACCTGTGAAATCCTGGCGATGGCCTGCGCCCCGCTCGGCGCCGGCTTCACCCTGATCACTCTGCTGACCGGCAGCATCTGGGGCAAACCCACCTGGGGCACCTGGTGGGACTGGGACCCGCGCATGACCACCGAGCTGATCCTGCTGCTCCTTTACCTGGGCGTGATCGGCCTGTACTACGCCATCGAGGATCGCCGCAGCGCCGCGCGCGCGGCCGGCCTGCTGGCCATCGTCGGGGTGAGCCTGCTGCCGGTGATCCGCTATTCCGTGGAATGGTGGGGCAGCCTGCACCAGGGCCAGACCATCCGCCTGTTCGGCGAATCCACGCTGGATGCCAGCATGGCACTGCCGCTGTGGCTGATGGTGATCGGCACCAAGCTGTGGTTCGCCGGCTCGCTGCTGGCCAAGGCCCGCGCCGACAACCTGCTGCGCGAGGCCGGCAAGGCCTGGGTTACCGCCGGCATCCGTGCACCCCTGGAGGACCGCCGCCCATGACCCACCTGCCCTATGTGATTGCCGCCTACGCGGTGTTCGTGCTGGTGCTGGGCAGCGATGCCATCGGCTCCTGGCTGCGCCTGCGCTGGGCGCGCCGCCTGGCGGTCCGCCGCCAGCAGCGCCAACAGGCCCGTGCGGCGGCCGACAGCGCGCCGCCGCTGGCGCCGGAGCTGACCCGATGAATCCGGTCCGGCGTCGCCGCCTGCTCTGGGTGATGCTGCTGGTGCTGGCCTCCGGCCTGGCCACCGCGCTGGTCGCGATGGCCCTGCAACGCAATATCGCCTACCTCTATACCCCGTCCGAAGTGCTGCGCGGCGATGCCGGCGATCACGCCCGGTTCCGCTTGGGCGGCATGGTGGTCAAAGGCTCGCTGCAACGTGCGCCCGGCTCGCTGGATGCGCACTTCGTGGTCACCGATGGTGACGCGACCCTGCCGGTGATCACCTCGCGGATCCTGCCGGACCTGTTCGCCGAGGGGACTGCCGTGGTGGCCACCGGGCGCCTGCAGGACGGTCGCTTCGTCGCCGAGGAAGTGCTGGCCAAGCACGACGAGACCTACATGCCCAAGGAAGTGGCCGACAAGATGGGACAGGCACACACCAAACACGATGTGCCCGTGCCGGCGCCGGAGACGTACTGAGTGCTGCCGGAACTGGGGCAGATCCTGCTGGTCACCGCGCTGTTGATGGCCGTGCTGCAGACCGTGCTGCCGCTGTGGGGCGCCCATCGCGGCCGCACCGCATGGATGGCGGTGGCACGACCGGCAGCGTATGCGCAGCTCGCGCTGTTGCTGGGCGCATTCGGCGTGCTGACGGCCGCCTTCGTCACCCAGGATTTCTCGGTGCGCTATGTGGCGGAGAACTCCAACTCGCTGCTGCCACTGGCCTACCGTTACTCGGCGGTCTGGGGCGCGCATGAAGGCTCGCTGCTGCTGTGGGCGCTGGTGCTGGCCCTGTGGTGCGGCGCGGTCGCGCTGTGGTCCAAGCGCCTGCCGGCAGAGGTGTCCGCCCGCGTACTGGGCGTGCTTGGCATCATCAGCATCGGCTTCCTCGCCTTCCTGATCTTCACCTCCAACCCGTTCGCGCGGCTGATTCCGGCGCCGCTGGAAGGACGCGATCTCAACCCGCTGCTGCAGGATCCCGGGCTGATCATCCACCCGCCGATGCTCTACATCGGTTACGTCGGCTTTGCAGTGCCGTTCGCCTTCGCGATCGCCGCGCTGCTGGAAGGCCGCGTGGATGCGCGCTGGCTGCGCTGGACCCGCCCGTGGACCAACGTGGCCTGGGGTTTTCTGACCATCGGCATCGCACTGGGCAGCTGGTGGGCGTATTACGAACTGGGCTGGGGCGGCTGGTGGTTCTGGGACCCGGTCGAGAACGCCAGCTTCATGCCGTGGCTGGCCGGGGCGGCGTTGATCCATTCGCAGGCGGTCACTGAAAAACGCGGCAGCTTCGCCAGCTGGACGCTGCTGCTGGCTATCGCCGCCTTCGCGCTGTCATTGCTTGGCACCTTCCTGGTGCGCTCGGGCGTGCTGACCAGCGTGCATTCGTTCGCGGCCGATCCCTCGCGCGGCACCTTCATCCTGATTTTCCTGGCGCTGGTGATCGGTGGCGCGCTGCTGCTCTATGCACTGCGCGCCGGCGCGCTGACCAGCGAGGATCCGCGCCGCGGCTTCCTGCCGACCTCGCGCGAGACCCTGCTGCTGGCCAACAACCTGCTGCTCGCCGCCGCCTGCGGCATGGTTCTGCTCGGCACGCTGTATCCGCTGCTGGCCGATGCACTGGGCCTGGGCAAGGTCTCGGTCGGGCCGCCCTACTTCGGCACGCTGTTCGTGGTGCTGATGGCACCGCTGGTGGCACTGCTGCCGTTCGGGCCGCTGGTCAACTGGCAGCGCGACCAGGCCTCGCGCCGCGTGGCGATGCTGGCACCGTGGGCCGGGCTGGCGCTGCTGCTGGGCGTGATCGCGTACTTCATCGCGCCGCAGGGCGCGTTGAAGACCGCCGCGGGCGTCACCGGCGCGGCCTGGGTGGCGTTGGGTACCGGCCGTTTCGTCTGGACCCGCCTGCGCGGCAACGGCAGGTTCACCGCCGAGATGGTCGGCATGCTGCTCGCCCATGGCGGCGTGGCCGTGTTCCTGGCTGGCGCACTGCTGGTGGAGGCCTTGAACGTGCAGCGCGAAGTGGCGCTCGCCCCCGGCCAGTCGCTGGTGGTGGGCACCTATGAAGTGCGCTTCGAAGGCGTGGATCATCAACAGGGGCCGAACTACGTCGCCGATCGCGGGCACCTGCGCGTGCTTCAGCATGATCGCCAGCTGGCCCTGCTGCATCCGGAGAAACGGCTGTATGCCAGTGGTGGGCAGGTGATGACCGAAGCCGGCATCCACGCCCGTCTCAACGGCGATGTTTACGTGGCACTCGGCGAATCGCTGGGCAACAATGCATGGGCCGTGCGCGTGCACATCAAACCGTTCGTCCGCTGGATCTGGCTGGGCGCGCTGCTGATGGCACTGGGTGGCTTCGTCACCGCCGCCGACCGTCGTTTCCGTCGTCCCTAGGAGTTTCCCGTGTCCGATCCCCGCCCTGCCTCCCGTCCGCTGCCGCCCGTGGCCATCGTCATCGGCGTGCTGTTCTTCTTCGGGCTGCTGGGGCTGATGATCTACGGGGTGATGAAATCCGGCGCGCCGGACCGCGACGTGCTGCCTTCCGCACTGATCGGCAAGCCGGCACCGGCCTTCGAACTGCCAGTGCTGCACGACCCCCACATCAAGGTCAGCAGTACCGAGCTGCGTGGTGCGCCCTACGTGCTCAACGTGTGGGGCAGCTGGTGCGCGGCCTGCCGCGACGAGCATCCGATCCTGACCAAGTTCGCCGAAACCAAGCGCGTGCGCGTGATCGGTTACAACTGGAAGGATGAGCCGGCCGATGCGCTGCGCTGGCTGGAACAGCTGGGCAATCCGTTCGTGCTGGTACTGAGCGACATCGAAGGCCGCACCGCGATCGACTGGGGCGTCACTGCCGCGCCGGAGACCTTCCTGGTGGACGCCAGTGGCGTGGTGCGCTGGAAGTACAGCGGCGCGCTGAGCCAGCGCGTGATCGATACCCAGCTGATCCCGGAACTGGAAAAGGTGGAGCATGCCCATGCCAATGCCCAGCCGCAGCTGCCTGCCTCGCCGTAACCGGATGCTCCGCCAGGCCGGCGTGGTGCTGATCGCGCTGATGCTGGCCCTGGCCTCGCCGGTGATGGCGCAGGCCGTCTCCGACCCGACCCCGTTGCAGTACCGCGATGCCGCCGAGGAAGCCCGCTTCCACGCGCTGGCCGCCGAGCTGCGCTGCGTGCAGTGTCAGAACCAGTCGCTGGCCGATTCCAATGCGCAGATCGCGCACGACCTGCGCCGGGAAGTGCTGGTGCTGATGCAGCAGGGCAACAGCGATGCGCAGATCAAGCAGTTCCTGGTCGATCGCTATGGCGAGTTCGTGCTGTACCGGCCGCCGATGGAAGCACGCAATGCGGTGCTCTGGTTCGGGCCGCCGGTGGCGCTGCTGATGGGCGCAGGCGTGCTGGTCTGGGTGGTGCGTCGGCGCAGCCGCGGGATCGAACCGATGGACAAGAGCGAGGAGCGCTGGTGAGCCTTTGGATGGCCCTGAGTGCCGCCGTAGTCGCAGCGGCCGTTGCTGCACTCGTACTGCGGCCGTTGCGTGCAGGTGGTCAGCATCGTCCCTTCATGATCGCCATGCTGGCCCTCGGGCTGGCCGGGGGCGCGCTGTACCTGCTGGTCGGCACGCCGGATGCCGCCGAACGGACGGCGGCCAGTAACGAACCCGCCACACTGGAAGATGGCGTGCAGGCGCTGGAACAAGCGCTGGCCAAGGATCCACAACGCGCCGATGGCTGGGCCCTGCTCGGCCGCTCGCAACTGGCGCTGGGCAAGCTGGCCGAGGCCACCGCCGCCTTCGACCGCGCGGTGCAACTCGCCCCGGACGACCCCGGCATCCTGGTCGAAGCCGCGCAGGCGCGCGCCCAGGCCGCACCCGGCAAACAGTTCGACGACCAGGCCCTGCAGTGGCTGCGTCACGCCAACGCACTCGCGCCGGAGAGCGAACGCGCCGGCTGGCTGATCGGCATTGCCCTGCGCCAGCGCGGGCAGGATGCCGAGGCGGCGGCCGCGTGGGAAGCGCTGCTGCCTCGCCTTGAGCCGGGCGCGGCACGCGCGTTGCGCGAGCAGATCGCCATCGCCCGCGGCAATGCCGG
Organism: Stenotrophomonas sp. TWI587; assembly: GCF_039674145.1. Taxonomy (NCBI): domain Bacteria; kingdom Pseudomonadati; phylum Pseudomonadota; class Gammaproteobacteria; order Lysobacterales; family Lysobacteraceae; genus Stenotrophomonas; species Stenotrophomonas sp. TWI587. Next base: position 38,543 of record NZ_JBDJMW010000013.1, on the reverse strand, counting down.
GCTGCCGCCTCTGGCTGATGCACCCGCCCCTGCGGCGGCGGGCAACCACGCCCTCACTGTGCAGGTGCGTATCGCGCCGGGAAGCACGCTGGATCCAGCCCTGGCCAACGCCACCGTGTTCGTGATCGCGCGCGCACCGGGCGGCCCGCCGATGCCGATCGCAGTTCAGAAACATCCGGCCAGTCAGTTGCCGCTGCGGGTCACCCTCGGCGATGGCGACAGTCCGATGCCCACCAGCACACTCTCCCAGGTGCAGGAGGTCGAGGTCATTGCGCGGCTGTCGCGTTCGGGCCTGGCCAACCGCCAGCCGGACGATGTGGAAACCACGCCGGTACGGGTGCGTCTGCCGCATGCCGGGCCGGTGCCACTGGTGTTTGATCGCCCATGACCGATGCGCGGCCGCTACGCAGCGTGCCGCTCACCACTACGGCGCCATCGCGGCGCCCGGCTAAACTGCGCGCATGACTGAATTCATTCCCCCCGGCACCCGTTATCACGCCCTGCCCTCGCCGTTCGCGTTCAAGCGCGGCGGTGAACTGCGCGACGCGCACGTTGCCTACGAAACCTGGGGCACGCTCGCTGCCGATGCCGGCAATGCGGTGTTGATCGTCACCGGGCTCTCGCCCGATGCGCATGCCGCGGCCAACGCCGACAACCCGGCCGCCGGCTGGTGGGAGGCGATGGTCGGCCCGGGCAAACCGATCGATACCGACCGCTGGTTCGTGATCTGCGTGAACTCGCTGGGCAGCTGCAAAGGCTCCACCGGGCCGGCCAGTATCGATCCGGCGACGGGCGAACTGTATGGCCTGCGCTTCCCCGAACTGTCCATCGAAGATGGCGCGCGGGCAGCGGTGGAGGTGGTGCACGCACTGGGCGTGACCGAGCTGGCCTGCGTGATCGGCAACTCGATGGGCGGGATGACCGCCTTGGCGCTGCTGATGCTGCACCCAGGCATCGCGCGCAGCCATATCAACATTTCCGGCAGTGCCCAAGCATTGCCGTTCTCCATCGCGATCCGATCGCTGCAGCGCGAGGCGATCCGGCTGGATCCGCAGTGGAATGGCGGTCGCTACACCGACCAGGCCTATCCGGAATCGGGTATGCGCATGGCGCGCAAGCTCGGCGTGATCACCTATCGATCCGCCCTGGAGTGGGATGGCCGCTTCGGCCGCGTGCGGTTGGATTCGGACCAGGCTGATGACGATCCGTTCGGCCTGGAGTTCCAGGTCGAAAGCTACCTGGAAGGCCACGCCCGCCGCTTTGTGCGCTTCTTCGATCCCAACTGCTATCTGTACCTGAGCCGCTCGATGGACTGGTTCGACCTGGCCGAATATGCCGATGGCGATGTAATGGCCGGGCTGGCGCGCATCCAGGTGGGCAAGGCGCTGGCGATCGGCGCCAACACCGACATCCTGTTCCCGGTGCAGCAGCAACAGCAGATCGCCGACGGCCTGCGCGCCGGCGGTGCCGATGCGCAGTTCATCGGGCTGGATTCGCCGCAGGGCCATGATGCGTTCCTGGTGGATTTCGCACGGTTCGGACCGGCGGTCAGCGGCTTCCTGCAGGCGCTATGAGGCACTCGCGCCGGTACCTGGCGCTGGCTGCGGCAGGTGCCTTGATCGCGATGGCGGCGACCGACCTGTTACCCCTGTGGCTGGCGGCGTGGTACGTAGTCGCCAGCGTGGTTGCGTTCGCACTCTACGGGTACGACAAGCGCGCTGCGCGACTCGGCCGCTGGCGCACGCCCGAACGCACGTTGCAATTGCTGGCATTCGCGGGCGGCTGGCCCGGCGCATTGCTCGGCCAATCCGTGTTTCGCCATAAGCATCGCAAGGCCGCGTTTCAATGGGTATTCGCCTTGTGCGTGCTGGCCAACGTCTGCGCGCTGGCGGTGCTGCTGCGGGCATGACCCAGGATCATCATGGGTGCGCGCGGCGCGGCTTCACGGCAACACGCGCAGCCATGCGGCCGCCATCTCGATGGCGTCCTGATCATTGGAAACGAGCGCCTCGGGTTGTATCCCGTCCGGATAGGCCTCACCCGAGCGATCCAGCATCTCGGCCCTCGTCAACCGTAGCGCGCCGCCGTCAGGCAGAGGATAGGCGCGATTGGCTGTTGCGAGCCCTGCCGTGCGCTGTCCGAAGAACCGGGTGCCAGGGCGGGCTCTGAAGGCGACGGCAACCGCTTCCCCAGAGCTTGCCGTCTTCGGGCCGACGAGAACAGCCACGCGACTGCCGGAAAGGTCGGCTCCACAGGCACGGCCGGATCGTGGGCGCCAAACGGTAGCAACGCCGTCGCGGTCCCGGGATGCGCCAATCGTTCCGTTACCCAGCAACGGGTGCAGCCCGCTGAGCATCGGCCACATATTGCCGCCCGTGTTCTGGCGCAGATCGACGATCCAGCCCCTGGCTGATGTCGGTGCCAATCGTTCGATCTGCTCACAGAGCTGGGTGGTAAACGCCTCACTGGCGCTTGCTTCGGTCCCACGCAGGCCCGGCACCAGAACGTAACCGATGTCCTGCAGCTGCCTGGCCTCGATGTCTCTCGATGCCGACGCGGTCTGGCGGTACGCGGCGGCCTCTCTGGGCTGTTCCAGGAAACTATGGCGATCTGCCAGCGCATCCAGAACCTCTCTGATGCTGGCATAGGCCTCTTGTGCGGGGAGGTTTTTCAGTGCCGGCGTCAGACGCCCCTCCTCGGCTGCCCAGTCAACGTTCCCGGCGTTCAACGCATTGGCGCGAATGGTACTGAAGGCATACTCGACCATGTCATAGGCGGACACTTCGCCCGACGTGGCAGCCTCCGCTGTCAACGTGAGCACCTCGACGACAACATGCCCGGCGCTGTCGAAGGTTGCCCCGAGTTTGAGGCTGGTCGTTCCGGACGGAATGTACAGCCGGAGCTCTCTTTCCTGTGAACCTTCATCGACACGCACGGGCGTGCCAGCCGAACTCGCAAACGCCAATCGCCCGTTGGCGCCATCCGCACGCAGCCATAGCGCCGCACTGCCTGTGCCCTTCTCGACCAACAGCCTGCCGGCCAAGCGAACCTCTTGTCCCTGGAACGGACGGGCGTCCATCGCGGTGACGGCGCCGACAAATTTTTCCGTGCCGGTCGATTCTGCAGACAAGTGGAGGGCCACACCACCGGCCTCCAGAATGTCTCCCGTCCCCGAGGTGATCGAGCTGACGCTGGTGCCCTTCCACACCGTATCCGCGGAGGCGCCACCGCTGAAGAGCCCCAGCATAAGGAGGAATGCTGCGTTGCGATTCATGCTCAACATCCTTGTTCACGTTGAGACACGATCCTAGGTCAAGCACATTGCATTCGCCAGACAATCCGGCCTATCCCAACCGTCCATCCCGCAAACGATAGCTCCGATGCACGATGCCCTCCGGCAGTTCGTCGTGGGTGATCATCAACAGACTGCGATTGCCCAGCGCCGCCACCATGTCCTGCAGCAGCGCATGCGCGGTATCCACGTCCAGGCCTTCGGTGGGCTCATCCAGCAACAGGATCGGTGCATCACGCAGCAGCGCGCGTGCCAGCGCCAGCCGCCGCGCCTGCCCGGCGGACATGGTTGCGCCGTTCTCGCCCACCCACGCCGACAATCCGCCGATCTGCTCGGCCCAGGCGTGCAGACGAACGTCCGCCAGCACCTGCCACAAGCGCGCGTCGCTGGCCTGCACATCGCCGAGCCGCAGGTTGTCGGCCACGGTGCCGGCAAACACCGGCGCATTCTGCGGCAGCCAGGCAATCTGCCGATGCCAGTCCGCCTGCGCGAAACTGCGGATATCGGCATCGCCGTAACGCACGCTGCCAGCCTCTGGATCCCATAGCCGCAGCAGCAGCGAGGACAGCGTGGTCTTGCCACTGCCGCTGTCGCCGCGGATCGCGATCCGTTCGCCCGGCGCGAGCTCCAGCTGCACGTGGTCCAGCAGCACGCGCGCCTGGCCGGGCCAGCGGAACACCACCTGATCGAACCGCAGCGTTGCGGGCACCGACGGCACGGCCACCGGCGCGTCGGCTTCCACCACGCCCGGCGATTGATCCACGATGGCCTCCAGCCGCACCGCGGCGACGCGACCGGACAACCACGATTGCCAGGCCAACCCGATGCCGGCCCACAGCTCCAGCAGTGCCACGGTCAGGAACACCAGTGCGGCCGCCAGCGCGGCATCCACGCTGCCACGCTCGAAGGCATGCAGGGCCAGCCACAGCATCGCGACCAGACCACCGGCACCACACAGACCATGCAGTGCATTGCCACTGATCAGGCGCCAGCGGCGACGCTTGTCACGCGACTTCAGCTGTTTGGCCGCCACCAGCACGCGCTGGTTCCAATGCTCGCGCGCCTGCAGCGCGGCAAGATCGGCCGCACCTTCCAGCCCTTCGAACGATTGGGTACGCAGCTGCGCCCGGTGCAGCGCGCGGTCGCGCTCCTGGTCGGCCGCGCCACGCACGGTCAGCCACGGCACGCCCACCCCGATCAGCAAGGCGAGTACCGCCAGCAGACCGGCGGCCGGCAGATAGATGATGCCGGCCGACACCACCGCGACCAGCGAGATGCCGCCCAGCGCCAGCAGCGGGCCGATTGCGCGCACCAGCAGGCCATCGACCTCGCCGATGTCCGACATCAGCCGCGCCAGCAGTTCACCGGTGCGTACACCGGCCAAGCGCGCCGGGGCCAGTGGCAGCGCGCGCCGGAAGAACCACACGCGCAGATCGCGTGCGATGCGCAGGGTGACATCGTGGCCGACCAGTTTTTCGAAGTAGCGCGACACGATGCGTGCCATGGTCAGCCCGCGGATGCCCGCCGAGGGCGAGAAGAAGTTGAAGCCGTTGCCGAGCCCGGCCGCCCCGGCCAGGGCGGCAGCGGTGAGGAACCCACCGGACAGCCCGAGCAAGGCGGTACCGGCCAGCATCGTGGTCCACAGCAGCAACACGGTCAGCAGCAGGCGGCCGCGATGCCGGGCGAACACGCCCTTCAGCGAATCGATGTGTGGGGCCTTCATGGCGTGACCTCCGAGGCCAGGCGCGCGCCGCCGGCGGTCAGGGTCAGGCGGGTGTCTGCCCAGCGCATCGCGGTCTCGCTGTGCGTGGCGAGCACTACGCTGCGCCCACGTGCGAAGGCGGCCAGGGTACGCAGGAGATCGGCTTCGGTATCGGGATCGAGGAAGGCGGTCGGCTCGTCGAGCAGGAGCAGTTGCGGGTCGCGCAGCAGCAACCGGGCCAGGCCGATACGGCGCGCTTCACCACCGGACAATCCGAAGCCGCGCTCACCGATCACCGTGTCCAGCCCCTGCGGGAGCGCGGCGGCGAAGCGCATCACCTGGGCGGCCTCGGCAACGGCGCGCAGATGCGCGTCGGTCGCGCCCGGTGCAGCCAGGCGCAGGTTGTCGGCGATCGTGCCGTGGAACAGATACGGGCGCTGCCCGGCGTAGCCCACGTCCAACCCGGGGCGCAGCACGATGCTGCCCTCGCGCGGTGGCAACCAGCCGGCCAGCGCTTCCAGCAACGTGCTCTTGCCACTGCCGCTGGGGCCGACCAGCGCCACGCGCTGCCCCGGCTCGATCTGGAACGAGAGCTGCTGCACCACATCGTGATGCGCACCGAGTGGACGCAGGCTCACACCGCGTACGACCACCGGGGGGGCGTGCTGTTCGAGCAGTTCCGGAACGCGTGCGGTCGCGGGCGATGCGTCCTCGGCGACGGGAGCCTCAGGCAGCTCGCCCAGCAGGCGCTCCACTTCCGCAGCTGCGGCCAAGGCGTTGGCGCGATCGTGGTAATGCGCGGCCAAGCGCCGCAGCGGTGCATAGAACTCCGGGGCCAGCAGCAGGCAGAACATGCCCACGCCCAAGGTCGGCACGTGTGCATGCAGCGACATCAGGCCGAGATAGCTCAGGCCCAGATACAGCGCGACCATGGCCACGCTCACCGACGCGAAGAACTCCAATACCGTGGAGGAGAGGAAGGCGATCCGCAGCACCTTCAAGGTGCGCTCGCGCACGCCCTCGGCTGCCGTGGCTACACCATCCAGCTCGGCCTCGCCTCGTCCGTACAGGCGCAGCAGGCCGAGCCCTTTGATGCGATCAGCGAAGTGGCCACTCATCCGCGCCAGTTCACCCAGCTGCGCACGGCCGGCGGCTTCCGCGCCCCAGCCGACCAGCATCATGAAGAACGGCACCAGCGGCGCGGTGAACAGCAGGATCAGCGCGATCACCCAATCGATCCAGGCCACTGCGATGGCGATCAGCAGCGGGACCACCACCACTTCGATGCGGACCGGCTGATAGCCCGAGTAATAATTCTCAATCGCATCGGCGTGGGCCAGCATCAGCTCGCCGAGTTCACCGGTGCGCTGCTGACGCAGCCACAGTGGGCCACGGCCGAGCAGCCGCTGGTAGACCCGTTCACGCAGGGCCAGCCGGGCGGCATCGGCGACGTCGCCGGCCGCCGCCTGGGTGGCGCTGCCCAGCAGGGTGCGGATGCCGAGCACCGCCAGCAGCCCCAACAGCACCGGTGTGGCGTCCGCCAACGGGCGATGATCGACCAGCACCGCCTGGATCAGCCAGGCGATGGCCGCAGCCTGCCCGATCAGCAGCGCGCCGGACAGGCAGATGCAGAACGCCGCCAGGCGCTGCTTGCCGCGCGCGGCCGCGGCCAGCCCACCCAGCCACTGCAGGCGACGGCGGCGCAGGGCGGTTGTCTCAACAATGGACGCGTCGGGGGGTATGCTCAAAACAAGTCACTGGCGGCCACAGGGAGGTTCCGTCGATTGTAGTAGGTGCTGGCCCTGCCCCCGTGCGGCCAGCGGTCGCAGGGGGTGGGATGCATACGATCCCCGCGCCGGTCTGTTTGTACATTGATCTGAATCAAGGCTGTTTGAAGTTGCTGGTCACAGAATTCACCCCGTAGACCCCCCTTCCCGCCACCTGAAACGGCAAAACCCAACGAGGTAGCCAGGCCATGATTGATCAGACAGTCGTAGAACTGTCGCGGCTGCAATTCGCTCTGACCGCGATGTACCACTTCCTTTTCGTTCCCCTCACGCTTGGCCTGTCGTTCATGGTGGCCATCATGGAGAGCGTCTACGTCATGACCCGCAAACAGGTCTGGCGGCAGATGACGCTGTTCTGGGGCACGTTGTTCGGCATCAACTTCGCCATCGGCGTCGCCACCGGCATCGTGATGGAATTCCAGTTCGGCATGAACTGGTCGTATTACAGCCACTACGTCGGCGACATCTTCGGCGCACCGCTGGCGATCGAAGGCCTGATGGCGTTCTTCCTGGAAGCGACCTTCATCGGTCTGTTCTTCTTCGGCTGGAAGCGTCTGACCCCGGTCAAGCACCTCACCGTGACCTGGCTGATGGCCCTGGGCACCAACCTGTCGGCGGTGTGGATCCTGATCGCCAACGGCTGGATGCAGAATCCGACCGGCGCGATCTTCAACCCGGAAACGATGCGCATGGAGGTGGTGGATTTCGCCGCCGTGCTGTTCAACCCGGTGGCGCAGGCGAAGTTCGTGCATACGGTCAGTGCCGGCTACGTGACCGGTGCAGTGTTCGTGATGTCGATCAGCGCCCTGTTCCTGCTGCGCAACAAGCACAAGGACATGGCACGCCGTTCCTTCGCGGTGGCGGCCGCCTTCGGCCTGCTGTCCTCGCTGTCGGTGGTGGTGCTGGGTGACGAAAGCGGTTATGCCGCCAGCGAACACCAGAAGATGAAGCTGGCCGCGATCGAAGCGATGTGGGAAACCGAGCGTGCCCCGGCTGACTTCACCGCCTTCGGCATTCCGAACCAGGCCACCCAGCAGAACGATTACGCGATCAAGATCCCCTACCTGATGGGCCTGATCGCGACCCGTTCACTCAACCAGCCGATCCCGGGCATCCTGGAACTGGTGGAACGTGCCGAGCACCGCGTGCGGGGTGGCCAGCTGGCCTACGGTGCACTGGAACGCGTGCGCAAGGACAAGAACGACGTCGAAGCGCGCGAAATGTTCGACCGCCATTGGCAGGATCTGGGCCACGGCCTGCTGCTCAAGCGCTATCGCGAAGACATCCTCAACGCCACCCCGGAAGAAATCTCCAAGGCCGCGATGGACACCGTGCCGCGGGTCGCACCGCTGTTCTGGACCTTCCGCATCATGGCCGGGCTGGGCTTCTACCTGATCGCCTTCTTCGCCCTGGCCTTCTACTACTCGTGCCGCCACAACTTCCAGGACAAGCGCTGGTTCCTCAAGCTTGCCCTGTGGTCGCTGCCGGCCCCGTGGATCGCGATCGAATGCGGTTGGTTCGTGGCCGAGTACGGCCGCCAGCCGTGGGCGGTGGACGGCGTGCTGCCGACCTTCTACGCCGCCTCGGGCCTGGCCCTGCATGAAATCCTGACCACGCTGGCGGTGTTCACCGGGCTGTACACGGTGCTGCTGATCATCGAAGTGAAGCTGATGCTCAAGGCGATCCGCAAGGGCCCGGACGACATCCTGCCGTCGCTGCAGGCTGCAGCCACGTCCCTTTCCCCCAATGCCGCTGCGCCGACCCACGGTCGGGCGTAAGGCAGGAGAACCCAGATGGAATTCATTGGACTCGATTACACCACGCTCCGCGTGATCTGGTGGCTGCTGCTCGGCATCCTGCTGATTGCCTGGGCGGTGATGGACGGTTTCGACCTCGGCGTCGGCACGTTGCTGCCGTTCGTGGCCAGAACCGATGACGAACGCCGCTTGGTGATCAACACCGTCGGCCCGGTGTGGGAAGGCAACCAGGTGTGGCTGGTGCTCGGTGGCGGTGCGATCTTCGCCGCCTGGCCGCCGCTGTACGCGGTCAGCTTCTCCGGCTTCTACCTGGCGGTGTTCCTGATGCTGTTCGGGCTGATCCTGCGCCCGGTCGCGTTCAAGTACCGCAGCAAGATGCCCGGCAAGCGCTGGCGCGAGAACTGGGACCGTGCGCTGTTCGTCGGCGGCCTGCTGCCGGCGCTGATCGCCGGCGTGGCGGTGGGCAACGTGCTGGTCGGCGTGCCGTTCCACTTCGATGACAGCATGCGCATCTTCTACACCGGCACCCTGATCGGCCTGCTCAACCCGTTCGCCCTGGTGGCCGGTCTGGTCAGCGTGGCGATGGTGGTCTCGCACGGCGCCGCGATGCTGGTGCTCAAGACCGATGGCCCGGTGGCCGAGCGCTCGGCCCGCTATGGCAGCGTCGCGGCGGTACTGACCTTCGTGCTGTTCGCCCTGGCCGGCGTCTGGGTGGCCTTCGGCCTGCCGGGCTACCAGATCACCTCGCAGGTGGTCACCGATGGCCCGACCAACCCGCTGCTCAAGACCGCTGCCGTCGGTGCGGTGGCCGGTGGCTGGCTGCGCAACTACCAGACCATGCCGCTGACCCTGCTGGCCCCGATCCTCGGGCTGGTGGGTGCGCTGGCCAGCGCGGTGCTGCTGCGGGCCCGCCGTGGTGGCCTGGCCTTCCTGGCCTCGGGGGCGTCGATCACCGGCATCATCCTGACCGTCGGCTTTGCGATCTTCCCGTTCCTGCTGCCCTCCTCCAGCCAGCCGGGCTCCAGCCTGACCGTCTGGGACAGCTCCTCCAGCCACCTGACCCTGGGGATCATGCTCATCGCCACGGCCATCTTCCTGCCGATCATCATCGCCTACACCTCCTGGGTCTACCGCGTAATGAAGGGCAAGACCACGGCCGAAGAGATGGGCGACAACCCCAACGCTTACTGACGCGCCCCACGGCGCCATAGGAGACTTACCATGTGGTACTTCGCTTGGATTCTGGGTGCAGGGCTGGCTTCGGTCGTGGCCATTCTGAACGGCATGTGGTTCGAAGCCCGCGAGCAGAGCCGTACGGATCACGAAGAAGGCTAAAAAAAGGTTGCCGATCGGGTCTTCACACCGTATCCTTGTCGGCTCCTTCGGGGTGTAGCTCAGTCTGGTAGAGCGCTACGTTCGGGACGTAGAGGTCGCAGGTTCGAATCCTGTCTCCCCGACCACTCCGGTGGTCGTATTGAAGCCTGGGAACACGTTTCCAGGCTTCTTTATCAAGGGCCGTGGCAACACGGCACCGAAGGTGAAAAACGCGATCCCCCCTTGTCGCCGACCGGCGGGATTGATACAATAGGCGGCTCCTTACGGGGTGTAGCTCAGTCTGGTAGAGCGCTACGTTCGGGACGTAGAGGTCGCAGGTTCGAATCCTGTCTCCCCGACCATTTGATGGTCACAATCAAGCCTGGAAGACATCACTGTCCTCCGGGTTTTTTTGTGTCCGGCGATTGGCAGGCCGGGTAGCGGCCGCGGATCTCCCCTTCGCAGCTGCCGGTATAGCGGTAGCCTTGGCCGAGCATGCAGCGCTGCAGATCATCGAACGTGCGGCCCAGGGCCTGCTGGATCGCCGCCGCGCTGGAACCCTCCGGCGTGGAGACGTGGTAACCGCCATTGGCGGCGCCGCCGCACGCCAGCCAATCGGCATTGCGGGTCGCGCCGTCATTCCCTGCCTTCTGCCAGGTGTCGCGTGGCGGCACGAGGGTACGGCCGACCGATGGATCGCCATTCATCCACATGCCGCCGATGCCGCAGGCGCTGAGGCTGAGGGCCAGGCACAGGGCCGTGACGGCGCGTGGGTGCCGCTCAATCACACACACCCCGCAGATACGCTTCCGCCCGCGATGCGGGTGACGCGGCCGAGGGTTCGGGCGGCACCGCACGGAACGTGATGCCCGACTGCTCGGCAGTACTCTGCAGCCCCTGCATCTTCGGCGACGTGCCTACGACTGTCAGAGTCAGGTGCGAAAGGCGCTGGTGCTTGAAGGTATCAAGTGCCGACTGCACTGCCTTGCGCGTGACATCTTCGCTCTCACCGGCGACAACCAGGCGGGTCATCGGTGGTTCGGCGCCGCGGGCCATGAGGGCCTTTAATTGACCCATCCATGCGGCCTTGCCCACCACCGATCCCATCATCAGGTTGGCCACGCGGTTGCCCGCCGAGGGAACATCGATGTAGAACGCCGCACATTGCGCTGATGGCACTGGCTGCGGCGATTGAGGTACCTCCGCCGGGTCGGCGAACGCTGCGCCCGCGATGCACAGAAGGCCCAGATACAGCGCAACGCGGGCATACGCTCCAGGCAGTTGAAGAAAGGGTGACGGCATATTCTCTGGCTCCCAAGCAGGGTGGCGATCATTGCATCGACATCACAGACGCCTGTGCGGTTCAGCGCGCCGGCACCGCATCGTCCGCGCGCTGGCACGCGGGGAACCTGCTGGGAATCTCTCCCTGGCAGGTACCGGTGTAGTGATACTCCTTACGCATCATGCAGCGTTGAATCTGGTCGAATTTCTCACCGGAGCGCGCCGCCGTTATCGCGTTCAACGCGGCGAGGACTGGCAGGCCGGATAGCGGCTCGGGATGTCACCTTCGCAGGTGCCGGTGTAACGGTAGCCTTTGCCCAGCATGCAGCGCTGTGCCGCATAGAGCTTGTCACGGGAAAGATCCGCCGTTTCCTTGCCCGTAGCACCTTGCCGGTCCGGCGAGATGTTCCCACTGCGCTGGCCACCGCAGGCCTGCCAGTCCGTGTCACGCGCCGAGGCGCCGGCGTCCGGCCTGCTCCAGTCATGGCCCGGCGGAACCAAGTGCGAGGTCGCATTGGGATTGCCATTCATCCACATGCCGCCGATACCACAGGCGGTCAGACCCGTGGCCAGGCACACCCCGAACACGACGCGAAAAACATGCTTGCCGTTCATTACCACCTCCTGAAAATCGTCCATGGACAGCGTGCCATCCTCACCGCGAAGCGCGTGCAAGGATGGAGATCGCTTCCCATACCTGCGGTGGAAGTGCCTTGGCCATTGCGAACGGCGCAGCCACGGGAATGGCCACCACGCTCCATCCTTCATGCACCATCTTCAACGGCGACGGGCGACCGCGGGTTGCATTGCCCTGCTCATCGTACAGGCCACCCCATTGGCCGCCGATCATGTCGTGCGGGCCGGCGAAGTACTCGATAAGCCTGTCCTGCCACGCGCCAGACGCGTACGGCGTGCCCTTCAGGGTGCCCTCGATGCCCTGGATGCCACCGGTCAGCCCGCCCATGCCCTTGCCTGCCGGGCTCTGCAAAAACTCCGACAGCGTCATCTTCGCCTTGGCCGAATCCCACTGCACGCGCCCCTTGTCGTCCAAGGCGAGTGTTTTGCTCCCCGGCAGCGTCATGCAGCGCTCGTTGCTCTCCCCGCACAGCTGATCCAGGTCGACGCGCGTGCCGCCCAGCTTGATCCCATCGCCGTCCACACCAACGCTGATCCCGTTGATGTTGTTGAGTACGTTGGGATCCTTCGAGGTCGGATCGACCTCGGAATTGGCAGGGTCCACCACGCCGGTAAAGATGCTGGAATTCTTGATCATCTCCTGCCGCATCCAGTCCGCCGCACTGGCCAGCGCCTCCTTGGACACCGCACTGGTCGCCGAGCCGGTCACCGCGCCGATCAGGATATTGAGCATCTTCTCCTGCGTGCGCAGTTCATCGGCTTCGGCCTGCAGGGCCGCCTTCTGTTCCGGCGTGGAGGCTTCCTCGTAACGTTCCCGGATGCTGGCGCCGCGGCTGGCCACATAGCTGCCCACGGCGCTGTGAGCCTGCTGGGTAAAGGCCGCGCTGATCTGTGCTTCGGCCTGCACCTTCTGCGCGAGTTCCACCGGATCCCAGGTGCGGATCAGCCCATTGGCATCGTCGCCGCTGAGCACGCTTCGGTTGAGGCTGGCCACGGTGTCGTCGATGCTCTTGCCGGTCTTGGCCAGCTGCGCGTTGCCATCGGTGATGGTCAGCGCGCCTGCGCTGATGCCGCTGCGGGTAGTGCTGGCATCGCTGCCCTTGTCGCTGGCATAGCCGGGCGCGGCAGCGCTGGCATCGTTGCCGAAGTTCTGCCACGACCAGCTGCTGCCCTGCCCGGCCGGACCGGTGGCCCCTGGCGTGCCGTCATTACCACGGGCGCTGTTACCGCCACTGGACGGGCCGCCTGTGCCGCTCTTGCTGAAGCCGCCGGACAGGCTCAGGCTGCTGGCCTTGTAGTCGCTGCGGTTGTCCAGATCGCGCACGCTCAAGGTGCTGGTGATCAGCTGGTTGCGACCGTCGGCGATGGCCTGTTCGCTGGAGGCGATCACGCCACCGATCAGATCGGTGTTGCCGCCCACACGCACCTGGTAGCCGCCGTCGCCCGCCTTGATCCCGCTCTGCTCGACCACGCTGGCGTAGTCGCCATCCACCTTGGTGTTGCCGTAGCTGGCGCTGCCGGAGAAGCCCAACCCGACCGTGACACTACCGCCGACACTGGTGTCCTTGCTGTGGAAGGTGGAGGTGTCCTGCAGGCTCTCGATGTTGAGGTCACCGCCGATATCGCCGATCACCTGGCGGCCACTGGCCACCGCGCCACGCAGGGTGGTGTCGCCGCCGGATTGCAGCACCAGCGTGTTGCCCGCATTGACGTGGCTGTTGGTCCAGTTCACGTCGGTGCCCTCGCCCTTGCCCTTGGAGCCACTGGCATTGGCGGTGATGCCGGCGCTGGCGCCACCGGAGCCGATGCTGATGGCCACGCCGACACCGCCGCTGGCCGCGCTGCTCTTGCGATCGGTCTCCAGCGTGTTCTTCGCCGCCAGCAGGGCGATATCGCCATCTGCCCGGAGGTACGCGTTGTTGCCGGCGGTGATGTTGCTGCCGACCACGGTCAGGTCCGAGTCCTTGCCCGCGCCGGTGGCGCTGATGCGCACGTCTCCGCCTGCGGTGATGCTGGAACCGGCGGCGTTGTCGTGCGTAGTGGTGGTCTTGCTGTCGCTGCGTGCGCCGCCCACGGTGATGGAGATGTTGATGCCGCCCGCCGCACCCGGATCGGCCTGCACCGCACCCACCGCTGCCGCCGTGTTGAGCACGGTGGTCGCTGCCGCCAAGGTCTTCATGCGGCTGTCGTCGGTCTGGCTGGCCGCCTTCTTCATCTGCTCGGCACTCTGGATCGCCGAGATCACCGGCGCGGTCAGCGCCACCGTCAGGCCGGCCTGGCGGAATTTGTCCTCCTGGGTGGCGACGCCCGTCTCGCGGGCTTCGACGATATCGACCTTGCGCGCATGGATATCGATGTCGCCCTCGGGTGCGACGACGTGGCTGCCGACCTGGCGGTAGTTGTTGCCCGCCACCATCACCACGTTGCCCGCGGTGGAACCGATGGTCGATGCTGCAGCGCTGGTGCTCACGTCCTTGGCATCGCGGCTCTGCATCTGCGTGCCGACGGTGAATGCGACGCCGCCGTTGTAGAGGAAGCCGCTTTCGTCCTTGCGCTTGTAGTGGCTCTCGCCGCGGGTATTGGTTGCCGCCTGCACGGTCAGATCGTTGTCGGCCAGCAGCACGGTGCCCGCATCGGAGACCACGTTGCTGCCGGTCACGGTGATGTTGTTGCCACGCACCGCCACCTGGTGCCCACTCAGCGTGCTGGCGACGGCCTGGGTTTCCTCCAGGCTGTCGCGCGTGGTGTTGGTGGTGGACTTCAACAGCCCGCGATGGGTGTGCTTGCGGCCCTCGCTCCAGTTGTTGCTCTGCTCGCCACTGGCGATGCTGACGTCGTTGTCGGCCATCACCGAGATCGCGCCATCGCTGCTGTAGACCTGCGCGGCGCGCAGGTTCGCATCCTGCCCGGCCTGCAGCTGCACTGCACCGGCAGTATCGATGGTGGTGCCGACCTCGCGCTCGTATCCTTGGCGCAGGTAGTTGTCGTTGTTGCGGACGTTGTTCTCCTGCCGTGCTTCGGTGACCGTGCCCAGGGAGAGATCACGCCCCGCCGAAAGCAGGGTCTGGCCCTGCGCGCCGGTGTTGACCACCTGGGCGCCGTCCATGCGCAGATCGCGGCCGGCCTTGGCCAGCAACGTGGCGCCCTGATCACTCACGAACAACCCGGCCACGCGATCGATATTGGTCCGGCTGAAGTCGCTCAGCCCGGCCGTGTTCTGACCGCTGCGGGTCGTAGTGACCATGTTGAGATCACGGCCGGCACTGGCGACCAGCACGCTGCGCGCATCGATCAGGCCGCCGAGGTTGTCCAGATCGGTCCGCGCGTTGGCGCTGACCGCATCACCACTGATGCGGCCATCCAGGTTGCGCAGGTTCTGCGCGTCGATCTTCACCGCGGTGCGGCCAGCGATGGTGCCACTGTTGACCAGATCGCCGCGCAGGTTCAGCTCCACCGAGCGACCAGCCAGCAGCGTGCCGGTGCCGTCGATATCGCCGGGGCGCACGCGTACATAGACCTGCGGGACCAGCGCGGTGGTGGTGCTGCCATCGGCCAGGGCGACGCGCTGCTCGACCAGCCAGACGATGTCGCTGGTGAGCTGGGCCATCTGCGCCGGGGTCAGTGCCACGCCGGGGCGCAGGCCCCATGCGTCGGCGATGGTGGCCGCATTATCGAGCAGCGCGCGGTACTGCGCTTCATCGTCGGCGTAGCCATCCAGGAAGCGGCGGCCGGTGAGCTGGGCGACCTGATCGCGAACCAGCTTCTGTTCGTAGAACCCATCGCCCAACCGCTTCTGCACGTTGGCCGGGTCCACGCCCATCTTCTGCAGCAGATACTCCGAGCCGAGCCAGCTGCGGTAATCGGCAAAGCGTGGATCGGTCTCGACCAGGTACTGCCCCGCGTTCGGGCCACTCTGGAACAGGCTGCTCTGCGGCAGTTCCGCATCCACGCCGATGGTGCGGATCACCGTCGGCTGGCTGGCCGCCGCGCCCTCCGCACCGGTGCCTGCGTTGCTGCCAGGACCGGCCAGCGAGGCGACACTGGCGTTGACCTCGGTCACCTGGCGCTGCCCACCGACGGTGCCGGCATCGGCTGCACCGCCTACCTGCCCACCGACGGAACCGGTAGTGACACCGCCCACCTGATAGCCGCTGCCACCGTCGCGGGTGTGCTGTTCGGTGCGGGTTACACCCAGGTTGATGGTGCGTACTTCATCGGCCGGGCGATAGGCGATCTTCCCGTCCCATTTGCGTTCGTGATAACGCTTGAAGCCACCGCGCCAGCGGCTGTAGGTGTACTGGCTGGTGCCTTCCTCGCGCACGCGGTACTCGCCGAACGCATCGATGTTGCGCAGGTTGCCAAGGTCGCCCAGCAACGCGCCGCCGGCCAGGATCTGGCTCTTGTCGTTGATCAGCTCATCACCGCGCAGGGTCATGTTCCCGCCGGAAATGATGCGGCCGGGCGCGCTGGAGGTGACCTGGGTTTCGTACTCGGTATGGGTGACGTCGTACTGCGTCCACGCCTTGACGTCGCCGCTGCCGTTTTTCCACCAGTACTTGCCAGCACGGCTCCAGCTGGACCAGGTGAACTCGCTGGCATCGTGCATGCCCGGCGTGCCCTTGGGCTGGATGTACAGCTTCTTGGTCGGGCCGACCACCATCACTTCGCTGGTAGCGAAATGCTCGTTGCTGTTGAGCAGGCGCGTGGCGTCTATGCTCAAGCCACCCAGCGATTCGATGGTCGCGCTGGCGTTGTGCACCGAGCCGGCGCGACCGACTGCATGCCCCTGCGCATCCAGCGCACCGCCGATATTGAGTGCATTGTCGCCACCGCCGGCACTGAAGATCAGCGCCTGCTCGCGGTTGACCACGGTGCCGGCGCCGATGTCCAGGCGCTCACGCGCGGCAATGGTGGCGGCGCGGGTAACGCCCTCCAGCGTTTCGTCACTGTTGACGAGGGTGCTGGCACCGATCGACAGGCGGTCGCCGTAGATGCGACCGGTGCCGACGTTGAGGATCACATCGGCATCGACGCGGGTATCCACGCCGTCGATCAGGCCGCGGTTGCCGAGCACGCCATCGGCGCGCACCTGGGTGCGGATGCCGCTGATCTCACCCGTGACGAGGTTGTCGATCTGGCCTGCGTGCAGGTTCAGATCCCCGGCCTGCACCTTGCCTGCGTTGGTCCACAGCCCCTGCGTGGAAACGGTGGCCTTGCCATTGGCGGTGATCTGGCCATCGTTCCGGTAGTCCTGCTGCAGGGCCAGCACCAGGTCGCCCTGCGACAACACCCGGCCCGTGCCGTTGAGCGCATTGGCATGCAGCGTCTGGTTGCCCGCCGACAGCAGCGTGCCGTCGGTGTTGCCGACCTGCCCGGCGCGCACGTCCAGACTGCCCGCCGAGGACACCAGGCCTTGCTGGTTGAACAGTGCATCGGCCGCCTGCAGCGCGATGCGCTGGTCGGCAGCGATCATCCCCGCGCTGTTGTCGATCTGGGTTGCGGTGAGGTCCACGTTGCGGCCCTGCAGGCCGAGTGCGGTGCTGCCGCCGCTCGTGTTGCGGTTGTCGATGCGCGCGGCGTGGGCGACCAGATCGCCGCCGGCGACGGCCAGACCAGCCTGGTTGACCAGCTCACCGCTCAGCTCGAGGGTCAGGTCCTGGGCGGCCTGCAGGCGGCCGCCGCTGTTGTCCACGTGTTGCGCCTGCAGCAGCAGCGAGGTGCCGCTGCCGACCTGCCCGCCGCCACGGTTGTCCAGCGAGGCCAGCCGCGCGTCCAGCGCCGCCTGCGCCTGGACAAGGCCGGCACGGTTGTCCAGCTCACCGGCACGCAGGCTCAGCCCGGCACCACTGACAATGCCGCCGCGCGCGCCCGCGTCGGTATTGCCCAGCCGCTGGCCGTGGGTATCGATGCTCATCGCCGCACTGGACTGCAGCAGGCCGGCGCGGTTCTCCAGCGCACCACTGCGGATATCCAGCGTGCCGGCGGTGGCGGCGATGATGCCGTCACTGTTGTCCACGCCGCCCAGACCCGTATCGAGGGCGACGGACGCACCGGCCAGCGTGCCACGCAGGTTGCTCAGCCCTTGGCTGGTCACCGACAGCGCGCGCTCGGCCTGGATCACACCGGCGGTGTTGTCGATATCGCTCGCACTGTCTAGCGAGACGTCGCCGTCAACCGACGCCAGCGTGCCCGCGTCACGATTGATGATGCGCCCGGCCTGCACGCGCAGCGTGTCGTTGGCGGCGAGGGTGCCGGCGCTGTTGTCGAGGGTCTGGGTGACCGCCACGTCCAGCGTATCGCCTGCGTTGACGGTACCGCCGCGGTTGTCGAGGCTGCCCGCGCGCAGCTGCTGCGCACTACCGGAGGCGATCATGCCGCCCTGACGGTTGTCGAGCAGGCCGTCCACGGTGAGCTGCAGCGCACTGTCACCGGCCGCCTGGACCGTGCCAGCCTGGTTGTCCAACTGGCCGGCGTGCAGCGTCAGATCGCCGGCGCTGGCCAGGGTGCCGCGCTGGTTGTCGAGCGCGCCGGTCACCTTCATCGTGGAGGCCGCACTGCCTGCCGCCAGTAGTTTGCCGTCGCGGTTGGAAAGACTCCCTGCCTGCACGGCGAGCGCACCGTTGCCGATGATCTGGCCGCTGTCGTTGAGCAGCGCATGGGTCACGCGCAGGCCAAGCGTGTCGGTGCCGGTGGCGATCAGCTCACCACGACGGTTGTCCAGCTGCCCGGCGTCGATCTCCATGCGCACCGCCGAGGTGATGCCGCCGGAGACATCGATGCGCTCTCCCTGCAGGTGCAGCGCGCCATTGCTCAGCAGCTTGCCGCTCGCCCCGGCCAGCGTCGCCGCGGTGATGTCCAAGCGGCCGCTGCCGGCCTGCTGGACCTGCCCGCCCGCGTTGTTGAACAGCGCTGTGCCTATGGCCAGATCGCCGTTGCTGGCGAGCGTGCCACCGCTGTTGTCCAGCGCGGTCGCCGCCTCGATGCGGTTGGCCTGGCTGCCGGTCACCAGCAGCTGGCCGCCACGGTTATCGAGCGTATCGACCAGGACATCGAGCGTACCGGTCTGCAGTTCCGCTTGGCGATGATCGACCTGCCCTGCCCGCAGGGTGAGCCTGCCTGCCGTGGCGATCTCGCCGCGCTGGCCGTCCAGCGTGCCGGTGGTGAGCTGCAGACCGTCGCTGCCAGCGTGCATCAGCCTGCCATCGGTGTTGACCAGCACCGCACTGGTCAGCGCCAGCGAAGCGGCGTTGCTGGCGAGATTGCCGTCGGTGTTATCGAGCGTACCGGCCACCTGCAGCTGGGCGGGTGCCGTGCCGCTGTGGGCGATCGTGCCGCTGCGGTTGGAGAGGTGCGCAGTGCGCACATCGAGTGCGCCGCCCACGTTCAATGCGCCGGCGTCGTTGTGCAGTGCCTGGCCCTGCACGCGCAGGTCGCGCTGGGTGGTCAGCTCGCCTTGCAGATTGGTCAGCGCGCCACCGTTCACGGTCAGGTCGCGCACGCCGATGCGGCCGCCGTCGTTGTCCAACTCACTGGCGCGCAGATCGATATCGCCACCGGCCAGCACCGCGCCGGCATCGTTGTCGAGCAGGCCGGCAATCATCACCCGACCCTGCGCGAGCGGGGCGGTGGTCGGCGGAATCGCGCCCGGCGCGCTGCCGTCGGTGCCGCCGGTGCCACTCCCGTTTCCTGGCGTGCCCGGGGTTTCCGTGCCGCCGCCGTTGCCGGGTGTGGTCCCATCCTGCTGGGCCAGCGCGCCGATGCTGCCCTTGTCGCGGTTCTGCAGCTGCCCGCTCTCTACTGCCAGCGCCTGCACACCCGCCTGTTCGATGCGCCCGCCGCGGTTGGTCAGCGAGGTGGCTTCCACGTCCAGACGCGTGCCGTTGAGCTGACCGCCGCGGTTGTCCAGGTCCTGCCCGGTGCGCAGGTTCAACTCGCGGCCCGCGCTGACCAAGCCCTCATTGCGCACACCGCCGCTGGCCGCGATGCGGGTATCGTCGCGCGCCTGCAGTTTGCCGGTGTTTTCCAGCCGGCCATCGACAGTCACGACCAGCTCGCCGGTCTGCGCCCCGAGGTTGCCCGCATTGCGCACGCCCACGCCGTGCTCGGTGCCCATCAGCAGGATCTTGTTGGCGTACATGCCGCCGAGCTGGGCGACATCGAGCGCGTACTGCGGCGTGCTGCCGTCGGCCGCCTGGGCCTGCACGCGGCTCAGATCGGCGCTCACCGTATTGGCGCCGGTGGTGACCTGCAGCTGCTTTGCCCAGAGGCCCGCATTGAGCTGCACCGAGCGCGCGATCAGATCGGTGTAGTCGACCCGGCTGGCATCCATGCCGGCGCCGAAGATATGGATCGCCCCGCCCTGCACGCGATAGCCCTCCAACGCGCCGCCGTTGAACATCGGCGTGCCGGTGGTCAGGGTGATGCGGTTGGCGTTGATAAAGCCGCAGCCGTCGCAATCGATGCCGGCCGGGTTGGCGATCACCACCTGCGCGCGGTCGCCGGCCACTTCCACGTAGCCGCGCAGCTGGCTCGGGTTGGCGCCGTTGACCTCGTTGAGGATCACGCGTGCGGTGCCGCCGGCCAGCCAGGGATTGCCCTGCACCCAGCCGCCGATCTGCGACTGCGTATTGCCGCGCGAATTGTTGAGGATCACGCCCTGCTGATCGACATCGAAACGCTGGTAGGTGTTGCGCGAGACACCGGCCGCACTCGGGGTCTGGATGTTGATCTGCGGCGTGCCGTTGGCCGTTTCCAGCACGGTGGGCCGCTGGTTGCCGGGCGCATTCGGATCGGCCACTACCTGCGCCGCGGCCATGCCGGTCACCCCGACCCAACCAAGCATCACCCACAACGCGAAGGCCATCGGGCGCAGTGCCGCCGTGCGATCACCGCCCTGTCCGATACCAAGCCCGCCGGGGCGCGGGGTGATCTCCGCGGCGACCTGCCAGAGCTTGAGAGCGTGGTTGAACACGAGGCGGTACAGATGCTTGTTCATGACAGTTCCTTTGTGTGCGTGTGGTCGGCGCGGCGCACAGGCGCCAGCGCGGGAATCAGAACGACCAGCTCAGGGTGAATCCGGTGACGGTGTACGCATTCTGGAAACCAGAGGGCTTGTTCAACGGGGCGCCCACGAAGCCGTCCCAGTACAGGCCGCGATAGGACCCGCGCAGGCCGATCACGGTGCCTGCCAGGTCATTGCCCACCTGCCATTGCGTGGCGCTGCCGCCGACATGCCCATAATCGGCGCCGACGTAGAACTCCTGCCCACCGCCGAGTGCCAGGCCGATGTCGTTGCGGATGAGCCAGCCACGTTCGCCCATCAGCGACATCTCGCCATCGAAGCCGCGCACGGTGTAGCGGCCACCGATCGCGAAGCGGTCCTGCGGCACCAGGCCGCCACGGTTCCACTGCGCGCGCCAGCTGCCGGTGTAGCGCAGGCGCTGCTGGCCGAGCTGGAACGGGACGCTCAGCTGTGCGTCCGCGAAGTAGATCTTCGGGTGCGAGGTCGCTTCACCGAACAGCTCCTCGGGCGCTGCGATCGAGCCGAATGCCCCGGTGCCGCGGCGGAAGCCGAACGTACCATCCAGCGTCGCCTGACCGATGAAATGACGGTGGTTCAGGCCGAGTTCCCAGCCGCCCATGCGCCGGCGCTGCACCAGGATTTCAGTGTCGTCGATGAAGTTGCGCGAGTCGCGCTCCCACGCACGCAGGTACATGCTGGTCTTGCTGCTTGCATTGCGGAACAGCAGACGGGTGGCCCGCACTTCGGCGTTGTAACTCTCGCCGCTGTACAGATACGACTGCTGGTTGCCGGCCACGGTCTGCTCATACTCGTAGCCGCTGCGGGTAGCGCCGAACAACCAGTAACCGACCGGCACGGAGTAGTGGAAGGTGAAGCCCTTGGTGCCGCGCTTGCCACCACTGAACACGTCGTGGTTGAGGTTGACGTAGAACAGGTCGTTCTGGCGCAGCGCGTGGTCCAGTGACATCGTCGCGCCCGCCTGGGTCCTGCCGGTGGCCTTGCTGCCCGAATCGTCCAGGCTCAAGTTGAAGCGCACCAGCCGCTGCTGGGACCACTGCACGATCAGGTCGCTTTGCCCGGGCGCGGCATCGGCGCCTTCGGCCGGGCTGATCTGGATGTCGGCCTCGGCAGTCGGCACGCGCTTGAAGTTCTCCAGGCCCTGCTCGATATCCCGCAGGTTGAGCAGGTCGCCACTGCGCGCCGGGATCGCATTCCACATGGTGGCATCCCGGTGGGTGCCCTCAGCGAAGCGGATCTGGCGCAGTGTGCCGGGCACCAGCGTCAATTCCAGCGTGCCGGTGGTGAGGTCCTGCGGCTGGGCCAGCACGCGCGTGGTGACGAAGCCGCGCTCGACGATGGCGTTCTGCACGCGCGACATCACCACGTTGATGCCGGTGGTCCCCAGGCAGCGGCCCAGCGCGGGATCGCCTTTGACGTTGGCCGCAGCCAGCGCCCACTGGAAACGCTCGGCCTGCTCGCCGCCCAAGGTGATGCGCTCGATCGCGAAACACGGCGCCTCGTCCTGGGGCAGCCGTTCCGGCGCGGCCACGGGCGCCTCCTGCAAGCGCGCATCGGGCCGGGTTTCAAGCTGTTCGCGCAGGGCGCGTTCGCGCTCCTGCTGGCGGAGCAGTTCCTGATCGGGGGCAGGCAGTTGCTGTGCCTGCGCTGGCGTGCCGATCAGGGCCAGTGCAGCCGCCAGCGGGGCCAGAAGCAGGGTGCGCCGGGAAGCGCCATGAGAACCGGCGCGAGCCGGGGTGGGTAGTACGTTGTTTGGCATGCAGGATCTCGAACGTGGGCTGGCACGAACCATCGTTCGCTATAGACCGCCCCTATGGAGGCCCGCCAATTTAAGAGCTATTAGCGACATGAAAACCGTCAAAAACCCCACTCACCGGGTAGGGAACCCACCCTTACGCGTGTAGGTATTTTCCTAAATAGTCATTTTTTTGACGCAGCTCACATGGAGGGGGATCGCGCGACCCTTGTTGTGAACACGTTTTCACACGTAGTGCGTGCCAAAGGCCTCGGTGAGGGACCTGCCGGTATCGAACCCGTACAATGAGCGGTCCTGGCGCCGCCGTCGGCGGCGGCCCAGTCCCCTACCCCGCAGATGCCGGCCACTGGCCGGTGTCTGCCGTTGCACCCGCGTGCCGGCACGGCCGCGGTGCGCTACCTGTCCGGAAACATGCTGATGACTCACCCCACCTCACCGTCCCAGTCCCTGCTGCACGGGCGCCTGTTGGCCTTCGCGGCAATCCTGCTGGCTGCCTTGAACCTGCGCACCGCGGTTACCTCGCTGACCCCGCTGCTGGATGTGCTCGGCCAGACCTTCGGCTTCGGGACGACCATGACCGGCGTGCTTGGCATGCTCCCCACCGCGGCCTTCGCGCTGTTCGGCGTGACCACCCCGGCGGTGGCGCGTCGCCTGGGCCTGGAGCGCACCGCTCTGCTGGCGATGAGCCTGGCCACCGTGGGCCTGCTGCTGCGCTCGATGGCCGGCGGCGTGGGCAGCCTGTTGTTCGGCTCGGTGGTGGCGCTGGCCGGCATGGGCATCGGCAACGTGGTCGTCCCCCCGCTGGTGAAGCGTTACTTCGCCAACCGCGTGGGCACCATGAGCACGCTCTACATCACCGTGCTGCAGATCGGCACGATGATGCCGGCACTGCTGGCCGTACCGGTTGCCGAGCAGGCGGGCTGGCGCGTGTCGCTGGGCATCTGGGCGCTGATGTCGCTGGCCGCGGCGCTGCCGTGGCTGATGCTGTCGCGTGCACGCCCGCACCCGGACACGATCAGCGCTGCCAACGATCCGGCCAGCGCACCGCACGGCAAGGTCTGGAAGACCCCGCTGGCGTGGGGCATGACCCTGATGTTCGGCATGACCTCGTTGATGACCTATTCGATGTTCACCTGGCTGCCGCGGATCGTGGTCGAAGCCGGTGCGACGCCGGCCTTCGGCGGCATCATGGTGGCCATCTTCGCCGCCTGCGGCCTGCTGCCATCGCTGACCATGCCGGCCCTGGCCGTGCGCCTGCGCAATCCCTTCGGGCTGGTGTTGATCGGCTTCAGTGCCTTCCTCATCGCCTTCGCCGGCCTGCTGTTCGCCCCGATGAAGGCGCCATGGCTGTGGGCGGTGCTGCTCGGCATCGGGCCCTCCACCTTCCCGCTGGCGCTGACCCTGATCAACCTGCGTACCCGTACGCCGGCCGGCTCAGCCGCGTTGTCCGGTTTCATGCAGGGCGTGGGCTATGCCTTCAGCTGCCTGGGCCCGTTCCTGTTCGGCTGGCTGCACGCGGTCAGCGGGGGCTGGCACCTGCCGTTCGGCTTCCTGGTGCTGTGCGCGGTGGTCCTGTTGTGCGCCTCCTGGGTGGCCTGCAAGCCGCAGAAGCTCGAAGACCAGTGGTAAGACGCGTCCATCTACACGCGCCGTGCGCAACTGCTGACGTAGCGTGTCGCTAACTGACCCGATCAAGAGGATCGGGCGGTGTTCGGAGCCCCTGGCGCGGCCAGGTGGCTGAACAGCTTCATGGCGACGGAGTGCGCTTCCCCATGCTGGCGACATGGTGTGAATCTGTAGAAATTCAACGACTTGCCCTTCCCCTCCGGGTATCACCCGGGGGCTGATTCGTCGTACCCGCGTCTTAACGATTTGGCAACAACTGCGCAGTCAGGCACGATTGGCATGTGATGTGCGTCACACTTTTGACGCAAGACACCTTTGAAAGGATGCTCCAAGGGGGGTTCCATGTACGACCATCGGCCGCTGACGCTCTGCGTCGGCCTGGCATGCGCCACACTCGCTTTTTCCGCTTCGGCGGCACCGGCAGACACTGCGCGGGACAACGCCCTGGCCGAGATCGGCCAGTTCCGGGATCACGCCCAGTGGCTGGATGCACTGGCCGCCATCGAGCGGGCACGGGTGCTGGCCTCGGACGACGAACTGTTGTATCGCCTGCAGGTGCTGACCCTGTCCGACATCGGCAATGCGCACCGCGCCTGGCAGTTGTACCTGGCGCGGCCCACCCTGTTCGATGCAGCACAGAAAGAACGGCTGGAAGGCAATTACCTGGCCAAGCTGGTCGGCTGGAGCCTGGCCTACGGGCCAAGCGAGGACACCCGCCTGGATGAAGCCGACGCGGCCCTTGCGCAGATGCAGCAGTACCTGGAACGCGATGGCACGACGGTGCAGCAGGCACCACTGCGGATCCGCTATGACCGGCTGATCCTGCTCAACCGGCTGGGCCGCCATGCGCAGGTGCGCGATGAGTACCGCACGTTGCTCGCCGAGGGCCACCCGGTGCCGAATTATCTGCTGGCCGCCGTCGGCGATTCACTGATGGCCACGCAGCACCCGGCCGAGGCGATCCCGGTGCTGGAAGCCGCGCTCAAGGCCGATCCGTCGCTGCCACAGGCGCGCTCGGAACTGGCCTACGCATATCTGGAAGATGAGCAGGCCGACACCGCCATCGCCCTGCTGAAGAAGTGGCAGGCCGATGAGCCTGCGTGGCGCTGGGCGCATGGCGCCAGGGCACCGTATGCGAACTGGCCGCGCTACGAGGCCGACCTCAACCTGGCGATGGTGCGTGCCTACAGCGGCGATCTACCCACTGCCCAGCGCGACCTGGAGAAAATGGTCGAGATCGGACCGGGCAACACCGGCACGCAGTCCTCGCTGGGCAACATCTATCTGATGCGCGGCTGGCCACGACGCGCGCTGGAGCGCTACAGCATGGCCAACACGCTGGACCCGCGCGACGTCCCTGCGCGCCTGGGTCAATACGACGCCTACGTACAGGTGCAGCGCGATGACCTGGCGCGACCGGTCCACGACACGCTGCTTGCCGCCTACCCCAACCAGCCCTCCGTGCAGCGCATGGACCGCAGCTGGCGCGCGCACCGTGGCTGGCAGTGGCATGCCTACGCCGAAGGTGGGCGCAGTTCCGGCGGCGGCGGTACGTCGCCGCTGGGCAACGATGACGGCCGCTACGGCGTGGAAGTGCAGTCCCCGGTGCTGGATGACCGCTGGCGCCTGGTCGCGTTCGCCGACCGGCGCAGCGTGGATTTCCAGGACCAGACCATCGACCCGCTGCGGATCGGTGTGGGCACGCGCTACCGCTACGGCCGTGCCGATGCGGAAGCCTTCGTCAACCGCGCCAACGACCACATCGGCGATACCGGCCTCAGCGCCGGATTCGGCTGGCAGTTCAGCGATCAATGGCATGCCGGCATCACCGCCGCACGCAATGACCCGGATGCGTCGATGCAGGCACGCGTCTCCGGCATCACCGCCGACAGCATCGCACTGGCGGCCGACTACCGCCTCGACGAGCGCACCCACTGGAGCGTAGGCGCCAGCCAGTTCCGCTACGACGACGGCAACCGTCGCGATACCGTCAGCACGGCCATCGAGCAGCGCCTGATGACCCGACCAACCGTGTTCCTGGACGGGCTGGGCAGCGTGTATGCCAGCCGCGGCAGCCGCGATGACGCGCCCTACTTCAACCCGTCCGAGGACCACTCGGTGGAGATCGGCCTGCGCGTGGACCAGCAGTTGTGGCGCCACTACGAACGCCACTTCCGCCATCGCCTGACCGTCTCGGTCGGCCAGTACTGGCAGCAGGGCTATGGCAGCGCGATCGTGCCCTCGGCGGAATACCGCCACGAGTGGCAGCTCGGCGAAGGCCGCATTTTCGAGTACGGCATCCGCTGGTCGCGACCGGTCTATGACGGACAGCGTGAACGACACATCGGCCTGGATGCCGGCCTGCGGTGGGGAGAATGACATGCGGAACATGGACTTGAAGCGTTGGACCCACTGGCTGTTGCTGGCCCTGCTCATCGTGGTGCTGCCGGCACAGGCGCAGCAACCGCCGGCCGTACTCGACGCCACCGACAACGGATTGCTGGTGCTGAGCTACCACGACATCCGCGACGAGGTGGCCGCCCGCGGCGATCCGGATGCGTATGCCGTGAGCACGCAGAACTTCGCCGCCCACCTGGACTGGTTGTCCGCACATGGCTATCACCCGGTGTCGTTGTCGCAGCTGATCACCGCGTCACAAGGCGGCACACCCCTGCCCCCCAAGCCGGTACTGCTGACCTTCGATGACGGCCTGCGCAGCGTGTACAGCAAGGTCTTCCCGCTGCTGCGCGCCTACAACTATCCGGCGCTGGTCGCGGTAATCACCGACTACGTGGACATGCCGGCCGGGCGCCAGATCGACTACGGCTACCGCCCCTTCACCCGCGATGATTTTCTGACCTGGGCGCAGCTGCGCGAGATGCAGAAAAGCGGGCTGATCGAACTGGCCAGCCACACCGACAACCTGCACCACGGCGTGCAGTCCAATCCGCAGGGCAATTCCACTCCAGCGGTGATCACAAGGACCTACGATCCCGCCCGAAAGACCTACGAAACCGCGGCCGAGTACGAAGCCCGCCTGCGCGCCGACCTGGGCCGCAGCGTGGAGCGCATCCAGCGCAATGTGGGAGTGAGCCCGAAGGCGATCGTGTGGCCTTACGCGGCCTACAACGCACTGAGCAACGACATCGCCGAGCAGCTGGGCATGCCGGTCTCGTTCGATCTGGAAGGGCGCAGCACGCCGGTCAAACGTGATCTGCACGGTCTGGCGCGCCTGCTGGTGACCAATAACCCGACCGTGGTGCAGTTGGCCTACGAACTGCGCCGCGATGTCGAGCGCGATGGCATGCGGGCGCTGCAGATCGACCTGGATGCGGTCTACGATGCCGACCCGGTGCAACAGGGCAAGAACCTGGATGCGCTGATCGATCGGGTCAAGAAAATCGGCCCGACCCACGTGTTCCTGCAGGCCTTCGCCGATCCGGACGGCAACGGCTCGGCCGATGCGCTGTACTTCCCCAACCGCCATCTGCCGATGCGTGCGGATCTTTTCAACCGCGTGGCGTGGCAGCTCAAGACGCGCGCCGGGGTCAAGGTATATGCGTGGCTGCCGGTGCTGGGCTATGAACTCAAGGACCCGGCCATCCGCAAGGCGCTGGCCATCAAGAGCCCGGAAAGCGATGGCATCTTCCGGCTGGATTTCACCCGGCCGCAGGTGCGCCGGATCATCGATGACATCTACGAAGACCTGGCGATCAACTCGTACTTCGAGGGCCTGCTCTTCCACGATGACGCCTACCTGCGCGACACCGAGCTGACCCAGTTGCCGCAGGAAGGCGATGACGGCGCACGCACCCAGGCCCTGATCGACTTCACCCTGGAGCTGCGCACCGCGGCGCAGCGCTGGCGGCCCAAGCTGGGCACCGTGCGCAACCTGTATGCCCAGCCCGTGCTGGAACCGCAGAGCGCGAGCTGGTTCGCCCAGCGCCTGGACCTGTTCAACAAGGCCTACGACCACACCGCCCTGATGGCGATGCCGTGGATGGAAGGCAGCCGCAGCCCGGAACGCTGGCTGGACCGACTGGTTGTGGCGGTGAAGCAGCACGATCCGCAGTTGTCGCAGACGATGTTCGAGCTGCAGACGTTGGACTGGCGCACCGGAAAGCCGATCCCCGGCGACCGCCTGCGCGCGCAGATCCGTCGTCTACAGGCGCAGGGCGTGCGTCATTTCGCCTGGTATCCGGATGATTTCATCGCCGGACGTCCCTCCACGTATGACGCCCGCGCGGCCATGTCGGCCCGCAGCTTCCCGTACGAGGAAAAGTGAGGTCGCCATGCATCCTCTTCTCTATATTCTGTTCCAGTTCGCCTTCTTCTACCCGATGGTGATGGCGTTCTTCTGGATGTCCGGCGGCCTGTATTACTTCTTCCGGCGCGAGCGCAAGGCACGCGACCGCGATGATCCGCCGCCAATGGACGACTACCCGTTCGCCTCGATCCTGATCCCCTGCCACAACGAGGCGGAGAACCTGGACGACACCCTCGGCTCGGCGCTCAGGCAGAACTACCCGGATTTCGAAGTGATCGCCATCAACGATGGCAGCAGTGACGATACCGGGGCGCGCCTGGATGCGCTGGCCGCCCTGCACCCGCGGCTGCGGGTGGTGCACCTGGACCGCAATCTGGGCAAAGCCAATGCGCTGCGCATGGGCGCACTCGCCGCACGCTCGGAGTTCCTGGTGTGCATCGATGGCGATGCGATGCTGGAGGAATACGCCACCCACTGGATGGTGTGGCACCTGACCTCGGGCCCGCGCGTCGGCGCCGTCACCGGCAACCCGCGCATCCGCAACCGCTCCACCCTGCTGGGCCGGCTGCAGGTGGCCGAGTTCTCCTCGATCATCGGCATGATCAAGCGGGCGCAGCGGGTGTACGGGCGCATCTTCACCATCTCCGGGGTGATCGCCGCATTCCGTCGCACCGCGCTGCACCGGATCGGCTACTGGGCCGATGACATGGTGACCGAAGACATCGACATCAGCTGGCGCCTGCAGCTGGATCATTGGGACATCCGCTACGAGCCCAATGCGCTGTGTTTCATCCTGATGCCGGAAACGCTGAAAGGGCTGTGGCGGCAGCGCCTGCGCTGGGCCCAGGGCGGCGTGGAAGTGCTGCTGCGCCATGGCGGCTCGCTGTTCCACTGGCGCAAACGGCGGATGTGGGGCGTGCTGCTGGAGTACATCCTCAGCGTGCTGTGGGCTTACACGATGCTGGCGATCATCGTGCTGTGGGCGGTGGGCAAGTTCATGGTGCTGCCGCCGGAGCTGTACATCGCCACGCTGCTGCCGCAGTGGCATGGCGTGATCCTGGCCTTGGTCTGTCTACTGCAGTTCGCCAGCAGCCTGATCATCGACCGCCGTTACGAAACGCATATTGGACGTAATTACTTCTGGGTGATCTGGTACCCGATGGCGTACTGGCTCATCAGTCTGTTCACGACCCTGGTGGCGTTCCCCAAGACGATCTTCAAACGTCGTGGCAAGCGCGCGGTCTGGGTCAGTCCTGACCGGGGTATCCGATGAACACCGTCAAATCCACCCGCCGCTTCGACTCGCGGCTGATCCAGAAACCGCGCCAGCAGCCGCGTCTGCAGCGCACCGCCTGGGGCTTTGTGACCATCGCCTTCTGGGCGTTCTATTTCTACCTGTGGGCCCCGCTGGTGACGCTGGTCTCCTGGGTGCTGGGCGGGCAGATGGCCTGGACCCAGCTGTACGAGCAGAAGCAGACCATCGATCCGTTCGTGATGATCGCGCTGCCGGTGATGCTGGTCTGCTGCGCGGCGCTGCTGATCGCCTGGGCCGAGTACAACCGCATGCGCTTCTCGGGCAAGGAACGTCGGCTGCCCCATGATGATGTGACCCGCGAGGAGATGGCGCACGATCTGGGCGCGAGTGCCGGGGTAGCGGCGCAGTTGGCGGACGGCAAGGCCGTGACGCTGCACATGGATGACCACGCGCGGCCGGTGCGGGTGACCGCGCAGGTGTTGACCGGTTGAGGGTCGTGCCGGCCGGCGGCCGGCACAACCGATTACGTGCGCGTCTGGCCCTCGCCGCGGACGACGAAACGTTCGACGGTCAGCGCTTCCAGTCCCATCGGGCCGTAAGCGTGCAGGCGGGTGGTGGAGATACCGATCTCCGCGCCCAGGCCCAGCTCGCCACCGTCGGAGAAACGCGAGGATGCGTTGACCATCACCACGGCCGAGCGCAGGGCGTGCACGAAGCGCTCGGCTGCCGCGGGATCTTCGGTGGCGATCACTTCGGTGTGGTCCGAGCTGTACTGCTGGATGTGGGCCAGCGCCTGATCGAGGTCATCCACCACACGCACCGCGATGATCAGATCCAGATACTCGGCGGCATAATCATCGTCGCTGGCCGCCTCGGCGTCGGGCAGCCACTGGCGTGCCACCGCATCGGCGCGCACCTGCACGCCGCGCTCGGCCAGCGCCTGCGCCACCAGGGGCAGGAAGCTGGATGCCATGTCGGCGTGCACCAGCAGCGTTTCCAGCGAGTTGCAGGCCGACGGCCGGCTGCACTTGCCGTCCACCAGCAGGCGCAGCGCCAGCGCGGGATCGGCGGCACGGTCCACGTACAGATGGCACACGCCCTTGTAATGCTTGATCACCGGCACGCGCGCATGCTCGGCCACGAAGCGGATCAGCCCTTCCCCGCCGCGCGGGATCGCCAGATCGATCAGGTCGTTGAGCTGCAGCAGGGCAAGCATGGTCTCCCGGCGCAGGTCTTCGACCAGCGTCAGCGCGGCATCGGCCACACCCGCCTCGCGCAGGGCGCGCTTGAGCGACGCCGCAATCGCGGTGTTGGAGTGGATCGCCTCCGAGCCACCGCGCAGGATCACGCCGTTGCCGGCCTTGATGCACAGTGCGGCCGCATCAGCGGTCACGTTCGGGCGCGCCTCGTAGATCATTGCGATCACGCCCAGCGGCACGCGCACCTTCTGCACGCGGATGCCATTGGGGCGCACGTCATCGCGGGTGACCTGGCCGACGGGATCCGGCAACGCGGCAACCTCGCGCAGCGCGGCGGCGATACCGGCCAGACGCTGCGGGTTCAAGGCCAGGCGGTCCAGCATCGCCGTGCCGACACCCTTCTCCGTGGCAGCGGCGAGATCACGGGCGTTGGCGGCAAGAATCACGTCGGTATCGGCGTCCAGCGCGGTGGCCATGGCTTCCAGCAGCTCGGCCTTGGCGGCGGAGGACAGCTGAGCGAGTTGCTGGGCAGCGTCGCGGCAGGCCAGCGCCTGGCTGCGGATGTCGGTGGTGGAGCTGGCGACCATCTCAATATCCTTGAAAAAACACGGTAGAGCCACGCCATGCGTGGCCGGGACGCAATTACAACAGCACCAGGTCGTCGCGATGGATGACGTTGCCACCGTAGTTGTAGCCGAGCACGCTTTCGATGTCGCGCGAGTGGCGCCCGGCGACCCGGCGGATGTCGCTGGCCGAGTACTGGCTGACGCCACGGGCCAGGCAGACCTCGCCGTTCTCCAAGCGCTGGCGGATCTCGACCATATCGCCGCGGCGGAAGTCCCCCTCGGCGCCGAGCACACCACCGGGCAGCAGCGAGGCACCTTTGCCACGCAGCGCATCGGCCGCGCCGGCATCGACCAGGATCGCGCCCGGCTCCAGTGGTGCGTGCCGCAGCCAGTACTTGCGTGCGGCCACGCGCGTCTGTGCGGCATGGATGCGCGTACCGAACAACCGGCCCTGGCTGAGCGCGCGCACGACCTCCGCGCTACGCCCGTTGAACAGGCATGTCTCGATGCCCACGCGCCCCGCCTTGGCCGCGGCCTCCAGCTTGGTGTGCATGCCCCCGGTGCCGGCACCGCTGCCGGCACCGCCGGCCATCGCCAATACTTCGACGGTCAGCTCGGGCACATCGTGGATCGGCCGTGCCTGCGGATCGCGACGCGGATCGGCGCTGTACAGGCCGTCGATGTCGGTGGCGATGAACAGCACATCGGCGTCGATCAGCGCCGCCACGGTCGCAGCGAGATTGTCGTTGTCGCCGAGCTTGAGTTCATCCACCGAGACCGTGTCGTTCTCGTTGACCACCGGCAGCGCGCCGAGCCGCAGCAGTTCGTTGAGTGTGGCGCGTGCATTGAGATACCGGCGGCGGTTGCGCAGGTCGTCGTGGGTCAGCAGCACCTGCGCCACCGGGCGCTCGAAGAAGCGCTGCCACAGCCCGATCAGCTGCGCCTGGCCGAGCGCGGCCAGCGCCTGACGCGCGGCCATCGCCGCTCCGGCTTCCAGCGCGCGCGGCACGATCGCCCGACCCGCCGCAACCGCACCGGAGGACACGATCACCACTTCGCGCCCGGCCAGTACATTGGCCGAGACGAACTGGGCCAGACCCAGCGCGTGGCGTGGCGAGAGACCGCCGCCGTCAGCCGCCAGCAGACTGCTGCCGACCTTGAGTACGGCACGTTTCCACTGCGGGACTGCTTGTTCGGTGAACGGCGAAGGCACGGGCTGGTTCATGGTCTCGATGCGCTCAGCGCGTACTCCATTCGTGGATGCGGGCGGTGGCACTGCCCTGCACCAGCAGCGGATCGGTGTCGACCAGCGCCTGTGCGGCGGCCAGATCGGCGATGTCCTGCAGCACGTAGGCGCCGCCGCTCTTGTCGGTGAAGCCGCCGGTCAGCAACAACTGCCCGCGGGCGCGGACCTCATCGAGGAAGCGCACGTGTTCGGCAGCGACCTCATCGCGGAAGTCCGGGGTGCGGGTGACCATCACCAGATAACAGATTTTCATGGCGCTCCTTTCCCGGGCAGCACCCGGCAAGACGTTGCAAAATCGGCGGCCTTGCGGCCGCCGTCGTGATTACACCAGTGCGGCCCAGCGGGCGCGCAGTTCATCCAGCCGCAGGTCGGCGGCCGCGCCGGGCGACACGCGCGCGGCCAGGCTGCCTTCGGGGGTACGCCCCTGCCCGGCCGTATCCGCGGCAGCAGCCGCGGCCTTGTAGGCCTCGCGGAAGGGCACGCCGGCGACGGCTGCTTCCACGGCGACATCCGTGGCATACATGCCCGAGTCGATCGCCGCGCGCAGCTTGTCGTCGCGCCATTCCAGGTTCGCCAGCAGCGCCGGCAGCAGCTCCAGCGCGGCCAGGCCCCGGCCGAAGCCATGGAAGATCGCGCCCTTGCTGCTCTGCAGATCGCGGTGGTAGCCCGAGGGCAGCGACAGCAGCTGCTCGATCTCGGTGCGTGCCGCCGCCACGCTGGCGTGGGTGGCGCGCATCAGTTCGATCACGTCCGGGTTGCGCTTGTTCGGCATGATCGAACTGCCGGTGGTGTACTGCGCCGGCAGCGCGACAAAGCCGAACTCGCCGCTGGTGAACAGCGACAGGTCCCAGGCGATGCGACGCAGATCCAGAGTGGCGCCGCCCAGCGCTTCCAGTGCGGCCAGCTCGAACTTGCCGCGCGACAGCTGCGCGTAGATCGGCGAGATCTGCATCCGAGCAAAGCCGAGTGCCTCGGTGGTGTGCGCGCGGTCCAGCGGCAGGTTGACACCATAACCGGCGGCCGTGCCGAGCGGGTTGGCATCGACCAGGTTGAAGGTATCGTGCGCGCGGATGGCGTTATCGATGAAGGCTTCGGCCCAGCCCGCCCACCACATGCCCGCCGAGGACACCACGGCGCGCTGGATGTGGGTGTAGCCCGGCACCGGCAGATCTTTCTCGGCCTCGGCGCGGTCGAGCGCGACCTTGGCGATCTCGCGGCTCAGCTCAGCCACGCGCAGCAGCTTGTCCTTCAGCCACAGCCGGGTCGCGACCAGGATCTGGTCGTTGCGGCTGCGGCCGGTGTGGATCTTGCGGCCGGCATCGCCGAGACGTTCGGTCAGGCGCGCTTCGATCGCCGAGTGGCAATCCTCGAAGCGCTCATCCAGTACGAACGCACCGCTGCGGAAATCCTCCGCCAGCAGGTCAAGCTCACGCTGCAGGCCGACGCGCTCGTCATTGCCGAGGATGCCGATGTTCTCCAGGCCCTGCGCGTGCGCCTTGCTGGCCGCCACGTCGTACAGGAAAAACTCGCGGTCCAGGATCACATCATCGCCGGCCAGGAAGGTCTGGATCTTGGCGTCTACCGCCACGCCGGGCTTCTGCCACAGAAGGTCTGCCATGTCTTGCTCCGTAGGCGGAATTGCTCCGCCGGGTTGTCAGGGCGCGCGCGGCGGACCGCGGCGCGCCGTGGGAATTCAGTGCGGAATCGAGGCCAGTTCGTCCAGGCCCAGTGCCAGGTTGAGGTTCTGCATCGCCTGGGTGGCCGCGCCCTTGAGCAGGTTGTCCAGGGTCGCCACCACCACTACGCGCTTGCCGCCCGGGGCCACGTCGAAGCCGCCGATCTGCACGCCGTGCCGGCCCGCAATCTGGCTTACCCAAGGCGCTTCGTCGAGCACGTCGATCAGCGCTTCGTTGGCGTAGTACTTCTGGTACAGCGCGATGACGTCCTCGCGCGTGACCACCGTGTTGAGCCACAGGTTCACCGTCATGGTGATGCCGCGGAAGTGCGGCGCCACATGCGGCATGAACTCGACCGGCACGCGCAGGTGCGCGGTGACTTCGCGCTCGTGCACATGGTTGGTCAGCGCGTACGGCATCAGATTGTCGCGCAGCAGCTCGGGATTGTTCTTGTCCGACGGCGTGGTGCCGGCACCGGAGTACCCGGAGACACCAAAGCACTGCGGCGGGCCGGCCAGCTGCTGCAGCAGCGGACTGATCGCAAGCTGCATCGCGGTGGCGTAGCAACCCGGGTTGCTGATGTGCTTCTGGCCCAGGTAATCGCCCCGGGTCAGCTCCGGCAGGCCGTAATACCAGCTGGGCTCGAAACGCTGATCGGCCGACAGGTCGACGATCACCGTGTCTGGCTTGACCGCATCCAAGGCGGTGACGAACGGCACGGACAGGCCATTGGGCAGCGCCAGGATCACCGCGTCCATGCCCTTGGCGGCGACGGCATCGGCATCCAGGTTTTCGAACTGCAGCTCACCGTGCCAGTCGCTGTGGTGATCGCTCACGCGCTGGCCGGCCAGTTCGCGCGAGGACACAAAGCCCAGCTGCAGGTGCGGGTGGGCGGCGATCAGTTTGATCAGCTCGGCGCCGGTGTGGCCACGGGCGCCGACGATGCCGACGGTGAAGGTCTTGATGCTCATGCGTGTGCGTCCAGGCGGTGCTGCAGGTGGCGTTTCACCCCCTGCCATTCCGCATCGATGATGGAGAAGATGACGGTGTCGCGCGGGGTGCCATCCGGGTGCCGCTTGTGGTTGCGCAGCACACCGTCCTGCTTGGCACCCAACCGTGCGATCGCGGTGCGCGAGGTGACGTTGAACCAACTGGTTTCAAACACCACGCTCAGGCATTCCAGCCGTTCGAAGGCATGGGTGAGCAGCATCAGCTTGGTCTCGGTATTGATGCCGGTGCGCTGGGCGGCCTCACCGTACCAGGTGTAGCCGATGCTCAGGCGCGGCACCTCGGCGTCCAGATCGTAATAGCGCGTGGTGCCGACGACTTCATCGGCCTCGTTGAGGACCGCGAACGGCAGCACCTTGCCCTCGGCCTGCGCCTGCAGCGCAGCCTGGACGTAGGCGGTCATGGTCTTCGCGCTGGGCACCTGGGTGTACCAGAGCTTGGACAAGGTGCCATCCCCCAGTGCACCGCGCAGGCCATCGATATGCGCCATCTGCAGCGGCTCCAGCCGGGCATGGGTGCCGGCCAGTGTGGGGACCTTGGTCCAATCGGCGAGATTCATGGGGTTCAGCCCTCCAGGCTGGGGGTGCGTACGGCGCAATGCTCGACGTACGCTTTGATGCGGTCGAAGCCGTCGGCGCCGAACCAGAACACCTTCCAGTGGCCCTGCTTGTAGCAGCCATCGGATTGCGCGTAGTAGAAGTGATTGATCGGGTTGCCGTTGCGCGAACGCCAGAACAGCTGCGGGGTTTCATCCAGCATCACGTTCCAGACCGCACGGCCGAGGCCTTCGCCCTGGGCGTCATCGAGCACGGCGAACTTGTCCAGGTACACGCCTTCGGCCTCGTCGGTGAGGATCACCGCTGTGCGGTAGTTTTCGCTCACGTACGCGCGCAGCAGCTTGGTTTTCTGGAAATAATCCGGCACCAGGGTACGGCCGAAGCTGGATTCGATCAGCTGCTTCAGGCGCGGCAGATCCAGCGCATCCCACGTGGTGGCGCGCAGCACTTTCTCGCCCTTGCGCACCAGCGTGCCGGAGCCCTTGTGGGTGAACAGTTCCTTGGCCAAGTCCGCCGGGCGCGTGATCGACACCGAGGACTCCAGCGGCAGGCGATCGAGCAGGTCCTTGATCTGCTCGATCTTGACCCGCATGCCGCCATGGATCCACGGCTGCTGCATCAGCTGGTCGTACTCGGTGGACAGGTTGATCGAGTCGATCACCTTGCCTTCTTCATCGAGCAGGCCGCCGGTGCCGGTCAGGAAGATGATCTTGTACGGCTGCAGTTCCTGCACCAGCTCGTTGGCAGCGAAATCGGCGTTGACGTTGAGGATCTGCCCGCAGCGGGTTTCGCCCAGGCTGGTGATCACCGGGATCGAGCCGGCGCGCAGGCTGGCTTCGATCGGGGCCAGGTTGACCTTCTTGACCTCACCGACCAGGCCGTAGGTCTCCTGGTCCAGGTACTCGGCTTCGAATACGCCCCCGGTGATCGAGGTCGCGCGCGCGCCATTCTGCTGCAGGGCTTCCACCAGCTGCAGGTTGGAGGCCTGGAACACGCGGCGCACGATCGCCAGGCCTTCGGCCGAGGTCACGCGCAGGCCGTTCACGGTCTGCTTCTCGATGCCGGCCGCCGACAACTCGGCGTCCAGCTGCGGGCCGGCGCCGTGCAGCACGATCGGGGTCAGACCGACTTCCTGCAGGAACGACAGCGAGGAGGTCAGTGCCTCCAGGTCATCGCGCAGCACCGCGCCCCCGACCTTGACCACGGCGAAGCGTTTGGCATCCAGCTGCGAGAAACGCTTGAGGTACTGGCTGATCTCCTTCGCACTGGCCATGCTCGAGAGCAGGCGCACGATGGTCTGACGGGTCTGGCGGTGGGGCTGGGAAGAAGGCATTTCGATATCGTCACAGGCGGCCGCGGCCGCGATGGGAGTTCCGTCAGTGGGGGACCACGACGGCGTCATTCGATCAGGCGCCGTGCGCGATGATGCGGTGCACGGATTCGGTGTAACGCTGCAGCTGCTCCAGCGTCACGAACTCATCGGCGGTGTGGGCCTGGGCGATATCGCCCGGACCGTATACCAGCGTGGTGTAACCCCCGGCCGAGAACAGCGAGGCCTCGGTCCAGAAATCCACTGCGTTGCCGATCGGGATGTCCAGCGCATCGGCCACGTCGCGCGCCGCCAGACGGCGGTTCTCTGCTTCGGCAATATCGCCGGCCGGGAAACTCGGCCCGCGGAAGGTCTCGGTGAACACCGCGGCGGCCGGTTCGGCGAAGCCGGCGAACGTGGCCAGCAGCGCATCAATGTCCATCGACGGCAGCGGGCGGAAGCCGAAGCGAACCTCGGCGGCAGGCGCGATCATGTTGGCCTTGATGCCGCCTTCCACGCGCCCGATGTTGAAGCGCAGGCCGGTCAGCCCGCCAAAGCGCGCATGCGACAGCGACTCGACATGGTCCAGCGCGCGGTTACCCCAGCGCATCGCCTGGTGCAAAGCACTGGCCGCCGCATCCTGCTTGCCCGAGGCATGCCCGGCGCGGCCCTTGAATTGCATCAGCACCGAGCTGATCCCACGGTGCGCGAGCACCGCTTCGCTCATCGTCGGCTCGGCGACCAGCACCGCGTCGTACGGAATGCCACGGGCGAGGAAGGCGGCGATGCAACGCGGATCGTTCGCCTCCTCGTCGCTGGAAAACAGGAACGCAGCGTCACCGTCGCTGGCGTTCGCAGCCGCCACCAACGCCGCCGCGGCGCCCTTGATATCGCACACACCCAGGCCGATCACACGATCATCCGCGCGCCGCATCACGTGCGGATCCGCACTCCAATGCGGCGAATCCGGTACGGTATCCAGGTGCACGTTGAACAGGTACTTCGGCGTGCCGCGCACCGCGTACAGGCTGACCGCACCGTCGCCATGGTCGATCACCTCCACGTTGAACCCGGGCAGGTTCGCGCGCAGGTAATCGAAGATGCCGCCGGTGGTGATCGCACGCGGCGGATTGCGCGTATCGAAGGACACAAGCTGCTGCAGGTGATCGAGTGTCTGTTCAAGCATGTGTCTGAATATCCGTAGGGTTCAACATCGGTAGTAGTGCCGGCCGTTGGCCGGCTCTGCAATGATCCAGCCGTACCAGGAGC
>NZ_JBDJMW010000012.1:0-111660 GCF_039674145.1 Stenotrophomonas sp. TWI587 | reverse complement strand
AGCGCTGTGGAACCACCCGATCCCATCCCGAACTCGGAAGTGAAACGCAGCTGCGCCGATGGTAGTGTGGCCTAAGCCATGCGAGAGTAGGTCATCGCCAGGGTTTTTACCCCGAAAACCCCGCTGCTCACGCAGCGGGGTTTTCTTTTTTTGCAGGCACCTGGTTTTTACAGGTATCTGTTTCTCGGAAGAGACCTCTGCTGAGCTGGCGCAATGCGCTGCTCCAACCGTCTCCCTGGTGAAATTAGCGCTGTGGCACCACCCGATCCCATCCCGAACTCGGAAGTGAAACGCAGCTGCGCCGATGGTAGTGTGGCCTAAGCCATGCGAGAGTAGGTCATCGCCAGGGTTTACACCCAAAACCCCGCTGCTCACGCAGCGGGGTTTTTTTTGTTCTTCTCCCAACGGAGGGGAGCGCCTCATTTCACGTGCCACAGCAGATGAGCACGGTCATGCGTATGCGGCCAGTGCGGCGGGTGGCGTCTCCGC
This sequence comes from Stenotrophomonas sp. TWI587, assembly GCF_039674145.1. Classification (NCBI taxonomy): domain Bacteria; kingdom Pseudomonadati; phylum Pseudomonadota; class Gammaproteobacteria; order Lysobacterales; family Lysobacteraceae; genus Stenotrophomonas; species Stenotrophomonas sp. TWI587. The sequence goes on along the minus strand of NZ_JBDJMW010000012.1, from coordinate 111,171 downwards.
TTGCATCTTCCGCGAGCGTAAGGGCCCCGTAGCGACCGGCAGGCCCCTCGGCAAATGTCCCCCGGCCGCCGCCTGACGGCGGCGGCTTCCTCCTTGATTTTGCCCAGGCGCCTACCGGCCGCTACGAGGCTTCGCGTGCTGTGTGCGGACTGACCAGACCAATCCCGGCACTCGCTGTCGCGCTGATGCTGGGCGGCCCAACGCCCGACCAAGCCAGCCGCCAACCCCAAAAAAACGGCGCCCCGAAAGGCGCCGTTTTCATGCAACAGAAATTACATCAGGACGAACAACCGCTCAGCGCGCAGACTCCGCGGCCGGGGTCTCAGCGCCCTTGCCCTTCATCATCGCATCGCGTGCCGCCTTGAACGGATTGCCTTCGTACCAGTTCGGCCACCGATCGCCGCCGGCCAGTTCCTTGCCAACCCCATACAGCAGCTGCAGGTCCTCGACCGTGCCATCCAGCTTCCAGGTGGCCGGATCGAACTCGTCCTTCGGGCCGTGGTAACGGTTGGTGCCATAGTCTTCGGCGGCCTTGCGGCCAGCGTCGACACCGCCGTCGCGCAGATCCTCACCACCGTCCGCATAGAGCGCCGGCACGCCTGCCTTGGCGAAGTTGAAGTGATCCGAACGGAAGTAGAAGCCGCTCTGCACCGCGGTTTCGCCGTGCAGGGTACGCCCCTGGTTCGCGGCCAGCGGCTTGAGGATGTCCTCCAGCTCGGAGCTGCCGAAGCCGGTCACGGTCATGTCCTTGGCACGGCCTGCCACCGACATCGCATCGATGTTGATCACACCGGCGATCTTGTCCAGCGGGAAGGTCGGGTGGCTGACGTAGTACTTCGAGCCCAGCAGGCCCGACTCTTCCAGCGTCACCGCCAGGAACACCACCGAACGCTCCGGTGCCGGCTGCTGATGTACCATCGCATCGGCGACTTCCAGGATGCCGGCCACGCCGGTCGCGTTGTCGACAGCGCCGTTGTAGATATTGTCGCCCTGCTCACCCTCGTGCTTGCCCAGGTGATCCCAGTGCGCCATGTAGAGCACGGCTTCATCGGCACGCTTGCTGCCCGGCAGGACACCGACCACGTTGCGCGACTTCTTTTCGGCGATGGTGCTCTTCAGATCGAAGGAGACCTTGGCCTTCAGCGGGACCGGTTTGAAGCCGCGCTTGCTGGCGTCCTTGTACGCCTTGTCCAGATCCAGGCCGGCCTCGGCGAACAACTGGCGGGCCGCATCGGCGCTCAACCAGCCCTGTGCGGGCAGACGCGCTTCCGGGTCATCCTTGGCCGGCAGATCGTACTGCGGGCCGGCCCACGAGTTCTTGACCACATCCCAGCCGTACGATGCACCGGCGGTGTCGTGCACGATCAGTGCTGCGGCGGCGCCCTTGCGCGCGGCTTCTTCGAACTTGTACGTCCAGCGCCCGTAATAGGTCATGCGCTTGCCGTCGAACAGCTTCTCGTCGTTGACGTGGAAGCCCGGGTCGTTGACGAACATCACGACCGTCTTGCCCTTCCAGTCCTGGCCGGCGTAGTCGTTCCACTTCTGCTCGGGCGCATCCACGCCGTAGCCGACGAAGACCAGATCGCTGGCCTCGACCTTCACGTCCGGCTGCCCGCTGCGGGTGCCGATCACCATGTCGGTACCGAACTTCAGCTCGCGGGTCTTGCCCGCCTGGTCAAGCGTCAATACGGTCGACTCATCGGCCGTGGTCTCGGTCATCGCGACATCCTGGAACCAGCTGTCGCCGTTGCCCGGCTGCAGGCCGATGCGCTGCATCTGGTCGCGGATGTAATTGACGGTCAGCTCTTCGCCCTTGCTGCCCGGCGAACGGCCTTCGAACTCATCCGAAGCCAGGGTCTTGACCAGTTCGGCGAAATCGCCGGCGTTGATCTCGGGCGAGAAGGCATGGCCCGGCGCGGTCGGTGCCGCGTCAGTGGCGGGTGCCGCGGTGGGCGCGGTGGATTCGCCCTTGCACGCGGTCAACGCAGCGGCAGCGGCAAGGCACAACAGAAGTTTGCGGGGCATCATCGGTTCCTGGAACGGGAAAGGCGGGTGCGCAGCGCACCAGCGACCACCATATCAATCCTGTGGCGCGGTGTCGGTATCGAAGGGCACGGCCACGGCGCCAGTGACCGGACCGATGCGGGCGGTGCGGTGCACATACAGGGTCACCTCACGCTCGAACTGCAGGGATCCATTGACCGACGCGTTCGGCCCGATGATTACGCGTGGCTTGCGGCCGGGGGTCAGCGACAGGTTGAAGTTCGGCTTCTTGACCTCGATGCCGCCCTCGACCTGCGAGCCCACCCCGACGGTGATATCGCCGTTCACGGTCTCGATGCCGCGCGACACGCGCGTCTCGACCAGACCGATGCTGCCATTGACGGTTTCCAGGCTGCCCTCGATCTGGGTGCCACGATCCAGGAAGATGCCGCCGTTGACAGTGTCCACCCCGCCGCTGGCAATCACCTCGCGCCCGACGCGCACACTCCCATTGACGGTGGAGATGCCGCCGGTGCGTGCGCGATCGGCGACGCGGATGCCGCCGTTGACGGTTTCAATGCGGCCGGTGGTGACGCTCTCGGCGACCTTGATGCCGCCATTGACGGTCTCCAGGTTGCCGTAGGTCTGGCCGGCCTCGGCGGAGATGCTGCCGTTGACCTTGCTGATGTTGTCGCTTGCGATGGCCGGCGCACAGGGCAGCGTCAGGGCCAGCAACAGCGGAAGCAGGGAGCGTTTCATGAGGACCTCGATGGTGGAGCGCGGCTGGCAGGCCGCCTGCAGGAATGTCACCATGCATCGTTGCAATCCGCATCTGCCTGAAGTCACTGGAAAGCCCTTGCGCCACAACGCCTTTTCCTCACGCCGGGATAACAATCCGACCGACGGACGCGGTCGCACGCAGTGGCTGACCCCGGCGTTGCGTGCGCTGCTGCTGGCAGTGGCCGTTCTCGGTGCCAGCCCGCTGGCTGCGCAATCCTCCAAGGAAGCCGAGCGCAAGCTGCAGAAGCTGCGCAGCGAGCTGAAGGGCGTGGCGCAGGAACGGCGGAATCTGGAAGGGCAGCGTGGACAGGCCTCGCGCCAGCTGCGCGAAGCCGACGAAAAGGTGGCCCGCACCGGGCGTGTCCTGGCCCAGACCGAAACCGCGCTGCAACGCGAGACTCGCGCGATGAGTGAACTGCAGGCCAAGCGCGATGCGCTGCAGGCCGGGTTGGAGCAGCAGCGCACGGAGCTGGCCTCGCTGTTGCGCGCGGCTTACCGCATCGGTAACAACGCACCGCTCAAGTTGCTGCTGTCGCAGGATCGCGTCGCCGACGCCAACCGAAGCCTGGCCTATCACCACTATCTGCAGCGCGAGCGCGCGCAACGGATCCAGTCGCTGACGGCCGACCTCACCGAACTGCAACGGGTGGAGACGGAGATCGTCGAGCGCCGCAAGGCGCTGGAAGGCACCCGTCAGCAGCAGAAGCAGCAGGTCGCCACGCTGGCCGATGACCGCCGCGCGCGCGCGGCCACCGTGGCCACGCTGGACGAACGCTACAAGGACCGCAGCGAGCGTGAGAAGGCGCTCGGCCAGGACGCCAAAGCATTGGAAACACTGCTCGCGAACCTGCGTGCCGCTGCTGCCCGCGCCGAGGCCGAGCGCCGTGCGGCCGCGCGGCGTGCCGCTGCGGAAAAAGCCGCCGCCGACAAGGCCGATCGCGCGGCGGCGGCCAGCGGTACCCGCCCGCCGCCGCGTGCGACCAAAACGCCTCCGGCAGTCGCTTCCGCGCCGGCACCGAAGGTCGGCGGTCTGGGCTGGCCGTTGTCGGGCAATCTGCTCGCCCGTTACGGCGGCAAACTGCCCGATGGCCGCACCAGCAGCGGCGTGCTGATCGGTGCGCCTGCTGGCAGCACCATCACCGCCGTCGCCGATGGCACCGTGGTGTTCTCCGACTGGATGACCGGCTACGGCATGATCCTGATCGTCGATCACGGCAACGGCTATATGAGCCTGTACGCCCACAACGACACCCTGCTGCGTGATGCGGGCGCCACGGTGAAGAAGGGCGAGGCGGTGGCCAAGGTCGGCAATTCCGGTGGGCAGGGCGTGACCGCGCTGTACTTCGAACTGCGCCGCAATGGACAGCCGGTGGACCCGGGCAGCTGGCTGCAGCGGCGATAAACCGCGCCCAACACGGGCGCGCCGTCGTGCAGCGGATTCAACAGGAATTTATCGTCGCTTCGCGCATAATCGGGCGACGCACCCCCGTGCGTGGATAACCGTCCCCCGCTCATCCTGGAGTGCTTCATGCGCGTAGCCCGTTCCGCCACCTTGCTGCTGGCCCTGTTGCCTGCGGTGTCCTGGGCGCAGCAGACCGCCGAAGCGCCGGCACGCGGGGCCGATGCGGCCACCACGGAAGAAGCGGTGACCTCACGGGTTCCGTTGGAAGAAATCCGCCGCTACGTCGCCGTCTACAACGCGGTTCGCGCGGCCTACGTCGATCCGGTCGACGACAAGAAACTGATGCAGTCCGCGATCCGCGGCTTGTTGCTCGATCTGGATCCGCACAGCACCTATTTCGACAAGGAAGACGCCGAAGCCTTCGATGAGCAGGCCAACGGCGCCTATGACGGCATCGGCGTGGAGCTGCAGCAGCAGCCCGACAACAGCAGCTTGAAGGTCATCTCGCCGATCGACGACACCCCGGCGACGCGCGCGGGCATTCTGGCCGGCGACCTGATCATCGCCATCGACGGCAAGCCGATCAGCGCGATCGAAGCGACCGAACCGCTGCGTGGCGCCGCCGGCACCAAGGTCGTGCTGACCCTGGTGCGCGAGGGCAAGCCCAAGCCGTTCGATGTCACCGTCACCCGCGAAACCATCCGCGTCACCAGCGTGCGCAGCAGGATGCTGGAACCCGGCTATGGCTATATCCGCCTGAGCACGTTCCAGGCCGATACCGGTGCCGATTTCCAGAAGCATGTCGCCCAGCTGCAGCAGCAGGCCGGTGGCAAGCTGAAGGGCCTGGTGCTGGATCTGCGCAGCAACCCGGGTGGCCTGCTCACCGCCGCCGTGCAGGTGGCCGACGATCTGCTCGAGAAGGGCAACATCGTCAGCACCCGCGGCCGCATCTCGATCAGCGATGCGCGTTTCGATGCGACCCCGGGCGATCTGCTCAAGGGTGCCCCGGTCGTGGTGCTGGCCGACGCCGGTTCGGCCAGTGCCTCCGAAGTACTGGCTGGCGCGCTGCGCGACAACGGCCGCGCCCGCGTGATCGGCAGCCGCACCTTCGGCAAGGGCTCGGTGCAGACCGTGCTGCCGCTGGATAATGGCGACTCGGTGAAGCTGACTACCGCGCGGTACTTCACCCCGAGCGGCAAGTCGATCCAGGCCACCGGCATCATTCCGGACGTTCTGCTGCAGCCGGAAAAGCGTGCCGGTGATGATGACCTGCCGGCCAGCCTGACCGACTACAGCGAAGCCACCTTGCCCGGTCACCTGCGCGGTGATGAAGAAGGCACCGAGGGCTACAAGGCCGGTGACGTGTTGCCCGGCGATGGCCCGATCAATGACGCGCTGGCCGAGTTGAAGCAGCCGGGTTCGGTGCTGGCCAGGCAGAAGGCAGAGGCGGCGAAGAAGCCGGCAGTGGCAGCGGGCAAGCCGGCAGATACGAAGCCGGCAGATTCGAAGCCGGCAGATTCGAAGCCGACCGAACAGCCTGCGGCGGCACCGGCGACGCCCGCGCCGGCCAAGCCCGAGGCACCGGCCTCGACGGCGCCGATCAAGCCGTGACCGGTAGTGCCGGCCGTTGGCCGGCTCTGCACAAATCCAGCCGTACGTGGCGCCGGCCAGCGGCCGGCACTACCCGCAGGCGATGGCTGTTCTTCTAGAACCCATGCCGCTTGCGCAGTCGCCGCGCGATCGCGGCGCGCACATACACGCCGTAGCCCAGGCCGAACACGAACCCGGCGATATGTGCCCACCAGGCCACCATGCCGAAGGTCGGGCCGATGTAGGCGAATACCACCTGCAGCGCTGCCCACACCCCGATCAGCAGATAGGCCGGGGCGCGCACGAATTCCAGGAACAGGCCCAGCGGGATCACCACGCCCAGCCGCGCGCCCGGGAACAGCGCCAGGTAGGCGCCGATCAGGGCCGACACCGCGCCGCTGGCACCGATGATGATCTGGTCCGGGCTGCCCATGGTGTAGATCGCGGTCAGGTTGGAAATCGCCCCGCCCACCAGGAACAGCAGCATCAACCGCCACGGCCCCAGCACGCGCTCGGCCGGCAGCCCGAAGATCAGCAGGAACACCAGGTTGCCCAGCAGGTGCGACCAGTCCGCATGCAGGAACAGTGCGGTGAACAGCCGCAGCACGCTGCCATCCTGCAGGGTCGCCCACCAGTCCAGCGGGTGGGTGAGACCGGTCGACAAGGCGCCCCAGTCCATCCACAGGCTGCGGCGGGCGTCATCCGGCCGCGAAATCGACCACAGAAAGGCCACCCACAGCGCGGCGAACAGCAGGGGGGTGGCCCAGCGGTAGGCGGCTTTCTTGCGGGAGGGGGTGGACACGAACATTCGGCACTAGCCTAGCGCGGAGGCCGACCTGACGGGGATATGTCGCGTTCAGCATGAATAGCCACAAGGGCGACACACGTTATTGTTTCATTAACCGCTCTCGGTATACTCGCATACGGCGTCGTATGTCGGGAGGGGAATCCGGCGCGTTGTCCTGACCTGCAAAGGAAGGGAAAACGCAGGCGCGCGTTGCCAAACATGATCGCTATCCGGAGAGAACCAACAATGCATACCGCTTCCACGCTTGCCCGCGTCACCGCCCTGGCTGTCGGCATTGCCGGCGTCCTGGCCGTCGGCCACGTCCACGCTGCCGCCTTCCAGCTGAAGGAAAACAGCGCCAAGGGCCTCGGCCGCGCCTTCGCCGGTTCCGGCAGCGCCGCCGGCGATGCCTCCATCATGGCCGTCAACCCGGCTGGCATGCGCCAGCTCGAAGGCATGCAGGTCCAGGGCGACCTGAGCGCCATCAGCTTCTCGGCCAAGTTCAACGGCACCGGCCGCAAGCCGACCGGCCAGCCGCAGACCGGCGGTGACGGCGGCGACGCCGGCATGATCGCTCCGGTTCCGGCCGCGTACTTCCACATGCCGATCGGTGAGCAGGCCCACTTCGGCGTCTCGCTGACCGCACCGTTCGGCTTCAAGACCGATTACGACAATGGCTGGGTCGGCCGCTACAGCGGCATGAAGACCGACATGAAGGCCATCGACCTGGGCTTCGCCGCGTCCTATGACGTCAACCCGTACGTGTCCTTCGGTGCGTCCGTGTTCGTCGAGCACCTGACCATCGAGCTGAGCAACAACATCGACTTCGGCACCGCACTGGCGCAGTCGCGCGTGCCGGGCTTCGCGCCGGGCAGCGCCGATGGCAAGCTGACCGTGGAAGGTGACAACAACGCCGTGGGCTGGACCGTCGGCGGCTTGTTCAGCCCGGACGAGAACACCCACATCGGTATCAGCTACCGCTCCAAGGTCGAGCACAAGATCACCGGCGGCGATGCCACCTTCGACGTGCCGACCAACGCTGCTGCCGTGCTGGCTGTCGCGCAGCCGGGCCGCTTCACCAGCACCTCGGGCAAGGCGACGCTGACCCTGCCGGCCTCGGCCACGCTGAGCGTCACCCACAACGTCAACGACCGCTGGACCGTGATGGGTGACGTCACCCGTACCGCCTGGTCGACCGCGTTCGACCAGGTCACCATCGACTACGCCTCCAACCAGCCCGATTCGGTGCTGGAGTTCGGCTACCGTGATACGACCTTCGTCTCGCTGGGTACCGACTTCAAGCTGAGCGACACCGTGACCCTGCGTGGCGGTATCGCGCTGGATCAGACCCCGACCACCAACGCACACCGCGACGTGCGCGTGCCGGACACCAGCCGCAAGTGGCTGTCCGTGGGCCTGGGCTGGACCCCGTCGGCGAACACCGAATACAACTTCGGTTACACCCACCTGTTCACCAAGGATCCGGACGTGAACATCGCCGGTACCACCAACAACCAGGGCAACTCGCTGACCGGCAAGTACAAGGTCCGTGGCGACGTGCTGGCCGCGTCGTTCAACTACAAGTTCTGATCAACGCAGCACTGATCGGTTGAACGCAGCAGCAGAAAACCCCGCGAAAGCGGGGTTTTTTGTTGTCTGCGCGCTGCTCGTGCGGCATCCGCTGCGCGCAGCGTCCACGGTATCGGCGTTCACGTCGAAGGCGTGACGCGATAGGATCGCACTCCTGTGCCGACCGCTACGCAGGCACGACCATTTAAAAGGAAATGAATGAAGTCTCCGCATCGACGACCGCAGGTCTGCATTCTGGGCAGCGCCGAACCGGGTTCCGCAGCCTACGAACTGGCTGGAGACGCTGGCGCGTTGATGGCCAGACTCGGCATCACTGTCGTCAGCGGCTGTGGAAGTCCCGCCACGCGCGTGGCTGCCGAGCGCGCGATAGCCGCAGGCGGCCTGGCGGTCAGCATCATTCCCCCCGACGAGATGCCGGCGGCTGACTGGCCGGCAACCGTCGTGTTGCCGTGTGGCATGGGCGATGCCCGCAACCTGATGATGGCCTTGGCCGGTGATGCCTGCATCGTCATTGGTGGCCGTGCCGGCACCATCTCGGAAGTCTGTCTGGCGTGGCTGCACAAGCGGCCGTTGTTGCCGCTGGAAGGCTGCGGGGGCTGGTCCGATACATTGCGGACGCATCCTCCGGACGAGCGTCAGAACTCCCCCATCCTGCCGTGGACCAGCCTGCAGACCCTGGAAGCGCAGCTGCGCCAGCTAGACCTGGCATCACTGCCGGCCTAGGCATCTCCATTGAATCAACCTCCCGCTGGAGACGCAGGTCGCCAGTGCAATGCCGTTTCGCCTCCACTCTTCTCCCCACGGGTTTTCCCATGACGTCTACTCTGCTCCGCTCCACCCTTGCCATCGCACTCGCCGCCATCTCGCTGCCCGCAGCGGCCGCGCCGGAGTTCGCTGCCTGTTTCACCCTGACCCCGGGGCTGTCCTGGTCCAACGCAGATGAAACGCTGACCATCGAAAAAGTCACCTTCGCCGGCCAGAACGCCATCAAGGTGCACAGTGCCGGTGGTGGCATCGGCATGGCCAGCTTCTACGATCCCAGCGGCCGCCAGCTGCTCGGCCAGGAACGCTACGGCATGTCCAGCGACGGCCCCACGCGGACCGACGTCTTCAAGCCGGCGCCGACCTTCCCGCAGAGCGCCAAGCCGGGTGAGCGTTTCGAACTCACCGGCACGGGCGAGCGCACCAACCACATCGATGAAACCGTCGAGCCGATCGACTACGACGGCTTCTCCGACTACACCTTCGTCGGCTTCGAAGATCTGGAGACGGACGTCGGCAACCAGCCGCGCACGTTCAAGGACACCTGCCACGTCACCGCCACCTTCGAAGACAACCGCATCGAAGCCTGGTATGCCGCCGGTTTCGGCCGTATCAAGTTCGAGCGCTACATGGGCAATGAACTGCTGATGCACGACGAGATCGAGTCCATCGAAAGCCCGTGAACTACAAAAAACCCCGCTTTCGCGGGGTTTTTCGTTTGCTGCATGACGCCGGAGATCAGTCGCCCAGGGTCAGCAGCGAGGCATTGCCGCCGGCTGCCGTGGTGTTCACGGTGACGGTCTTCTCGGTGGCAAAGCGCAGCAGGTAGTGCGGGCCGCCGGCCTTCGGGCCGGTACCGGACAGGCCCTGGCCGCCGAACGGCTGCACGCCGACCACTGCACCGATCTGGTTGCGGTTGACGTACACGTTGCCGACGTTGATGCGCGAAGCGATGCGGTCGACGGTTTCGTCGATGCGCGAATGCACGCCCAGGGTCAGGCCGTAGCCGGTCGCGTTGATCTGGTCGATCACCGCATCGAGCTGGTCGCCCTTCCAGCGGATCACGTGCAGCACCGGCCCGAAGATCTCCTTGTGCAGCTGGTCCAGGTTCTTCAGTTCGTACGCACGCGGGGCGAAGAAAGTGCCGTGTGCGGCGTCGTCGCTGAGCGTGGCAGCGGCGATCAGGCGGGCTTCCTTCTCCATGCGCACGGCGTGATCCTTGAGGATCTGCAGCGCGTCGGCATCGATCACCGGGCCGACATCGGTCGACAGCAGGCCCGGGTCACCGATCTTGAGTTCGGCCATCGCGCCGGACAGCATGGTCATCACCTTGTCGGCAATGTCGTCCTGCACGAACAGCACGCGGGCGGCCGAGCAGCGCTGGCCGGCGGAGGTGAAGGCCGATCCGATCGCATCCTTGACCAGCTGCTCCGGCAGCGCCGAGGAGTCGGCGATGAACGCATTCTGGCCGCCGGTTTCCGCGATCAGCACACCGATCGCGGCGTCGCGTGCGGCCATTGCGCGGTTGATTGCACGGGCGGTGTCGGTCGAGCCGGTGAAGGCCACGCCGGCCACGCGCGGGTCGGCGGTCAGTGCGGCACCGACGGTCGCGCCGTCGCCCGGCAGGAACTGCAGCACGCCTTCCGGCACGCCGGCATCGAGCAGCAGCTTCACTGCGTAATAGCCGATCAGGTTGGTCTGCTCGGCCGGCTTGGCGATCACGCTGTTGCCGGCGGCGAGCGCGGCGCTGACCTGGCCCAGGAAGATCGCCAGCGGGAAGTTCCACGGGCTGATGCAGACGAACACGCCGCGGCCATGCAGCTGCAGTTCGTTGGATTCACCGGTCGGGCTCGGCAGCTTTTCGGCATGACCGAACTGCTCGCGTGCCTGCTTGGCGTAGTAGCGCAGGAAGTCGACCGCTTCGCGTACTTCGGCGATGCCGTCGGGCAGGCTCTTGCCGGCTTCCTTGACGCACAGCGCCATGAACTCGGGCATGCGCGCTTCCAGCTGGTCGGCAGCGTGCTCCAGGATCGCGGCGCGGCTGGCGGCCGGGGTGCGGTTCCAGGCCGGCTGCGCGGCCACGGCATTGGCCAGTGCCTTCTCGACGGTGGCGCTGTCGGCCGGCTGCCACTGGCCCACCACCTGGCGCGTGTCGGCCGGGTTGGTCACGTTCAACAGCGCGCCGGTGGGGTTGGCACCCGGCACCAGCGGCGCGGCATGCCACGGCTTCACGGCGGCGTTGAGCTGCTCGGCCAGGGCGCGCAGATCGTTGTCGTTGGCGAGATTGACGCCCATGGAGTTCTTCCTGTCATGGTTCTGGCTGCGCAGCAGATCTGCCGGCAGCGGGATTTTCGGATGCGGGATGGACGCGAACGAGGAGACCACGTCCACCGGATCGCGGATCAGGTCGTCGATGGCCACGTTCTCGTCGGTGATGCGGTTGACGAAGCTGGAATTGGCGCCGTTCTCGAGCAGACGACGCACCAGGTACGGCAGCAGGTCTTCATGCGAACCGACCGGCGCATACACGCGGCACGGCACGTTCAGACGGTCGGCCGGCACCACTTCGGCATACAGGTCATCGCCCATGCCGTGCAGTTTCTGGTGCTCGTACTGGCCGCCCTTGGCGATCGCCTGCACGGCCGCGATGGTGTGCGCGTTGTGCGTGGCGAACATCGGGTAGATCGCATCGCTGTGCGTGAACAGACGCTTGGCGCAGGCCAGGTAGGACACGTCGGTGTTCTGCTTGCGGGTGAATACCGGGTAGGCCGGCAGACCGTCGATCTGCGCGCGCTTGATCTCCGCATCCCAGTACGCGCCCTTGACCAGGCGCACCTGCAGGCGGCGACCGATACGACGGGCCAGGTCGGCCAGGTAGTCGATCGTGTACGGGGTGCGCTTCTGGTACGACTGCACGACCACGCCGAAACCTTCCCAGCCAGCCAGCGAGGCATCGCTGACCACGGTTTCAATGATGTCCAGCGACAGCTCCAGGCGGTCGGTTTCTTCGGCATCGACGGTGCAGCCGATGCCGTAGGACTTGGCCAGCTGCGCCAGCTCCAGCACGCCCGGCACCAGGTCGGCCATCACGCGTGCGCGCTTGGCATGCTCGTAGCGCGGGTACAGCGCGGAGAGCTTGATCGAGATGCCCGGTGCCGAGTTGACGTCGCCATCGGGACGGCCGCCGCGGGCCTTGTGGTCACCGCCGATCGAGTGGATCGCGCGACGGTAGTCTTCCAGGTAACGCTTGGCATCCTTCATGGTCAGCGCGCCTTCGCCGAGCATGTCGAACGAATAGCGGTAGCTGGCGTTGTCGCCCTTGTGCGAGCGCGACAGTGCCTCATCGATGGTGCGGCCCATGACGAACTGGTGGCCCATGATCTTCATCGCCTGGCGCACGGCCAGTCGGATCACCGGCTCACCCACGCGGCCGATCAGGCGCTTGAATGCGCCCGGCACATCGGCGCGGGTGGCATCGTTGATCTGGACCAGGCGGCCGGTCAGCATCAGGCCCCAGGTGGAGGCATTGACCAGCACCGAGTCGCTGCCGCCCATGTGCTTCTTCCAGTCGGCATCGCCGAGCTTGTCGCGGATCAGCTTGTCGGCGGTCTCCTGGTCCGGAATGCGCAGCAGGGCTTCGGCCACGCACATCAGCAGCACGCCTTCTTCGCTGCCCAGGTCGTACTGGCGCATGAAGGCTTCGATCGCGCCCTGGTCCTGGGCACGCACGCGCACGCGCTTGACCAGGTCGGCGGCGGTGGCCTGCACCTTGGCCTGCTCGGCGGCCGGCAGACGTGCCTGCTCCAGCAGCTCGCGCACATGGGTGGCCTCGTCCTTCAACCAGGCATCGGTGATCGCCTGGCGGAACGCATTGGGAACGCCCGGCAGCTCGGGGGCGAGCAGCGGCGGGCGGGCGGCGCCGGACGATGCCGGGGCAGGGGGAAGGACAGAGGATGCAGTCATGCCGGTCGGCTCGTGGAGAACTTGACCATTTTAATCGTTTTTTTGGCGAGTCAAGGGGTTTACGTGGCTGTGCCCATGCGGCGCATAGCCTTTCATACAGGGGGATTCGGCGGATTCGACCCGACCGGTATTTATTGTGCTGATTTCGTCAAAATGGCCGCCGCAGTCGATGCTGTGTTGCAACATTCCTGAAACTGTGAATGGACCCTTGCTACTCGCTGGAGAGCGGGGCTACCATCGAGACGTTTCCCGCGGCAGGAAAAACGCGGTTGCGACATGATCGAGGTGCTTATCGCTCCGGACGGATCAGGGACGCAACTGCGGCTGCGCCCCCCACGGGCGCTCGATGCCCGGCAGTTCGTCCTGTTGTTTGCGGTGTTGGCGGGGGTGATGTGGCTGGCGGCTGGCCTGGGCTGGTTCACCGGCAACGTATTCGCCCCCGTGTTTGCTCTGCTGTACAGCGTGTTGCTGGCAGTGGCGCTGCGCACGGTGTGGCGCAGTGGAGAACGGCAGGAAGAGATCCGGGTAGTGCCGGCGTGCGTGGAAGTGATTCCCGCACCCGGGCATTCGCCGGTGTTCAGCGCCCACCCGCACTGGGTGAGGCTGATCGCCGACGAGCGCAGAGTCCGGCTGGCATCCAGCGGTAGGCAGGTGGACGTGGGGAGTTTCCTCGCACCGGCCGAACGCCAGGTACTGGCTCAGAAACTAGAAGGCTTGCTCGCGGCCAATGACGGCCGCAACCGACGACGCTAAGGGTCTAGGCAATGAAGCAATGCAGAAAGTGGGGCAGGACGTTCGGGAAGTCAGTGTTGGGCGGGGCTGCGCTGCTGGCGCCGGCCATGGCGTGGGCCCAGGCGGCCGACCCCAAACCGTGGCAATTGAACATGGGCAAGGGGGTGACCCAGAGCTCGCGGTTGGCGTGGGAGTCCAACCTGTTCTCGCTGTGGGTCTGTACCGTGATCGGCGTGCTGGTGTTCGGCGCGCTGTTCTACGCGATCTTCAAATTCCGCAAATCCAAGGGCGCGGTCGCCGCCACCTTCAGCCACAACACCAAGGCCGAGGTCATCTGGACAGTGATCCCGGTGATCATCCTGGTGGTGATGGCCTGGCCGGCCACGGCCAATCTGATCAAGTTCTACGACACCCGCGATTCGGAAATGACCGTGAAGGTCACCGGCTATCAGTGGATGTGGAAGTACGAATACCTCGGCGAAAACGTCAGCTTCACCAGCCGCCTGGACCGTGAGTCCGACCGCGTGCGCCAGAGTGGGGTGGTGCCGACCCGCGACAGCCATCCGCATTACCTGCTGGATGTCGACAACCGCCTGGTGCTGCCGGTCGATACCAAGGTGCGCTTCGTGATCACCTCCGACGACGTCATCCACGCCTGGTGGGTGCCGGCGCTGGGCTGGAAGCAGGATGCGATTCCCGGCTTCATCAACGAGGCCTGGACCAACATCGAGCAGGTCGGCGTGTACCGCGGCCAGTGCGCCGAGCTGTGTGGCAAGGATCACGGCTTCATGCCGATCGTGGTCGAGGCGGTCTCCAAGGAGGATTACCAGAAATGGCTGGCCTCCAGGAAGCCTGCGCCGGCCCCTGCGCCGCAGGCCGCTCCGGCGCCTGCGCCGGCTGCCCCGGCCGAGGCCACCCCGGCACCGGCACCGGCACCGGCCAGCGAGCCTGCCGTGGCAGCAACAGACAGCAACGCCTGAAATCGAGCCGCGCCCGCCAGCCGGCGGATGCGGGTACCACCGGATACAGTGAGGTGTAGTTGCGATGGCGCATTCCGCAGTTGACCACGACGGGCATCACGGGCATCAGCAGGGGTTCTTCGAGCGTTGGTTCTTCTCGACCAACCACAAGGACATCGGCACGCTCTACCTGCTTTTCAGCTTCATCATGTTCATCATCGGCGCGGCGATGAGCGTGATCATCCGCGCCGAGCTGGCGCAACCGGGCCTGCAGTTCGTCAAGCCCGAGTTCTTCAACCAGATGACCACCGTGCATGCGCTGGTGATGATCTTCGGTGGCGTGATGCCGGCCTTCGTCGGCCTGGCCAACTGGATGATCCCGCTGCAGATCGGCGCGCCGGACATGGCGCTGCCGCGCATGAACAACTGGTCGTTCTGGCTGCTGCCGGTGGCCTTCAGCCTGCTGCTGCTGACCCTGTTCCTGCCGGGTGGCGCACCGGCTGGTGGCTGGACGCTGTACCCGCCGCTGTCGCTGCAGGGCGGCTACAACGTGGCCTTCAGCGTGTTCGCCATCCACGTGGCCGGCATCAGCTCGATCATGGGCGCGATCAACATCATCGCCACCGTGCTCAACATGCGCGCCCCCGGCATCGATCTGCTGAAGATGCCGATCTTCTGCTGGGCCTGGCTGATCACCGCCTTCCTGCTGATCGCGGTGATGCCGGTGCTGGCCGGCGCGGTGACGATGCTGCTCACCGACAAGTTCTTCGGCACCAGCTTCTTCAACGCCGCCGGTGGCGGTGACCCGGTGATGTACCAGCACATCTTCTGGTTCTTCGGGCACCCGGAGGTGTACATCATGATCCTGCCGGCGTTCGGCGTGGTCAGCGAGATCATCCCCACCTTCAGCCGCAAGCCGTTGTTCGGCTACCAGGCCATGGTCTACGCGATCGCCGCGATCGCGTTCCTGTCCTTCATCGTCTGGGCCCACCACATGTTCACCGTGGGCATGCCGCTGGGCGGCGAGATCTACTTCATGTTCGCCACGATGCTCATCTCCATCCCGACCGGAGTGAAGGTGTTCAACTGGGTCAGCACCATGTGGCGCGGCTCGCTCACCTTTGAAGCGCCGATGCTGTGGGCGGTGGCCTTCGTGATCCTGTTCACCATCGGCGGCTTCTCCGGCCTGATGCTGGCGATCGTGGTGGCCGACTTCCAGTACCACGACACCTACTTCGTGGTCGCACATTTCCACTACGTACTGGTCACCGGCGCGGTGTTCGGGCTGATCGCCGCGGTGTACTACTGGTGGCCGAAGTGGACCGGGCGCATGTACAGCGAAACCTGGGCCAAGGTGCATTTCTGGTGGTCGATCGTGTTCGTGAACCTGCTGTTCTTCCCGCAGCACTTCCTCGGCCTGGCCGGTATGCCGCGGCGTATTCCCGATTACAGCGTGGCCTTCGCAGACTGGAACCTGATCAGCTCGATCGGCGCGTTCGGCATGTTCGTCACGCCCTTCATGATGGCCGCGATCCTGTGGCACTCGCTGCGCCACGGTGAGAAGGCCGCTGACCGCTGCTGGGAAGGCGCACGTGGCCTGGAGTGGACGATTCCCTCGCCTGCACCGGCGCATACCTTCACCACGCCGCCGACCATCCGTCCGGGTGATCTGGCCCATGACGACATCACCCATTGAGGCCGCTCATGACCAGCACCACCCGCACGCCGGATGAGCAGGCCCTGCAACGTCGCCGCGCGCATCGCACCGCGTGGGCGGTCGGCATCGTCGCGCTGATGGTCTATGGCGGCTTCATCCTCAGCGGGGTGATCGGGCGATGAGCGAACCGCGCCCGGCACCCGCGCGTCATGCGGGCCTGCCCCGCCTGATCGGGGTGGCGCTGGCGGTGTTCGTGCTGACCTTCTCGCTGGTGCCGCTGTACCGCATCGCCTGCGAAAAGGTGTTCGGCGTGCGCCTGGAGCGCGGCCCCGGCGCGGCGGCAGGCACTGCGGCCGCCAACGGCAAGCGCACGGTGCGGGTGGAGTTCGACGGCGGGGTGAATTCCAAGCTGCCGTGGGCGTTTCATCCCGAACAGCTGACGATGGACGTGGTGCCCGGCGAGCTCAACGAGGCGCTGTATTACGCGCGCAATGACAGCGATCGCGCGCTGGTCGGCAGTGCGGTGCCGTCGGTGGCACCGGCCAAGGCCTCCGGCTACTTCAGCAAGACCGAGTGCTTCTGCTTCACCGCGCAGACCCTGCAGGCCGGCGAGAAACGCGACATGCCCGTGCGCTTCATCGTCGACCCCGACCTGCCGGCCAACATCACCACGATCACCCTGTCCTACACCTTCTACAAGAACGACGCCTTGTCCGCGCAACTGGCTCCAGCCAGCCTGCCGACCGGCGCGCGTGCAGCTCCCTGATCCGGACCGGACCCAAGACCATGGCCCAGCAAAGCCCCGATGCGAACGTGTACTTCGTGCCCACGCACAGCAAATGGCCGTTCATCGGTTCCATTGCGATGATGGTGACCATGGTCGGCGTGGCCAGCTGGCTCAACGATTCCAGCTGGGGCAAGTGGACCTTCTACACCGGTATCGCGATGCTGGTGCTGACCCTGTTCTGGTGGTTCAGCGACGTGGTGCGCGAATCGCAGGCCGGCAGCTACAATCGCCAGGTGGATGGCTCGTTCCGGATGGGGATGGTGTGGTTCATCTTCTCCGAAGTGATGTTCTTCGGCGCGTTCTTCGGCGCGCTGTTCTACACCCGCAACCTGGGCCTGCCGTGGCTGGGCGGCGCCGGCGATGGGGTGATGACCAATGAGCTGCTGTGGGATGGCTACTCGGCGGCGTGGCCGACCAACGGCCCCGGTGCGATCGGTGGGCACTTCCAGACCATTCCGGCCTGGGGTCTGCCGCTGATCAATACGCTGATCCTGCTCACCTCCGGCGTCACCCTGACCATTGCGCATCACGCGCTCAAGGCCGGTCACCGCCGCCAGCTGCTGGTCTGGCTGGGCATCACCGTGCTGCTCGGCGTGGGCTTCCTCACCCTGCAGGTGGAGGAGTACATCCACGCCTACAAGGAACTCAACCTCACCCTGGGCTCGGGCATCTACGGCTCCACCTTCTTCATGCTCACCGGCTTCCACGGCGCGCACGTGCTGCTCGGCACGATCATGCTGGCGGTGATGTGGCTGCGCTCGTCGAAAGGGCATTTCACCCGCGACAACCACTTCGGTTTCGAAGCCGCCGCGTGGTACTGGCACTTCGTCGACGTGGTGTGGCTGATGCTGTTCCTGTTCGTCTACGTGCTGTAGCGTCGGTGCGACGTCCTGCCGCATCGACGCCGGTGCGGCCTCAGCCGCCGATGCCGTGGGGCTTGATCCAACCGCTGTAGATGCCGATGACCACCAGCACGATCAGCGCCACCGATACCGCGATGCGGCGGGTGAGGGCATTGACGGTGCGCTTGGTCTGGCCGCGATCGACCAGCAGGTAATACAGCCCGGCGCCCAGATTCCAGACGATGACGATCAGAAACGCGATTACCAGCAGGGTCTTCAACGAATCATTCATGCGCGGCTCGATGGCGTGGCGGGTGCGCCTATATCACCGCGTTTTGCCGACGTTGTCATGATGCGCAAGCACACACGCCTGATCGGCTGGATCGCCGCGGTGCTCGTCATCCTCGCGTTCTGCCAGCTCGGCCGCTGGCAACTGCAGCGCATGCACGACAAAGAAGCGTTGCTGGCCCAGCAGGTGCCGGCCCGTGCGCAGTCGCTCAGCCTGCGCCAGGCGCTGGCCGCACCGCTGCTGCTGCGCTGGGTGGAGGACCGCGGCCGCTTCCTGCCCGGCACCATCCTGCTCGACAACCAGACCCGCGAAGGCCGCGCGGGCCTCAAGGTGTATCAGCCGTTCCAGAGCGATGACGGCGCACGCGTGCTGGTCGATCTGGGCTGGCTGCCGATGCCGCCGGATCGCGTGATCCCACCGATCACCCCGCGCACCGACCATACGGCCATCAGCGGCCTGTTGGCGCCGCCGCCGGCCACCGGCCTTGCCCTGGGCCCGGCGCTGTCGCCCGCGCCACAGGCGAACGTATGGCTGGCCAGCCGGATGCCACCCGACGACATGGCCCGCGCGCTGTCACTGCCGACGGGCAGCCTTGCCGCGCGCGTGCTGCGGCTGGATCCGGCGCTGCCAGGCGGTTACCCGCGCGATCTGGAGCTGCTGCCTAATACGCTGCCGCCCAGTCGCCATCTGGGCTACGCCGTGCAATGGTTCGGACTGGCGTTGACCGTGCTGGTGGTCGCGCTGGTCCTGGAATTCCGTCGCCATCGCCGCCGGCGTGGCACTCCCCGGCGCTGACCGGCTCAACGTGAGAAAATGCCGCCCATGAATGCCACTTCCCCGGCCCGGCTGCCGTCCCGTTCACGCGGCCGCTGGACCCTGATCGCGTTGTTCGGCGTGTTCTTCGGCGCCATGGCGCTGGCGGGCGTGCTGCGCTTCTCCGGCTGGCAGCCGACCTCGCACCGCAATACCGGGCAGCTGCTGCAGCCGCCGGCCGATCTGCGCGCGCTGCCGCCCACCCTGGCCGATGGTCAGCCGTACCCGTGGAACCCCAACGATCGCACCTGGCGGATTCTGGTGGCCCCGTCTGCCAGCTGTACCAGCGAGTGCGTCACTTTGTCGCAGGGATTGGGCAAGGTGTGGCAGCTGTTCGGCCATAACGCCGATAATGTCGAGATCCTGTGGCTGGGCACGCCGCCGGCCGAGGTCCAGGGCATGCCCGCACTGCGCGCGCTGCGCGCCCAACCGGACCTGCGTGCCGCTTTGCCCGCCGTGGATGACGCCGCCGGCACGCCTGTGTATGTGATCGATCCCAACGGATTCGTGATCATGCGGTACGCGCCGGGATTCGATATGGCCGGTCTGCGCAAAGACCTGGCCACGCTGCTGAAACTGAAGTGAGTTCCGTTTAGATGAGCCTCTCCGCACGCCCGGTGCTGCACCGCAATTTCCACCGTCTGGCGTGGTTTGCGCTGATCATGACGGCCAGCACGATCATGTTCGGTTCGTTCGTGCGCCTGTCCGATGCCGGCCTGAGCTGCCCGGACTGGCCGACCTGCTATGGCCGTGTCACCTGGCCGCAGCATGCCGAGGAAGTGATCGGGCACGAGGCCGCCAAGATCCGTCCGCTGGAAACGCACAAGGCATGGCGCGAACAGGTGCACCGCTTCCTGGCCGGCGCGCTGGGCATCGAGATCCTCACCCTGGCACTGCTGGCCACGCGCCGCCGTCGCTGGGGCAGCACCGCGGTGATCACCGCCTGTGTGCTGGTGGCGACCGGGATACCGCTGTACATGATGGGCATGCACGTTCCCGCGAGCATCATCGCCTTGATCGGCGAAGCGATCCTGCTGATCGCCGCGTTGCGCTGGACCAACATCGACCTGGCCCGCGCCGCGTTGCTGACGCTGGCGGTGGTGATCTTCCAGGCGCTGCTCGGCATGTGGACGGTCACCTGGCTGCTCAAGCCGATCGTGGTCATGGGCCATCTGCTCGGCGGCATGCTGATGTTCGGCCTGCTGGTGTGGATGGCGTGGCGCGCCACGCACATGCCGATCACCCTGGCCGAAGCGCCGAAGCTGAAGTGGCTGATCCGCGTCGGCGTGGCCGTGCTGGTCGCACAGATCGCCCTCGGCGGCTGGGTCAGCGCCAACTACGCCGCACTCGCCTGCGGTGGCGGCAGCGCCTCGCTGGACAATTTCCCGCGCTGCGTCAGCCAGTGGTGGCCGCCGCATGATTTCAAGGAAGGCTTCACCCTGTGGCGTGGCATCGGCGTGGATTACGAAGGGGGCGTGCTGGATGGTGCTTCGCGCATCGCGATCCAGATGGCGCACCGCGTGATGGCGATCGTGGTCGCCGTCTACCTGTTGTGGCTCTCCGTTCGTCTGTTCCGCCTGCCGAGCATGCGCGGCTGGGCGACCGCACTGGGCCTGCTGGTGGTGCTGCAGATCACCCTGGGCATCCTCAACGTGAAGCTCGCGGTGCCGCTGGAAGTGGCCGTCGCGCACAGCGGGGGCGCGGTGGCGCTCCTGTTCGTGCTGGTGACCTTGCTGGCGCGCCTGCGTGCGCCGGATGCCGATGGCGGCAAGGCCAGTGCTGCCTCCCCTGCCGTGCAGGCAGGCTGACGGCATGGCCAGTTACCGTCAGTACTGGGATCTGACCAAGCCCAAGGTCGTCGCCCTGATCGTGTTCACCGCGCTGGTGGGCATGTTCCTGGCCATCCCCGGCGTGCCGACCGCGCAGCAGGCGCTGGACGGCGCCCTCGGCTTCCTCGGCATCTGGCTGGCCGCTTCGGCCGCCGCCGCGATCAACCAGCTGCTGGACGCGCGCATCGATGCACAGATGGCGCGCACCTCGTGGCGCCCGCTGGTGGTGGGCAAGGTCAAGCCTTGGCAGGTACTGGTCTTCGCGGGCCTGCTGATCGTGCTGTCGATGACGATCCTGGTGGTCTGGGTCAACGTGATCACCGCCGTGCTGACCTTCGCCTCGCTGATCGGCTACGCGGTGATCTACACCGTGTATCTCAAGCGCGCGACCTCGCAGAACATCGTCATCGGCGGCCTTGCCGGTGCCACCCCGCCGATGCTCGGCTGGGCCGCGATCACCGGCATGCAGGGCCCGTGGGACTGGGCCTACGCATCGCTGCTGGTGCTGATCATCTTCATCTGGACCCCGCCGCACTTCTGGGCGTTGGCGATCTTCCGCCGCGAGGATTACGCCAAGGCGGAAATCCCGATGCTGCCGGTAACCCACGGCGTGGCGTACACCCGCAAGTCGATCATGGTCTATTCGATCGCCCTGGCCATCGTCAGCATCCTGCCGGTCGTGTTCGGCATGAGCGGCATGTTCTACCTCGGCGGCGCGCTCGTGCTCAACGCGGTCTTCCTCTGGTACGCCTGGCGGATGCTGAATCCGCCGGACGAACTGTTCTCGATGAAGATGTTCGGCTACTCCATCGTCTACCTGATGGCGCTGTTCGCCTTCCTGATGGTGGACCACTGGATGCTGCCCTGGTTGGAGTAACCGCCTTGAATCGGTGATTCGCCGCCGCCATTGCTTCTCTACCGAACAGGGAGTGACGGTATGAAGCGATGGCGCTGGATGGCAGGGTGGGTGATCGGGATGGCGATGGGTGCGGCGAATGCGGCAGCGCCCGCGCCCGCGGAGGACACGGCCGCGCAGATCATGCGGCATGCAGGCGATGGGCGCATGATCGTACTCGGCGAGTACCACGGCACCGCTGAAACACCGCAGCTCGTGGCCGATCTGGTGGAGCGCTACAGCCGCGACAACGCGTCGGTTCGGCTGGCACTGGAGCTGCCGATGAGCGAGAACGTCGCGCTCGCGCGTTACCTGCGCTCCAACGGTGATCTGGACGCACGCCAAGCACTGCGGCGCTCCCCGTTCTGGTTCGTCCAGGACGACCAGCATGACGGACGACGAAGCCGAGACATGCTCGACCTGATTGAGGCCATTCGATCGCTGCGCGCACAGGGACGCGATGTGGGCGTCGCCGGTTATGACGTGGAGACCGGGTCGTCCACGGACAATGAAGTGCGCGATGCCGCAATGGCCACGCACCTGCGGCAGCAGTTCAACGCGCTGCCCCACGGTGCGCAGATGCTGGTGTTGACCGGCAACGTGCATGCGATGCGCGCTCCGCCGGCAGATGCGCCACCGGAGATGCAGCAGCGAACGATGGCGTCATACCTGCTGGATCTGTCGCTCTACAGCGTGCGCTTGGAGGCGTTGCGAGGGCATTTCTGGGCCTGCCTGCAGCCATGCCGCGCCCTACCGTTGATCGAGCGTGCGCCACGAGTCGCCGAAGCCAGCAGTGGCGAGAATCGACCGTACGACCTGTGGGTCTTCCTGCCGGAACTCAGCGTGGGCACGCTGACTGACCTCTAGCGGCCGGCGCGAAAACTCCGCGCAGGCCATGGTGCCGCCGTCTCAATCCTGCCGGATGAGCGGCGTCGGCTCCACCGGATCACGCGCATATCGCTGCGCGATCACCGCGCAGACGATCAACTGGATCTGGTGGTAAATCATGATCGGCAGCACGATCGCACCTAGGCTGCCGCCGGCGAACAGCACCTTGGCGATCGGCACACCGGTGGCCAGACTTTTCTTCGAGCCGCAGAACAGGATGGTGATCTCGTCTTCGCGGTTGAAGCCCAGCCGGCGCGCGATGAAGCGGATCAGCGGCATCGCGATGCCGAGCAGCACGGCTGCCACCACGGCCACACTGAGCAGGGACAACAGCGGCGTCTTGCTCCATAGCCCTTCGTTGACCGCTTCGCCAAAGGCGGAGTAGACCACCAGCAGGATCGTGGCCTGGTCGGTATAGCGCAGCAGCGCACGCTGCCGCTCAACCCAGCGGGCGATCCACGGGCGCAGCAGATGGCCGGCCACGAACGGCACCAGCAGCTGCAGCATGATGCTGACGATGGCCTGGCCGGGGTTGTGCATGCCGCCTTCGGTGCCGGCCAGCAGGGCGAGCAGCAGCGGGGTCAGGAACACGCCGAGAATGCTCGACAGCGAGGCGCTGCACACCGCCGCAGGGACGTTGCCGCGGGCGATCGAGGTGAACGCGATCGAGGACTGCACGGTGGACGGCAGCGCGCACAGGAACAGCACGCCGATGTACAGCTCGGGCGTCAGCAGCCAGCCATCCAGCGGTTTGAACATCAGCCCCAGCAGCGGGAACATCACGAACGTGCAGGCCAGGATGGTCAGGTGCAGGCGCCAGTGCAGCAGGCCGGCAACGATGGATTCACGCGGCAGGCGCGCGCCGTGCAGGAAGAACAGCGCGGCGATGGCGACGTCGGTGACATCGTCGAGCACCATCGCGGCGGCGCCGTGCATCGGCAGGAAGGACGCCAGCAGCACGGTGCAGAGCAGAGCGAGGGTGAAGTTGTCCGGTCGCAGGCGCGACCACCAGCGGGTCATGGTGGGCAGGCTCCTGTAGAGCAGGGAAGTAAGCGGGGGAGCGAAGACGGCATCGCTGCAGCGGGACAGGCGAGGTGGGATGCCACGGCAGCTCCGTCAGTCAGAAGCGAAGGGTGCTGCGCGCCTTGAGCAGTTCGCGCAGCTCGTACTTGTCAGTATCGTCCAGACCCTGCTGGCTCTGCTTTGCCTGAAGCTCGTCCAGACGTTGCATCAGCAGCTGTTTCTCCAGCTGGGCCACGGCGTCATGCAGTTCCTGGGTCCACATCGCCTCATCGCCGGGCAGGGTCTGCGCGGCCAGCTTGTGCAGCGATTCCTGCTCCTCGCGGCCGTCGAAGTGTTCCAGCAGCGCGCCGGTACTGATGTCCGGGCGCTGCTCGACCAGGGTCAGCAGCTCGCTCAGCAGCTCGATGCCGGGCAGGCGCAGGCCGTTGAAGTGATGGCCTTCCAGGGTCATCGCCAACGAGGGCTGCTGCAGCAGGATCGCGATGGCCGCGCGCACCAGGCTGCGGCGCTGTGCCGGGGCGACCGCGCGCTGCGGTTGGCGCGAGGGCGGCGAGGACGCGCTGGGCTTGGCGCCCAGGCCGGTCAGCGTGGTCAGCTGCTGCTTCATCAGGTCGCCGAAGGCGCCATCGGGAATCTGCGCCAGCATCGGCTTGGCCCGTTCGGCCAGGCGTGCCTTGCCGTCGAGCGTGCCCATGTTGACCTCACGGGTGAGCTCGTCGAAGAAGAACTGCGACAGCGGCGTGGCCTGCTGCAGGCGGGCATCGAAGCCCTCGCGGCCTTCCTTGCGCACGATGGTGTCCGGGTCTTCGCCGTCGGGCAGGAACAGGAAGAAGGCCTGGCGACCGTCCTTCATGCGCGGCAGCACCGACTCCAGCGCACGCCAGCCGGCACGACGGCCGGCGGCATCGCCGTCGAAGCAAAAGAACACGTCCGGCGCATTGCGGAACAGCAGCTCGGCATGGTCCGGCGTGGTCGCCGTGCCCAGCGTCGCCACCGCCTGGGTAACGCCGAACTGGAACAGCGAAACCACGTCCATGTAGCCCTCGACCACAATCAGCCGCTCGATCTTCTGGTTGGCCTGGCGCACCTGCCACAGGCCGTACAGCTCGCGGCCCTTGTGGAACAGCGCGGTCTCTGGCGAGTTGAGGTACTTCGGGCCGTCGTCCTTCTCCATGACCCGGCCGCCGTAGGCGATCACGCGGCCACGGCGGTCGAAGATCGGGAACATGACCCGGTCGCGGAACTTGTCGTAGACGTGGCCGCGATCGTTCTTGGAGAACAGGCCGGCGCGGTCGAGCAGCTTCATCCGCCGCTCGTCCTTGCCCAGCGCATCCTTCAGCGCGCTGTAGCCGTCCGGTGCGTAACCGATGGCGAAGCGCTCGCGGTTTTCTTCATCGACACCGCGCTGATCCAGGTAGGCGCGCGCCTTGTCGCTGCCCTTCAATGCGGTCTGGAAGAAGCGCGTGGCCGCGTCCAGTGCCGAGTACAGATCGCGGCTGTCGTCCTGCTGCTGGGCGGTGCGCGGCTGGGTATCGCGCGGCACCTCCATGCCCACGCGCTTGGCCAGCTCATCGACCGCGTCGAGAAACTCGAGGCGGTCGTAATTCATCAGGAAACTGATCGCCGTGCCATGCGCGCCGCAGCCGAAGCAGTGATAGAACTGCTTGGTTGGCGAGACCGTGAACGAGGCCGAGCGCTCGTCATGGAATGGGCAGCGCGCCGCGTATTCCTTGCCCTGGCGCTTCAACGGCACACGGCTGCCCACCACCTCGACAATGTCGGAGCGGGCCAGCAGGTCGTCGATGAATGCGTCGGGGATACGGGCCATGGGCAGCAGGCGGGGGCATGGCCGGTCACGGCCACGCGCGGAAGCGGGGGTACCGCTAGTCTACTAGCTGCTGGCCGGTTCGCCCGGTTTCGGTGGCTCCACGCCAGCCTCGGCAAGCACCGCATGGGCGCGCAGGCGCTCGTCGATCACCGAGGTCATCAGCGCGCCGACGAAGAACACCACGGTGGCGTAGTAGATCCAGACCAGCGAGATCACCAGTGCGCCCATTGACCCGTATGCGCTGCCCGGTGCGACGGTGGCGATGTACAGGCCGATGCCGTAGCGGCCCAGCGCGAACAGGGCCGAGGTGATCGCACCGCCGATGAAGGCTTGGCGCCACGCGACGCGGCGGTCGGGCAGGTAGTGATAGAGGAAGGCGAAGCCCACGGTGTAGAGCGCCAGGCTGGTCAGGTAGCCGATCGCCGGCAGTACCGAGGGCAGGTGCGCGAAGACGACCTGCAGCATGGTGGTCGCGGTCATCGACAGGATCAGCAGGAACCCCAGCGCCAGCACCACGCCGAAGGAGAACACGCGCTTGCGCAGCCACGGCACGATGCCGTCCAGGCGCTCGCCACTGGTGTTGAAGATCAGGTTCAGGGCGTTCTGCAGCTGGGCAAACACCGCCGTGGCACCGATGAACAGCAGCAGGGTGCTCCACACGCCGGCCAGCGTGCCGATGTCCGGCTGGTTGTTGGCGTTGCTGAGCACGGTCTCCGCCACCGAGGCGGCGCTGGTGCCGGCCACATCATTGATCTGGCCCAGCAGCGCTTCCTGCGCCGGCGGGTACAGCGAGGCGGTCAGCCACAGCAGCAGGACCAGCAGCGGGGCCATCGACAGCAGGGCATAGAACGCCAGCGCAGCGGCCTGTGTCATCACGTCCGCATCGATGAAACGGCGCAGCAGCACGGCGGGGAAGCTCTGCTCCAGCCGCGCCATGTGCTTGCGGATCCTGGAGAGGGAATGGCTCGGCGTGTGCATGGACGGCGTCGGATCGGGAACGAGGGCCCGTTCTAGCAAATGGCCGGGCTGCATCGGGTGAAGTGAGCCGATCAGGCCATGGTCTTGACGGATATCGCGCTATCCTTTCGCCCGGTTTTCCACCTTCACAGCAGAAAGGACGCTTCATGAAAGGAATGGTCTACACGACGATGGTGCTGTTGGCCGCTGCGGGCCCGGCGGCGGCTTCCGGGGCCTGCGACAAGGCCTTCAAGACGGTAGGGGATGCGCGCAACGGTGCGCTGTACATGGCCGATGTCACGGTGCCGGGCCTGAAGGTGCAGAGCGCACTGGACCAGCTGCGCAAGATCGGCGGCGATGACAAGTTCGAAGTCGCGGGGCAGCTGGTGGACGGCGATACCGGCGACCAGTACCTGATCCAGCGCACGGGGCTGCGCGTCCCGTTGGTCCTGGTGGGCACCGCCGATCGCACCGGTCGCGTCACGCTGGCGACCAAGCTGGCGCGCGGTCAGTCGATCGAGCCGGCGGCGGCCAAGCAGTCGATGTGCGGGATGCTGGACAAACTCAAGGCGGGCAGCCAGGGCGACACGATTGCCGCAGCCGGACGCACCCAGTACCCGATGCCGGCCATCGAGGCAGTGGCGGCCCCGGATCTGTCCAAGAAGATGGGCAAGGAAGTCAAAGACACGATGGCGCTGTACCGCAGTGCCGGTGCGTTCAAGGATCTGATGCTGGGGACCAACACCAACAAGGAAGACAAGGGCGACCGCTCGGCCACGTTCCTGCCGCTGTACGCGACGTACGTGGGGCGGCGCTATCAGATCGATGGCCAGATCTATACGGTCAATCCAAACACGTATTCGACCAAGCCCGGTGACATCGGCTCGATCAACTACCTGGTCACGCCGACCCGCGGCCTGCTGCGCGTCCGCCAGAACGACACGTACAACAACAACAACTACACCATCCGCTGCGAATTCGCGTCGGACCAGGCCGCCAACTTCACCATGCTGCGCGAGCGCGACTGGGCGAAGCTGGAAGGTGAGATCAGTTCGATCGAGGAAAGCTCGATGACGCTGCGCAACTGTCGCCAGGCCACGTAAGCACCGGCCTGCTGGAACGGAAAAGGCCCGCGAAATGCGGGCCTTTTCACTGCGGCGTGGCGGCGTGATTCAGCCGGCCAGCTGCTGCTTGACCAGCTTGGAGACCAGGCCCATGTCGGCCTGACCGGCCAGTCGCGGCTTGAGCGCACCCATCAGCTTGCCGATGTCGGCCGGGGTGGTCGCGCCGGTTTCCGCGATGGCGGCCTGGATGGCGGCCACGATCTCGGCCTCGCCCAGCTTGGCCGGCAGGTACTGGTCGATCACCACGATTTCATCGCGCTCGATCACGGCCAGGTCTTCGCGGTTGGCGGCTTCGAACTGGGTGACCGAGTCCTTGCGCTGCTTGACCATCTTTTCCAGCACGGCGAGCACGGCGGCGTCGTCCAGCTCGATGCGCTCATCGACTTCGCGCTGCTTGATCGCGGCGTTCATCAGGCGGATCACGCCCAGGCGGTGCTTCTCGCCGGCCTTCATGGCGGCCTTCATGTCATCGGTGAGCTGCTGCTTCAGGCTCATGGGAACACCTCGTGTCGGTGGAAAGGAAAGCGGGGCGCCGAAGCGCTGGAACGCAAAAAGCCGGTAACGCTCGCGCGTTCCGGCTTCGGCTCCGTCACGACAGGCCAAGGCCTGCCGTATCGAAGTTGCGTCCGATCAGTACAGGCGCTGACGCTTGGTAACGTCGCGCGACGAACGGCGCAGCTGACGCTTCACAGCAGCGGCAGCCTTACGCTTACGCTCCTGGGTCGGCTTTTCATAGAACTCGCGCTTGCGGGTTTCGGCCAGCACGCCGGCCTTTTCGCAGGTGCGCTTGAAGCGACGGAGCGCAAACTCGAAGGGCTCGTTCTCGCGGACTTTAACGCTGGGCATGGAATCTCCGGGACACAGTAGAACCGGGTCACGCCCGGTGAGAGCCGCACATTATAGCGGCGAGAAAAGAAGTTGCAACCCACCCCGGCGAACTTCTTGGCCACGGGTGATGCGCAGACAGGCCAGCGTACGTCTGCCGGGGCCTGAAGAGGTCCATAATACCCGTTATGCGAGTCCTTGGTATCGAATCTTCCTGCGATGAGACCGGCGTGGCGGTGTATGACACCTCCCTGTCCGGGATCGACGCCCTGCGCGCCCATGCGGTCTACAGCCAGATCGCCCTTCACGCCGAGTACGGCGGGGTGGTGCCCGAGCTGGCCAGCCGCGACCACGTGCGCAAGCTACTGCCGTTGATCCGTCAGACCCTGGCCGAGGCCGGCATGACTGTGGCCGACATCGACGGGGTGGCCTATACGGCCGGCCCCGGCCTGGTCGGCGCGCTGCTGGTCGGGGCGGGCGTGGCCCGTTCGCTGGCCTGGGCGCTGGAGGTGCCGGCGGTCGGTGTCCACCATATGGAAGGGCATCTGCTGGCCCCGCTGATGGAAGACGACCCGCCGGAGGCACCGTTCGTTGCCCTGCTGGTGTCTGGCGGGCATACCCAGCTGGTGGCGGTGGACCGGATCGGCCAGTACCGCCTGCTGGGCGAGACCCTGGACGACGCCGCCGGCGAGGCCTTCGACAAGACCGCCAAGCTGATGGGCCTGCCTTACCCCGGTGGCCCACAGCTGGCCGCCCTGGCCGAGCGCGGTACCCCGGGTCGGTTCAAGTTCACCCGCCCGATGACCGATCGCCCCGGGCTGGATTTCAGCTTCTCCGGGCTGAAGACCCAGGTGCTGCTGGCCTGGCGTGACAGCGACCAGAGCGAGCAGACCCGCGCCGACATCGCGCGGGGCTTTGAAGATGCGGTGGTGGATACCCTGGCGATCAAGTGCGAGCGTGCACTGGATGCGGCGGGCACCGATGTGATCGTGGTGGCCGGCGGGGTGGGGGCCAACAAGCGCCTGCGCGCCAAGCTGCAGCAGATGGCCGCCCGCCGTGGTGGCCGCGCCTGCTTCCCGCGCCCGGCGCTGTGCACCGACAACGGCGCGATGATCGCCTTCGCCGGCGCGCTGCGTCTGGAAGCTGGCCAGCACAACCCGCCGCAGGTGCAGGTCACGCCGCGCTGGGACATGGCGACGTTGCCGGCGGTGTGAGGGTGGTGGCGGCGCTGCTTTATCACGTCGGCCGATCCACCAGAAGCTGAGTCACTGATTCATGGTCAGACATCCACTCCGCAGTGCGTCCGCACCGCCGGCCGATGACCCGCAGGATGGCGGCGAAGTCGTTCGCAAGGGTGCGGGCGAAAGGTGCGCAGCCGGTCAGCAGACAGCGCGTGTTTCACGACATCTTCGATCTGCACGATCGCTTACATCCTCGTCCTTGGCGTGCATCAACACTACGGGCCTCGAGGCAGGCCCGGCATCAGGAATCCGGGCATTGTTCTGCGGAAAATTGCACAGCTTTGTGAGCTCTGATTAATCTGATCAATTCGACTGAAAAAATGGCGGGCAACGTCTCATTTGGCGTAACCAATCATTGACTCCACTCGCCCCCGGACGTAGCTTTGCCCCACGCGCCACCGGGACTCGCGGATGGAATTCCCATCTCCGCCCGGGGACAAGAAGTAAGCAGAGGGCCCCGCAAGGGGCCCTTTGTCTTTCTCAGGGGCGCCCATCGCTCCTGTTCCCGGCACATTCCCGACAGCCCCGTTACCATGGTCGCCATCTTCCACGTGGCATGGCTATGGACAAGGTATTCATTGAAGGGCTCGAGATCGATGCCCTGATCGGGATCTACGATTGGGAACGGCGGATCCGCCAGACCCTGCGTTTCGATCTGGAAATGGGCTTCGACAACCGCCGCCCGGCGGCCAGCGACGACATCGCCGATACCCTCAACTACAAAGCCGTCAGCAAGCGTATCGAGCAGTTCGTGCGTGACTCGGACTACGGCCTGGTCGAAACCCTGGCCGAGCGCATCGCCGAGATCGTGCTGCGTGAATTCAACGTGCAATGGCTGCGGCTCAAACTCAGCAAGCCCGGTGCGGTGCGCGGCGCGCGCGCGGTTGGCGTGATCATCGAGCGTAGTGCGCAGGACCTGGCAACCCCCTGATACCCCTGATAGGAGAGCGACACACGATGTTGGATGCGGTAGCGGCAACCCGATGGCTGGACGGCCTGCAGAACACACTCGAACCCTGGCCTTGGGCGTACACCCTGCTGGTGCTGGCTGCGCTGGCCTTCGCGGCCTGGCTGGCCAACTTCGTCACCAAGAAGATCCTGCTGCGCGGCCTGCGCAAGGTGGTCAGCCGCCTGCCCGGCAACAGCGCGGGCAATGAAGGCGGCAACAACCTGCGGGTGATCTCGCGGTTGTCCAACGTGGTGCCGAGCATGGTCATCGCCGCCGGCATCCGGATCGTGCCGGACCTGCCGCCGGAGCTGGTGGAGTTCGTGATCGGGGCGTGCCGGGCGTGGGCGGTGCTGACCGTGGCGCTGGCCGTCTCGCATGCGCTGGACGCCGCCAACGATCTGTACGAGCGCCGCCCGGATGCGCGCAACAAGCCGATCAAGGGCTACCTGCAGGTTGTGAAGATCATCGTCTTCGTGATCGCCGGCCTGTCGATCGTGGCGACCCTGCTGGGCGTGAAGCTCGGCCCGCTGGTCACCGGCCTGGGCGCGGCCACCGCCGTGCTGATGCTGATCTTCCAGGACACCATCCTGTCGCTGGTGGCCAGCGTGCAGATCAGCGGCGACGGCCGGGTGCGGCTGGGCGACTGGATCGAAATGCCCAGCCAGAACGCCGATGGCGATGTGATCGATATCGCGCTGCACACCATCACCGTGCAGAACTTCGACAAGACCATCACCACCATCCCGACCAAGAAACTGGTGACCGAGTCGTTCAAGAACTGGCGCGGCATGCAGGAAGCGGGCGGGCGCCGGATCAAGCGCGCGCTGTACCTGGACCAGCACAGTGTCGGCTTCGTCGATGCGCCGATGCTGGCCGAGCTGGAACAGTTCGCGGTGCTGGGCGATTACCTGCGCGAGAAGCAGGCCGAGCTGCAGCAGTACAACGCCGGGTTGCAGGCCAAGGGCATGGCAGCGGTCAACGCGCGCCGGGTCACCAACCTCGGTACGTTCCGCGCCTACGTGGAGCGCTATCTGAAGCAGCATCCGGGCATCCATACGGAGATGACCCTGCTGGTACGGCAGCTGCAGCCGACCACCGAAGGCCTGCCGCTGGAGATCTACTGCTTTACCCGCAGCACCGCCTGGGGTGAGTACGAAGGCGTGCAGTCGGACGTGTTCGATCACCTGCTGGCGATCCTGCCGGCCTTTGGGCTGCGGGTGTTCCAGGCCTCCAGCGATGCGATGCTGATGGTCGGGCAGCAGCGGCTGGCGGCGGAAGAGTAAGCTCCTCTGCCCCTGTCGGCGTGCCGGCGGGGGCGGAGTTCTTCCCCCGGGGAAGAAAAATGAACACAAAAGTCATTCACAACCGCCTCGGGAACGCTAGAATCCCGGGCTTGTAAACGTTTTCATAAGGACAGCCGGTGGCCGCCGATCGTATCGAAACCCTCATTGCCCAGATGACCGTCGAAGAAAAAGTCGGCCAGCTGGGTGTGTTCGCCGACATGGTCCGCCCGTTCGCGCCGGATGTGAATCCGGAAGCCAATGTGCTCAACGCCGACCAGGTGCTGCAGCAGGTGCGCGAGGGCAAGGTGGGCTCGCTGTTCAACGGCGTCGGCGTGGAAGCCGGCCGTCGCATCCAGCAGGTGGCGATGGAAGAAAGCCGCCTGAAGATCCCGGTGATCCTGGCGGCCGACGTGATCCACGGCATGCGCACCGTGTTCCCGATCCCGCTGGGCGAGGCTGCCAGCTTCGAGCCGGACCTGGCCGAGCGCACCGCCCGTGCCACTGCGGTGGAAGCCACCGCCGCCGGTCTGCACTGGACCTACGCGCCGGCCGTGGATATCGCCCGCGATCAGCGCTGGGGCCGGGGCGCCGAGGGCGCCGGTGAAGACGTGGTGCTGGGCTGTGCGTTCGCCGCCGCCCGCGTGCGTGGCTTCCAGGGCCCGGACCTGCGCGCTGCCGATGCGTTGCTGGCCACCCCGAAGCATTTCGCCGCCTATGGCGCGGTGATGGCCGGCATGGAATACAACATGGTCGACATCTCGCCGCAGACCCTGCGCGACGTCCACCTGCCGCCGTTCAAGGCCGCTTTCGAAGCGGGCGCGCTGACCGTGATGTCCTCGTTCAACGACATCAACGGCGTGCCGGCCAGCGCCAACGCCGAGCTGCTGACCGACATCCTGCGTGGGGAGTGGAACTTCCCGGGCGTGGTGATCTCTGATTACACCGCCGACATGGAACTGGTCGCGCACGGCTATGCCGCCGATGACCGCGACGCCACCGCCAAGGCTTTCACTGCCGGCCTGGACCTGAGCATGCAGAGCGGCTTCTACGCCGAGCATCTGCCGGGTCTGATCGAGAGCGGCGAAGTGCCGATGGCCACGCTGGATGAATCGGTGCGCCGCATCCTGCGCCTGAAGGACGCGATCGGTCTGTTCGACGACCCGTACCGCTCGCTGGATCTGGCGCGTGAAGCGGACACCTCGCACATCGCCGCGCATGACGCGCTCTCGCGCGATGCCGCGCGCCGCTCGATCGTGCTGCTCAAGAACGCCGAGTCGGTGCTGCCGCTGAAGAAGGCCGGCCAGAAGATCGCGCTGATCGGGCCGTTCGTGCAGGACCGCGAGAACATCGAAGGCTGCTGGACGCTGTTCGGCGACAAGTCGCGCTACGTCACGCTGGAAGCCGGCGTACGCGCGGCGATCAACGATGAAGCGCTGCTGGAAATCGTGCCGGGCTGTGATCTGGAAGCGGCCGTGCAGGACGGTATCGAACAGGCCGTGGCCGCCGCGCTGCGTGCCGACGTGGTGGTGCTCGCCCTGGGCGAACCGCAGCGCTACAGCGGTGAAGCGCAGTCGCGCGTTGAGATCACGCTGCCGCCGGCGCAGCAGGCGCTGGCTGAAGCGGTCGCGATGACCGGCAAGCCGCTGGTCGTGCTGCTGCGCAATGGTCGCGCGCTGGCCCTGCAGGGCGCCGTGCGCAATGCGCACGCCGTGGCGATCACCTGGTACCTGGGCACCCAGACCGGGCACGCCGTGGCCGATGTACTGTTCGGCGATTACAACCCGTCCGGCCGTCTGCCGGTCAGTTTCCCGCAGGTGTCCGGCCAGCAGCCGTACTTCTACAACCACCCGCGTACCGGTCGCCCGGAACTGCCGACCATGTCCGAGTTCAAGGCGCGCTGGCGCGAGATCCCGAACGAGCCGGCGTACGCCTTCGGCCACGGCATCGGCTACACCACCTTCGCCTATGGCGTGCCGCAGCTGAGCAGCGCGCAGCTGGGCTGGGACGACACCCTGACCATCACCACCATGCTGACCAACACCGGTGATGTGGCGGGTGAGGAAGTGGTGCAGCTGTACATCCACGACCGTGTGGCCAGCCGTGTGCGGCCGGTGCGCGAGCTGAAGGGCTTCGACAAGATCGCCCTGCAGCCGGGCGAAAGCACCGAGGTGCAGTTCACCCTGGACCGCCACGCGCTGGGCTTCACCGGCCGTGACGGCGTGTTCCGCGCCGAGCCGGGCCAGTTCGAGCTGTGGGTGTGTGCGTCGTCGGTCAGTGGCGAGCCGGTGATCTTCGAGCTGCTGGCTGCCTGAGCCGGCATCGCGTCACCCGGTAGTGCTGGCCGCGGGTCGGCACTACCGTATCCATCATCGGCGGCTGACGTTTCGGCAGTTACGCTGGCTCCTCATCAAACCGATGGAGCCACCCATGCGCCTGACCCGTACCCCGTTGCTGTTGGCCCTGGCCAGCCCGTTGTGGCTGGCCGCCTGCAGCCCGTCGACGCCGCCGCCGGCCGATACCGCCGCCGCGGACCCCGCACAGGGCCCTGCCACGGCGATTCCCGAAGGCCGCCCGACGCCAGGTGATACCGTGCCGTCATCCGGCCTGTCGCCGGATGCGGTCACCGCCGGCAGCCCCGCGCCGGATGCCGCTGCGCCTGCCGCTGGCGGTGCCACGCCACCTGCTGCGGATGCCGCCGCGACACCGGGCACACCGGCCGCACCCGCCGCCAGCGACGTCCGCGAGCGCATCGATCAGGTCCTTGGCGATGCTGCCCAGTACGAAGCCGTCTTCAACGCCTTCCAGAAAGCCGTCAGTGGCGGCGATCGAGCCGCGGTGGTCGAGGAAGTCCGCTTCCCGTTGAACATCGCCAATGGCGCCAAGATCACCGGACCCGGCGAGTTCCAGCGCAACTACGAGCGCATCCTGACCCCGGCCGTGCGCAAGGCCATTGCCACACAGAAATTCGACGACGTCATGGTCAACCAGCAGGGCGTGATGATCGGCGATGGCCAGGTCTGGCTCAGCGGTACCTGCCTGGATCAGGCGTGCAGCCGCACCGAGGTCAAGGTGGTGACCATCCAGTAAGCACGTGCAGCGCTTGAACGCGCGTGAGGTGTGCAGGCTGCCGGCGATGCGCCGGCAGCCTGTCTGGCTCAGGCCTTCGGCGTGAGCTTGAGCAGCTTGCCGTTGCTGCCGTCTTCCAGCAGCCAGATCGCGCCATCCGGACCCTGTTCGATCTCGCGGATGCGCTCGCCCATGTCGAAGCGCTCGGCCTCGCGGGCGTTGTCGCCATCGAAGGCCACCCGCACCAGCGCCTTGGAGGACAGGCCGCCGATGAAGCCGCTGCCCTTCCACGCCGGGAACTGCGTACCGTTGTAGATGATGAAACCGGCCGGGGAGATCACCGGGGTCCAGGTGACCTTGGGCGCAGCAAATTCCGGGCGGGTATCGTGGTCGGGGATGTCGCGCCCATCGTAGTGGCTGCCGTTGGAGACGATCGGGTAGCCGTAGTTGGCGCCGCGCTCGATCAGGTTCAGCTCGTCACCGCCCGCCGGGCCCATTTCATGCACCCACAGCTTGCCGCGGGCGTCGAAGGCGATGCCCAGCGCATTGCGATGGCCGAGCGACCACACCTGAGCGGCCACGCCCCCCTGCGAAGCGAAAGGATTGTCGGCCGGCACGCTGCCGTCGTCGTTGAGGCGGATCAGCTTGCCGAGGTTGCCGCTCATATCCTGGGCCGGATCGAACTTCTGGCGCTCGCTGGAGGTGATCCACAGCTTGCCGTCCGGGCCGAAGGCGAGACGATGGCCGTAGTGTCCCTTGCCGCTGACTTTCGGGGTCTGGCGCCAGATCACCTTGAGGTCTTCCAGCGTGCCGCTGCCATCGGCCGCCAGCGCCAGGCGCGCACGCGCAACAGCCGCACCACGGGTATCGTTTTCGCCTTCCTCGGCGTAGCTGAGATAGATCAGCTGGTTTTTCGCGAAGTCAGGATGCGGCAGCACATCGCCGAAGCCACCCTGGCCGCCGTAGGCCACTTCGGGAACACCGGTGATGGTGGCGGTCTTGCGGGTCTGCACGTTGAAGTGCTTCAGCGCGCCTTTCTTCTCGCTCACCAGCAGACTGCCATCGGGCAGGAAGCTCATCGCCCAAGGTTCGTCGAAGCGGGCGAACTCCGTGGCGGCGAATGGCCACTGGGCCTTCTTGAGGACCGGCGCGGTCGGGCTGGCCGTATCGGCAGCGACGCAGGCGGTGGTGAACAGGGCGGGGGTGAGGCTGATAGCGAGGGTGAGCAACAGCTTGCGGGTCATGGAAGTCTCCGTCGGGGAGGCGATGGCCAGCCCCTGTTGTACACCATGGCCATCAACGTGGCGTGGACCAAAGGTACTGCGGACATGACAACGGCGACCCGAAGGCCGCCGCTGCCGTGTTCGCTGTCGCGGTGTGGTCAGGCGCGATCAGGTGCCGCGCGGCACGCCCTTGTCCAGGTGCGCCTGGCGCAGCGCGGTGGATTCATCCCAGCCGCGGCGGACCGCATTGCGGGCCTGCTCCCAGCTCAGCTTGCTCTGGCCATGTTCCTGCGCCCAGCGGGTCTGCAACTCGGCTTCCACTTCTTCGTAGGCACGGATCATGTCGTCGGCGCGGGTGCGATGACCGAGCTGATAGGCCGGCTCGTAGTCATCGAAGAACTGGTTGTTGTCGTAGTACGGTTCGCTTGGAAAGCGCTCACGCCAGTAATCCGATACCGCCTGGCGAGGGACACCGTCTTCCGGCACCCGGCCGGGAATCTGATAGTCAGTGCTCATGTGTTGGCTCCGGTTGGGTGAGGCTTCACCGTACCCAAAGCCGGGTTAACGTCATGGACCCGCGAGGTGAATGACAGATCAAGCGCCATTCATCTGCGCGTCTGCTCAGCCCTGATGATCGCGGCGCGGGAAGTTGTAGATGACCGCACCGACGGCAAATGCGATGCCGGCTGCGGCGATGTTCTGCCAGCTCGCACTCGCGAACAACGCCAGGCACAGCAGCAGCGCGAGGATCGGAATCAACGGGCCACCCGGCAGCTTCAGTGCTCCCGGGCGGTCGCGGAAACGACGCGCCAGCACCAGCACCGCCGCCGCCGTCCCGATATAGGCGAACAGCCGCGTAGTCATCGACAGCAGCGCCAACTGCACGAACGACCCGGACAAGGCCAGCGCCAGCGCGATCAGACCCTGCGCGATGATCGCCGCGGCCGGCGTGCGGAAGCGCGGATGCACCTGTGCCAGGATCTTCGGCCCGTAGCCATCGCGCGCCAGGGCGAACAGGAAGCGCGGCCCCATCATCATCGTGTTGCTGTTGGTACCGAGGATGGAGATCGTCGCGCCGACGGTCAGGATCAATGCCAGCGTGAGCCCACCGAAGCTGGCGGCGGCATCGGCCAGGGGCGTCGGCGAGCTGGCCAACCCGGCCAGCGTGCCTTGGGCGATGAACTGCACCGCGCCGTAGATCACGGTGACGGTGATGATCATCGTGATCAGCGCGAACGGAATATCGCGGCGCGGGTTCTTGTACTCACCGGCAGCGGCCGGAATGTTCTCGAAGCCGGCGTAGGCGTACAGCAGCAGCAGCGCGGCTTCGCCCATGCGCTGCAGATCGTGCGGGTCCGGGCGAACGCCGGACAAGGCCAGGTCGGTATCGACGTAGAACACGCCGATCGCCACGAACAGCAGCAGCGGCAGCAGCTTGCCGATCACCAGGATCACACCGGTGCGTGCGGCCGAGCGGACGCCGGCCACGTTGACCGCAGTGAGGAAGCCCAGCGAGACCACGATGATGGCGACGCGGCCGACGTCATGCCCGGCCCACGGCCAGAAGCGTGCCACCGCATCGGCCAGTGCATTGCTGAGCGCCGCTGCCGAGCTGATCCGGGTCAGCCAGATCATCCAGCCGATCTCGAACCCGGCAAACCGGCCGAACGCCTCACGCGCATACAGATAGCTGCCGCCGGGCTCGTCGAAGTAACTGGCCGCCTGCGCATAGCAGAGCACCAGCAGCGCGACGACGATGCCGGCGGCGACCACGCCCCACAGGCTGAAGGGGCCGAGCAGGGCCACGGTGGCGGCCGGCAGCAGGTAGATGCCACTGCCGATCACATCGTTGATGGAGAGGCCGACGATCTGCCAACGGCTGACCGCGCGTTCCAGCTGCGGATCGGGAGGCGCGGTGCTCAATGCGCGCTCCCGGTCAGCACGGGCAGCTGCCAGTCGGCCTGAAGGCGCTGGTATTCCGCACGCGGCAACAGCACGAAGCGAGGCCGGGCGCTGGCGTTCAACCAGGCCAGCAGTGTCGTCATCCGCGCGGGCTCCATCGCGGTGCAGCCAGCAGTCGCCTCACCGGGCGCGCGCCACAGGTGGGCGAAGATGCAGCTGCCACGGCCGGGCGTGGCCTTGGGGTTGTGCTCGATGACGAAGCCTTCGCGATAGCGCACGTCGCCCTTGTTGTGCAGGTCCAGCCGCATCGGCTCGGTCGAGCCTTCCACCGCCTCGGCGCCCACCACCTCCGCATCAATGATGCGGTTGTAATACGGCGAATCCGGCACGTCCATGCAGTAGCTGGTGTCGCGCATCGGCTGGTAGGGCAGGCCGCTGGTGACGCCGGGCGCATACCCGAACGCCGGGCCGATCGCGAAGATGCCGGCTGGGCTGCGGCCGTCGCCTTCCTGCTTCTGCGGGGCTGCGGACTGGGCCGGGTGCAATCCTTCGCCCCAGGCGCTGCCGCTGCGGCCCACGGCCACATCGAAGGCGGCGCCATGTGGCTGCCAGCCCGTGTCGGTGCGCTCGAAGGCCTGCAGCGTGCCCTGGGTGGCATCCCAGCCATCAGTGGTGACCACGACCAGCTGCGTGCTGCCGTCCAGTGTGGTGGCGAAGACGGGCGCGCTGACGACCAGCAACACGGCGGCGGTGACGGAACGGAGCAGCGGCATCATCGTGGTGGACTCCGGGATCAGCTGTCGATCAGGTGTTCGATCCGTTCCAGGTTCACCCCGAGCTGGCGGTGGCGGTCCGGGTTGGCGTGGCAGAGCAGGACGAAGACGAAATCCAGCAGGGACTGCAGAGACGAACGGTACAGCAGTTGCGCCACGTGCGGTGCCGGGTCATGCGCGCACAGCACCAGGCTGGCATCGGCATGCGCGCGCAGCGGGTTGGCACTGTGGCGGGTGATCGAGACCACCTTGCCGCCCATGTCCTGGAACTGGCGCGAAAGCTGGAACAGCTGCGGCAGCTTGCCGAATTCGGAAAACACCAGCATCGCATCGCCGGGCCGCGCGGCCGAGAGGTTGGCCATCATCAGGATCGGGTCGGCGTGGTGCACGGTAAGCATGCCCAGCAGCGACAGCCGCATGGCGAACTCGCGCGCGTACAGGCCGTCATCGCCCAGACCGTAGACGAACACCTTGGGCGCCCCGTCGATCAGCTGCACGATGGCTTCGATGTCGGCCTGGGGGTTGGCGAGCCAGGTTTCTTCTTCCGCCGCGGCCTTGCTCACGCGCAGCCGCTCGGCGATCAGCGTGTATTCGTTGGCGGCGTCGGGTGCGGGCGGGCGGCTGTGCGGGTCGTTGCCGGCGCGGGCGACGGCCTCACCGATGGAGTACTTGAGGTCCGGGTAGCCCTTGAAACCCAGCTTCTGGCTGAACTTGACCACGCTGGACTGGCTGATCCCCAACGCGCTGGCCAGCTGCTGGGACGAGTAATCGCGCAGGAGGTGGGCGTTGTCGAGGATGAAGTCGGCGATGCGACGTTCGATCGCCGACATGTGGTCACGCTCGGAGCGGATTTTCACCAGAGGCGGCATGGGCACGGTGTCAGGACCACCGCCGCGGCGTGATCATTTCCAGCCCCCGCACCTCGGTGATGCCCAGCCCAGGCGCATCGCTGATAGTGATCTCCGATTCGTTGAAATTGACCCCACCGGTCACCGGATTGAATTGACCCAGCGACGGCCCATCCAGATCCACCTTGGTGATGATGTCGCTCTTGGCAACGGCCAGATGCACGGCGGCCGCCACCGAGATACTCGATTCGATCATGCAGCCGATCATGCACGGCACGCCGTAGATCGCGGCGATGTCGGCGATGCGGATCGCGTTGGACAACCCGCCGGTCTTCATCAACTTGATGTTGATGATGTCGGCAGCGCGCTGCTGGATCAGGTCGAACACCTGGCCGGGGTTGAACACGCTTTCGTCGGCCATGACCGGCGTGTTGACGCGGTCGGTGACGTACTTCAGGCCACTGATGTCGGCGGCCTTGACCGGCTGCTCCAGCAGTTCCAGCACCACCCCGGCTTCTTCCAGCGCACGCATCGCATGCACGGCCTGCTTGGCGGTCCAGCCCTGATTGGCGTCCAGCCGCAGCAGGGCACGACCCTGCACCGCGGCATGGATCGCCTTGACCCGCTCGATGTCCAGGCCGATGTCCTTGCCGACCTTGATCTTCAGCGACTCGAAGCCGCGTTCGATGGCCGAGAGTGAATCGGCCACCATCTTGTCGATGTAATCCACGCTGATGGTGATGTCGGTGGTGATCACTGGGTCGCCACCGCCGAGCATGCGGTACAGCGGCGCGTTGTGCAGCTGCGCCCACAGATCGTAGACCGCGATCTCCACCGCCGCCTTGGCGCTGGTATTTCGCTCCATCGAGGTCTGGATCAGGCCGCAGAGCCTGTTGAGGTTGGCCACGTCCTCGCCGATCAGGCGCGGTTTGATGAAGCTGTCGATGGCCTCGATGATCGAGCCGTGCGTATCGCCGGTGATCACCGCCGTCGCCGGCGCCTCACCGTAACCGGTGTGGCCGCTGTCGGTACGGATCAGCACCACCACGTCTTCGACGGTGTCCACGGTGCGCAGCGCGGTCTTGAACGGGGTCTTCAGCGGCACGCGCAGCATGCCGAGTTCGATGTCGGTGATCTTCATTCAGGGGTTCTGTGGCCGAAGGCGCTGGATGTTGGTGATGCGGTCGATGTAGCTCACGGTATCGCTGGCCATCATCGGCTCCAGCGGGGTGACCGACACGCCGTTGAGATGCGCCTGTACGCGCTTGCCGTCCGCACCGATCCAGCCGCCGCCGGCGGTGTCGTGGATCAGCCAGGTGCGGCCGTCGATGTGGCCGATCGCCATCATCACGTGGCCCGGGATGTAGACCAGATCACCCACCTGCAACTGTTTGACGGCAGCGTCGCGGGTGGCCTTGCCATCCTTCGCGGTGAAAGCGATACGGTCCAGCGCCGGGCTGACCGCCTGCGCGCTGGTATTGCGCGGCATCAGCACGCCGACGCTGCGGTAGATTTCCGAGACGAAGCCGCTGCAGTCGCGCGTGTCGTAGTCGTGGCCCCAGCCGTAGCGCTCGCCGAGAAACTTGAAGGCCTGGGTCAGCAGCGTGCGCGGGGTCAGTGGCAGGTAATCATCGGCAGTATCCTGCGAACGCGGCAGCAGCGCCGGGATCAGCGTCAGGCGGCCATCTGCCTCGCGCACCGGCAGCTGCACCACATGCGCGGCATGTGCCTGCTGTCCGTTGACGGTCTTCTCCACCGGCCAGTCGGCGATCAGCGGCAGGCGCACGCCCATGTCCAGGTGCAGCCGGGACACGCGCGGTTCTTCGGGTGTGTAGGCGGTGAATGCAGTGGCACCGGTGACCACGCGGTATGGACCGTGCTGGCCGTAGCCGAGCACGGTGTCCGCATCGCCGATGCCCACGAAGCGCTTTTCGATCCACGCCGAATAACGTTCGCTGGTGATGAACAGCCAGCGCCCGTCGGCGCTTTCATGCAGCACCGCCACCGCGTCGCCGGGGAACAGCGCCGACTCCTGGAAGCGGTCGATGTCGGTGTCGCCCTGGCTGCTGAACACCCTCAGTGATGTCGGGAACGCGCGCAGCGCGGCGCGATGGGTGACCAGGCCGTACTGCAGCGGCCGCTGTGCCGGTATCGCCGCGAGCGCCAGGTTGGCGACGGTCTCGCTGCGCTGCCGGTCGCTGATGGCTTGGCCATCCTGGCCGTATAGCAAGCGCTCCGGCCACGTGGACAGCGACTGGATGCTGCCCAGCACCTGCTCGCGGGGCAGCTGCGCCGGCAATGCGCGCAGATCGTGGATGGCGGCATCCTTGGCACGCATACGGGCGTTCTGCGCGGCGATAGCCGCGCGATCGAGGATCACCCGGTCCGGATCGGGCAGGCGATCGGCCCAGAAGCCGGGATCGAGATAGGCCTCGCGCAGGGCGATGACCCCGCCGAAATCGGCGGCGGGCGCAGCACGCGGCGCCTCGGCCCACACTGGCGCCAGCGTGGTCGCAAGGACCGCCGCCAGAAGCGTGCGCGACAGCCAGCGGGACCGCACGGGGCGGTGGGGGGAAGCCTGGATCATCACGCGGTCACCCTCCTCGGAAGCATCAGGAATATTTATTCCTTTTTTCGGCGAAAGCAAGAATAAATTATTGACCGGCTATCAGGCCCGTGTTACACAGCGATTACCCCACCCGCACCTTGGGAAGTGTCGCCGTGGATCCTGTGTTGCGCAAACCGCGATTGCCTCTGCCTGCTGTCTGGTGCCTGTGCGCTGGCCTGCTGGCAACGCCGTGGGGGCTGGCCGCCGCGCCAGCCGCGCTGCCGACGGTGATTTCCGGGATCGACCGCGGTGCGTTCGCGCAGGCCGAGGCCGACATCGCCGCGGCGCTGCAGGATCCGGCCCTGTCGGCAGCGGACCGTCAGGCTTATGCCTTCGAGCGCGAACGCATGCGTCGCATGCGCCTGGACTTCACCCTGGATGCGACGGCCGCCAAAGCGCAGCTGCGCAAACAGATTCCCGATCTTCGCGATGAGGAGTTTGCACGCTGGGAGGCGGCCGGCCTGATCGAACACCTGGATATCGATGGCCAGCGCCGCTACTTCAAGCGCGCGCCATCCAACCTGTTCCGCATCAGTGCCGAGGCGCGTGCCCGGCGCGCGCCCGATGCGCCGGTGCCGAAGGACGGCCCCTACGAGCACCTGCACCCGCACCACGAGGAGATCGTCGCCGCCGCTCGTGCCACAGGCGCGACCAGCCTGGTGCCGCGTCGCATCGAGGTGACCCAGTCGCTGGTGGTCAAGCCCGATGCGGTGCCTGCCGGAGAAACCATCCGCGCGTGGATTCCGTACCCGCGCGCCATTGCCGGCCAGCAGCAGGACATCACCTGGATCGCGAGTACACCTGCCGGCGCGCAAGTGGCGCCTGAAGCCACCCTGCAGCGCACCGCCTACCTGGAGCGCAAGGCGGTGGCGGGCACGCCCACCGAGTTCCAGATCCGCTATGCGGTCACCGTGTATGCCCGGCACATCGTGATCGATCCGGCCAAGGTGCAGCCCACGCCGAACGATCCTGCGCTGACCCCGTACCTCGCCGAGCAGGCGCCGCACATCATGTTTACCCCGGCGCTGCGTGCGTTCTCGCAGCAGGTGGTAGGCACGGAAACTGATCCGTACCGCATCGTGCAGAAGCTGTTTGATGCCGTGGACCGCATTCCATGGGCCGGCGCGCGCGAGTACGCGACGATCTCCAACATCAGCGATTACGCCCTGCACGCCGGCCACGCGGACTGCGGGCAGCAGACGCTGCTGTTGATCGCCCTGCTGCGCTTGAACGGCATCCCCGCGCGCTGGCAGTCGGGCATGGTGTATTCGGACGATGCGGTCGGCTACAACAATCTGCACGATTGGGGCGCGGTGTATCTGGCGCCGTACGGCTGGGTGCCGATGGATGTCACCACCGGGCGGCTGGACAGCCCGCAGCCGGCACTGCGTGATTTCTACCTGGGCGGGCTGGATGCGTACCGCATCGCCTTCAACGACGACTACGCGCAGTCGCTTGTCCCAGCCAAGCAGCATTTCCGCTCCGACACGGTGGACTCCCAGCGCGGTGAGGCCGAGTGGTCCGGCGGCAACCTGTACTTCGATCAATGGAATTACGACGTCCAGTCGCACGTGGTGCCACTGGAGGCAACGCGGTAAACGGCGGTATCCACGATTCCACATCTGCAGGAGAGAGCAGGGAATGAATGCACATCGATTGAAGCGCGCGGCGTTGTATGCCGCACTCGGGGTATGTCTGGGCACGTTGGTGCCGATGGGCGTCTCGGCACAGACTGTCAGCGGTGCGGTGGCCGGGCGTGCGACCGCGGGTGACCAGGTCACTGTGGTCAGCACGGCTACCGGCCTCACCCGGACGGTGACGGCCAGCGCCGATGGCAGCTATCGTCTTGGCCAACTGCCGGTGGGCGACTACCAGCTGCAGGTCAGCCGCGATGGCCAGGCGCTGGGCGAGCCGTTCGCGGTCAGCGTGGCGGTCGGCGGTACCACCACCGTCAACCTGGCCAGCAGCGGCGGCGTGGTCAACCTCGATGCACTGCAGGTGGTCGGCACCCGTGTGGTCAATCGCGTGGATGTGTACTCCACCGAGACCTCGTTCAACGTCAACCGCCAGGAGCTGTCGCGCCTGCCGGTGGCGCAGGACCTCTCGGCGGTGGCGCTGCTCGCACCGGGCGTGGTTGGCGGCAACTCCTCCTTCGGTGGCCTGTCCTTTGCCGGTTCTTCCGTGGCCGAGAACGCGGTCTTCATCAACGGCCTGAACGTCACCGACATGTACACCCGCCGCGGCTTCTCCAGCGCGCCGTTCGGGTTCTTCAACGAATTCCAGGTCAAGACCGGTGGCTACTCCGTCGAGTTCGGCCGCTCCACGGGCGGGGTGATCAATGCGGTGACACGCTCGGGCACCAACGAGTTCCAAGGGGGCGTGGAAGTCACTGCCGAACCAAGCGCACTGCGCTCCAGCCCGCGTGACCATTTCCACCGTGACGGCACGCCGCACTCCTATGCCAGCCGCGACAACAACTCGTTCCTGAAGACCAACGTGTGGGGGTCCGGCCCGATCATCAAGGACAAGCTGTTCCTGTTCGCGATGTATGAGGACCGCAACGACACCGGCCACAACACCTCCTCCGATGCGCTGAGCTGGTTCAAGAACAAGAGCGACAACGGCTTCTGGGGCGCCAAGCTGGACTGGAACATCAACGACAACCACAGCCTCGCACTGCTGGCCTTCTCCGACGAAGGCGAGATC
Source organism: Stenotrophomonas sp. TWI587 (assembly GCF_039674145.1). NCBI lineage: Bacteria > Pseudomonadati > Pseudomonadota > Gammaproteobacteria > Lysobacterales > Lysobacteraceae > Stenotrophomonas > Stenotrophomonas sp. TWI587. Next base: position 66,267 of record NZ_JBDJMW010000012.1, on the reverse strand, counting down.
ACCAATGGCGCGTACAACTACGACTGGGATGACGACCAGATCGGCGCGTGGGGCGGTGATTCGGTCACCGAAACCGGTGGCAAGAACTGGTCGGCGACGTACACCGGTCACTTCGGCGAAAACTTCACCGCGCGCGCCATGGTGGGCGAGAACAACCAGCGGGCCTTCACCAACTCCTCGCTCGATGAGGCGTGCAGCCCGGTGTTCACCGATGCCAGCTATGCCTCCCGCCTGGGCAAGCTCAACGGCCTGCGCGCAGGCTGCCACCCTACCGGTGCCGCGGTTGCCGAGCGCGATGACACGCGCGAGGTGGCCCGCCTGGACTTCGAATGGCAGCTGGGCACGCATCTGCTGCGCTTCGGCGTGGACCGTGAGTTGATGACCACCGAGCAGTCCACCCGCTACCCGGGCCCGACCCAGCTCAGCTATACCGCCTACGTGGCCCGCCCGGGTGATGAGGTATGGGACGGCGCCAATGCCTATGTTCCCGCGGGCGTGACCGAGATGCTGCGCGCGCGCAACCGCGTCTCCGGTGGCACCTTCGAGACCGAGGCCAACGCCTTCTACCTGGAAGACATCTGGAACATCACCCCGAACCTGATGTTGAACCTCGGCGTGCGCTGGGACCGCTTCGAGAACCGCACCGCCGATGGCGACGCCTTCATCAAGATGGATGACCTGATCGCACCGCGCTTCGGCTTCTCGTGGGACATGAAGGGCGACGGCAGCACCAAGCTGTTCGGCAACGCCGGCCGCTATTACCTGCCGGTGACGAACAACATCAACGTCAACTTCGCCGGCGGCCTCACCGACGAATATTCCTACTACGTGCTCAACGGCTGGCAACAGCAGGCCAACCCGGTCACCGGTGCGCCATACATGGCGCCGGTCATCGGCCAGCAGATCGGCCCGGTCGATACCCGCATGAACACCGGCGCGGCCGACCTTCGCCAGAGCGTGGACAAGGACCTGAAGGCGGTCTACCAGGACGAGTACATCCTCGGCTTCCAGACCATGATCAACCAGGCCTGGTCGTGGGGCGTCAACGCGACCTACCGCAAGATGGACCGCGCGCTGGACGACATGCGCATCAACCACACCCCGTGCGGGCCGACCGGCACCACCCTGTGGCCGATCGCCAACCCCGGCGAGAGCCTGACGATCTGGGGCGACTCCAGCATCGGCTGCGCCACCGAGGGCTGGATCACCATCGACACCTCGAAGGATGGTTACCGCAAGGGCGGCAGCCTGGAGGTGGTCGGCTACTCCAAGCCCAAGCGCACCTACAAGGCACTGGAGTTCCAGATCGATCGTGCATGGGATGAGAAGTGGCTGTTCAACGCGTCCTACCTGTGGTCGCGCAGCGATGGCAACTTCGAAGGTCCGGTCAACTCGGACACCAACTACGGCGACACCGGCATGGTCCAGCACTGGGATCATCCGTCCAACAACCAGCGCTATGGCCCGTTGTTCAATGATTTCCGCCATCAGTTCAAGTTCCGCGCCGCGTATGCGTTGAACGAGCAGTGGTCGTTCGGCACCACGCTGCAGGTGTTGTCCGGTGGCCCGATCACCGCCTTCGGCGTGATGTGGCCCAACGACACCGTGGCCGGTGGCAGCACCTCCAGCGAAGGCAGCGGCGGTGGCACCGGCTGGCTGTGCGTGGCCAACTGCTCGGGTCCGTACAACCTGCGCCAGTTCGAGTACAGCCCGCGCGGTGCCTTCGGTCGCCTGCCGTGGACCTGGACCATGGGCGCCAATGTCACCTGGCGTCTGCCGGTGGAGGGCATCGACCTGAGCGCGCGCCTGTCGGTCTACAACCTGTTCAACAACCAGACCGTCATCAACGTGCACCAGCGCTATGAAGCCCAGCCGGGCCAGGTGCGTGAGAATACCTTCAACACCGGCACCCGCTGGCAGGCCCCGCGGTACACGCAGCTGATGGTGACCTGGAACTTCTGATCCGGCCCGCACGTGGCAGGTGCCGACAGTGCGTCGGCACCTGCCTTCACCGCCATCCGGTAGGTACCGACCGTTGGTCGGTACAGCTTTCAACCGGCGGCCAAAGAAGCACGCCTTCCGGTCATGACGAGGGAACCCATGCCGTCACGCGCTTCAACACACAGTCGCTCCCGCCTTCTCACGCTTGGCCTGGTCTGCACCCTGGCCATCGCCCCGAGCGCACGGGCAGCCGATCCCGCCGACACCTTCAACCGCCTGCTCGATCAGACCGTCGCGCACGAACACCTGCCGGGCATCGCCATGGCCGTGGTCGACGACGGCCACCTTGTCTTCACCGGCACCCGCGGTGAGCGCCGCAGCGGGCAGGGTGAGGCCATCAACCCGGACACTCTCTTCAAGATCGCCTCCAACAGCAAGGCGATGACCGCTGCGCTGCTGGCGCGCCTGGTCGACCGCGGCGCACTGCGCTGGGACGACCCGGTCATCAAGTACCTGCCGCAGTTCCGCATGCACGACCCATGGGTCACGCAGCAGATGCAGGTCCGCGATCTGCTGATCCACAACAGCGGCCTGGGCCTGGGGGCGGGCGATCTGATGCTGTGGCCTGAGCCGAACGCGTTCACCCGGCAGGACATCATCGCCGGGCTGGCCCATCTCAAGCCGGTCACCAGCTTCCGCAGCGGCTATGCCTACGACAACCTGATGTATGTGGTTGCGGGCGAAGTTGCCGCCGCAGCGGGTGGCAAACCCTACGATCAACTGCTGCGCGAGGAAGTCTTTGTGCCGCTCGGCATGGACCGCTGCCAGGTCGGCGCGTGGTCGGTCGCGGCGGTCGGCAACGTCGCCCAGCCGCACACGCGCAAAGACGGCCGCAACGTGGTGCGTGGTGCCGATGGCGAGACCAGTGCCGATCTGACCTCGATGGCCGCCGGTGGCATCCGTTGCAGCCTGCGCGACATGACCCGCTGGATGCAGGTGTTGCTCGATCCGGCGCTTGCGCCCGGCTGGCTGGATACCGCGCAGCGGCGCGCGCTGTGGACCGCGCACATGCCGATGCCGCTGGGCGAGCGCCAACGCCGCTGGGATAATGCGCATGTTTCCGCCTATGGCTATGGCTGGCGCCTGTCGTACATGGACGGGCACTGGAAGGTGGCCCACACCGGCACGCTGTCGGGCATGTATTCCTCGCTGGCGCTGCTGCCGGACCGCAAGATCGGCGTGGTGATCCTGATCAACAGCGACGCCGAGGACGCCCGCACCGCGCTGATGCAGGCAGCGTTGAAGCACTACACCGCACCGGAGGACGGTGCTGATGTGGATCACTATCTGACCCTGCTGCAACGCGAGCGCACCGAGCGCCGCGATGCGGGGCAGGTACGGCCGGATACCCGCGCGCGCCAACCGGCCTCGCTACGTGTGACCGCTTCTGCGCAAGGTCGGTATCGCGACCCCTGGCTGGGCGAGGCCCTGCTGTGCCCGGAACAGGGACGCCTGCGTTTCAGTGTCGCCAAGTCGCCGATGCTGCGGGGTCAGGTCATGCAGCTCGGCGCGCGCTGGCTGGTGCAGTGGGATACGCTCGGGGCCGATGCCGAGCCCTGGTTGCAGCAGCAGCCAGGCGCGACGCCCGCGCTGACCTTGGCCCCGATCGATCCGGAGATCGACTTCAGTTATGACTACCAGGACCTGCACTTCACCCGCATCGGCGATTGCCCGTAGCGCGCTGCTGCTGGCGCTGCTGGTCGGCAGTGCCCACGCGGCGGCGCCAGCGGTCACGGTCTCGCCCGCGCGTGATGTCGCCGAGGCCGGGCTGGTCGACATCCGCACGCTGGCACCGGGGATCGAGCAGGACATCCGCTACGCCGGCCCGGACAACTTCACCGGCCAGCGTGTGCCCGGCTATGACGCACCCAAGTGCTATCTGCTTGCCCCGGCCGCCACCGCGCTGGCGCAGGTGGAGACCGACCTGCGTCCCGAGGGGTTCGCGCTGCGGATCTTCGATTGCTACCGCCCGGCCCACGCCGTGACGGCCTTCGTCGCCTGGGCACATGATCCCAAGGAGCAGTCGCGCAAGGCGCAGCAGTATCCGGACATCGACAAGCCGGCCCTGCTTGGCGACTACATCGCCGAGACCTCCGGCCACAGCCGGGCTGCCACGGTCGACCTGACCCTGCTCGATTGCCGCAGCGGATCCTGCGCCCCCGTGGACATGGGGACCGACTTCGACTTCTTCGGCCCGCGCGCACATACCGACGCGCCGGAGATCAGCGCGGCCCAGCGCAGCCACCGCCAGCAGCTTCGCCAGGCAATGGCTCGCCGCGGCTTCGCCAACTACCCGATGGAGTGGTGGCATTTCACCCTGCAGCCCGAGCCCGCGCCGAGCACCGCCTACGACGTGCCGGTCCGCTGAGGCGCGCCGTTACACTGTGCGCTGACCGCCTGACCGGACCACGATGAACCTGCCACTGCACTTCGGATTGCTGGGAACGCTGGAGGCAGGGCTGATCGCGCTGTTGGTCGGGCTGCTGGTGTATGCGCTGTGGCACCGGCTGTGCCGCTGGGCAGGCTGGACCGACGGGCATGCGATCGGCTGGGCCTGCGTGATCGCGGTGGTGGCCTCGGCCGGCATCGACGCGTGGAATCTCTTCTACATGGGCATGATGCGGCTGGAGTCGCCGCTGTATGCGCGGTTGTTCCTGGCCGGTATTCATGATCCAAACGAGCTGGGCTCGCGCGTGGTGCTCGAAGTGGCCGGCGCGATCGGTGGTGTTGCGCTGGGGTGGCTTGTGTTCAGTTCCCGCTCAGGCGAAAAAAACAGCAACACCGCGTGAGATTGCGTTCGCATCCGGTTAAATCCGGGGCCAATGAATGGGCGCATTACCAACCGCTCACCTGCGGCTAACCACCGCGGTAATGCACGCTTTCGTGGGGGTGGTTAAGACGGCGTGCGCAGGGCGGTTGAGGCCCAATATCGATTCACAAACAGGGTGGCAGTGTGGGGCCGTGCGGAAACAACAGGCCGCGCAATACCTACCAAGGAGACCACCCCAATGACTATTCGCAACCGCAAGCCCCTGATCGCCCTGATCGTCGCCGCAGGCAGTGTGCTGGCCATTCCGGCGATGGCCCAGTCGGCACAGCAGAGTGCCGCGCAGGCGCAGAATCAGGCCGCCCAGGCACAGCAGGCGGCAGCGCAGGCCGGTGACGCAGCCGATACCGCGGCCAACGCCGCAGCGCAGGCCTCCGCGCAGGCCGGTGGTGGCGGTGGCCAGACGTGGGCCAGCGTGGATACCGACGGCAACGGCACCATCAGCAAGGCCGAGGCCCAGGTGAACGCGGGTCTGGCCCAGGTGTTCGACCAGGCCGACACCAACAAGGACGGCGAGCTCTCGCCGGATGAGTACAAGGCGTATGTGGCCGCCCAGCAGGGCAAGCCGGCCGGCAACGGCGCCCAGCAGAGCAAGTAAGGACCGGGACACCGGTAGCGCAGTGAGGGGGAAAGGGCGGCTTCGGTCGCCCTTTCTTTGTGCGCCGCCGGGGTGGGGCCGCTGGCCCGCTGTTGGTATCCTTGGCCGATGATGACTTCCCTGCCCACGCCGCAAGGCGCTATCGGCCTGGTTGGTTTTGACGGTGATGACACGCTGTGGAAGAGCGAGGATTACTACCGCAAGGCCGAGCAGGATTATCTGGACATCCTGTCGCGCTACATCGACGTGCACGACACCCAGACCGCGCGCCATCTGCTCGAAGTGCAGCAGCGCAACCTCGGCGTATTCGGCTACGGCGTGAAGGGCATGACCCTGTCGATGGTCGAAGCCGCGATCGAAATCACCAACCAGACCATCAGCGCCCGCGATCTGCAGCAGATGCTCGATATCGGCCACGACACCCTGCGCCACCCGGTCGAGCTGATCGACGGCGTGCTTGAATCGGTCACCGAGATCGCCCGCGACTATCCGGTCGTGCTGATCACCAAGGGCGACCTGTTCCATCAGGAGGCCAAGATCAAGGTGGCCAACCTGCGCGACCTGTTCCCGCGCATCGAGATCGTCTCCGAGAAAGACCCGGAAACCTATGCCCGCGTGCTGGAAGAGTTCGATCTGCCGATCCAGCGCTTCGTGATGGTCGGCAATTCGCTGCGCTCGGACATCGAACCGGTGATCACCTTGGGCGGCTGGGGTATCCATACCCCGTACGCAGTGACCTGGGCGCACGAGACCCAGCACGGCGTGGCCGATGACGAGCCGCGCATGGTCGATGCACCGACTGCTTTTGATTGGCCGCAGGCACTGCGGACCATCGAAGCCAAGGCCGCGCAGGCCGGATGATGCGCGCCGGCCTGCTCGCGCTGCTGCTGATGCTGCCCTGGGCAGCCGTGGCCGAGCAGACCCCGGAGAAGTCCGCTGCCTACGTGGTGGACACCGGCGATGCCTGGGTGGACACCCAGCTGCGCGACATCAACCACTACGCCGAACGCTACCCGGACAGTTTCCTGGACGAGGTGTCGCGCTACGCCGGCGTCTCGCGCGGCTACATCGCCGCGCTGATGCACACCCATGACTGGCAGGCCGGCGACATCTACTTCGCCTGCTTCTGGGCGCACGTGATCGAACGTTCCTGCCGCGAGAGCGTGCAGGTGTGGTCGCGCGCAGTGCCGGAGGAGGGCGGGGCCAAGCGCTGGGAAGCGGTGGTGGCCGAGCTGCCGGTCACGCCGACCAACCTGCACTGGCGTGCCCTGCGCCACGCCATCGTCGCCAGCCACGACCACTGGGATCGCCCGGTGACGCTCGACGCCACGCTGCAGCGCCAGCTCGGCAACCGCGAGCAGCGCCAGCGCACGGCGGCCAATCCGCCGGATGCCGTCGCGCGCTGAAGTAGGTCTTTGCTGCTGTGCAGATCGCCGCGCGCTCCCGCCTCGGCGACAATGGCGGATTGCTGCCCCCTCCCCGTGATCCGTTGCCGAGTACGTCATGAGCGCCGACCGTTTCGTTTCACCCGACGATATCCGCAGCCTGTTCGCTCAGGCGATGTCCACCATGTACCGCACCGAGGTGCCGCTGTACGGCACGCTGGTCGACCTGGTGGCCGAGATCAACGACGCTGTGCTGACCTCCAACCCGGCGCTGGCCGAGCAGTTGGACCGCACCGACGAACGCGCCCGCCTCGACCAGGAGCGCCATGGCGCGATCCGGGTCGGCACCGCGGAAGAACTGGCCACGCTGGGCCGCCTGTTCGCGCTCATGGGCATGTACCCGATCGGCTACTACGACCTCTCGGTGGCCGGTGTGCCGGTGCATTCCACCGCCTTCCGCCCGCGCACCGCGCAGGCGCTGGCGCGCAATCCGTTCCGGGTGTTCACCTCGCTGCTGCGGCTGGAGTTGATCGAGAACGCCGCGCTGCGTGAGCAGTCCGCCGCCATTCTTGCCGAGCGACGGATCTTCACCGACACCGCGCTGGCCTTGATCGCGCAGGCCGAACGCGACGGCGGTCTTGACGAAGCCGACGCGCGCCGCTTTGTCATCGAAGCGCTGGAAACCTTCCGCTGGCACGGCGATGCCACGGTTTCGCTGGCCACCTACCACGCGCTGCATGATGCGCACCGGCTGATTGCCGACGTGGTCAGCTTCCGCGGCCCGCATATCAATCACCTGACCCCGCGCACGCTGGACATCGACGCTGCGCAGGCCGGCATGCTCGCCCGCGGCATCGACGCCAAGGCCGTGATCGAAGGCCCGCCACCACGCCGCTGCCCGATCCTGCTGCGCCAGACCAGCTTCAAGGCGCTGGAAGAGACCGTGCACTTCCCCTCCGGGGACGCAGGCGATGCGGGCACGCACACCGCGCGCTTCGGTGAGATCGAACAGCGTGGCCTCGCCCTGACGCCCAAGGGCCGCGCGCTGTATGACCAGCTGCTGGCGCAGGCGCGCGACAGTGGTGGTGCCGGCAGCACCGGCCAGGACTATCCGACGCGTCTGGCCGAGGCCTTCACTGCTTTCCCGGACGACCACGACACCCTGCGTCGCGAGGGCCTGGGTTATTACCGCTACGCGCTGACCGACGCCGGTCGCGGCAACCCGGCCGCCGTCGGCGACCTACCGGCAGAAGCGCTGATCGCTGCCGGCCTGGCCAGCGCCGACCCGATCGTCTACGAGGATTTCCTGCCGGTCAGCGCCGCGGGCATCTTCCAGTCGAACCTCGGCGGCCACGAACAGCGAGCCTACGCTGCACATGCCAACCGCGATGCTTTCGAGCAGGCGTTGGGCATCAAGGTGGAAGACGAGTTCGCGATCTACGCGCGGCTGCAGGCCGAGTCGCTGGCGAGCCTTCGTACCGCTGTACGGTAGTGCCGGCCGCTGGCCGGCTCCGCATGTACCAAACGCGCATCCGGGCTTGCGGACGGTGATGCGTGGTGCCGGCCAGCGGCCGGCACAACAACCCGTGGGCGATTACGCCGTCATCGTCCCGGTATACACCCACCCCAGGTGCCACGACAAGGCTTCCGGCAGAAGATGCGGGGTGTGCTTGCCATAGCTCTCGCGGCTGGCGCGGTCGAAGTAATCGTTCAACTGATCGCGGAAATCCGGATGCGCGCAGTTGTCGATCACCACCCGCGCCCGCTTGCGCGGGGTCAGCCCGCGCAGATCGGCCAGGCCCTGTTCGGTGACGATCACCGATACATCGTGTTCGGTGTGATCCACATGGCTGACCATCGGCACGATCGCCGAGATGCTGCCGTTCTTCGCCGTCGAAGGACTCAGGAACGCGGACAGGAAACCGTTGCGCGCGAAGTCGCCCGAGCCGCCGATACCGTTCATGATCCGGCTGCCCATCACGTGGGTCGAGTTGACGTTGCCGTACAGGTCGGCCTCGATCATCCCGTTCATGCCGATGCAGCCCAGGCGACGCACCAGCTCCGGATGGTTCGAGATTTCCTGTGTGCGCATGATGATGCGCTCGCGGTAGAAATCGATGTGTTCCTTGAAGGTCTCGTTCGCCTGCGGGCTCAGCGCGAAGCCGGTGCACGAGGCGTAGCTCAGCACGCCATCGCGCAGCAGATCGAGCATGCCGTCCTGGATCACCTCGGTGAACGCGCTCAGATCGCGGAAGCCGCTCTTGGCCAGCCCGGCCAGTACGGCGTTCGGAATGTTGCCCACGCCGCTCTGCAGCGGCAGCAGGTTGGCCGGCAGGCGGCCCTTGGCCACTTCGTGCTTGAGGAACTCGATCAGGTACTGCGCGATCTGCTCGCTGGTGGTGTCGATCGGGCTGAAGGGGCTGTTGCGGTCCGGGCCGTTGGTGCGCACCACGGCCACGATCTTGTCCGGGTCGCAGCGCAGCGCGGTCTCGCCGATGCGGTCGTTGGCGTGCACCAGCGGGATCGGCTTGCGGTGCGGCGGCAGTGCGGTGCCGTAGTAAATGTCATGCATGCCGTCCACGCCGGCCGGCTGCCATTCGTTGACCTCGACGATCACCTTCTTGGCCAGGTCCAGCCAGGTCTTGTTGTTGCCGACCGAGGTGGAGGGCACCAGCGAGCCGTCCTCGCGGATCGCCGAGACCTCGATCACCGCTGTGTCGATATCGCCGTAGAAGCCGAACCACACGTGCTGGGCGACATGGCTGAGGTGGATGTCGATGTAATCCAGCTTGCCCTCGTTGATGCGGTTGCGCGCATCCGGGTCGCTCTGGAAGGGCATGCGCATCGCGATGCCATCGGCCTTGGCCAGCGCGCCATCCAGCTCCGGCGCGGTCGAGGCACCGGTCATCAGGCTGATCTGGAAGGGCAGGCCCTGGGCGTGCACCGCCTCGATGCGCTGCGCCAGCGCGACCGGCACCGCCTTGGGGTAGCCTGAACCGGTAAAGCCGCTCATGGCGACGGTTTCACCCGGCTGGATCAGGGCGGCGGCAGCTTCGGCGGAGACAACGCGGTCACGCAGATGCGCGTTTGCAATGCGATCGACAGACATGACGACAACGTTTTTGGGGGGATCTCCATTATCGGCGATCCGCGCAGTGGCAGGGGTTCTACCTTGGTGGGATGGCGTTTTCACGCCACTGCCTCCCTGTTCAGGTATTCCACCTTCTTCTGTACCCGCAAGTATTGTTTTGCAGTGCAGCGTGCAAGTTCGTCGCCGACCCTAGAAGATCGACCTGCATCCCGACGTGGGGGAGGGAGCAGAGCCCGCTGGCAGTTCGCTGCAAGCGGGCTTTTTTATGTCTCGCCTCCGGAGTACCGGGGTGCCGATGGGGTCTCCCGTGTCGACACGCGACCGGCATAATCCCCCCATGCCGATTTCCGACCTTGCCGCGCCCGCGCGCGTCCCCGACGCCCTTGTTCCCCTGGTTGATCGCGCCCTGGCCCGCCTGGCCCTGTCGCTGACCGATGGCGGCCACTGGCCGCCCCCGGCGCCGGTACTCGACACCGTGCGCGCGCTGGCCGTCACCAGCGATTTCGCCATCGACACCCTGTGCCGCCAGCCGGCCCTGTTGTCGCATCTCACCCAGGACGGCTGCCCCCCGCTGCCGCTGCCGGAACTGGATCCACTGCAGCCCAGCGAATGGCAGCAGCGCCTGCGCCGCTATCGCACCGCCGCCTCCACCCGCCTGATCTGGCGCGACCTGACCGGGCTGGATGACGTTCCGGCCACGCTCGCCGGTGCCACCCGCCTGGCGGAGGAATGCCTGCAGCTCGCGCTTTCCGCGCTGGAGCAGGAATTCACCGGCCGCCATGGCGTGGTCCGCGCGGCCGACGGCAGCGCGCAGCAACTCGTGGTGTTCGGGCTGGGCAAGCTCGGTGGCGGCGAACTCAATTTCAGTTCGGATGTCGATCTGGTCTACGCCTACCCGCAGGGCGGTGAATCCGATGGCGCGCGCCCGCTCGCGGCCGAGGAGTATTTCGCACGCCTTGGCCAGCGTCTGGCGCGGTTGCTGGATGACACCACCGTGGATGGCTTCAGCCACCGCGTCGATCTGCGCCTGCGCCCGTTCGGCAATGCCGGGCGGGTCGCGCTGTCGTTCGCCGGCATGGACCAGTACTTCCAGCGCGAAGGCCGTGACTGGGAGCGCTATGCCTGGCTGAAGGCGCGCGCCGTCGCCGGTGATATCGCGGCGGGCGAAGCGTGGCTGCAGACGTTGCGCCCATTCGTGTACCGCCGCTATCTGGATTTCACCGCGCTTGATGGTCTGCGCGAGATGAAGGCCGCGATCACCGCCGAGGTCTCGCGCCGCGAGATGCACGATGACATCAAGCGCGGCCCCGGTGGCATCCGAGAGATCGAATTCCTCGCGCAGGCCCTGCAGCTGATCCGCGGCGGCCGCGAAGCGCCGCTGCGCGAGCGTCGCCTGCTGCACGCGCTGCCGGCGCTGGTTGCCTCCGGCCAGATGGCCGAGCAGGACGGCGCCGACCTGCTGCATGCCTACGGTTTCCTGCGTCGCCTGGAAAACCGCCTGCAGATGCTGCGCGACGCACAGACCCACGCGCTGCCTACCGACGCCACCGACCGCCTGCGCATTGCCAGTGGACTCGGTTACGACGACTGGGACGCGCTGGTCGCCGCGCTGGATGTGCAGCGCGAGCGGGTCAGCACCGAGTTCGCCGCGCTGCTCGCACCGCGCCGTGGTCAGGCAGCGCCGGATGCGCTGGCCAGCTACTGGCGTGGGCTGCCCGACAACGGCAGTGCCGAGGTGCTGGCCGAGGCCGGCTTCTTCGACGCCGGCAGCGCCGATCAATCGCTGCGTGATTTCGCGCAGAGCTCCGGGGTGAAGTCGCTGTCCGACGCCGCGCGTGCGCGCCTGGACCGCGTGCTGCCGGCGCTGCTGCACTCAGCCACGCGCTCACCGCAGCCGGATGCCGCGCTCAAGCGCGTACTCGGTCTGCTGCAGGCGATCCTGCGCCGCACCAGCTATCTCGCCCTGCTCGATGAACAACCCAGTGCATTGGCGCGCCTGGTCGACGTGCTTGCACGCAGTGCACTGCTGGCCGAGCGTCTGGCAGCCTATCCGCTGCTGCTTGATGAACTGCTGGACGTACGTGTCTCCGGCCCGATGCCGGATGCGGCGGGCATGCAGGCCGAGTGCGCTGTCGCGCTGACCATCGACGATCCCGAAGCCGCGCTGCGCCTGCTCAACGAGACGCGGCTGGCGCTGAGCTTCCGCATGGCGATGGCCACGCTGGATGGCCGCCAGCGCGCTGTCGATACGACCCGGCAACTGGCCGAACTCGCCCAAGCTGTCGTCGTCACCGTGCTCGCGCTGGTGCAGGCCGACATGCAGCGCCAGCATGGCGGCATTCCCGGCGGGCGTTTCGCGATCATCGGTTACGGCAGCCTGGGCGGACTGGAGCTGGGCTTCGGCTCGGATCTGGATCTGGTCTTCCTGCACGACCATCCGGCCGATCAGGACAGCAGTGACGGCCCGCGTCCACTGGATCCCGGCCGTTGGTACGCGCGCCTGGCGCAGAAGGTGATGGCGATGCTTGGCGCGGTCACCGCCGCCGGCCGCCTGTACGACATCGATGTGCGCCTGCGCCCGGATGGCGGCAAAGGCGCGCTGGTGTCCTCACTGGCGAGTTACACCGAATACCAGCGCGAACGTGCCTGGACCTGGGAGCATCAGGCACTGGTACGGGCCCGCGCCATCGCCGGTGATGCCTCGCTGCTGGCCGATTTCGAACGGGTGCGCGCGGAAACGCTGGCGCGCCCGCGCGACAACGCGGTGCTCTACGCCGACGTGCTCAAGATGCGGGCGCGCATGCGTGCCGAACTGGACCGCAGCGATGCCGCACGGCTCGATCTCAAGCAGGGCGCCGGTGGCATTGTCGATCTCGAATTCCTGCTGCAGACCGGCGTGCTCGACAGCGCCGGCACGCACCCGCAGGTGGTGCTGCCGCGCGATACCCCCAGCCTGATCGATGCACTGGCCGACATCGCCTGGCTGCCCGGCGGCACCCGCGATGGCCTGCACGAGGCGCATGCGGCGCTGCTGGATGTGGGCCTGGCCTGCACGCTGGACCGCCGCCCGCGGCTGGCGCCACCGACACCGGCATTGGAAGCGGCGCGCGCGATGATCACCGCGGCAAGCGATGCGGCGGGGCTGCCGTTCCAGGTGCGGATCGACGTTGTGAGCTGACGGCGGTTTGTCCGGGCATGGCCTCGCGGTGCTCTGGCACCGGTAGTGGGCGATCGGCGCCCAATGTCACACCGGGCGCGGTGCCATCTTCCACAGCAACGCGCGGAACGGCGCCAGCAGGAACACGCCGATCATCAACTTCACCGCCAGATCGCCCAGCGCCCAACTCACCCACGGCAGGCTGGAACCGGCGAAGGCGATGCTCCAGAAAATCGTCGTATCCAGCGTTGCGCTGCAGGTGGTCGCCACCATCGGCGCGCGCCACCAATGCCCACGGCGCAGCCGGTCGAACACGGTGATGTCCAGCAGCTGCGCGGCGATGAAGGCCAGGCACGAGGCCACCGCGATCCGCGGCGTGGCGATCCAGATCGACAGCAGCACCGCCAGCGCAAAGCCCGCCCAGGCCACCTTGCGCGCGGCCTGCGGGCCGAAGCGGCGATTGATGAGGTTGCTCACCAGGAACGCCACCGGGTAGCTGAAGGCACCCCACGTCAGCCAGTCGTTGATCGGGTACTGCACCAGCACGTTGCTGCCCAGCACCACCACGCCCATGGCCAGCACCGCCAGCAGCAGCGACGGCACGGTCAACGGGGCAAAGGCAATGGCAGGACGCGCGGACATGGCGAGCCGGGGAGTGAGGGAAGCGGCGGATTATCCGGGCTTGGCCACCCCAGGGCCAGCCCGGGCCGGTTTGCCTACCAGCGTTCGCTCAGGTTGCTGGCGGCAGCGTCGGTGGTCGGCAGGAAGGCCAGGGCCGCGCCGTCGACCGCAGTCACGGTCCAGCCGGCACCGGCCGGCGTCGGCTCGAAGGCCAGCACATCGCCCACTGCCACCGCGGGCGCGGGCGTGTCGCTGCGGGCCGGCCACTGCAGCAGTGCCAGGTCGTCTGGCGCGTCGGGGTTCTTCAGCGCCACTTGGAAGCCGCCATCGGCTTGGGGCTCGATCCGCTCCACGGTCAGCGGCGGCAGCGGGCCGGCCTTTTCCGCGCGGGCGACGCGCGCCCGGCTGCGTTGGACCGATCCGTCGTGCAGCTTGCCGATCCCGGCCGAGGTCAGCCAGATCGGCGCGGTGACGACGACCAGACTTACCACCGAGGTCACCGCCACGCTGCTGGCGACCGGGTGGCGATAGACGGAGTACTGCGCCTGGGCCGGCAGGCTGGCGGCGAACAGCGCCACGACCAGTACCGGGGCGATGACGCGCGGGGAGAGCGGTTTCATCTGATCACTCCGTTCACAGAAAGAGGAGAGGGCAACCGGCGCTTACCAGCGCTCGCTGGATTGTCCGGCGGCCGCGTCGGGCGTCGGCAGGAACGCCAACGCCGCACCGTCGGCGGCCTTCACGGTCCAGCCTGCACCAACCTCGGTCGGCTCGAAATGCAGCACATCGCCCACCTTGAGCGTCGCGGCAGGATTGTCCGCGCGTGCCGGCCAGTCGATCAGCGCGGTCGCATCGGGGGCGTCAGGCCGCTGCAGCGCAACGTGGAAACCCCCGTCGGGCTGGCGATCGATCTGCTGCACGGCCATCGGTGGCAGCGGCGCGGCCTTGCCGGTATCAGGCTTGGTGCGCTTGGAACCTTCGCGGACGCTCTGCGACCCCTTGGCCACCAGCAACACCGGCGAGGCGGCAATGAACGAGACGGTGTAGACGCTGATCACTGCGCTCACGCCCGAGGCCTGATTGCCGTTGAGATTGCCGGCCGATGCAGGGAGCAAGGTAAGCGCAGACACAGCGAGCAGGCTCGCGCAGAGAAGGGATTTCGTCATGACGCAGTTCCTGGGGAGGGTAGGGGATGACGCGCTCATGGTTTCGGTGCCGCAGCGCCGTCCACCGGCACGTGGGCCACGGTGAGTTCCTGCTGCAGCGCGTGACGCTGTGCAAGGAAATCAAACACGGACTCGACGGTCACCACCGAGTAATTGCCCGAGATGCGTTCGCTGGCCGGATGATCGGTCACCGCAGCATTGGGCACGAAGAAGCGCGCGCCCAGCCGCTTGGCCACGCCGATATGCAACGTGCTGGGGCGATAGTCGCGCTCCTTCAGCCAGACCTGCGCCTGAGCACGCTTGATCAGCAATGTCCCGTCGTCCTCCTGCGCCAGTGCAGCGGCCAGCACCTCGAGCACCCACTGATTGGAATTCTGGTACTCGTCGCGGAACGGGTAGGCGACCACGCTGTAGCGGGGCTCATGCAGCGCACGCGCCTGGATGGCCGGCGGGGTCAGCATCGCGATCAACGCCTTGCGAACCGCCGGCGTCGGCACCCCGATGCGCAGATCGGTATGGCTGCCACTTTCACCGATGAAGGTACTCAGTCCTTCCCGGAACAGCTCGGACTGCGGTGATTTGCAGTGGTTGAGCAGGTGCACCGCGCGCCAGTTTCCATCGGCCTCACGCAACAGGAAGGCCAGGTGGCTATGGCGCAGACCGTACTTGCTGAGGTCCTGGCCACCGCGGGCGATGATCACCACGTCCACGCCGTCCAGCGCGTCGAGTGTTTCCCCGGCGGTCAATGCCACATCGAACATCGCCGCCAACGATTGCGGGGTGGGATGACGCTCCACGCACTGCGGTTCGGCCTGCGCGGTCAGCGCAGCGCCAAGCAGGGCGCCACAAAGAAAAAGCGGGCGCAGGCGTTTGATCCGGGCAGCGAAAGGTACATCCATGTCACACAGTCTCCGGCGGCACCGGCCGCGGCCGCATCATAGCGCTGTGCGACAGCGTCAGGCCTGAATCCCCAACCGCGCCCGTACTTCATCGGCAACACGCGTGGTCTCGCGCAGCGGTTCGATGCGGCCCTGCGTCTGCCAATCCAGCCAACGCGGCTGCAACCGGCCCCGTTCGCGCAGCGCGTGCTGGAAGTGCCCCAGCCGCCCCTGCGCCTGGTCGGCCAATGCTACGGCGACCGGCATGCGCGTCGCGCACGCTTCAGAGAGCAGGTTCACCGAATCCGGCGAGACCACCACACGGTTGGCCCACCCCAGCAGCCCGGCATAGGGATTCACGCCGTCGCCGCCGTCGCCCCAGATCACATTCGGCACATCGGCGAAGGCACTGCGCAACGCTCCCACCAGGGCCGGTGGGGTACGCCGCGAGGTCGTCGCCAGCAGGCTGCCGCCTTCCTCGCGCAGCTGGGAAGCGAGCTGCTGGAAGACCTGCACCATGTCCGGCTCGTGCCAGGGCGCGTGCGGCGTGGGGCCACCCACCAGCAGCGCGGTGCGCGGGCCGGGCAGGGCGCTGAACGCTGCGAATGCCGCACGGCCACAAGCCAGCCAGTCATCGTTGACCGGATTGAGGCTGCCGAGCAGGGTGAGCACGTTGCTGCCGCGCAGGCGATCATGCTCGGGCACCACCAGCAGGTCCCAGTGACGTGGGCTGAGGCGAGGGTCGAGGATCTGGACCACCTTGGTGCCACGGCGGCGCAGTTCGCGCAGCGCACCGGCCGCCTGGCGGCCACAGCCAATGGCCAGCTCGGGTACCTCGGCGGCAAGCGTGGCGAAGGCCTCGCCGTAGCCGTTGGCCCCACCCGGCAACCAGCGCGGGGCCAGCCAGCGCCAGGGCGCACGCGGTGCGAGCACCAGCGGACGATGCGCCCCCAGCTTCAATGCCGTGGCCAAGGCCACCGCCTGCCGCACATTGCCGGCACGGCCGTCAGTGATCGTCCAGGGCGGACTCCATCGTTTCACGTATGGCATTAATTCGTTTCAGTCAGGCTGGGTGTTGCAACTGTCGCGACACTCTACACTGCCAGCCTTCGCCGTTCGCGCGGTCGCCCTGCCACGGTAGCCGATGCGCGAACGATTCCCCTTATTTCCGGAGGCTTCATGTC
The DNA here is from genome assembly GCF_039674145.1 of Stenotrophomonas sp. TWI587. Taxonomy (NCBI): domain Bacteria; kingdom Pseudomonadati; phylum Pseudomonadota; class Gammaproteobacteria; order Lysobacterales; family Lysobacteraceae; genus Stenotrophomonas; species Stenotrophomonas sp. TWI587. The sequence continues at coordinate 49,359 of NZ_JBDJMW010000012.1, read as the reverse complement.
CCACGTCCTTGACGATGCTGCGCTCGATCAGTTGTTCCGTACCGCCCGCACCCAGAACGCCTTCCTTGATAAGCCGGTGGAAGACAGCCAGCTGCAGGCGCTGTACGAGCTGCTGAAGTGGGGGCCGACCGCCGCCAACGGCAGCCCGGCGCGCTTCGTGTTCGTGAAAACCCCGGAAGCCAAGGCCAAGCTCGCCCCGGCGCTGTCCGAAGGCAACCACGACAAGACCCTGGCCGCCCCGGTCACGGTGATTGTCGCCTTCGACGAAGACTTCCACGAGAAGCTGCCGTTCCTGTTCCCGCACACCGACGCCAAGGCGTGGTTCGACGGTCCCCGTGAAGGCCGTACCGAAGGCGCGTTCCGCAATGGCAGCCTGCAGGGCGCCTACCTGATCCTGGCCGCCCGCGCGCTGGGTCTGGATGCCGGCCCGATGTCCGGCTTCGACAACGCCAAGGTGGACGAAGCCTTCTTCAAGGGCACCGCGATCAAGTCGAATTTCCTCGTCAACCTGGGGTACGGTGACGCCTCGGGCCTGTTCCCGCGGCTGCCTCGCCTGTCCTTCGACGAAGCCGCCCGCATCGCATAAGCGTTACCGCCGGATCGTGGCCCGTCCGTGCGGATGGGCTGCATTACCTTTGCTTCTTTTCCCTTCGAAACGAGAGAGACCTGACATGACCGTGACCCGCAAACTGCTGCTGCCGCTCGCCCTGACCCTGGCCATCGCCGCCTGCTCCAAGCCGGCCGACGAAGCCGCTGCTCCGGCCGCTGACGCACCGGCCGCCACCGAAACCGCCGCCCCGGCTGCGGACGCTGCCGCTGCCGCCCCGGCCGCCGAGGCGATCCAGATCGCTTCGGGCACCTACAAGCTCGACCCGACCCACACCGACGTGCTGGTCCAGTGGAGCCACTTCGGCTTCTCGCACCCGACCGCGCACTTCGGCGCCGCCGAAGGCACCCTGGTGTATGACGCCGCGGACGTGACCAAGTCCACCGTGGAAGTGAAGCTGCCGCTGACCGGCCTGAACAGCTTCACCGCCAAGTTCGACGAGCACCTCAAGAGCGCCGATTTCTTCGACGCCGCCAAGTTCCCGGCTGCCACCTTCAAGAGCACCAAGGTTGAAGCCAACGGCACCAACAAGCTGACCGTGACCGGCGACCTGACCATCAAGGACATCACTAAGCCGGTGACCCTGGATGTGACCATCAACGGCGGCGGCGAGCACCCGATGGCCAAGGTGCCGGCGGCGGGCTTCGATGCCACCACCACCATCAAGCGCAGCGATTTCGGCGTCGGCGCGTACGCCCCGAATGTCAGCGATGAAGTGAACATCCGCATCACCACCGAGGCCACTGGCGAAAAGCCGGCTGCCTGAGTTTCTCCTCACTCGTCGTGAGAAGGCAGAAAGCCCGCCAATTGGCGGGCTTTCTTTTAGGGCGAGCCGGCCAGCGGCCGGCACTACCGTTTCGGGTCAACCCGCCGCCACTTGCGCGATTACCTTGCCCAGCCACAGCGTGGTGAAATCGGTCGGCGTGCGCCGTGCCGGGGCGGTCAAGCCGCTCTCCCGCAGGAACGCATGGGTGGCCTGCGCATAGGCCTGGCGGGCCAGCAGCGCGGCCTGTTTCACCGAGGCCTGCTGCTTGCGCAGCTGCACGATCTGCAGGCTCGGCTTACCGGGCATCGCGTACTTCTGGTAACGGCGCAGCTCATCGGCGACGAGGTCGATATCGATGTTCGCCTGCACCAGCGCCGCCTGCGCGCGGGCCAGCGGCACCAGGGCGGTGCGCAGCGGGGCGATGTTCTCGCCCACGGAAGGCGCCAGCGCCGCCAAGGCGGCATCCAGCGCGGGATCGGCGCGCTCGGCGCGGTCGATCAGATCGGTCAGTGCCGAAAGAGAAGAGGCTTGCATGAAAGGCACCGGCACAAAACGCGATTGTCGCATTCGCGGCCGGTGCCCGTCGCGGGCTCAGTCGTCGTGGTGCTCGCTGCCGTGGGCCTTCCAGTAGCCGGTCGAGCGGATCCAGTCCTTGGGCACGCCCAGGTGACCCTCGATGTACTTGCGCATCATCCGGGCCCGGCGCGATTCGGCCGCGATCCAGTAGAAGGTGTCGCCGTCCGGTTCCTCGAAATCGGTCAGCACGTCTTCCAGCAGGGTGCTGGTGGCGGCGTCGAAGCCGTTGCGCTCCAGCCACGAGATGCGGATGCGGTCGTCCTCCGGCAGCTCCTGGCGATCGCCGGATTCGGGGATCTCGATGTAGACATCGGCATTGGCGCCGTCCGGCAGCGTCTCCAGCCAGCGGCCGATCGCCGGCAGCGCGGTTTCATCGCCGATCAGCACATAGGTGTCGAAGTCATCGGCGGTCATGTGCGAGCCACGTGGGCCGCCCACGGCGATCGCATCGCCCGGCTGCGCGTTGGCGGCCCAGGTCGAGGCCAGGCCGTCGCCGTGCATGACGAAATCCAGCGCCAGCTCGTGGCTCTCCAGATCCCACCAGCGCGGGGTGTAATCGCGCGAGGGGGAGGGCGTCTGGCCTTCCGGGTAGCGCGGGCCCTCCGGGGTCATCGTCGGAACCACGAACTGGCCCTCGGCGTTGGGGAAGAACAGCTTGACGTGGTCGTCCGGGGAGGGCGAATCGAAGCCTTCCAGCGCCTCGCCGCCAACGATCACCCGGCGCATGCACGGGCTGATCTCTTCGGTGCGCAGCACCTGCAGCGGGCGGAACGTCACGGTATGACGGAGCAGTCGGTTTTCATGCAGAGCCATGGGAATACCTGGATCAGTGCCGCAGCGCGGCGTTGAGAGAGAAGGACCTGGCGGGCGGTGGCTGGCTGGGTCTGAAACGAAGAAGGGAGGTCAGCGGCCCTGCGCACGGATCCGCGCGGCGGCCTCGCGCAGCGCCTCGGCCACGGCAGCGGCGTTGTCGTCCTGCCAGCGGCCGTGGCACAGGCCCAGCGCGTGCTTGAGCTCGCGCAACGCATCGCGCACGGGCGGCGGCAGGTTGGCCTTGGTGATCGTGCGCGCGCTGTCGCGTACCCGGTGTACCGCTGCATCGACCTCATCGCGCTGTGCTTCCAGCTCGGCCTGGCCCAGCGCGCTGAGTGCGTAGCGCTTGCGCCCCCCGTCCTCGACCGCGTCGACCCAGCCGGCGGCCTCGAACTGCGCCAGCACCGGGTAGATCGAGCCTGCGCTGGGCGTGTAGACCCGCACGAACATGTCGCTGATCAGCTGGATCAGCTCATAGCCGTGGCGCGGCTGGTCGGCAAGCAGGGACAGCACCAGCAGGCGCAGGTCGCCGCGGCTGAGGGGCCGGGCGGTCAGCGGGCGGGGAGGGCGGTCGAGGTCGCGCGGAGAGGTCATTTCGATATATCGAATGCAGTGGCGGAACGATATATCGAAAACTCCGTTTCGGCCAGCAACCGCGCACGCATGGCAGGGATGCGTTCAGGTGAATCCAGGGTGCGACGGTGCGTGCTTGTGATGGAACACTGCACTCGGTTGCCGCCTCCCAACGGTACCGATGATCCACGCCGATGCGCGCTCAAACGCCCCGTCGCCGCGCACGATCCACGCCAATCGCCCGCGCCGCAGCGCCTGCGCTGTCCATCGGTGTCCCGCTGACGCGCCGGTGTCATCGCTGCCGGGCAGGCTGAAATGCAGCGTGGAACCTTCCAGTGCGGCCCGCGCGCTGTCGCCGGCTGTCCTTCCGGACACGCCTGGATGGTTCCATACGCAACCGTAGCGAAGTAAGCAAACCCCTTGGTGCGCTACACTTTGCGGCTAGAAATCTAAAACAGTCGCGCGCGTGCGTGCGGTCATGGGAGCGCAAATGAACTGGTTGAACGAGGTGCTGAACAACGACCCGAATCCTGTGGAAACCCAGGAATGGATCGAGTCGCTGAAGGCCGTTATTGATGTCGAGGGCCCCGAGCGCGCGCATCAGCTGTTGGAAGGCATGGTGGAACTGACCCGTCGTTCGGGTGCTTACCTGCCGTTCTCTCCCACCACCGAGTACGTGAACACCATCGCGCCGACCCTGGAGGCCAAGAGCCCGGGCAACGCCGAACTGGAATGGCGCATTCGTTCCATCATCCGCTGGAACGCGATGGCGACCGTCGTGCGCGCCAACCGCAAGCCGGGCGACCTGGGCGGCCACATCGCCTCGTTCGCCTCCGGCGCCACGCTGTATGACGTGGGCTTCAACCACTTCTGGCGCGCCCCGAGCGAAGACCACCCGGGCGACCTGCTCTTCATCCAGGGCCACAGCGCCCCGGGCATCTATGCGCGTTCCTTCCTGGAAGGCCGCATCGACGAAGCCCAGCTGGACAAGTTCCGCATGGAAGTCGACGGCGGTGGCCTCTCCAGCTACCCGCATCCGTGGCTGATGCCCGATTACTGGCAGACCCCGACCGTCTCGATGGGCCTGGGCCCGCTCGCCGCGATCTACCAGGCGCAGTTCCTGCGTTACCTGGAAAACCGTGGCCTGATCGAGAAGTCCGACCGCAAGGTGTGGTGCTTCATCGGCGACGGCGAGAGCGATGAGCCGGAAACCCTCGGCGCGATCGCGCTGGCTGGCCGCGAAGGCCTGGACAACCTGATCTTCGTGGTCAACTGCAACCTGCAGCGCCTCGACGGCCCGGTGCGTGGCAACGGCAAGATCATCCAGGAACTGGAAGGCGTCTTCCGTGGCGGCGGCTGGAATGTCATCAAGCTGCTGTGGGGCGGTTACTGGGATGCCCTGCTGGCCAAGGACACCAACGGCGTCCTGCGCAAGCTGATGATGGAAACCGTCGACGGCGAATACCAGAACTGCAAGGCCTTCGGTGGCGCGTATACCCGCGAGCATTTCTTCGGCAAGTACCCGGAAACCGCTGCGATGGTCGCCGGCCTGTCGGACGACGATATCTGGCGCCTCAACCGTGGTGGCCACGATCCGCACAAGGTCTACGCCGCCTACCACCAGGCCGTGAACACCAAGGGCATGCCAACCGTGATCCTGGCCAAGACGGTCAAGGGCTACGGCATGGGCAGCGCGGGTGAAGCACTGAACCCGACCCACCAGACCAAGAAGCTGGATGACGATGCCGTCCGGCACTTCCGCGACCGCTTCAACATCCCGGTGACGGATGCGCAGCTGGCCGACGGCCAGGTGCCGTTCTACCACCCGGGCCCGGATTCGCCGGAAGTGAAGTACCTGCAGGAACGGCGTGCCGCCCTGGGTGGCTATCTGCCGCAGCGCCGCCGCAAGGCCGAAAAGAGCTTCAACGCACCGAAGCTGGAAAGCTACGAGCGCCTGCTCAAGAGCAGCGGCGAGCGCAGCTACTCCACCACCATGGCCTTCGTGCAGAGCCTGAACATCACCCTGCGCGACAAGGAACTGGGCCCGCACATCGTGCCGATCGTGGCCGACGAAGCCCGTACCTTCGGTATGGAAGGCCTGTTCCGCCAGATCGGCATCTACGCGCCGTTCGGCCAGAAGTACAAGCCGGTCGATGCCGACCAGCTCATGTTCTACCGCGAAGACCAGAGCGGCCAGGTGCTGCAGCAGGGCATCAGCGAGCCGGGCGCCATTGCCTCGTGGATGGCGGCCGGTACCAGCTACTCGGTCAGCAACGTGCCGATGCTGCCGTTCTACATCTACTACAGCATGTTCGGCTTCCAGCGCGTGGGCGACCTTGCCTGGCAGGCTGCCGACATGCGTACCCGTGGCTTCCTGCTGGGCGGCACCGCCGGCCGCACCACCTTGAACGGTGAAGGCCTGCAGCACGAAGATGGCTTCAGCCATATCGTGGCCGGTGGCATCCCGAACGTGCGCAGCTATGACCCGACCTTCGGCTTCGAAGTGACGGTGATCCTGCAGCACGGCACCAAGGCCATGATGGAAGATCAGATTGATGAGTACTACTACATCACCCTGATGAACGAAAACTACACCCACCCGGAAATGCCGGAAGGCGCGGCCGACGGCATCGTCAAGGGCATGTACCTGCTCAGCGACGCCGGCAAGCCGAAGAAGGGCGAGCTGCGCGTGCAGCTGCTGGGTTCGGGCACCATCCTGCGCGAAGCCATTGCCGCGGCCGAGCTGCTGGACAAGGACTTCGGCGTGACCGCCGACATCTGGAGCTGCCCGAGCTTCAACGAACTGCGCCGCGACGGCTTCGACGTGGAGCGCTACAACCGCTTCCACCCGGAAGCCGAGCCGCGCAAGGCCTACGTGACCGAGCTGCTGGAAGGCCGCCAGGGCCCGGCGATTGCCGCGACCGACTACGTGCGTGCGTACGCGGACCAGATCCGCTCGTTCGTGCCGATGTCTTACACGGTGCTGGGGACGGATGGCTTCGGTCGTTCGGATACGCGTGCGAATCTGCGTCGCTTCTTCGAGGTTGACCGGTACTACATCGCGCATGCCGCGATTGCGGCGCTGGCGAAGGAAGGGAAGATGACGGGTAAGGATGTGGCGCGGGCGATCAAGCAGTACAAGATTGATCCTGAGAAGGCTAATCCTGTCGGGGTTTGACTAGTCAAATATTTGACGAGAAAGGAGCGGCCTTGGTGCCGCTCTTTTTTTATGGAAAGTTGACGGCTTTCACATCTTGTATACACTCCAAAGTTCGGCCAAGGCTGTTCTGGAAGGGTGACTAGGATGTCTACTCCGGGCAACGCACTCTCTGATCCCGTTTGGGGATGTGAATACTGGGAGATTCCCAGCCTCGGGGACAGCAGCCTCCGAGTCTGTCAAGTGAGCGTCGGAAACATCGAGGCGCTAGCGACGTCGATCGTGAATACCGTGATTGATAAATCGTGGATGGCCGATATCGATGGTCTGACTCGCAAGGGCTATGAGGCGGCTGTCTCAATGACGGCGCCCTTACTGGTCGCGCTGGTTAGCGACGTGGCATCCTCGGGCTCTTTGACAGAGGATTTTGGCGAAATAATGATTTCAGTTGGCTCGTCGAGAGCGCTATCTGCCATGTACGGGCACCTCCCGCTACCGATCTCAGAGCTCTGGAAGCCAAAATCGAGAAACAATGAAGGATTTGACTTCCATACAGTGTGTCCCAACGAACTCATTAATTTCGGTGAGGCGAAATACTCCAGATCATCAAGCCCTCACGGAATAGCCATCACCCAAATCTCAGGGTTCTTGCAAAACAAGAAGCACCTGATGGATGTCCATTACTTAGGCACGCTATGCTCCCCAGCATCTATGGGGCGCCTCGACCTCGATGAATTCGGCATCATTGCCGCATTCTCGGTAAACGGGCTCGACCACGGGGTGATCCTAGCTAACGCTTCGAAGACGGCGAAACAGCTGGCCGAATCTCACGAGTTAGCACAAGTTCTGCTAGTAGGGGTGACGTATGCTGCTAAATAGGCTGCGAAGCATCCATGCCGATGACCGACCCAGACAAAAGCTGGACGAAATTATCGACTACGTCCACAGAAATGGACCGGACTCCAACGAGATTTTGCAGCAAATTAGTTTGTACAAGGAGTTCAGCCCGCTGGAGTTTGCAGAAGGGGAAGAGCACCTAATATCATCCATGGGGCTGTTCTACAAAATTGGAGACGCCGAAACTATCTACTCCTTGATCATGAAGTCTGTCGGGAGTGCAAATACCACTACTTCAGGGGACATTCTCACGCCGGTTCAGGCCAGTGTGCGGAATGCCATCAACGCCAATAAATACGTTTCGATATCAGCGCCAACCAGCGCGGGTAAATCATACGCAATCCGAGATTATCTGGTTGAAGGTAATGGGGATGCAGTCATCGTCGTGCCATCAAGGGCCCTGATTGCGGAGTACATCTCGTCACTCAGGGAGCAGTTTTCCGAGCAGCGCGACGTAATGATCATGCCATTCGTCGATAGTATCTTCACCGACCGCATACGCAGAAGAGTATTTGTGCTGACTCCCGAGCGTGCGCGAGAGGTCGTGTCGAAGAAGAGGTCGCTGGATGTAAATCTATTCTTCTTCGATGAGGCGCACGTCTCAGAAGAAGAGGGTCGGGGGGTCGTGTTCGATCTCTTGTTCGCAGGGTCATCAGGAAGTTCCCAACGGCAAAACTCGTGTTCGCGCATCCGTTCGTGGAAAATCCATCTGCTCAGCTACACAAGCATGGAATCGATCGACATTCATCGTACTCCAAGGCGTACTGCCATGGCGCCGTCGGCAAAATTTTCATCTACCGACATAAAAATGGTGACGATTACTATTTCTCGCCATTCGAAGACAAGGGTCACCTGCAGAAGAATTCGGTGAAGTTCGATGGGGACTTCTCAGAGTTCGCACTTGATCCAAAAAGAACCTTGCTTGCGTATGTCTCCAAGGCCTCAATCTACAATGGTAAGTTCTTAGACACATTCCGTTCGACGATCAGGAAGTTCAAGCCTGTAGCGGATCCGGGAGCCATAGCAATAATTGACGAAATCAAGAGGCTGATTGGAGCCGATGGTCGGAGCCAGCGTTCGACCATGGTGGAGCTGATGAAGGTAGGAGTAGTAATTCATCATGGCTCGGTTCCACTCGAGGTAAGGTTTCTGATTGAGCGCTTTATTCGGCTCAAGCACGCCAGAATATGCTTCGCCACGAGCACTCTCGCTCAAGGCATTAATATGCCATTCGACGTGGTTTGGCTTGAAACAATGCACCTCTCCGATACGACGTCGAAGAAAAGATCCTTGTCCTTCAAGAACCTTATTGGGCGAGCGGGCAGGCTCACACGGGAGAAGAAGTTCGACTATGGCTGCGTTTACACAAAGAATCCACTGTTGCTAAGCGAACGGCTCCTCGACAGCTATGAGCTATCCTCCGAATCTGTACTCGATGCAGAAGAAGAGGATGTATCCAGAGACGATTGGGAGATCGTCCAGGCGGTTAAGGAAGAGACCTACGACGATGAGATGCAGATGCCGGAGAGCAGGAAGTCAAGACTTGGATCCGAGCGCGCACTGGAGGCGATGAAGAGCATCCTCGATACCGTTTACCCGAATGGTGTAATTGGTCTTGAGCATCTCCGTGGTGTTCCTGGACGACTCGCGCGAGAAGGCCTCAGAGCAGACTTCAAGGTCATCTATGAGACCTACCTCGGTCGAAACCTAAAGGCGGGCGAAGCTGCAGTATTTCATGAAGCAATTTCCGTGCTTTCTCAGGTCTTCGCGGGGCGATCCTTCAAAGAGATAGCGGGAACAAGATTCGCAAGGGTTAGTCGTCGCGATGAAAGTGACCGAACTGACGCGCAGTTCTCGCAAATGGCGGCCGTTTTGCCGAATGCCGAAATGGAAAGGTCATTTCCCGTTTACCAAGGGCCGAAGGAAAAACTCCCCTACGACACAATTGTGTTCGACACCTACGACTATATGGACAAGGTTGTCTCCTTTTGCCTCGCGGACACGTTTTCAGCTGCCGCCGAGCTTTTCTACATGAGAGTGCGTGACCAACGCGCGCTAAAGCTGGTCGAGATGTTCCGATATGGAACAAACGATCATCTATCCATCCTGTTGATGCGCTACGGCTTCCAGCCCGAAATCGTGGACGAGCTAAAGTCGGTCGTGAAGCGGGTCGATGAGGCGGGAATTGTTTTCAAGCCAGAGGTGCACCGTGCTCGCCAAGCGGTTCGTGATGCAGTCGAGTGGTATCTATAGCGAGTATCCCGGGCCTCTTGGGGTCCATTAAGAAAGAAAGGCGGCATTCAAGCCCATGATTAGATTTCTAAAGAACCAAGCAAGGAAAGTAGAAGGCCTCGGGTACTCTGGCCTCGAGACCTTTAAGGGAGACCCCTACGCAAGCTGCGTTCGGGAGACCGGTCAGAACAGCATGGATGCGCGTTTGGGCTCGGGTACCGTCAGGATCGACATTCGGCTCCATGATATCGACAGAGATCAAATTCCGTTTGCTGATGAGCTGGCGGAGGTAGTCGACGCGTGCTTGCGTGAGAACACTGATGAGCGCACGACGGAACACTTCGAGTCCGCTCGACACATAGTCGCAGCCAAGGTATGGAAAGTACTAGAGATCTCGGATAGCAATACAACTGGGCTGACAGGCCCACTGGATGACATGCATTCTGTGTTCAATGTGCTAGTCAAGGGGGATGGCGTAACTAACAAGCTGGACCCTACGTCTGCCGGTTCGTACGGAATCGGGAAGAACGCTGCCGTTGCTGTCTCATCGCTTCAGTGCGTCATCTACTCGACGGCCGCGGATGCTGAAGGCGAGCAGATGTTTGCAGCTCAAGGAAGGGTGCGTGCCATATCGCATAAGCGGAACGACGTGTTCTATGGCGCAGAAGGGTTCTGGGGTGGCGAGGAATTCAGCGCAATATCGAAGCTAGATGGGGTTCCACCTTGGATGCGGAGGACTGTCGTCGGTACCTCGATATTCTCCGTTGGCTTCAGGCAGGAGAACGGGTGGGAGGACCGCATCAAGCTTGCTGTGCTTTGCAACTTTGTAAGTGCCATTGACGCGGGCGCAGTTGAGTTCAACGTGAATGGAGCAATCATCAGTCGGTCCACACTTGATTCCCAGTTGCTCTCGCCCGACCTCGAGGAATCAGCTGTCGCCTTTGACCTAAAGTCTCAGCTGTTGGTTGCCCGGAGGCTGCTGGAGAACCTGAGGTCCGAAATTTCGGTTGAGCGACGCATCGACGATGCTTACCTTGGCTCATTCATTCTTCGAGTTCTACCTCGGCAAGGCATGCCAAAATCGGTCCATGTGATAAGAAACGGAATTTACATAACAAACAACTTTAAAAAGTTTGCGCAGCCTATGGCGAGCTTCAATGGGACGTCTGACTTCATTGCCATGCTTTCACCCTCCCACGATGAGGAAGGTGCCAAGGCCAGCCGGATACTCAAGTCGCTTGAGAATCCAGCGCATGATGCATTCGAGCCAGATCGCATCGTTGAGCAGGCAAAGCGCGATCAAGTTCGGCTTGCGATCAAGCGCGTTGTGGAGAAGATTCGAGCTCTACTGAAGGAAATCGCCAAGGTAGACGAAGGCGGGACGCTGCAGCTCGACGATCTTTCTGAAGTACTAGCAGCCAACGGAGGTGTTGGGTCTCCGCACACCGAACCCTCCGATGAGCTGGATCCTGTGACCCTTGAGTACTCAGATGCCAGGCGGTCCACTAGCAAAGACCCACCACCAGGAGCTGGTCGTAGTGGTCTTGCGGTTCAGAAGGGGGGGGCGGATCGCTCCAAGCTGGGCGGGCGCCAATCCAGCAAAGGTCGCGGAACTGGGCTAGGTAGCCGTGAAGCCATGGCGCTTGAGGATGTTGTCTTTACCATTGACTCGAAGCGTGGGCCGTTCAGTCGGCGGCTTCATTTCACAAGTGTGTCGGGAGGAGTAGCGAAGGTATCGCTTCACGTCTCGGGACTGTACGGATTGGAGCCGTTGGCAATAGTCTCGACTTCGCATGGAAGCATCGCCAATGGCTCTATCATCATGGATCTGAGAGAGGGGGAGCGTGTATCGATCGACGTCGATATCGATGAGCCCTACGCTGGAGGAGTTGAGGTGCAGATGTTCTCGGTTGGGGGCGCTGTCGGAGACAAAGAGGTGGTTGACCGATGAAAATATCAGAGAACATCAACTTCCAGCATCCAGTGTTGGCGCCATGGTTGCATGATGTGGTCGGGTACACCTTTGAGGTAAACCTTCGCACCGCAGAAGAAAAGACCACGAACAGTCTCCACATTGAATGTGAAGTGGCAATGGATCAGCCAGAGATCTTGGCGCTACTGGATAGTGGTGTCGCGAAATTCGGAATTCTCGTTCGCTGTACGGATACCGGTTATCGAAGGGTGCTAGCGTTAGGATTCCCGCGCGGCATTCACGAGTTCGGGCCTGGCGCGCTGCTGGGGCGTGTTCAGATCAGACCCATGATCTGGCTGTCTTCTGAGCATGCTGCGTACTCGCCTAGCGGCAGGCGAGTAGAGTTTGAGGCGCCGGTGTATCTTCCTTCCGGTCAGATTCTTGCACTAGAGGAGGAATTTCAAGTTGACGTATCGCGGCCGCCGCTGCCCTCAATTGAGTCACTATTCGAGCTTAGAATCGCGCCTAACGTCGAGGATGGTTTGTTCGATATCGACTTAAACTCCGACAAGGTGATCATCGATGTCTCCGAGCCAACATTCAACGTAATTCATTCCGTGCGGAGCGGTGCAATCACAGGGGTCGGCAGCATCCAGAACCTCCTGTACTTCCCGATAATCATGCATCTGCTGCATGAGGCGGAGCGTCGTAGTTCAGAGTTGCTGGGCTACAGGTGGTGCACTGCACTCCACGCAACCGTTGAATCGCTCGGTCGAGAGATTGAAGGGGCGTGCAAAATTTCCTTGGCACAACTAATACTGAAGAAGCCGCTGCTCGCAATTGAGTTTAGCCAGGCGATGGGGGAGGAGCTCTGATGGCGGAAATCAAGATGGTGTCCACGGCGATAGTCGAATCATTGGCGTCCAGTATTCCGTCAAACATGGACTCGTACCGTGGCATCGGCTTTGGAGGCGCGAGCTCGGCAGTCGGCTGGAACGTAGACGTGCCCGGCGTCTCTTGGGACGACACCATTCCTATGCATCTTCTAGCGGCGGACAATGAGTCATCGGAGATCGAGAACTCCCACACAGTCTACTTAGCTCTATCCGGCATGACTCCCGCGATTGCGAGAGATGAAAGGATTTGGGTTCGCCTTTGTCACGTAGAGTTGTTCGAGTACGCAAAGCAACGATGGATGACCTCGGCAGGACTCAGCGAGGGCTCTGTCAAAAAACACTTCTTTGCGTCGGGAGTCGTTGGGAGTCGTGATGACAACTCAATTGGTCGCCTATGGTGGAACGGGCACGTCGCGTCTATTGCGTTCCCATCCGACATCCGAAGGGGGCTGGTTGCGCTACTCCGAAGAGCAAACATTAGGAAACAGGTTATTGACCGAGCCGATAGTGCTTTTAGGTCTGCGTTGATTGGTCCACTTCTAACCGTGATAGAGGGTAGCTCATGGATCAACGAGAATGACAAGGCGATTGCTACGTTCATGAAGCATGTAAATCGACAGTTTGGTGGCGTTGTCCTTGAGGATGTCCGTGAGCAGGAGCTGTTACGCGTCTTGGAGCAGTGCCTTAAGGCCGCAGAGTTTGCTCATGAGCGATAGCCGAATTTTGGAACATCGAATTTGAGCGCTGAGGCTCCCAGCCTCGCATTTGTAGCCGTTCGGTTTAGTCACATAGCCTGATTTAGAGAAAGTTAAAGCAGGGCGCTAAGAAATTCGCGCCTTGTGCCCTCTTTGGATGGCGTGTGAAACCTCAGCCAGCGAGAAGAAGCGATGGTCTTTTGCGTGCCAGTTCTTCGTCGAAGAACTCACGGAAGGAGATCACGTTCGAGTCGTGATAGTAGAGAGATTCATTGGTCTTCATCTTCAATGATTCCGGCACTACGAGGGTGATCTCAGCCCTTTGAAGGTCTGCCAGTGCTTCCTTTGAGATGCGATCGTCCACGGTCGCGAGGAAGATGGCGCAGTTGAATCGCTCATGAGTGATCTGCTTCCAGCGTTCACGCAAGGTGGTCTTGGCGGAAAGAATGGCCGCATCTTCAAAATTTCGGCTCTTATCCAAAGCGACCGTTGCCTGGTCCGGAAGCACGAAGTCAGGGCGTCGCTGCCCAAGAATTGCCTGTGCTTCGAACTTGACTCCACCAGCCGTCAACATCGCTGCCAAGTGTCCTTCGAACGACTTGCCTGCACGACTCTTTCGCTGTTGACTGGCAGAAAGAAAAATGGAATCCATCGAGGGGAAACCGCGTACAGCGGCCGTCGCGGTGCGGTCATACCCGGACAGTACCTTGGCGACTTCAACTGCTCTCATGCGAAGCTCGTACCGCCGGTAGATGGCGAACTCGATGTCCCGGCTGACACGCATAAGTGCGTCGCCGGGCTTCTTGATCGCCCAAGGATCAAAAGCCTTTGCTTTACCCGAACTGAGAAAATCTGCCCGCGCCGCGTTTGCAAGCATATCCGGACTAGGAAGCTTGGAGTACTTTGCGACGAGGGATTCAATCGTGCCAGTCCGAAGCGCTGCATCAATCTCCTCGATCAGATCAGCGGCCTCATCTGCCTCAATGGATGACGCCCGCTTGAAGTCCGAAGGACTGAAGAGTCCAAAATGGAAGTTCGCTTGAATATCGAGGCGACTTTCAAGAAGCTCTGCCTCCGCGGATGCTGAGTCGATCACCATGAACCAGTGATGCGCGGTTCCTTCCGGTTCCGTAAGCGTTCCACCCAGTAGCCAGGAAGCTGGATTCAGGCCCCTAAACAGCTCTGGCGGAATCCTAGTGAAGTGACACTCGGACTGCTTGTTGCTGTAGTACTTGACGCCGGAATCCTGTCTGATCTCTCCGGTCTGAGGCCAGAAGGAAGGGCATTCGGCTTCAAGAATGTGGGGGATGTCTTCCCTCGCATGAAGTTCGGGAAAGAAGCCAGACTCCCGCACAGCGCGGGGAACATAGAAACCGTACTGATGGCCCCCGCCCTCATTGGCCCACGAAGAGTCATTACGCGAGAGCTTCTTCAGGAACAGCTTGCAACTGCGGGCGAGTAGCGCGTCTACCAGCGACCACTGGTCTGAGGTCTGTTCCATGAAATTCATCTCCACTCCTGTCTCCTCTTCACTGCGTGGCTTCTAGCAATTGTCTGGCCAAGCTATCAAGGAATGAAGTCTGTTCACTCGCGGACTTGCCGCGCAGGGAGCATTCCCAAACCGTCAGTACCCGCCAGCCCGCCGATTCGAGCTCCGCAACCACCCGCTCGTCTCGCGATCTGTTCTTTCCAATCTTATCTGCCCAGAACTCTGGTCGCGTCTTTGGCAGCCTATAGAGTGGGCAGCTGTGCCCATGCCAGAAGCAGCCGTGTACGAACACCACGGTTCCATACTTGGGCAGAACAATATCGGGCCGCCCAGGCAGCCCGGCCCCACCTAACCGATAGCGGAATCCCCTTGCATGGAGGGCCTTGCGGACAAGGACCTCCAGCTTGGTGTTCGTCCCGCGAATGCGAGACATCTGCGCGGATCGTTGCTCCGGAGTGAGGCTGTCGACCAACGTCAGGCCTTTGTCTTCTTCTTTGCCGGCTTCGCCGGCTCAGCCGCCGCGCTGTCAACCAGGTAAGGCACCATGATGCGGGCCACCTCACTTATGACGGGAACGACCACCGAGTTGCCGAACTGCTTATAGGCGCGAGTGTCGGAAACGGGAATCCGGAAATTGTCATCGAACCCCATCAGGCGCGCGCACTCGCGCGGCGTGAGGCGGCGAGGATTCTTCTTGGCACCTTGCGAGATAAGGATTTCCGACCCGTCCTTGTAGTAGCGGGCAGAAAGCGTGCGGCAGGTGCTTTCGCTGTTCACGAGCCCGAAGCCGAAGCCGTTCCCTTTGTCGCGATGCTTCGTAGCGTAGTTCTGCAGGTACTCCCAAAGCTTGTCTGACAGGGTGTACTTCTCAAGAACCTTGCCCTTTGCGCCGTCAATGTAAGGGGAGTCAGTAGCTTCCGTTCCATCTTGGCTGTGTAGAACGGAGCCCATCTTCGGAGCATCCTCAATGCTCGGTAGCTCAACTTTGTTGATGTCGAAGTCGTTTGGCTCACGGAAGCCCACAATGATGATGCGTTCACGGTGCTGAGGACCGAAGTGCTTGCCGTTGATGACCTTGTGCTTGACCTGGTAGCCCAGCTCGTTCTGCAGCACGTCAATGATGGTGGAGAACGTGCGGCCCTTGTCGTGGCTCATCAGGTTCTTCACGTTCTCAAGCAGGAACGCACGCGGCTTCTTCTCGGCGATGATGCGGGCCACGTCAAAGAACAGGGTTCCTTGGGTCTTGTCGGAGAAGCCGTGCGGGCGGCCAAGCGCGTTCTTCTTGGAAACGCCTGCAATGGAGAAGGGCTGACATGGGAAGCCAGCCAACAGCACATCATGGTCCGGCACATCGGCTTCATGGACCTTGGTGATGTCCTCGGCAAAGGTATGACCCGGGCCATCATGGAAGTTGGCCTTGTAAGTCTTTACTGCATAGGGGTCCCATTCGCTGGTGAACACACAGCGGCCACCCTGCTTCTCGAAGGCCGTGCGGATGCCGCCGATGCCGGCAAACAGGTCGATGAAGCGGAACTTTCCTTCGCCGTTCGGCGGGTCGCCGAAGGGAAGCAGGCGCTGCCGGATGGCGTCCGCAATGTACGGCTTGGGCTCGGTCTCGCGAACTTGCCAGCGTTTGACGGTCTTCGGATCAACTCCAAGGGCTTGGGCGACCTCCTTCGTTGAAAAGCGCTGGAGGGAAAGGTCGATCAGCTCGTACGTATTCATGGATGCTCCGGGAATTCAGTGGACAGTATGTCCAATTTCGTCCCGTGGGTGAAGAGGGGGTATCGCTGGAGGCAGCGCTGAGGGGTCAGGGAAGCCCGGGTGGGACGTTGACACTGCGCCGTCTCAAAGACTGCGACCGCAACTGGTGCAGTCGATGGAGCTTTGCCGATCAAGAGGAACAAACGATTTCCAAAGCTCTTCACCATCCCGAATGATGTTCACCGAGCGTAGAAACTCCTCTGGCACCCACCTTCCTTGCCATCCCGGCAAGGGCAAGCCCTGCAGGAGGTCCAACATGTTGACGCCGTGGGAAGACGAACCCGATGACCCGCGCCCCAAGCGCAAACCCTACGCCCGCCCCGCACGCAGCTACCGCGTAGGCGCGCTGACGTACCCCGACCGCGAAGAGTGCGGTCCCACCGAGATTGTTCCCTATCTCAAGCTGCGCGGCCGCTGGCTGGACAAGCTCGGCTTCGACGTAGGCGCCCGCCTGAAGGTGGAGGCCACGCGCGGCATCATCACCCTTACGGTGGTGGAGCGGCCCGTGCCGGTGGTCAAGAAGATCCCCCGCAAGTTGCAGCGTCGCACCGGCTGAGCGCCCGCGCCCAACGACGTGTATCCGTTGTATACCGAGTTCTCTCGGGGCCTGCCCGTGTTCGCTTTTGAAGCCAAATTTGGGTTGTGCGTGATGCCGTTTGGTCTGGAGCAGGCGAAACCAGTGATGACAGAGGGTTGGTAGACACGCGTCCCAGGCTTGTAGGTGTTGATGGTAACGGTGCAGGCCATACCCGCAGCCCATCCTGCTACCATTCCCCCGCAAACCCAGCCAGCCCACCCAGCGCAGACAGATGCGGGGCCGGCCGTCAAATGTACGGCCCAGCGAGCCAGGACACCCTCCCGTGCCCCTTCAAGGAAGCTCGCATGTACCGCAATTCCGTAATCCGCTCGGCCGCTCTGGCCTTCGCCATCTCCCTGAGCCTTGGCGCGCCGTCCGCGTTCGCCGCTGATCAGACCACCGCATCCGCCAGCACCACCGCCGTCCAGCGCAAGGCCGTCGCCCAAGGCCTCTATGAGCTGGCCTTCAGCCCCAAGCAGAACGCCTTGTTCGTCGCCTCCTCGGGCGGCTTCGGCGACGCCGCCGGTCCGTCCCAGGTGCTGCGCCTGAACCCGGAAACCCTGGCCGTCGAAACCGCCATCCCGCTTGAGCGCAAGGCGTTCGGCGTAGTGCTGGACGATGCCAACGACCGGCTGTACGTCGGCAACACCGTCGATACCTCGATCACCGTGGTCGACACTGCCACCAACAAACCGGTCGGCATCGTGCAGTTGATGGAAAAAAAGGTCGGCAAGGATGGCAAGGCCGCCTACACCCACGATCTGCGCGAGCTGGTCGTCGATGGCGCCAACAACCGCCTGTACGTCACCGGTCATTCGGGTGAGGGCAGCGTACTGTTCGTGGTGGATACGCAGTCGCTGAAGGTCATCAACACCATTCCGGGCCTGGGCAACGCCAAGGCACCGGGCCTGGCGCTGGATGCCAAGGCCAAGCGCGTTTACACCTCCACCCTGCTGGCCGAGGTCGTCACCGTCGGTACCGACACCGGCAAGGTTGAGCAGCGCTTCAAGGTCAGTGCCGAGCAGCCGATGA
Organism: Stenotrophomonas sp. TWI587; assembly: GCF_039674145.1. Classification (NCBI taxonomy): domain Bacteria; kingdom Pseudomonadati; phylum Pseudomonadota; class Gammaproteobacteria; order Lysobacterales; family Lysobacteraceae; genus Stenotrophomonas; species Stenotrophomonas sp. TWI587. The sequence goes on along the minus strand of NZ_JBDJMW010000012.1, from coordinate 31,373 downwards.
ACATTGCGCTGGATCCGGCCGGCAAGCGCCTGTTCGTGACCGACCAGGGCTCGGAGATGATCCGCAAGTACCAGGCCAGCAGCTCGGGCTTCGAATCCAAGCACCCGGGCCAGCGCGTGCTGGTGCTGGACCGCACCACCGGCAAGGAACTGGCCAGCATCCCGACCGACGCCGGCCCGCTGGGCATCCTGCTGGACGCACCGCGCAAGCGCCTGTACGTGACCAACCGCGATGGTGGCACCGTCACCGCATACAACAGCGATACCTACAAGCAGGTGGCGACGTACGCGGTGCCGACGCACCCGAACAGTCTGGCGCTGGATGCCAAGAAGAACGTGCTGTACGTGACCGTCAAGAACGGTGACAGCGAGCCTAAGGGCAGCGAAGAATCTGTTGCGCGGATTGCGCTGTAACGTGTTGTAGCTGGACCAAGGGCCGGCCGCCTCGCGCGGCCGGTCCTGTATTCGCTGCGTCGGAAGCTCTAGTCCCGCGCGCCGTGATGCGAGACTGGCGCAAAGCCCTCGGCGTCGGCCCCAATCGTCATCAAATATCCCGCTTCCGCCGCACGTAATATCCCCGCCCCTCCCCAAACACCACACTCAACGCGTCCACCTTCCCGAACGCATCCCGATGGAACTCTATCTCCAGCCCATCGATATCTGGTGACACAAACCGATTCGGCGACACTGGCAGCACGCGCCCATCGCGTTTCGTCCCAGCCACACCCACGCGCACCTCCCCACCAGCCACCTTCACCTCCAACGCCGGGATGTCGAAGATGTCGGCCAACGCACCGCGCTGCGCCATCGGCACGCGCTCGTCCTGCTCGAACACCCCGGCATAGTCCGCATACCGCGGCTCACGAAGGTCCAGCGCAACCGTGCGCACGGCAGGATTCACGCCACGCCCGATCGCATCCGACAGTGCATTGCGGATCTCCGTCGCCAGCGCGGCGCCATTCTCACCATTGGTAAGAATCACAAAGCCATCGCCCGTCTCCAGATACCCCTCGATCCACGCCCGGTAACTGTCGTTGGAGCCGCCATGGTGGAAGATCCGGGTCTGCCCGCCACCGTCCAGACGCGGGCCAAGGCCGTGCCAGCTTGGCGACACCTCGGTCATCATGTCGGTCGCAATGGGCCGCGGCAGGAAATTTCCTTGGCCACGGTAGCTGGCCGTAAGAGCAGCAACGAACGCGGCCAGGTCGTTGGCGCTGGTCCATAGGCCGGAGGCGCCCTGTTCCGGGAAGGACTGCCAGCCGCGCGGCAGGGCGGTGAGCTTGCCGTCGCCGTCATGCGCTTTGGCGATGTTGTCGGTGTTGGCGGGTGGATCGGTGAACCGGCTGCGCTGCATGCCCAGTGGCTCGAACACCTGCTTGCGTGCGAGCGTGTTCAGCGGCTGGCCAGTCACATCTTCGAGCACGAGCTGTTCCACCATCACACCACCACCAGAGTAATCGCCCCGTTCGCCGGGTGTATGGATCAGACGTATAGGTTTGTTCTTGGCCGGGACGATGCCATCCAGCGTCTGCAGCAGCGTGGGCAGCGGCTCGCCTGGCAAGTAGTCGGCGAATCCATGCACGCCCAGCCCGGCGGTGTGCGACATCAACATGCGCAGGGTCAGCTGCGGTGCCGGCACCGACGGGGTAGCCGGGACTTTCCAGCTGCGCAGGTAGGTGGCGATGTCCCGGTCCAGCGCGAGGGTGCCGTCGGCGACCAATCGCAGTGAGGTGGCGGCCGTAACCACCTTGCTGACCGAGCCGACCGAGAACAACGTGTCGGCATTCACGGCAGCCTGCGTGCCCACCTCGCGCGTCCCGTAGCCGGCGCTGTGCACGAGCTTGCCATCCCGTAGGACAGCGATGGCCACACCGGGCACATGGTGCTGGGCCATGCGTTCCTGCAGCGACCAGTGCGGCAGCCCGGTATCGGCCGGCACCACCGTGGGGCGCAGGCCGGAGGCGAGCGCCGTGCGGATCGTCGCGTCTTCGCGGTCCGCCGCTGCTGCGGGGCCAGCGAGCAGCAGTAGCAGCGCGGCGCACAGTGACGCGCGCAGCAGGTCTTTCTGAGCGCGGTTGAATCGCAATGGATTTGGTGCCTGTGGAGTGGATGCGTCAGCCATGCGATACCTCACGAGGGAGTGATGCCGAAAGACCGGCGTGCGCCTGCACGCCGCAGTGAGGGGCGATACGGTGCAGCGAAGGAGGGCATTGCAGGGTGGGCGATGGCCGCAGGGGCCATCGCACCGATCAGCGTCACCCGTGGGGAGTGCGGCCGGTCAGCGTCTGCCGGCGACCGCACCACGCCGGGTAAGGTAGTCACGGACGCGATCGTTGCGCGCCTGGTTCAGCGGCGAGCGCCACTGCCCGAAATCGGCCACCACGCCCAGGTTGACGTCGGCACCGTGCTCGACCAGATAGGCCACGGTGTCGACGTCACCGGAGCGGGCGGCATTGATCAGCGGGGTTTCGTCCAAGGCGACGATGCGGTTGACGTCGGCCCCGGCGCCGACCAGGCGCTCGACGACCGGCAGATGACCGCGACGTGCCGCAGCGATCAGCGGATTGCCATCGCCGCGCGAGGCCAGGTCGGGCTGCGCGCCGAGCACGAGCAGGGCATCCACCATCGCCAGTTCGCCTTGCTTGGCGGCGATGATCAGCGCGGTGCCGTCGCCACTGACCTGCGTATCCACGGCAACACCCGTCTTGACCAGCTGCTGCACGCGGGAAATGTCGCCGTTGCTGGCCGCGCTGAGCAGCTGCTCGGCGTGCGGCGAGACGGTGCGCGACGTGGTGGCGGTCTCGTTCTCTGCAATGACGATCGCGTTGCCCAACCGCGGCGTAGCGGCCACGGTGACACCCACATGCGCGACCAGTGCAACCGCACACAGTGCGCCCCAGCCGGAGCGCGTTGTCCAGCGGGTCGAGCGCGTGTCCAGGCGCAGCAGCCCGTCGATGCGCTGGCTCAAGCCACTTCGGGTGGCGGACATGCCTACGGCCAGAGGCGCGCTGCGCCCCCGCTGTGTCATCAGTCCGGCGATACCGGCCAGCAGGGAATCGGCATAGCCGCGGCCACTGCCGGTGCGCAGGGCCGCCTGCTCATCGCACGCCATCTCGCGGGCGAGATCCAGCCGACGGCCCAGCAGGCGCAGGAACGGGCTCCACCAGTACACGGCGAGCAGTGCACGCTGTGCAGCCGTGATCCACAGATCATGCCGACGGATATGCGCGGCTTCATGCAGCAGCAGATCACGCAGCGCGGCCGGGGGCAGGGTGGATGCCATCGTGGTCGGCACCAGAATGCGCGGCGACCACAGGCCAACCACCATCGGGCCCGGGGCGATATCGGATAGTGCAACGCTGGCACCCGCAGGCAGTTCTCCACCCAGCAGCGCTTCGTGCTGGGGCGAATGCCGCGCGCTGCGATGCAGGCGACGCGCTTGCCATGCGCCCTGGCCCAAGCGGGTCAGGCCCCAGAGCGTGCCGAGCAACCAGATCAGTACGGCGCCGTGCAGCAGGGTCGGCGTGGTGGAGGCGGGAATCGTGTTGGTGATGCCGTCCACTTTCTGCGCGACAACCGGCACTGGAGCCTCAGTCGCTAAGGGCAGTACGGCCTGCTGCGCGACCTCAACAGTCGTCGGGGCGGTGCGAGGCAGCAGGACCAACAGTGGTGATGCCGCAGCCAGCACAAAGGCCACGCAGAGCGCCCAGGAGCGCGCTTCTGCATTGATCCGGCTGCGCCCCACTACAAGGGCAGCCAGCGCGAACAACAAGGCGCTCTGCCAGAGGTGTTGCACGGCCATCGTCGCCACGGCTTGGGTCCAATGCACGGTCATTTGGGCGTCCTCGAAGGAGATGCGTCGTCCACGCGCTGCTGCAGCGCTTTGAGCTCGTCAGCGTCCATGTCGTGCTCATCGATCAGGTGCTGGGCCAGCACGCTGGGCGAATCGTTGAAGAAGGACTTGAGCAGATTCTCCAGCGCCTGCTTGCGCGCGTCGCTGCGGGTGATCGCGGCGCTGTAGATGAAGGCGCGACCCTCGCTGCGATGGTTGACCAGTCCCTTCTTGTCCAGCACCTTGAACATGGTCAGCACGGTCGTATACGCGACCGGCTTCTTCCTGGACAGCTCATCGGTGACCTCACGCACGGACGCCTCCTTCTTCTTCCAGAGCACCTCCAGAATGCGGCGTTCGGCGTCGGTCAGGGCAGGCGATACGGGGCGGGCCATGGCTATCTACTGGTTCGTTAGTTGACGCCCGCATCGTGCGCCCGACGGATCGGGCATGTCAACTATGTAATTAGTAATGGCCGGCCTGCGCGGCGAACCATGGCTACGCCGCGGCCACGTCGCCGGCACACATCTATGGGTTGTCATGGCCACGCAACAGCGCGCAGCTGGCACAGCACTCGCCCTCCGGTCTCTGCCGCAGGGCAGCACGCAATGCCGCATGGGCTGCTGGATGCGCGCCGAGGCCATGCAACAACAACGTAAGTGCCAGCCCACAGCAGGTGCCGGACGGGCTCGGTTCCACACGATGCGCAGCCGCTGGCGTGATCTCATGACAGTCCATGTACCGGTTCCCAGCGTCGACGTGCCCCATGGCAACTATCGTCCGCAGCCGTCTCGGAGGCTGAGATCGCTGCCGAGTGATGCCAGCATCTCACCGCTGAACACCCGGGCCGGTATCAGTCAGCCCCGTGCACGTCACGTCAGCGACACCGCGATTTCTTTCACGGCTCACCCAACCCCGTCTCCCTACGATCGAGCTTCCTTCCCCATCGCTCCAAGGAGTTCCCATGGCTGCTTCCCGCGTTCGCCTGCACGTTGAAGATTTCGGTGGTACCGGTCGCCCGGTGGTACTGATCCATGGCTGGCCGCTGTCGGCCGATTCGTGGAAGGAACAGGTCCCCGCGCTGCGCGAGGCGGGCTACCGCGTGGTGGCCTATGACCGCCGCGGCTTCGGGCGTTCGGACAAGCCGGCCGATGGCTACGAGTACGACACGCTCGCCGATGATCTGGCCGGTGTGATCGAGGATCTGGACCTGAAGGACGCCACCCTGGTCGGCTTCTCCATGGGCGGTGGTGAAGTGGCGCGCTATGTGGCCAAGCACGGCGAATCGCGCCTGCACAGCGTGGTGTTCGCCTCGGCGGTGCCGCCGTACATGCTCAAGACCAGCGACAACCCCGAGGGCCCGCTGACCCAGGAAAAGGCCGATGAAATGCGCGAAGGCCTGGAGAAGGACCGCGACACGTTCTTCGATGGCTTCACCAAGGATTTCTTCAGCGCCAACGGCGAGCTCAAGGTCAGCGAGGAAGAGCGCCAGGCCGCCATCAAGCTCTGCCAGCAGTCCGACCAGACCGCCGCGCTGGGCTGCATGAAGGCCTTCGGTACGACCGACTTCCGCAGCGACCTCAAGAAGGTGACGGTGCCGACCTTGGTGCTGCACGGTGACAGCGATGGTACGGTCCCGTTCGAGGGCTCGGGCAAGCGCACCCATGCGGCCATCGCGGGCAGTGAGGTGGTGGTGCTGAAGGACGCACCGCACGGCTGCAATGCCAGCCATGCCGATGCGTTCAACAAAGCACTATTGGACTTCCTGAAGAAGTAAGTCGCAGCTCGCTCTTCGCAGTACGCGCCCGGCACGTTGCGATGACGTGTCGGGCGTTCTTGCACGTTGCACCCGCTGAGCGAGAATGCAGCGCTACGCCACACGAGACCACCCATGCGCCAGTCCCAGACACCGCCCTGGAAGAAGCCCAGTCCCAATGGGAAGAAGAAGTCGCAGCCGCTCTCCGAGGCGCAGAAGGATGCGGCACGTCAGCGCGCCGAGGAGAACGGGCGGCGCTATCCCAATCTGGTCGACAACATGTGGGCGGCCAAACTGCCACGCGGCAGTTGATACGCCCCTTGCTCAGCGCTTGACCGCTAGCACCCCATCCATCGCCAGCTCGGCCTTGAAGCCCGCCTTCTCCAGCCGCTTGGCGACCTCGCGCGGTACATCGCGGCCGCTGGTCAGTTTGTTCGGCGCACCGGTGTAATGGAACATCCGGCCGCCCTTGCGGATGACGCGTGCGAGCTGGTCGTAGAACACCTGTGAGTACAGCTCACCGGCGATGCCAAAGCGCGGCGGATCGTGCAGGATCGCGTCGACCGAGGCGGTCTCCAGCGTTTCGATCTCCTGCGACACGTCACCCTGGCTCAGCGCCAGCCGACCGCCGCTGCTTTCCGCGTCCGGATCCGGCGACCACGGGTTGAGCGTGCGCAGCCACAGCACATCCGGATTCTTCTCGAACGAGCGAATACGCGTGACCCCACCTTCCAGGCAGCACGCCGCGAAGTAGCCCAGGCCGCCGCAGGTATCGAGCACGATCTTGCCGGCCGGCGCGATCAACGCGACCTTGCGGCGGGCATCCTCGAACGGGGAGACCTGCGCGCTGGGCAGCATCTTGATGCCGTCGATCTCGAACGTCGGCGCGTCCCAGTCGGTCGGCACCAGCTTGATCAACGCCGAGCCGAAGCGCGAGATCGCCAAGAACTCCTCGCCGTCCCAGTAGTACAGGGTGCGGTCCTTGGTCTTGCCGGGATAGGCGTAGGTCTCGCCCTTCCACTGCCAGTGGTCGGCCGCCAGCGTCGCGGTGCTGGTGGAGCGGCCGAGGTCGAGCGAACCGGTCCATTCGCCGGTGCCGGCATCGCGGGCGCGGGTCAGGCTCTCGGCGAGCGGGCGGGTCAGCAGGGGGCCGGTGTAATGGGGCACGGGATCTCAGGCCGCGGCGCGAGCGCCGGACGGTAGGGCAGTCAGGGGTGGGCATCGTACCTGAGAAGGCCGGGGCGGGCTCTCATCCGGCCCTGTGGTGGCGGGAATCCGACCCGCCAATGCGCCGGTGTCCGAGGGGTTCGCAGGGAGTGCGCTGATCGCGTGGTGGGTGGGGGCTTTGGATACTTGGGCCATGTCCTACGACCACATCCTCTGGCCGACCGGCACCGCCTACTTCTTCAGCGCGCACCTGCGCGATCGCAGCAGCAGCCTGCTGGTGGAACAGGCACAGACCCTGCGATTGGCGTTCCGCGTGGCGCAGCAGGCCAGGCCGTTCCGGATCAACGCGATCGTGGTGCTGCCGGACCATCTGCACGGCGTGTGGACGCTGCCGGAGGGCGATGAGGAAGGCCATCGGCGCTGGGCGCAGATCCAGGCGATCTTCGACCGCCAGTTGCCGATGACGGATCCACGGCTGCAGCTCCGGCGTGATCGCAGCCTGCGACCACTCTGGCACAACGGGTTTCGCGAGCATCGCATTGTCGACGCCGAGGATCTGCAGCGGCATGTGGCCTATGTGCACCATAACCCGGTCAAACATGGCCATGTGAGGGATGCGACGCAATGGCCATACAGCTCGATTCATCGCGGCCGCCGCGAGCAGGAGGAGGGCGACTGACGTATGGGGATGGGGGCCTGCCCGTAGAAGCGTGCGGCAGGCGTTATCGGGGGATGGGTGTTGCGGACCGGGCTACTGGTGCGGGCGTGCGGTGGACCGCAGCGAGCACCCGTGGCCCGGTAGGCGGGCGTGACGCACGTTGGCGATCAGGGGCACTTCACCGGGAACACCGGCCCGGCGCCGATCAGGACCAACGCCATGTAGTCGCTATCCTTGGCTTTGCCCTTGAGTGTGGCACCGGGGTTGAACTTGAAGATGCCGAAGCCGCCACCGGGGCGCACCAAGGCCTTGTTGATCTGGTCGGCATCGTCGCGGAAGAACTGGGCGATCTCGGCGCGGCTGGATTCCTGCAGCGGCGTGGCATCGCGCTGCCATTGCTCATCGCGGTTGAAGGACACGTAGTACTGGCCCTGCTGCTGCTCGATCCGGAATTCCGCGGGCTTGCGCGCGTGGGTGGAGAAGCAGCCGAGCATCGGATCGGAGGAGAACACGCCGGCGCTGTTGTCCTTGCCGCAGCCGGTCAGCAGGAGCGGGGACAGGAGAAGCAGGCTGGGCAACAAGCTGGGCAACAAGCGCATGGCGGTTCCTGTCGGTGGATGTTGAGGGCATTGTCCAACACGGCATGAAAAGATCCCGTCTGTGTGCGTCGCGGGCGATGGTGTACGGTGATGCGATCCTCAGGAGACACCCCGTGCTGCCAGATTCCCCGCAGGCACCCCGCTCACCATCGACGGCGCCGATCTCGGCCCAGCGACTGCCGCTGCTCGGCCTGGTCAGCTTCCTCGGCCTCCCCATCGGTGCCTTCGCCGCGCACATCGCCACTGCGGCCAACCACGGTGTCACCGCAGGCGCCAGCACCACCGGCGTCTCGATCGGCGTACTCGCCTCGGCCGCCGTGGGTCTGATCGCCACGGTGGGCTCGCGCGTGCGTCAGGAACGCTGGCCGTGGCTGGGCATCATCGGCGCGGTACTCAGCGCCGCGCCGCTGGTGCTGTTCCTGGTCGGGATGTTGTTCAAGCACTGAGGTGTTACTCAGGCAGGCACTGTGGCACCGCTGGCTCCGCGCGGCCAATCGGCCGTCCGTGCGTTGATCAAGCAGGCAGCGCCGCATCCAGTCGGTGCACTTCCACCGTGACGTGCACCAGCTCCTCATGCACTGAAAGCGCCTCGCGGATCTGGTCAGCACTGAGCGGATCGGCGCTGACCAGGCTGGCCACGACCGCGTACTTGCCGCGGCCAACCTGCCACACGTGCAGGTCGGACAGCTGCGCCGACCACGGCCCCTGATCGATCACCTCACGCACCTCCGCCACCACGGGCGCGTCCATCTGCGCATCCAGCAGCACGCGGCTGGTATCGCGCAGCAGGCCGATGGCCCAGACGGTGACCAGTACCGCGCCCACCAGGCCCATCACCGGGTCCAGCCATGCCGAGCCCCAGACCTTGCCGCCGATCAGGGCGGCGATCGCAAGCACCGAGGTGGCGGCGTCGGCGATGACGTGCAGGTACGCTGAGCGCAGGTTGAGGTCCTGGGTGCCATGCGCTCCATGGCCGTGGCCGTGGTCGTTTGAGTGACCGCCGTGCTCATGCGCATGGTGGTGCCCATGTCCATGATGATGGCCATGCGGGTGATGCCCGTGGTCATGGTTGTCGCGCAGCCACCACGCGCACAGCAGATTGACCGCCAGTCCGACCACCGCGATCGCGATGGCTTCGTTGTAGTGGATGGCACTGGGCACGAACAGCCGCTGCCCGGACTGCACGGTCATCAGCAGCGCGACGCCGAGCAGGGCAATGGCGCTGGTGTAACCGGCCAGGATCTCGACTTTCCAGGTGCCGAAGGTAAAGCGATGGTCGTGTGCATGGCGGCGCGCGAAACCGTACGCGAACACGGACAGCCCCAGCGCCAGCGCGTGCGAGCTCATGTGCCAGCCGTCAGCGAGCACGGCCATGGAGTTGAACCACCAGCCGCCGATGATCTCCACCACCATCATTACGGCGGTCAGCCAGAGCGCGCGCCGGGTGCTGCGCTCGGCGAGCGGATTGCCATCGTCGAAACGATGGGTGTGGCGGCGGGCGTCGGCGGCAGCGCTGAGGACCATGGGCGACTCCGGAGTGGGAATATACCCCCATAGGGTATATGCTCTGGCCCCATGTCGCATGTTCAACACCACCGTAAGCCGTTGCTGGCCCGCGTCCGCCGCATGGCCGGCCAGGTCGCCGCCCTCGAAGCCTCCCTGCAGTCGGCCGAAGCCGATTGCACCGATGTCCTGATGCAGGCCTCCGCCGTACGTGGGGCCGCCCACGCGCTGTTGATGGCACTGCTGGATGAGCACCTGCAGGAGCACGTGGTCGGGCCGGATGATCCGGCCGAGCGCGCGGCCGAGGCGCAGGTGCTGGTCAAGCTGCTGCGCGCCTACGGCAAGTAGGCGCATCGCGTACGCCCGCTCAGTGCCGGTGCCGCCGCCAGGCGTTCCACACATGCGTGCTGGCCAGCAGCAGGCTCCCGACCACCGTCATCGGAGTCTCGGCCTCATGGCTCGGCCAGCCCACGGCGCCGGCCAGCAGCAACAGCAGCCCGATCAAAGCGCCGGCCATCGCCAGCACGGGCAGGCGATGCTGGCGGTGCGCGCGCCACAGCGCGAAGCCGGTCACCGGCGCGGCGATGGCCACGAACAGGGCATGCACCCACTCGGCTTCGGCCCACACCCCCATCAGCGGGAGCATCGCCGCCAGCAGCGGCAGGGCCAGGCAGTGCAGCAGGCATAGGCCGGAGAGCGCGATGGCGCCGGCATCCAACAGGGCAGAGGATCGCTTCATGGGGCGGGGGTCTTGGTCTGTGAATGTTATATAGTAACATTTCAATTCCCCTCCAGACCTGCTCCGCCATGACTGCCTCTGCTGCCCTTCATGATTCCCGTCTGCCGGTGACGGTGCTGTCCGGCTTCCTCGGTGCCGGCAAGACCACCCTGCTCAATCAGCTGCTGCGCAACCGCGAGGGCCGCCGGGTGGCGGTGATCGTCAATGACATGAGCGAGATCAACGTCGACGCGCAGCTGGTCCGCGATGGCGGCGCCGCGCTGAGCCGCACCGAGGAGACGCTGGTGGAGTTCAGCAACGGCTGCATCTGCTGCACGCTGCGCGATGACCTGCTGCACGAAGTGCGCAGGCTTGCGGCGGAGGGGCGCTATGACTATCTGTTGATCGAATCGACCGGGATCGCCGAGCCGATGCCGGTGGCGGCGACCTTCTCGGTGCGCGATGAGGCCGGCTTCAGCCTCAGTGACATCGCACGGCTGGACACGCTGGTGACGGTGGTCGATGGTGCGCAGTTCCTGCATGACTTCGGCTCCAGCGATCGGCTGATCGACCGCGGCCAGCAGGCCGGTGAGGATGATGACCGCGGCGTGGTGAATCTACTCGCCGAGCAGATCGAGTTCGCCAACGTGATCGTGGTGAGCAAGTGCGATCTGATCGATGACGACACGCTGCAATCGACACTCGCCGTGCTGCGCGCGATGAACCGCGATGCACGGCTGGTGCTGTCCGAGCACGGCAACGTGCCGCTGCACGAGGTGCTCGATACCGGCCGCTACGACTTCGTCAAAGCGCAGTTGGCGCCAGGCTGGATGCAGGCGCTGCGTGGTCAGCACACGCCGGAGACCGAGGAGTACGGCATCACCAGCTTCGTCTACCGCTCGCGCCGGCCGTTCCATCCGCAGCGCTTCGCGCGCTTGCTCGAAACCGGGTTGGGCAGCGTGATCCGCAGCAAAGGCTTCTTCTGGCTGGCCAACCGCATGGACTCGGTGGGCGAGCTGTCCAGTGTCGGTGCGGCCACGCAGACCTCGGTTGCGGGCGTCTGGTACGCCTCGCGCGAGCGCATGGAGGCGGGGCTGGAGAACACCGTGCCCGAGCTGTCACCCACGCGCGTGCCCTACACGGATATCGGCTGGGCCCGTCAGCAGGCGGCGTGCTGGACCGCGCCGCTGCCCACCGTGGATCAGGTCGGCGATGCGGGCGAGTACCAGGCGATGCGCAGGCTGTGGCATCCCTGGTGGGGCGACCGCCGCCAGGAGCTGGCGGTGATCGGCGTGGCGATGGACGAGCACGCGGTGCGCGCCGAGCTGGATGCCTGCCTGCTCAACGATGAGGAACTGCGCGCCGGACCGCTGTTGTGGCAGTTGCTGCCGGACGCGTTCCCGGCGTGGGCGCGCCCCTAGCCGCCGGCGCTACACCGGCGTCAGCTGCCAGCCCTGATCGGATGCGCGCAGGGTATGGCTCAATCCCACCGCCTCCAGCAGCGCGGCGTCGTGCGAGACGATCATCAGCGTGCCGCGATACTGGCTGAGCAACTGCTCCAGCGCGGTGAGCGAGGGCAGGTCGAGGTGATTACCGGGTTCGTCGAGCAACAAAAGCTGCGGCGGCATCTGCGCGTACAGCACCGATGCCAGCGCCGCCTTCAAGCGCTCGCCACCGCTGAGCGTGGCCAGTGGCCGCAGGCTGCGCTCGGCGTCCAGGCCGAGCAGGGCCAACTGGGTACGCAGGGTGCCTTCGCTGGCCAACGGATGCGCGCGCTGCAGCAGTGACAGGGCCGAGGACTCATCGGGCAGCATCGTGAGCGACTGATCGAGCAGGGCGACGCTCGCCGCCACATCGACGTGGCCCGACACGGGCGGCAACGTGCCCGCCAACACCCTCAGCAGCGTGGATTTGCCACTGCCGTTACGGCCCTGCACGCCGATCCGCTGGCCGCGCTGCACGGTCAGATCCAGCGTCTTCCAGGGTCCCTGCACCCACGGCAGTTCGGCGGCGGTGAGCTCGGCCACGCGCTGCGGCCCGGGCTGATGGATCACCGGGGCGAGCAGGGCGATCTCGATGTGCTGCTCCACCTCGCCGGCAGCCTCGCGCACGCGCGCATCCAGTTCGGTACGACGCTCGCTCTGCTGTACCTGCCAGCGACCGGCGCTGTGCTCGCTGCGGTTCTTCATGCCACCGAGCAGGATCGGTGCCTGGTTGGCGGTGCGTGCCTCGCGTGTGGCGCGCGCCTGCCGATGCGCCATCTTCTCGCGCTGATCGCGCAGCTCGGTCTGCTGCTGGCGCCGCTCGCGTTTGCGCAGGGCCAGCTGTGCCTCGGCACTGCGCCGCTCGTCCTGTTTCTGTTCGGCGTAGAGAGCGTAGTTGCCGCCGTACTGGCGCAGCCCGCTTGGTGACAGCTCGACGATGCGCGCCATGTGCCGCAGCAGTGTGCGGTCGTGGCTGATCACGATCAGGCCACCGTGCCAGCGCTGCAGCGCCTCGATCAGGCGTGCGCGGTGGGCGGCATCGAGGTGGTTGCTGGGTTCATCCAGGATCAGACCCTCGGCACCGGACAGGAACGCACCGGCCAGCGCGACCTGCATTGCCTGGCCACCGCTGAGCGTGGCGGCGGGCCGCAGGGGATCGAGCGCAGGCAGCCCGAGCAGCTGCCACTGTGCCTGCAGTTGCTCGCGGAGGTCCCAGCGCTCACCCACGCGGGTGAAGTCGTCCGGATCCACGCTGCCGGCTTCGATGCGGTGCAGGGCATCGAGCACCGCACCGACACCGGCCAGATCGGCGATGCGGCCTTGGTGTGTGCCGCTGTGCTGCGTGAGCAGATGCACCGGGCCGCTGCGCAGGATGCGGCCGGAGCTGGGCGTGAGATCGCCACTGAGAATGCGCGCGAGCAAGCTTTTGCCCACGCCGTTGCGCCCGACCAGGCCGGTCGGGGTGCCGTCGAACGCGGCGGACAGGTCGGAAAACAGGACCCGGCCGTCGGGCAGGGTATGCGTCACGCGGTCGAGCGTGAGAGCGAATGCGGTCATGCGACCTCCATTGGATGCCAAGGACTCCCCTCCTGCGGAACAGGCGGGTGGAGACGGGCCGTCAGACGACGGCGGCATCAATGGCGCATGTAGGCCTACCTCGGCAACAAAGGCGGCTGGCTGCCGCGCGCCCAGTATAAAACCGCGCGGCGCCAGGGCGATGAACGCGGCCTGCTCAGCCGCTCACCCCGGTGAGCCGCGCGCTGATGAAATCGATGAAGACCCGCAGTTTGGGCAGCACATGGCGGCCGGAGGGCCACAGCAGGTAGAAGGTGCCACAGGCATGGATGCGGTCGGCCATCACCCGCTGCAGGCGGCCGTCGGCCAAGGCCTCGCGCACCGAGTGCTCGGGGATGTAGGCGATGCCGCGCCCGGCCAGCGCGAAGGCCAGCCGCGCTTCGATCGTGTTGCTGACCATGGAGACCGGCAGTGCCAGCGGAGCGGCGCCCGGCGTCTGCGGCAGTGGCCACGGTTCCAGCTTGCCGCTGCTCGGGAAGCGGTAGTGCAGGCAGTCGTGCTGCAACAGATCCTCGGGCACGCGAGGCGTGCCGCGACGGGCCAGATAGTCGGGTGAGGCGACCAGGTAACGCGGAAACACGCCGAGCTGCCGGGCGCTCAGGCGCGAGTCGGTCGGCTCGCTGACCCGCAGCACGGCGTCGAAGCCTTCCTCGATCACATCCACCAGCCGGTCATCGAAATCCAGCTCCAGGCGGATGCCGGGATAGGCGGCCATGAACTCGGTCAGCAGCGGCAGCGAGATGTCGCCCACCAGCGGCAGACTGACCCGCAGCACGCCCGTCGGTGCTTCGGTCTGCTGGACCAGCTCATCGCGCGCGGCATCGCGCTCATCAAGGATGCGCCGGCAGCGGACCAGAAAGCGCTCACCCTCGGCGGTGAGGGTGACGCTGCGGGTGCTGCGATGGAACAGCCGCACGCCCAGCGCCTGCTCCAGCCGCGACACGGTCTTGCCGGCGGCCGAGGCGGAGATGCCGAGCATGCGGCCGGTCTCGACGAAGCTGCGGGTGTCGGCGACCTGCACGAAGGTCTGCAGGTTGCCGAGGTTGTCCAAGGCTGACATGGGCGGTCGCAGGGAGGAAAGCGGGCACTGTAGCGGTCGGCAGGGCCTGCGGGGCGGGAGGCGGAGGCATTGGGCCGAAACACTGCGGTGCGCCGGCGCTTGGTTCCGGCCGAAGACCTTGCGGGGAGGGCAATTCCCCGATTGCGGCCTCGCCAGTCCGGAATGTACGGAGCGCTGACCCGCTGTTTCCCCGGCGGCTTAGCGCCTACGGTGGCGCTCCCCCACTTACGGCGCCTCCATGTCTTTCTTCCCTGACGTCAGCGGTTCCACTGTCGCGCTGGATGCGATACCCACCCGGGTGCACCCATGAGCGGTCACGCGGTCGATTCCACCGCCGTGCCGCTGCCCAACGCGGCCACTCGATTGCCCTTCGGCGGCCTGCTGGCGCTGGCCTGCGCGGGCTTCATCACCATCCTCACCGAAGCATTGCCGGCCGGCCTGCTGTCACCGATGAGCGCCGATCTCGGTGTCAGCCGCGCACTGGTCGGCCAGCTGGTCACGATCTACGCCTTGGGCTCGCTGGTGGCCGCACTGCCGATGACCGCATTGACGCGGCGCTGGCCACGCCGCCCGCTGCTGCTCACCGCGATCGCCGGCTTCGTGGTGGTCAACACCATCACCGCGATGACGCACCACTACGGCCTGATGCTGGTCGCACGTTTCTGCGCGGGCATCAGCGCGGGTCTGCTGTGGTCGCTGGTGGCGGGCTATGCCAGCCGCATGGTGGTGCCGCAGCTGCAGGGCCGCGCGATCGCCGTGGCGATGGTTGGCACGCCGCTGGCGCTGTCGCTGGGCATTCCGGCCGGTACGCTGTTGGGCCAGACCATCGGCTGGCGGTGGGCGTTCGGGTTGATGTCGCTGCTCAGCGTCGGCCTGCTGGTGTGGGCGCGGCTGGCGCTGCCGCCGCTGCCGGCCCCGGGCGCGGCGGCCCAGCAGCCGTTGGGCAACGTACTGCGTCTGCGCGGCATGCGCACCGCGTTGCTGACGATGTTCCTGTACGTGCTGGCGCACAACGTGCTCTACACCTACATCGAACCGTTTGCGGCGCTGTCCGGCGCGGCGGTGTGGCTGGATCGTCTGCTGCTGGTGTTCGGCGTGGCAGCGCTGGTCGGCATCTGGATCACCGGGCTGCTGGTGGACCGGTGGCTGCGTGCGCTGGTGATCGCCAGCACAGTGGCGTTTGCGCTGTCGGCGGTGGCGTTCGCGCTGTGGCCGGGCTCGCCGTGGGTGCTGGTGATCGGGACGGTGGTGTGGGGCATCTCCTTCGGTGGCGTTCCCACGCTGTTCCAGACCGCGGTGGCACGCCGGGCGGACGAGGCCGGGGATATCGCGCAGTCCTTCGTGGTGACCGGCTGGAATCTGGCCATCGCGCTGGCAGGCATTCTCGGCGGCGTGATGCTGGAAACCGTCGGTGAGCGCTGGCTGCCAGCGGTCCTGCTGGTGCTGCTGCTGGCCACGTTGATGGTGGTGCTGCGTCAGCCGCGCGCCTGGGCGCCGATCACGCACTGAGCCCAGCCGCCGCACCCGGCAAGGTGGACCGTGATACCCGGCGCTATGCTGAGGCCGGGTATCACGATGGGAGTGACGGATGCACAAGGGAGTCCTTCGGAGTGGGGTGCTGGCACTGCTGTGCCTGGCCGGCATCGCGCACGCGGCCGAGCCGGGGCGGCGCATCGCGCTGACCATCGACGATCTGCCCTGGCAGCGTCTGGACGAACGCGTTGAACCCGAGCTTGCCGCGCGCCATGCGCAGTTGATCGCGGCCCTGAAGCAGGCCGACGTGCCGGTGGTGGGCTTCGTCAACGAAGTCAAACTCGAGGTGGATGGACGGCTGAAACCCGCACGGGTGCAGATGCTGCGTGACTGGCGCGATGCCGGATTCGAACTGGGCAACCACACCTTCGGCCATGTCGATCTGCATGCGATCGGGCTGGCCGCCTACGAGCAGGACATCCTGCGCGGTGAGACCACGCTGCGCCCGTTGCTGGCCGAAACCGGGCAGGCGCCGCGCTGGTTCCGGCATCCGTATCTGCGTGCCGGGCAGTCGCCGGAAGAACGTGCTGCGCTGGGCGTGTTCCTGCAGCAGCATGGCTACCGGATCGCCCCCGTCACCGTCGACAACAGCGAGTGGATCTGGGCGTTCGCCTACGACCGCGTGCGCGACACCGAGACCGATCCGGCCGCGCGTGAAGCCCGCCTGCGCCAGTTGCGCCGTGGCTATGTGCCGTACATGCTCAACAAGCTGGATTACTACGAGCAGCAGGGGCAGCAGCTGCTGGGCCGGTTGCCTGCCCAGGTGTGGCTGATCCACGCCAACGCGCTCAGCGCGGACTGCGTGGAGGAACTGGTGGCCGCCACGCGCCGCCGCGGCTATCGCTTCATCACGCTGGAGACTGCACTGCAGGATCCGGCCTACCAGCACGCCGACGGCTACAACGGCGCCGGAGGCATCAGCTGGATCCAGCGCTGGGCGATGGCCGAAAACAAACCGAAGGCGTTCTACGCTGGCGAGCCGCAGGTACCGGCATGGGTGATGACCCTGGCCGGCCTCGACGCCGAATAGCGCGTTGGCTCAGGCGGGCACGTCGCTGCCGGGCTTCTGCATGTCTTCCGGCGCCTGCCCGTACTGCTGCTTGCGCTGCTGGTGGAAGGCCATGAACTCGTCCGGCGGCAGGGCCTTGGAGAACAGCCAGCCCTGCCCGAATTCCACCTGGCGCGCCTGCAGGTAGGCGAGCTGCGCAGGCGTTTCCACGCCTTCGGCCACGGTGAACAGGCCCAGCGTCTTGGCCATGTCGATGATGTGCGAGGTGACCGGGCTGGTGGCGCTGTCGGTCCCGATCGCATCGATGAACGACTTGTCGATCTTCAACGCATCCAGTGGCAGTTGCTGGAGGTACTGCAGGCTGGAATAGCCGACGCCGAAATCGTCGATGGCCACGCAATGACCGATGCGGCGTGCGTTGGCCAGACTGGTGCGCGCACGGCGGATGTCGATGAAACCGCGCTCGGTCGCCTCCAGCCAGATCTGCTGGGGATGGATGCCGGTGCCCTGCAGCTTGGCGCTCAGTACCTTCAGTGCGCGGCCGCTGCTGACATCCTCGGCGGCCAGGTTGATCGCGATGTGCGCGGTGCGGTCCTGCACCAGCAACGCGCGCATGTCCGCGATCACATGGTCGATGACCTGATCGGTCAGCGCCTCGATCAGCCCTGCCTCTTCAGCCAGCGGAATGAACAGGTCCGGCCGCACCAGGCTGCCGTCGGGACGGCGCCAGCGCACCAGCGATTCAGCGCCCACGCAGATGCCGGTGTCCAGCTCGATGATTGGCTGGTAGTGCATGAAGAACCACGCCTGCGCACGGCCGTGGCCAGCTCACCGCGCAGTGACAGCCGCCGCCGGGACAGCCAGACCACGCCGCCGATCGCCGCCAGCGCGCCGATCACCCCGAGCGGGATGAACTGGCCGATCTGGTGGCGGAACGCAGCCACCAGGTCGGTGCGCGGGGCGGTGGCGACGGCGAGCCATTCCTGGTCCTGCGCGGTGGCGTACAGCGTCTGTCCTTCAGTACCGCTTGCCGGCTCGCGCAGCAGCCGCTGCAGCAAGGCCTGGTCCTGGATGTCCTGCTGGGCGATCAGCCGCCCGTCGGGGCTGGCGACGGCCAGCCGCACGTTGGGATCGACGATCACATCGATCAACCGGGCCGGGTCCATCAGGATGTCGTAGTGGCCATAGCTGAGCGCCATCAACGGCTGCTGCGGTGTGCCGGCCAGCGGACGGATGTCCAGCGTGATGCCGGCGCCCTCGGCGGTGACATAGGCAGGCGCGGGCTGCACGATCCCGGCGTCCATCGGGCCCCACGAGGTGCAGGCCAGCCGTCCGTCCTTGAAGTAGCCGATCTGCTCGGCCGAGTGGGTGCGCATCACCAGCCCGCGCATCAGCTGCAGGTGCGCGGGCGAGCAGGGCGCCAGGGTGCTGCGGTTGAGCTCGCGCAGGGTGTTCAGCGCGCCCTCGTAGGCGCGGTGTGCGCGCTGCAGGGTGCGCTCGGCGGTGGTCTGCAGCCGCACCTGCTCGGACTCGCTGGCGCGGCTCCAGGTGAAATAGAACACGGTGGCGATCGGCACGAGGGCACCGATCAGGGCCAGCAGGATGGTGACGGCGATGATCCTGGCGCGGTTCAAGCAGATCTCGATGCCTCGTCGAAAGGGGATTCCATGGCAGCCCGGCGGGCCAGGGCGGTCGCGGCCCCGAGCCGCTATATGACCATCAGTGCGTGAGGATTGAAACAGCGCAGACGTGGAAGGGCCATGATGTGCGGCGGGCCACCCCGCCAAGGTGTTGATTCCGACAGTGACGGGCAGACCACGGCGTCGGCCGCCCCGGCGGCCCGGTATTCACCTTCGGTTCGCGCCCCCGGCCGGATGATCGCGCCGCACCCTTCCGTGCCCCGATCCGAGCCCGATGAATCCCACCCTGCCTGCCGCGTTGGCCCTGTTGTCGTTGCTGCTGCCCAGCCTGGCATCGGCGCGCACGGTCTACCGCTGCGTGCAGAGCAACACGGTCAGCCTGGCCACCGCACCGGAGCCGGGCTCCAAGTGCACCCCGCAGCAGATCGACGACAACGCCGTGCAGACCCCCAACCTGTGGGGAAACATGGGCATCTTCAGCGGCACCCTGTACGAGCGCGAGCAGGACGGTGCCCTGGTCTATTCAACCCGCAACCTGCCCGGCTCGCGGGTGTTCCTGAAATTCACCGTCGCCACCCCACCGGGTGAACCGGCGCATGAAGGTCTGGGCAAGGTCGGCACGCCGCAGTTGAACCGGCACGCCAAGCAGTTCAAGGCCGCAGCGAAGGCCACCGGGGTGGACGACGCCTGGCTGCGCGCGATCGCCCATGCCGAGAGCAATTTCGATGCCGGTGCGATCTCGCCCAAAGGCGCGCAGGGCGTGATGCAGCTGATGCCCGATACCGCCACCGAGTACGGCGTGGCCGACCCACTCTCGGCCGAGCAGTCGATCAGCGGCGGCGCGCGTTACATGAAGGCGCTGCTGCGTCGCTACAAGGGCGACCGTGTGCTGGCCGCCGCGGCCTACAACGCCGGCATCGGTGCGGTGACGCGCTACAAGGGCGTGCCGCCCTATGCCGAGACGCTGGCCTACGTGGAGAAGGTCAGCGCGTTGTACGTGCGCTATCGCGAGGCGATGGGGTTCAAGCTGGAGACGCCGGCGAAGTAGGGCTGCGTTTCAGCGTGAGCATCCTGCGCCGAACAACGCGTGCTGCTCGCTTCGGCCGACGGCGTTCAGAGCGGTCTGCACGTCCGCGCGTTCGACCCACAGGGTTTGCAGATGCGCACGCAGCCCTTATCGTCGTGCCCTTCGAACGACAAGGATGGCAATGGGACGCAACGCTTGGGCAGGGATGATCGCCGCAGCCACCGCTGCGTTGCTGGCATGGACGTTCCTGCGCGTGCCATCGCCGCCCCTGCCGCCGCCCGGACCGATACCCACCGTGCTGGGCTGGTCACCGCGCATCGACAGCGTCGCCGGCGACGGCGTGGGTGGCAGCACGGAAGGCCCCGCCGGGCAGGCGCGCTTTGCCGATCCGTACGGCTTGGCCGTGGACGCGCACGGCGTGGTCTACATCGCCGATGCCGGCGACAACAACCGCATCCGCCGCCTGCATCCCGATGGCCGCGTGGACACCCTGGCCGGGCAGGGCGAAGGCTGGCGCGATGGCGCTGCCTTGCAGGCGCAGTTCAACACGCCTTCCGGGATCGCGCTGGATGCCAGCGGCAA
Organism: Stenotrophomonas sp. TWI587; assembly: GCF_039674145.1. Taxonomy (NCBI): domain Bacteria; kingdom Pseudomonadati; phylum Pseudomonadota; class Gammaproteobacteria; order Lysobacterales; family Lysobacteraceae; genus Stenotrophomonas; species Stenotrophomonas sp. TWI587. The sequence goes on along the minus strand of NZ_JBDJMW010000012.1, from coordinate 11,231 downwards.
CGTCTTCGTCGCCGATACCGGCAACCACGTGATCCGGCGCATCGCGGTGGACGGCACCGTGAGCACGCTGGCCGGTGATGGCCAGCGGGGCTTCGTCGATGGTCCAGCCGCGCAGGCGCGTTTCGATGGACCGATGGGCGTGGCGGTGGACGCGGGCGGCCGCGTGTACGTGGCCGATACCTACAACGACCGCATCCGTGTTATCGAGTCCGATGGGCGGGTCCACACCGTCGCCGGTGGCGAGCGCCCAGGGATGATGGATGGCATCGGCGTGGACACCCGCCTGGACACGCCGGTCGCGCTGGCATTGGATCCGCAGGGCAACGTCTTGATCGCCGATCTGTTCAACAACGCGATCCGACAGCTCGCGCCGGATGGCACGCTGAGCACCCGCGTCGCCGATGGCGGCCTGCTGAGCGGCCCGCTGTCCTTGGCGGTGACCCATGACGGAGTGATCTACGCCAGCGACATCAACGGCAAGGTGGTGCAGATCTCGGCGCAGGGCCATCAGCTCGCACTGGCCGGCGTGCCACCGCAGCCGCGCTTCGCCCGGCCTACCGCGCTCGCGCTGGATGCCCAGGGTGGGCTGTACCTGGCCGATGCTGCGTCCTACCGTGTGCACCGGCTGCGCGCGCTGGCGGTTGGCCAGACCGCACCGCCGGCGCTGATCGGCCCGGCGCCGGATGCCCCGCTGCCCGAGACCGCCGGCCGTTGGCCGCTGGCGCCGCAGGATGGTTGGCACGAAGTGGTCGGCACGCTGGGTGAAGTGCGCGGTGACTTCAAGGGTGAAAGCCGCCACCACCTGCATGGCGGCTTCGACATCCGGGGTGATGTGGGCCAATCGGTGCTGGCGATTGCCGATGGCAAGGTCGATACGCCGTTCGCGGCATGGTCGGTCGGTGGCCAGGCCGAAGGCCTGTCGCTGGGCCGGCTGAAGTACATCCACATGAAGGTCGGCCGCGATCCGCGTGACCGCCCGTTCGATGCGCGCTGGCAGCAGCTGCTCGGCGAGGACGGCAAGCTCGAGCGGGTCCGTGTGCGTCGTGGCACGCGCTTCGCGACGGGCGAATCGCTGGGCAGCATCAACCGCATGGCGCATGTGCACCTGAGCGTGGGCGCCAGTGGTTTCGAACGCAATGCGGTGGCGCTGGGCTTCACCGGGTATGCCGATACCTTTGCGCCGCGCATCACCGAGGTGGCCGTGCTGGACGATCTGGATCAGCCGATCAAGGGGGGCGCCGATGGCCGCGTGGCGATTCCCCGCCAGGGACCGGGCGTGCAGATCGTGGTGGAGGCGTGGGATCAGGTGGACCGCAATCTGCCACGCCGGCGGCTGGGGCTGTACCAGGTGGGTTATCAGGTGCTGGATGCGCAGGGTCAGCCGCTGGCGGGGTACGAGCAGCCGCGCTTCAACATCGTGTTCAACCGGATGCCGCGCGAGGACAGCGCCACCCGCGTTGCCTATGCGCCAGACAGCGGCATCACCGTGCATGGCAGTGCGGTCACGCGCTTCCGCTATCTGGTCACCAACACCGTGCGCGATGGACTGGTCGAGACCGGGCGCTGGCAGCCCGACGCGTTGCCGGCCGGCGACTACATCCTGCGTGGCAGTGCGCGCGACTACAGCGGCAACGAAGCGATCGGGCCGCGTGATCTGAAGGTCACGCTGCTGCCCTGAGCGGAATCAGGCGCCGACGCGCACGCGCTCGGCGTCCATGTCGGCCAGCGGCCGCACCTCGATGCTGCCGAAACGCGACCACGGGAACTGCTGGGCGATGCGCATCGCCTCGGCGTGGTCCGGCGCGTTGATCAGGTTGAAGCCGGCCAGTAGCTCGTGGGTCTCGGCGAACGGGCCATCGGTGATCCGGGTCTGGCCCTGGCGCACGCGCACCGTGCGCGCGCTGTCCACCGGTTCCAGCTTCTGCGCCAGCACGAGGGTGCCCTCGGCCTGCAGCCTGTCCGCGTGCTGCAGGCAGTCGTGCATCAGGCGGTCGTATTCGTCGCTTGGCAGGGCCTGCAGCAGACCCTCGTCGATATAGATCAGCAGAAGAAATTGCATGGGCGGACCACGAGGGACGGTGAAGTCGCATCATGCCCCAGCTCCCGCAGGCACGGTGTTGCAGCGCCGCAGGAACGCCCTGTTCAGGCACGGCAGAAATAATTTTTACGGGCGTGTCGATTTCCATCCCGTTGGCACGTTGTATCCAGTGAACGGCCCGCGCTTCGGGCTGGCAGACAGGAGCACCCCGTGAAAGTCATGGTTCTGGTCAAGGCAACCGCGGCCACCGAGGCCGGTCAACTGCCGACCGAGCAGGAAATCCGCGCCATGGGCGCCTACAACGAACAGCTGGTCCAGGCCGGGATCATGCTGGCCGGCGAGGGCCTGCACCCGACCTCGCATGCCCGGCGGGTGGCCTTCGGCAATGAAGCGCCGCGGGTGATCGACGGGCCGTTCGCCGAAACCCGCGAGCTGGTCTGCGGCTTCTGGCTCTGGCAGGTCCGCTCGCTGGACGAGGCCACCGAATGGCTCAAACGCGCGCCGTTCGCCGCCGGCGATGTGGTGGAGCTGCGCCCGATTCTCAGTGCCGAGGATTTCGGTGATGCCTTCACTCCTGAATTACAGGCGCAGGAACAGCGTCTGCGCGACCAGATCGGCACCGACGCTTGATCCATCCCACATCCCTGGAGCATTCCCATGAAACTGATTCCGTTCCTTGGCTTCAACGGCAAGACCCATGAGGCGATGGCCTTTTATGCGCAGGTGCTGGGCGGCAAGGTCACCTCGGAAATGAGGTACCGCGACATGCCACCGATGGAAAGTCAGGAAGGCTGTGGCGAGATGCCGCCGGAGACCCTGGACCACGTCGCGCACAGCCAGCTGGAGGTGGGGTCGGCGATCCTGATGGCCGCCGACGGCCCCTCCCCGGACGGGCAGGGCAGCACCACGATCAACATCGATGTCGACTCGATCGAGGAAGCCGAGCGCGTGTTCAATGCGCTGGCCGACGGAGGCGAGATCAAGATGCCGATCACCGAAACCTTCTGGGCCCATCGCTGGGGCTTTCTGATCGACCGCTATGGCAAGCCGTGGATGGTCAACTGCATGAAGCAGCCCTGATCCCGCACCGGCGCGATGGCACCCCGCCGCGCAGCTTGTACCTGCCTCGCCCCGGTGGTCTGATCAGCTGCATGGACACGGCACTGACGCAACGACTGGAGACGATCTGGCGCATGGAGTCGCCAGTGCTGACCGCCCGCCTGACCCGCCTGCTTGGCGGCGATGTCGGCCGTGCCGAAGAGCTGGTCCAGGACACTTGGCTGGCCGCGCTGGAGCGCTGGCCCAGCCAGGGCGTGCCGGACAATCCCGGAGCGTGGCTGATGACCACCGCGCGCAACCGCGCCATCGATGTGCTGCGCCAGCACCAGCGTGTCGCCGGCCAGCATGCGCAGTACGGCAGCGAGCTGGAGCCGCTGCCATTGCCGCCGCCGGATGACAGCGACGCGCTGGAAGACGACATCGGCGATGACCTGCTGCGGCTGATGTTCGTCGCCTGTCATCCGGTGCTGGCCGCCGATGCGCGGGTGGCGTTGACGCTGCGCCTGCTGGGGGGCCTGACCACTGATGAGATCGGGCGCGCCTTCCTCGCACCCGAGCCGACCATCGCCCAGCGCATCGTGCGTGCCAAGCGTACGCTGGCGCAGAAGCAGGTGCCGTTCGAAGTGCCACGCCAGGCTGCATTGCCGGAGCGCTTGGCCTCGGTGCTGGAGGTGATCTACCTGATCTTCAATGAGGGCTATGCGGCCAGTGCCGGCGATGACTGGATGCGCCCGGCGCTGTGCGAGGAAGCACTGCGTCTGGGGCGCGTGCTCGCGCATCGCCTGCCTGCCTGGCCACAGGTGCAGGGGCTGCTGGCCCTGATGGAACTGCAGGCTTCGCGTACCGCAGCGCGTACCGATAGCACCGGCACGCCTGTCCTGCTGCCCGACCAGGACCGCACGCGCTGGGACTGGCTGCAGATCGCCCGTGGCCAGGCGGCCCTCCAGCAGGCGGTGGTGCTGGGCGGCAGCGAGGATCCCTATGTGCTGCAGGCCGCCATCGCCGAGTGCCACGCGCGCGCGCGCCGCGCCGAGGACACCGACTGGGCACGGATGACCGCGCTCTACGCGCGGCTGGCGCAGGTGCAGCCCTCGCCGGTGATCGCGTTGAATCACGCGGTGGCCCTGTCGCGTGCGAACGGCGCGGCGGCGGCGTGGCCACTGGTGGAGGCGCTGGGTGACGATGCACGGTTGCGCGACTATGCGCCGCTGGCCGCGGTGCAGGGCGATCTGTTGGCCCAGCTGGATCGCCGTGAGGAGGCCCGGGCAGCCTTTGCGCGTGCGGCGGCGCTGACCGCCAACGCACGCGAGAAGGCGATGCTGCTCGCCCGCGCGGCGGCTGTGTAGACCGGCACTGCACCCGGCCACGGCTCTGGCCTACACTCGGGCGATTGTCGGTCAGTCATGAGGTGCAGCGTGAAGCGTGTGGTAATCAGCCTGTTGGCGTTGTCGGTGTCGTCGGCCTTGATGGCCGCCACCCCCAAATTCGATGGCGCGCGGATCTCCGCAGACGTCAAGGAACTGGCCTCCGATGCCTACGAGGGCCGCTCGCCTGCCACGGCCGGTGAAGAAAAGACCATCGCCTTCCTGAGCAAGCAGTTCGCCGCGGCGGGCCTGCAGCCGGGCGGCGACCTCAAGGACGGCAAGCGCCTGTGGACCCAGGCCGTGCCGCTGCTCAAGGGCGACATCGTCGGCACCCCGAGCCTGTCGCTGAGCAACAAGGGCACCCCGCAGACGCTGAGCCAAGGCAAGGAAATCGCCGTGCGCGCCGCGATGAACGGGGCCAGCGAGGTGGACATCAAGAACGCGCCGCTGGTCTTCCTGGGCTACGGCGTCAAAGCCGGCGAGCGCAACTGGGACGACTTCAAGGGCGTGGACCTGAAGGGCAAGATCGCGGTCGTGCTGATCAACGACCCGGACTTCGAAACCGGCCAGGGCGACTTCGACGGCAAGGGCATGACCTACTACGGTCGCTGGACCTACAAGTACGAAGAGGGCGCGCGCCAGGGGGCGCTCGGCGTGCTGATCGTGCATGAGACCGCGCCGGCCTCGTATGGCTGGGCCACCGTGGCCGGCTCCAACACCAACACCATGTTCGATGTAGTCCGCGACAACCCGGCCGAAGCGCATCCGCTGCTGGAAGGCTGGATCCAGCGCGATCTGGCGGTTTCGCTGTTCAAGCGCGCGGGCCTGGATTTCGAGGCGCTGAAGAAGCAGGCGCAGACCCGCGACTTCAAGCCGGTCGAGCTGAAGGGTGAAACCTTCTCGGCCAAGTACGCGGTCAAGACCGAGGTGATCACCTCGCACAACGTGGCCGCGCGCCTGGAGGGCAGCAAGCATCCCGACGAGACCGTGATCTACAGCGCGCACTGGGATCACATCGGCGTGGGCAAGCCCGATGCCAACGGCGACACCATCTTCAACGGTGCGCTGGACAACGCCAGCGGCACCGCTTCGCTGGTCGAGCTGGCGCGCGGCTTCGCAAAGGCCAAGCGCCCGGAGCGTTCGGTGCTGTTCCTGGCCGTCACCGCCGAGGAAAAGGGCCTGCTTGGCTCGGAGTACTACGCCACCCACCCGCTGTATCCGCTCGGCAAGACCGTGGCGCTGATCAACATGGATGGCATGGCGCCCTTCAGCCCGTCGCGTGATTTCGGCATCTACGGCTCGGCCAAGCTGGAACTTCTGGACCAGCTCAAGGACGTCGCCAAGGGCTGGGACATCCGCTACACCCCGGATCCGAAGCCGGAAGCCGGCCTGTTCTTCCGCTCCGATCACTTCCCGTTCGCCAAGCGCGGCGTGCCGGCGGTGTCCTACTCGGCGGGCCAGGACTGGGTGGAGGGTGGCGTCGCCGCTGGCAAGGCGGCCTCCGATGACTACACCGCCAAGCGCTATCACCAGCAGGGCGACGAGTGGCAGCCGGACTGGACCTTCGCCGGTGCCTCGCGCGATCTGGAGGTGCTGTACACGCTGGGCAACCAGCTGGCCAACTCGCGCGCCTGGCCGAACTGGAGCGAGGACTCCCAGTTCCGCGCCCCGCGTGACGCCAGCGCCGCCGAGCGGAAGTAGTGCCGCGTCCGGCCGGCATCGCCGGCCGGACCCCCAACCCGGCGCTACGCCATGCGTGGCCAGGCAGTCCCGGACCCCGATGTAGAGCCACGCCATGCGTGGCTTCGCGATCCCGGAACGAACGCCAGCCACCCATGGGGTGGCGCTACGCGGCTTCATCCCCCCAAACCCCGCCTTCGTCGCATGCCGCTTGTTCGCACTCGCGGCAGGGCTATGCTCGCCTCACTCCCTATGTGATGACGCCGCCGTGTTCGCCAGCCTCTCCCTGATCTTCCGCAATCTGTTGGCCTGGGCCGCCGCCATCGTGGTGGCGGGGTTCGTCTGGAGTGGCTTCTTCCATGGCATGGACGAAGGCCCCGGCTGGGTGTTCGGCTTGCTGGCCCTGTTCGTGATGGTGACCGCCCTGGGCAGCTGCATCGCCCATATCCGCCGCGTGCAGCACGCCGCCGGGCGCCTGGACGCGGCCACCTTGTCCAGCCGCCAGCGCCGCCAGATCGAGGTGCCGATGGACGCCGGCCCGGCCTTCGCCCTGGTGGAAGCCGCCATCGCCGAGCTGCCACGCGTGGAAGACATCGAAAGCGCTCCGGGCAGCCTGCAGGTGCGCGCCTACGTGCGCCGCGTGGATCCCTACAACGGCCGCCCGCCGTCCCGCTGGAACCTGCCTGCGCGGCTGGCGATCAAACGCAACAGCGTGCTCGCCACCGTGACGCCGGGGCAGGGCACCAGCAGCGTCACCCTGCTGTTCGAGCCCGATGCGGGGGTCTGGGCCGATCTGCTCGCGGTCGACGAAGGCAGCAACCATGAGAACGCCGAAGCGGTCGGCCGTGCGATCACCCGCCGGGTGGCCGAGCAGCGCCGCGACGAACAGGCCGCCGCCGAACAGACCGCGACCGAGAAGGAACTCTCGGTGGCCAGACTCAACCTGCTGCATGCGCAGGTCGAGCCGCACTTCCTCTACAACACGCTGGCCAACGCGCAGGTGCTGACCCGCACCGATCCGCCGCGCGCCGACCAGATGCTCGGGCATCTGATCCAGTACCTGCGCAGCTCGCTGCCCAGCGTGGATGAATCCATGTCCACCCTGGGCGTGGAGCTGGAGCGCACCCAGGCCTACCTGGAAATCCTGAAGATCCGCATGGGGGCACGCCTGGCCCTGCAGGTGGATGTGCCGCCGGCACTGACCAGCCTGCCGCTGCCCTCGATGGCGCTGCAGACCCTGGTTGAAAACGCGATCAAACACGGGCTCGAACCCAAGCCCGGCGGCGGCACGGTGTGGATCATCGCGCGCGCCTTCGACGACCATGTCACCCTCACCGTCGCCGACGACGGTCTCGGTTTCGGGCAGGGAACCAGTGGTACCGGGATCGGCCTGAAGAACCTGCGCGAACGCCTGCGCCTGACCTGCGGAGAGCACGCTGGCGTGGCGATCGTGTCCAATTTCCCCACCGGCGTGGCAGCCACCATCACCCTGCCGCGCGATGCCCGCGAGGCGATCCATGCAGCTTGATGCCCTCATTGCCGAAGACGAAGACCTGCTGCGCCAGTCGCTGGTGGCACAGCTGCAGCGGCTGTGGCCCGAGCTGCGGCTGGTGGCCGAATGCGAGGACGGCGCCAGTGCGCTGGAGCGCCTGGCCGAGTTGAAACCGGACCTGGCCCTGCTCGACATCCGCATGCCGGGCATCACCGGCATCGAGGTGGCCCGCGCGCTGCCGGAGATCAGCCCGCGCACCCAGGTGGTGTTCGTCACCGCCTACGACCAGTATGCGATCGATGCCTTCGAACAGGGCGCGATCGACTACCTGCTCAAGCCGGTCAGCGATGAGCGCCTGCTGGCCACGCGCGAGCGGATCCTGGCGCGCATGCAGCTGGGCCGGCCGGACAGCGGCATGCTCGAGCAACTGCTGCAGCGCCTCGGCAATCAGCCCACCGCCGCCTCAAGCGCACCGCCTTTGGCCTGGATCACGGCCAGCAACGGACGGGACACGCAGCTGATCATGCTCGAAGACGTGATCTACTTCCGTGCCGACAGCAAGTACACCACGGTGGTCACCGAACAGGGCGAAAGCCTGCTGCGGACCTCGCTGCGTGAATTGTTGGATGCGCTCGATCCGCAACGGTTCCGCCAGATCCACCGCTCCACCATCGTGAACATGAAGGCGGTCGCCGCAGTCACCCGCGACGACACCGGCCGCGGCCAGCTGCGCTTGAAGCATCGCACCGAAGTGCTCAACGTCAGCCAGCCCTTCATGAGCCTGTTCCGCGGGATGTAACGCGCCTTTTCTTTCGTCTGGAGCCTGCCATGCGTATCGCCGTTGTCGCCAGTCTCTGCGTGTTGATGCTGGCGGCCTGCCAGCAATCGAGCAACACCTCCGTCACCCGCATCCGCGCCAACGGCGTGGATACGCTGTACAGCAAAACCACGGTCGACAACGGCGTGGCCAACTTCGACTGCATCGCCAGCAGCAGCGGCCGCTGCCATTACCTGGTGCTGGATGCGCGCTGCACGAAGGACACCGACTGCCCCTATCCGCCGCTGCACCGGTTGGCGGTGGCGGTGGGCAAGACGGAGCAGATGGCCGGGCTGCCGGCCGGCTTCAAGCACTGCGTCAGCGCGCTCCAGAAAGAACAATGCCACCGTGAGTGATCACGGTGGCATCGTGGCTCCCCCCTCATTTCGATAGGGTCAGAACGCCGGTTGCAGATGCAGGTTGGTGCCGTTGGGCTGCTCGCCGACGTGGTTGAGCTGACCCACTAGTTCGGTGTGCTGCTTCATCCGGCCGATCTCGCGCATGATGCGGATGTCCTCGTGGCGCAGCTCGCGCTTGGCGCTCACGGCCTGCTTGTAGTCCAGCACTTCCGGGTAATGATGGGCCATGTCCAGCGCTTCGGCGACGCACTCCACGGTGTCCGCATCGGAGGTGATCCGGGCGCGGCTGTTGAAGGCCTTCATCCAGCGCTCGAAGCCGGCGGTGTGATCGAACATGTTGGCCATGAACCAGATCACGAACAGGATCGACACCCACGAACCGAACACGATCACCACGCGGGTGAAGGTGATATGGAAGTCATCCTTCCACAGGTAATTGCTGATCAGGCCGAGGATGAGCAGCGAGGACGCCTGCCAGCCGACAATCGAGGCCATCAACCACTGGCCCTTGGCCTTGGCGAGCAACGCGACTTCCTCGCGGATCTGCTGTTCACTCTTGTTACGCCAATGCGCGACCTGTTTTTCGAACGGGCTGCTGTACAGCTCGTTGTCCTGCAACAGCAGACCCAAACCTTTGAACAAAGCGATCATGACGAGCTCCTTCTGGAACGTGCGGCAGCGCATTGGACGACGTTGTGGCAGCTCCAGTTCTAGCACTTTCACCGCGCTTGGCAATGGGCAAAGCGCAAAGATCCGGCGTCATTCCTGCCTGAATGGGCACACTCGCAGCGGATTTGCGCACTGCGGCACGTAAATCGCCGGGTAAATAGGCGCCGGACGGTCCTTTCCATGCTGCATCTGCACATTGCCGGACCCCTGTTGGGCGAGGTCCTCGCCAGCCCCACCGGTATCACGCAGAATTGACGCATCCGCGCGAAACGCCGGTCCGCTCCGCCTCGGTACTGCTGATGTCCTCCCTGCTGCATTCGCTTGCCCGCCCCGCCACCGCCCCGATCCGCCGCTGGGTGCTGGGTGCCTTCCCCCGCGGCCAGAGCGGGATCGATTACGACCATCCCCTGGGCGACCCCGGCTGGTTCGGCCCGGACAGCATCACCTGGCGCGTGCACTCCGAATTCCCCGGCATGCTTGCCGGCGGCCTGTGCGCCCTGATGCTGCAGACCCTGCATCCGCTGGCATTGGCCGGCGTGTACGACCATTCCAACTTCCGCGCTGACCTGGTGGGCCGCCTGCGCCGCACCACCGCGTTCGTCGCCGGCACCACCTACGCACCGACCGCGGAAGTCGAGGCGCTGATCGCCAAGGTGACCCGCATCCACGCCCAGGTACGCGGGCATACAGCCGACGGCCGCGCCTATTCCGCCGACGATCCAGCGCTGCTGACCTGGGTGCACGTCACCGAGGCCTACGGCTTCCTGCAGGGCTGTCGGCGCTATTGCCGCGACGTCCCCACGGCGATTGCCGATCAGTACTACCGCGAGTACAAGCGCGTGGCCGAAGCCCTCGGCGCCACCGATGTACCGGCGTCGGAAGCAGAAGTGGACGCGTACTTCGCACAACAGCACTCGGCGCTGCTGTTCGACGCGCGCTCGCGCGAGGTGCTGGAGGTGCTGTCCGGCATCCGCCTGCCGGTGCCGATGGCGGGGCTGTCGCGTGAGCTGTTCCTCGGTGCGGGCGCGGCATTGTTGCCGGACTGGGCGACGACGATGATAGAGCGCACGCCGATGCAACGTGCGCAATCACGGGCGTCTGCCGTGGTGTTGAAGGGCATGGCACCGCTGTTCCGGCGTGCACTGCAGGATGGCCTGGCGACGCGGGCCTGCACGCGGATGGGTGTGCCGGCTGGCGTGCTTGCTGATTGGCCTTGAAGCGGTGAATCGCGAGTGCCTGTGGCCGATGGTTGGGGCGGGCACGCACAGGCTTCCGGGACCCGCTGCAAGTACGTCCCGTAAGCTCGAATGCCGCCATCCATGGCGGCATACGGTCCCTCCAGCCTGCACGTGCCCGCCCCCCGACAATTGGCCGGTGGCCATGCTGAGATCAAAAGCCAGTAGGCGGAGCTGAGCGGCATCGCGGAATAGCAGCGCTGCAGGAACGCGAGCAGTGACGCTAAGTAGCGATGCCAAGCAGTGGATCGGAATGGCGATGCTGGGCAGAGGAGCAGTGGAGCGGCACTGTTCTCCTCACTACCGCAGCTGCGGATATCGCACCCGCTTTTCCCTCGCGCACCAGCCCATTGTCAAAGGGTGGGCATGGGTGGGGTGGCGGGACCGTATGCCGCCATGGATGGCGGCATACGAGCTTACATGGACGTACTTGCAGCGGGTCCCGACACCCCGCGCCGGCCCGCCCCAGCGCGCGCCAACGCCCACCCCAGGCGCTGCGCCGCGCCAGCTCAGCAGGG
>NZ_JBDJMW010000011.1:0-131144 GCF_039674145.1 Stenotrophomonas sp. TWI587 | reverse complement strand
GGCTGCTTTTTTTTGTGCCGTCCTCCCCTCCCCCCCCGCCGCCGTCCCCCCCCCCCCCCCGCCCCCCCCCCCCCCCCCCCCCCCCCCCACCGGTCTGATCAGCGCGCGGCCGCCGCGGCCTTGCGCCGCTTGCGACGACGCCACAGCGCCACGACCACGGCACCGACCGCCCACACCACGACACCGACCGGCAGCAGAGCCGCGACCGCGCGGATCACGAACGCGATGCTGGTGGTGAAGATCGAGCCGAACTCGCTGAACGCCTTGCCGATCTCACTGCGGCTGCGCTGCCCCGCCGGACCTTCGAAGTGCATCGTCACCAGCTGGGTATCAATCCGGCGACGCTGCTGCGCGGCCTCCTTGTTGGCCTGCTCCAGCCCGGCCTCGATCTCCGCCATGCGCTGCGAGATCGCCAGCAGATCGGCGACCTTCATGTCGCTGCGCTGCTGATAGGCCTGCAGTTGGGCATGCTCTTTCTGCAGCCGCGTCTGGGTCAGCGCCGTGTCGGCCACCTGCTGGGCCAGATCTTCGGCGTGGGTATTGCGCGAGGCCACATCGCCGCCTTCACCGGCCAGCGCGATGATCGGTTCCACCCCCTTGGGCGCGATGCGCACGCGGATCAAGCCGGAGCGGGTTTCACCGCCTTCCTCGCCGACCTGCAGCACGGCACAATCCCCGAACCGGTTGCTCTGGCAGGCCTCGGACACGGCCTTGACCCGCTCGCTGATGCGCTTGGCATCGAGCTGGATGCGCAGGTCATGCTCATAGGCCAGGAACGCGCCCTCCGGTGAGGCGACCGCGCCAGCGGCGGCATCGGCGGCGTAGTCCTCCCCGTGGCCGCCACAGGCCACCAGGCCCAACAACAGGATCCCTGCCAGCCCGGCGCGGGCCCGTCCTTTCCACTCGGTCACAGTGCAGCTCCATCAAAAGCGGTGATCTTCACGCCGCCCAGGTCCACCCCGGGCAGGCATCGTACGTTGACCGCCACCATGCGCTGGCCGCTGCGCGGGTCGTCGCCCTCGCTGAACGGGGCGATGCCACAGTCGCGACAATAGTGGTGGTCCAGGTGGTGCTTGTTGAACTGGTAGGTCGCCAGCGCCGCCGGATCGGTGGTCAGGCTCAGCGCTGCGCGCGGGCCGAACCACAACAGGCCACCGCGGCGGCGGCACAACGAGCAGTTGCACTCCACCACCTCTTCGATCGGCGCGTCGGTCTCGACCATGAATGCGATGTTTCCGCAATGACAGCTGCCTTCGTACTGCATGACACCCCTCCTGCAGGAAAGGGGCCCATGGTAATCCAATGGCACGGGGACAAAGGGGGCCATCGGCCCTATGCTCGGGGATTGTCCCCAGTACAGGAACACCGATGCGCCAGCATCTGCTTGCCCTCGCCCTGATCGCCGCCCTTGGTGGCTGCCAGCAGGCCGACTCCCCGACGCCCACCACCGGCACCGAAGCGGCCACCCCGGCCGGTGACGCTGCGGTCGATACGGCCTTCGCCGACCTGTCCAAGCGTGCCTTGGACACCTGGATGCAGCTGTCCCCGATCAGCGCCACGCAGATCGGCGATCACCGCTACGACAGCGAGATCGACGACCTGAGCGCGGCCGGCCAGCAGAAGGTGCTGACCGCGTACAAGGCACTGCTGGCCGATCTGGACAAGATCGACGTGAGCAAGCTCTCGCGCGAGAACCAGGTGGACGCCGCGATCCTGCGCAACCAGCTGCAGTCCGAAGTGTGGACCGCCGAAGTGCTGCAGTCGCCCAAGTGGGACCCGCAGATGTACAACGGCATGGCCGGCAGCGCGCTGTACGGCCTGATGGCGCGTGAGTTCGCGCCGCTGCCCGACCGCCTGAAGTCGGCCACCGCGCGCATGGAGAAGCTGCCGCAGATCTTCGCCCAGGCCCGCGAGAACCTGGACCCGGCCCGCGTGCCGAAGATCCATGCTGAAACCGTGGCCAAGCAGAACCGCGGCATCCTGAGCATCGTCGATACCTTCATCACCCCGCACATCGGTGAGCTGCCGGCCGAAGACGGCAAGCGCCTGCAGGCTGCGATCGACGGCCTGAAGAAGGCTGTCGATGAGCAGCAGACCTGGCTGGACAAGACCCTGGTGCCGAACGCCAAGGGGGACTTCCGCATCGGTGCGGAGCTGTACGACCAGAAGCTGAAGTTCGCCTTGAACTCCTCGCTGTCGCGTGCCGAGATCGGCGAGCGCGCGCGTGCCGAACTCAAGCGTGTGCGCCAGGACATGTACGGCATCGCGCAGACCGTGCTGAAGGACAAGCCGGGCGCGCCGGCGCTGCCGGCCAACCCGAGCGATGAGCAGCAGCAGGCCGCGATCGAAGCCGCGCTGGAGCTGGCCTATGCCGACAAGCCGGCCCGCGACAAGGTCGTCGACGACGCCAAGGCCGCGCTGGAGCAGTCCACCGAATTCGTGCGCAAGCATGACCTGATGACCCTGCCCGATTCGCCGGTCGACATCATCCTGATGCCGGAATTCCAGCGTGGCGTGGCCGTGGCCTATTGCGACTCGCCGGGCCCGCTCGACAAGAACCTGAAGACCTTCTACGCGGTCTCGCCGATCCCGGACGACTGGACCGACAAGCAGGTCGATTCGTTCCTGCGCGAATACAACAGCCGCATGATCCACCTGCTGAGCATCCACGAAGGCACGCCGGGCCATTACCTGGAAGGCTGGCACTCGGGCAAGTTCCCATCCACGCTGCGCGCGGTGCTGCGTTCGGGCCTGTTCGCCGAAGGCTGGGCGGTCTACACCGAGCGGATGATGCAGGAACAGGGTTACCTGGACAACGATCCGCTGTTCCACCTGGTGCAGCTGAAGTTCTACCTGCGCACCATCTCCAACGCGATCCTGGATCAGGGCGTGCACGTGGACAACTGGACGCGTGAGCAGGCGATGCACCTGATGACCCACGATGCCTTCCAGCAGGAAAGCGAAGCCTCGGGCAAGTGGGTGCGTGCGCAGCTGACCTCCGCACAGCTGCCGACCTATTTCGTCGGTGCGCAGGAACACTTCGATACCCGCAAGGCCGTGCAGGACAAGCAGGGTGCGAAGTTCAACCTGAAGGCGTACCACGATCAGATGCTGTCCTACGGCGCCCCGCCGGTGCGCTTCGCGCGCCAGCTGATGCTGGACCAGCCGATCGAGTAAGCACTGCCTCGATCCTCGTCAGACAGGCAAACGGCCCGGGGTGACCCGGGCCGTTTCTTTTTTCCCCACCCCGCCGGCGTTACGCGTCGGCGGCCACGAAGCCACCGGTCTGCCGTGCCCACAAGCGCGCATACAACCCGCCCGCCGCGATCAGTTCGGCGTGCGTGCCGGTCTCCACGATGCGGCCCTGATCCATCACCACCAGCCGGTCCATGCGCGCGATGGTGGACAGGCGGTGCGCGATCGCGATCACCGTCTTGCCGGTCATCAACTCATCCAGGTTGTCCTGGATCGCCGCTTCCACTTCCGAGTCCAGTGCCGATGTTGCTTCGTCCAGCACCAGGATCGGGGCGTCCTTGAGCAGCACCCGCGCAATCGCGATGCGCTGGCGCTGGCCACCGGACAGCTTCACCCCGCGTTCGCCGACATGCGCGTCGTAACCGCGGCGCCCTTCCCCATCGACCAGCGTATCGATGAAAGCCGACGCGCGCGCCTTGGCGACCGCTGCGTGCAGCTGTTCTTCCGTCGCATCGGGGCGGCCGTACAGCAGGTTGTCGCGGATCGAGCGGTGCAGCAGCGAGGTGTCCTGGGTGACCACGCCGATCTGCCGGCGCAGGCTTTCCTGGGTGACCCCGGCGATGTCCTGCCCATCGATGCGGATGTGCCCGCTTTCCAGGTCGTACAAGCGCAGCAGCACATTGACCAGGGTCGACTTGCCGGCACCCGAGGGGCCCACCAGGCCGATCTTCTCACCGGGCTTTACCTGCAGGTCCAGCCCGGCGATCACGCCACCACTTTTGCCGTAATGGAAATGGATGTGGTCGAAATGCACACCGCCCTGGCTCACCACCAACGGCACGGCATCGGCGCGGTCCTGCACGGTCAGCGGCTGGGAGATGGTGGTGATGCCGTCCTGTACGGTGCCGATATCTTCGAAGATGCCGTTGATGGTCCACATGATCCAGCCGGACATGTTGTGGATGCGGATCACCAGACCGGTGGCCAGCGTGATCGCACCGACGGTGATGTGGCCGCCGTTCCAGAGCCACAGCGCCAGGCCGCAGGTGCCCACGATCAGGAAGCCGTTGACGATGGCGATGGTCACTTCCAGCCCGGTGGTGACCCGGGTCTGGCCGCGGTGCTTGGTGGCAAGTTCGTCGATCGCCTCGGCCACGTAAGCCTGCTCGCGCCCGCCATGGGCAAAGAGCTTCAGCGTGGGCACGTTGGTGTACCCATCCACGATGCGGCCCATCGCCTTGGAGCGCGCTTCGGAGGCGATCCACGCGCGCTCTTTGGCCCGCGGCACGAAGTACCACATGATCACCGCGTAGCCGGCCATCCACAGCCCCAGCGGAATCATCAGCCGCCAGTCGGCCTGCGCGAACAGATACAGCGCGGTACCCGTGTAGACAATGATGTACCAGAGCGAATCGACCATCTGCACGGCGGACTCACGCAGCGAGGTACCGGTCTGCATGACCCGGTTGGCCATGCTGCCGGCGAAATCGTTCTGGAAGAAGCTCAGGCTCTGCCGCACCACGTAGTTGTGCATCAACCAGCGCGAGCGGTTGCTCAGGCCGGGCACGATCGCCTGGTTGACCAGCAGGCTGTGCAGCGACACCAGCAGCGGCCGCGCGATCAGGGTGATGCCGGCCATCCACAGCAGCATGTTGGCATGCCGGGCGAAGAAACCACTGCCGGGCTGCTCGGCCACCATGTCCACGATGCGGCCAAGGAAATCGAACATCGCTACTTCCACCAACGCCAGCAGCAGGCCGGCGATCAACGTGGCCAGCAGCACCGGCCATACCGGGCGCAGATAGTGGATATAGAACGGCACCACCTTGCGCGGTGGCATACGCGCATCGATCGGCGGAAAAACCGGAATCAGCGATTCGAACCAGCGGAACATCGCAGTGCACCAAAAACAAAACAGGCCGCGATTATCCCACCGCGGCCTGTCCTTTTACTCTCACCTCCATCACACGCCGGCGACGGGGTTCAGCCCTTGGCCTCCGGTGCGATCGGGGTCAGCAGCAGGTCCTGGAAATCGAAGCTGAAATCGGTCAGCGAGGACGCCGCCTGCATGCGTACCTCGCGGACCTTGCCGTCCGGATCCAGACTGAAGTTCACGAAGGCATCGGCGTTGAGTGACCGGTCATCCCAGCGCACCAGGAAGGTGTCGTGCTGCCAATGCTCCAGCGTGCCGATCAATTGCGCGGTCCTGCCGAAGCGCAGGCGCAGCTTGCCGCCCTGCTGTTCAACGAACACATCGCCGTACCATGCGTCGCGGTAGCCCCCGGCGTAGCGCGCCAGCGGCAGCGATGGTCTGGACTTCGCATCGCGCGCGGCCTGGTGTTTCGCCCAGCCCTCGTCCGCCTTTTCCTGCGACTTGGCAACGGCGGCTGCATACGCGGCGACCCAGTCCGTGGCCGGCGCCTTCAGATAGGCGTCCAGCGCTTCCATGGTGATCGCGTTGAACGCCGCGCCCACTTCCTGGTTGGTCAACACCACGATGCCCAGCTTCTGCGCCGGCACCAGGGTCACGCGCGAGACCATGCCCGGCCAGCCGCCGGTGTGCCAGACGAGTTTCTCGCCGCGGTAGTCACTCAGGCTCCAGCCTTCGCCGTAGCCGGCAAAGTTCGGCCGGGCGGCAGCCAGCTGCGGCACGCTCGGCTCGGGCACAACCTGCGGGGTGATCATCTGCCACATCGCCTGCTGGGTCTTGGCGGTGAACAGCGGCTGGCCATTGTCCAGTTTTCCCTGGGCCAGCTGCACGTTCATCCAGCGCGCCATGTCGTGCACGCTGGAATAGATGCCGCCAGCGCCGGCATTGTTGGACCAGGTCAGCGGCGCGACCGTGCGCAGCTGGCTGAAATCGTACTTGGCGTGCCCGACCGCGGCGTTGTCGCCCGGCTGGAGATGATCGGCGTTGTAGCGGGTGCCGCGCATGCCCACCGGGGTGAAGATGTGCTGCTGCAGGAAGTCCGCATAGGTCTGCCCTGACACCTGTTCGATCACCTGCTGGGCGACCGCGTAGAGAATGTTGTCGTAGGCGTAGCGATCACGGAAGCCGGCCTTCAACGGCACCTTGCCCAGCCGCTGCACCACCTCTTTGTTGCTGTAGGAGGTGGTCGGCCAGAACAACAGGTCGCCCGCCCCCAGGCTCAGGCCGCTGCGGTGCGACAGCAGATCGCGGATGCGCATTTCGCCGGTCACATACGGATCGGACATGCGGAAACCGGGCAGATGATCGATCACGCGATCGTCCATCTTCAGCTTGCCCTGTTCGGCCAGCAGGTTCAGCGACGTGGCGGTGAAGGCTTTGGTATTGGAGGCGATCGCAAACAGCGTATCGGTCTGGACCGGATCCGGCTTGCCCAGCTCGCGCACCCCGTAGCCGCGCTCCATCACCACCTGGCCATCCTTGACCACCGCCACGGCGATGCCGGGAATGTCGAACGCGCTGCGGGCGCGTTCGATGGTGGCGTCCAGCCGCTGCAGTTCGGCCGGCACGGCCGCTGATGCCAAGGGTGCGCATGCCAGCAGCACGGCGCCTCCGATCCAGGATGTGTTCAAGCAGTGTCTCCGGTTGCGTGTGGCGGGTGCGTCGAGAGTGCCAACGCCCCGGTTTCGCACGATGGTAACGCGGGCCGGATCAGGCTCGCCTGTGCCAGAAGGAGGCCCGCCATGACCGCGCCCGCCGAGACTACCGCCACCATCATTCCCTGCCTGCGCTACCGCGATGCACACGCCGCCATTGCCTGGCTGCAGCGCGCGTTCGGCTTCGAGAAACATGCCGTGTACGCCGATGGCGATACCGTCCACCACGCCCAGCTTGTCTACGGCCACGGCATGATCATGCTCGGCTCGGTCGACAACGGCAGCGAATGGGGCCGTTACAGCGTCCAGCCGGACGAGGTCGGCGGTCGCCAGACCCAGAGCGCCTGCGTGATCGTCGCCGATCCGGATGCGCATCATGCGCGCGCCGTTGCCGCCGGCGCGCAGATCGTCATGGACATCGCCGACCAGCCCTATGGCGGCCGCGGCTATGCCTGCCGGGATCTGGAAGGCTATCTGTGGTGGTTCGGCAGCTACGACCCATGGGTCGACCACGCGGACGGCGCATGAGCGCTGCGGCCGGCTCCATCCGCACCGGGATCGGTGGTTGGGTATTCCCGGCGTGGCGGGGCGGTACGTTCTATCCGGCCGGACTGCCGCAACGCGAGGAACTGGCGTATGCCAGCCAACAGCTCGGCTGTATTGAAATCAACAGCACCTTCTACCGCGCGCAGAAGCCGGCCATCTATGCGCAGTGGCGCGACCAGACTCCCGAGGGCTTCCGCTTCTCGGCCAAGGCACCGCGCACGATCACCCAGACCCATGACCTGACCACGGTTGGGGAACGGGCTGAGCGTTTCATCGATGGCATCCGCGTCCTGGAGGACCGACTGGGCCCGTTGATCTGGCAGTTCGGCGAGGGCCATCCCGCCGGGGCGGCCGAGTTCGATCAGTTCCTGGGCATGCTGCCGCGCAAGATCGACGGTCGGCTTCTGCAGCATGCACTGGAGGTACGCAATCCCGCCGCGTGGACGCCGGCGCTGCTGACCACAGCCCGCGCCCATGGTGCCGCGCTGGTGTTCAGTGGCTCGGAGGAGTACCCCAGCTTCGCCGACCCCACCGCCGACTTCATCTATGCGCGATTGATGCACTCCCGCGCCAACCTGCGTGCCGGCTATCCGGCGCGGGCCTTGGAGCAGTGGTGCCTGCGCGCGATGCGCTGGGCCCGTGGCGAAGACAACCCGGACCTGCCTCACCTCGCTGCCGAGGCTCCCGCAGGTCCATCGCGCGAGGTCTATGTGGTGTTCATTGGTGCGGCCAAACAGCGCAATCCCGGCGCGGCGATGGCCCTGCGCGACCAACTGATGCAGCTCGGCGACGGGTAAGTCCTCAGCGGCGCCGGCGCCGGGCGGCTAGCGCGCTGTCCAGCCACCACAGCAGCGCACCGCCCACCACGAACACCACGGCTACGCCCAGCACGTTGCGCAGGACCAGCGCCGTGCCCAGCGCCTTCAGATCCAGGAACGGATACGGATACTGACCGCTGAGCCGACCGACCAGCAGTGCCCAGCCCAGGTAGACCGTCGGAAACGCCAGGGCGGCGAGCAGCCCGCGCCGGTGCAGGCCGCCATGCGGTCCGGCCAGCCAACCGACCAGGTACATCACCGGCACCGCGTAATGCAGGCCGGTATCGGCCCACCACTGCGCGCCCTGCGGGTCCCACAATGGGGCCAGCAGGGTCACGTAGATCAGCCCGGTAATGCCGATGAAAAACGCCACCGCGGCGCGCGCTACCGGGCCGGCCAGCCCGGTGCGGCGGCCGCACGCCAGCGCCAGGCAGACCGTGGCGACCCCGATGTTGCTGAGGATGGTGAAGTAGCCCAGGTAGCGCAGCGTCGCCTCCGCCGCCCCCAGGCCCGGCGTGCGCAGCAGCAGGGCGTACTGCAGCAGCAGCGACCCCAGCGCAACCGCGGCCGTAAGACCGGCCCAGCCGCGCAGCGCCGGGGAAAGGACCGCAGGAACAATATCGATGGGATGGCGTGTCATCGGCGCAGGATGCCACGGCGCTGTCGAGGATCGCGTGGAGGCATCCTGAGCGGCGCGGCTTGCCGCACAATAGGCAGATGCCGATGACCGATACCCGCAGAGCGCTGCTGCAAATCCATTTCTGTGTGCTGCTGTGGGGCGTCACTGCCATCCTCGGCAAGCTGATTACCCTGCCCGCTCTGCCGCTGGTGTGGTGGCGCATGCTGCTGGTGGTGGCGATGCTGGCGCTGGTCCCGCGCGTGTGGCGTGGATTGCGCCAATTGTCCCCGCGTCTGGTGGCCGGCTACTGCGGTGTGGGCGCGCTGGTCGCCCTGCATTGGCTCACCTTCTATGGTGCGGTGAAGCTCGCCAATGCCTCGGTGGCCGCGACCTGCATCGCGCTGGCGCCGGTGTTCACCGCCGTGATCGAACCGTGGGTGGCCAAGCGCCCGTTCCAGTTGCGCGAACTGGCCTTCGGCATCCTGGTCCTGCCGGGCGTGGCGCTGGTCGTGGGCGGCGTGCCCGATGGCATGCGCCTGGGCGTGCTGATCGGCGCGCTGTCGGCGCTGCTGGTGGCGATCTTCGGCTCACTCAACAAGCGCCTGGTCAGCCATGCCGACCCATTGACCGTGACCGCGCTGGAACTCGGCGCGGGCACGCTCACCCTGACCCTGCTGGCGCCGGTACTGCCCTTCCTGCTGCCAGCCCTGGCCAGCGACCTGTGGGTGATTCCGGACCTGCACGACGGCCTGCTGCTGTTGGCCCTGGCCGGGCTGTGCACGCTGCTGCCGTTCGCGCTGGCGCTGGTGGCGCTGCGCCACATCAGCGCCTACACCTCGCAGCTGGTGACCAACCTGGAGCCGGTCTACGCGATCCTGCTGGCGATGGTGCTGCTCAGCGAGCAGCGGGAGCTGACCCCGCTGTTTTACGCCGGTGTGGCGATCATCGTCGGCGCAGTGTTCCTGCACCCGCTGCTCAACCGCCGCAGGAAGGTCCAGCATCCGGAAATCCTGGCCACGTCCGAAGCGCGCAACATCGCCGATTGAGCGGGCCGACACGGTCCACGCCGCTCAGTCGGCGCGGATCACCCGGTTGCGGCCCTCGCCCTTGGCCCGGTACAGCGCCGCGTCGGCGCGGGCCAGGGTCTGCTCGATCGCATCGCCGTGGCGGTGCGCGGCCACTCCGATGCTGATCGTGAGTGGCAGCCCCAACGGCAGATCGGTCACCGCCATGCGCAGGAAATCGCACTGCAGCTCGGCCGTGGCCAGCGGCGTGTCGGGCATCAGCACCACGAACTCCTCGCCACCATAGCGCGCGGCCAGGCCGTGCCCGGCAAAATGCGCGCGCAGCAGCCGGGCCAGTTCGGCCAGCACATGGTCGCCGGTGGCATGCCCGTACAGATCATTGACGGTCTTGAAGTGATCGATGTCCAGCAACGCCACCGCGGTGGAGCGTGGTTGGCCATCGGCATCGCGCACCGCCGCCTCCAGCGCCGCACTCATCGCGCGGCGGTTGGGCAGGCCGGTCAGCGGATCGGTCCGGCTCTGTTCGGCCAGGTCCGCGTTCTGCTGCTCCAGCAGTTCGTTGTATTCGGCCAGCCGCTGCTCGTACCAGGCCCGGTCGGTCATGTGCTGCTGGATTTCATGCGCGTAGCGGCGCAGCTCCATCACCAGCGAGACCTGCCGGGACAGCGCGGTGAGCGCCAGCAGCTGGCTGCTGTCCAGATGCCCCGGCGCCGCATCGAAGACGCACAGCGTGCCCAGCGGCAGACCTTCGACACTGAGCAGCGGCGCGCCGGCGTAAAAGCGCACGTGCGGGTCGTCCACCACCACCGGGTTGTCTGAAAAACGCGGATCACTGCGGGCATCTTCGACCACCATGACCTGGTCCGGGGTCAGGATGGCGTGGGCACAGAAGGAGATGTCGCGATGGGTCTCGCAGGCGTCCAGGTGCTGGCGCGCCTTGAACCACTGGCGGTCCTGATCCACAAGCGTGACCGCGCCCATCCGGGTCCCGCACAGGGCGGTGGCGATCATGACCAGATCGTCGAACGAGCGTTCCTGTGGGGTATCGAGAATCTGATAGCGCTGCAGCGCCAACAGGCGCTGCGCTTCATTGTCCGGCTTGGAAGGCTTGATCATCGCGGCGGGCATCGACAGTACCCGCGCAGTCTATCCCGAGCGCGGCCTTACCAGTCCAGCTGCTTGGGCAGCAGGCCCTTGAGCTCGGCGTCGGTCAGGTTGCGCCACTGGCCGGGCTTGAGCGCCCCCAGCTTGATGTTGTCGATGCGCACCCGGCGCAGCTGGGTGACGCGGAAACCGAACGCGGCGGCCATCAGGCGGATCTGCCGGTTCAGGCCCTGCTGCAGAGTGATCCGGAAGCCGAACTTGGCCAGCTTGCTGGTCCGGCACGGCAGGGTCACTTCGTCGCGGATGCGCACGCCCCGCGCCATGCCGCGCAGGAACTCATCGGTGACCGCCTTGTTCACCGCCACCATGTACTCCTTCTGGTGGCCATTCTCGGCGCGCAGGATCTGGTTGACGATGTTGCCATTGCTGGTCAGCAGGATCAGCCCTTCGGAATCCTTGTCCAGGCGGCCGATCGGGAAGATCCGCTGTTCGTGGCCGACGAACTCCACGATGTTGCCCTTGACCGAGCTTTCGGTGGTGCAGGTGATCCCCACCGGCTTGTTCAGCGCGATATAGACGTGTTTGCGGCCGCCGGCCTTCTTCGCCTCGCGGGCGCGCAGCGGCTGGCCATCGACCAGTACCACGTCCTGCTCGCCAACCACCGCACCGGTACCGGCGGGGTGCCCATTGACGGTGACGCGGCGCTCGCCGATCAGGCGGTCGGCTTCGCGCCGGGAACAGAAGCCGGTATCGGCGATGTGCTTGTTGAGTCGGATTGTCATGCGCCCATTATCGGGCAAAAGCCGCGTCCCGCTGCGGATTTCGCACGCGCCGTTTCAGGCCGGCAACGGATCGCCCGCCGTGGTGGTGCGTTCCCCGTCATGGATCTGGTTGCGCCCGTTGCGCTTGGCGCAGTACATGGCGTGGTCGGCCCGGCGCAACAGGCCGGCCAGGTCATCCGTGCCGGGCTTGAGCACGGCCAGGCCGATGCTGGCCGACACCCGCAGCCCGTGAATGCCAAGGCCCTTGGCGACGGTGGCGACCTGTTGGCGGACGGTCTCCAGCCGGGCAACCGCGGCGGCGTGGCCAGCCCCAGGCAGCAGCACCAGGAACTCCTCCCCGCCCATCCGGATCACGTTGTCCTGGTTGCGTACGGCCCCGCGCAGGGCGCGGGCCACGGCCACCAGCACCTGATCGCCCAGCTCATGCCCGAACTCGTCGTTGATGTCCTTGAACAGATCGATGTCCAGAAAGCCGATCGCCAACGGCATCGGCTCACGGCGCGCCTGCTCCAGGTACTCCGCGAGCAGGCGCAGCCCTGCGCGACGATTGGGCAGGCCGGTCAGCACGTCGGTGTCGGCCAACTGGCGCATTTCATCGCGCTGACGGCGCAGGCGGCCCAGGCGCAGATTGAGGGCGTAGGCGGCCATCATCAGGAACCAGGTGGTGGACAGCTGCAACGCCTCGATCCGGTACGCCACCAGCCATTGTGCGTTGAACGCGTCGGCCACGATCATGATCCACCATGGTGCCAGCGCCAGCAGACCCCGAAGCGCATATGCATCGCGCCGTGACAGGCCCCACACACCCGCGCCGAGGCACAGCACGCAGCCGGCCATGAAGACCCACTCCAGCAGCTCGGACACCACGGCCAGACCGTCCGGCCCCGACAAAGGCACGGTCAGCCCCATGACCACCAGTCCCCACAGCACCGCATGCTGGGCGGGGCGCGAGCGCGGCCAGCGACGGTCACCGCCGTTGAGCCGCCACAGGATGGGCAACAGCAGCGCTTCACTGAACGCGCTCAGCGCGACCAGCCACCACGAGGCGTGCTCGTGCACGGGCAGCCACGGCTCGGGATAGCCGCTCAAGCCCCCCAGTACCGCCTGCCACAGCACGAACACCACGCACGCACCGACATACACCAGGAACGAGCGGTCGCGCGTGGTGACCCAGCCCATCAATGCCGACAGTGCCAGCGCGATCGCCACCGCGATGCACGCGGCGCGCATCAGCAGCCGTGCCGTGTCGTTCTGCTGCACCGGGCTCGGTGCCCCCAGCTGGATGGTCGGCACCCAGCGCGGTTTGAGCGGTCGGGTCCAGGAGACCACGATCGGCTCCTGGTTGCCGGCCTCGGGTACCACCACCAGCCCGACCCCGGCGCGGAAACGGGAATCGCGCGTGCGGGCATCGTGCATGCTGCCGCAGATTTCGCGGTCGCCATGGCTGATGCGGACCTCGCCGGTGAGCACGCCAAACACATCCACGGCCTGCGGCTTCCCCGACCAGCCCTGCTGCGGCGACGGAATCGACAGGACCTCCTGATGGCGGGCCAGGACATCCGGCGCACAGGCACGCTGGGGCGTCACTTCATCGGTGGCCCCACCCAACAGCAGAAAATCCTGTCCCACCGTGGGCGATGCCGCCTTCGTACTCCATGGCAGCAGCCACAGCAGCAACATCAGCACCACCACCCCGCTTGAAAACCCGCCCCCGTTGCTCACACCTGTGCCCCGCCCTTGGTCGTCAGTGGACACCCCGCCCGCCGCCGTCGGTCACGATTATCGCATCATGGCGTGCCACGCCATGCATCCGGGGATATACCGGCACGGGCGGCCCGAAGCGCTGGCTGGGTCATGCGTTCCAACGGGATCGGCCGCTCGATCGCGTACCCCTGCAGGCCTTCCACGCCCATCTGCGCCAGTTGATCGGCCACCGCCGCCGATTCCACCCACTCGGCCACCACCATCATGTGCAGCTCCCGGCCCACCTCGGTGATCGCGCGCACTGCTGCGCGGTTCACCGGATCCAGGTTCATGTCCCGGACGAACACGCCATCGATCTTGAGCATGTCCGCGGGCAGCTGGCGCAGGTAGCCGAACGAGGACAATCCCGACCCGAAATCGTCCAGCGCCATCCGGCAGCCACGCGCCTTCACCGCATCGATGAAAGTGCGTGCCTGCTCGATGTTGCTGACCGCAGCCGTCTCGGTGATCTCAAAGCACAGCTTGCGGGCCAGGCCGCGGTTGCGCTCCAGCAGATCGGTGACGAAGGCCAGGAAACTGGGCTCTGCGATGGACTGCGCGGACACATTGACGTTGCACAGCCCAAGCTGCTGCACATGCGCCGGGCAGACCTGCAGATGGCGGAACAACAGCGACAGCACGTGCCGGTCCAATGACATGCCCATGCCATAGCGCTCGACTGCGCCCATGAACTCGGCGGGCCCCTGCAGTACGCCTTCCGGGCTGCGCATGCGCACCAGCACCTCGTAATGCAGGAAGTCCGGATCGCCGACCCGCTCGATGCGCTGGGCATACAGCAGCATGCGGTTCTCGGCGATCGCACTGGAAACATTCGCCAACCGCTCCGCCTCACGCCGGCGCTCGTCCAGCGCCATGCGGCTCTCGTTGTAGCAATGCACGCGATTGCGTCCAGCTTCCTTGGCGGCATAGCAGGCGCTGTCGGCCGCACTCATCAGCCAGTTCACATCCGGTGCGTCCGGCGTCACCTCGACCACGCCGATGCTGCAGCTCACCTTGGGCGCCCCCTCGCCGTGCTGGAAGGCGACCTGGCCGAGGGTGCGGACCACCCGCTGCAGCACCTGCTTGGCCTCGTCCTGGCTGGCATTGGCCAGGAACAAGGCGAACTCGTCCCCACCCAGGCGCCCGACCCAGTCGCCATCGCGCACCGCGCCCACCAGATAGTCGGCAAAGCTGCGCAGCAACTGGTCACCCGCCGCGTGGCCGAGACCATCATTGACCAGCTTGAAGTAATCCAGGTCGATGTAGCACAGCGAGTGCGTGCCTCCCTCTGCCCGCACCGTCACCAGCGCCTGTTCCAGCAGCCGCTCGATTTCACGGCGGTTGATCAGGCCGGTGAGCGGATCGTGGCTGGCGTGATGTTCCACCTCGCGCGCCAGCGCGTGGTTCTGCGACACATCCTCGACCAGCGCGAACACCGCCGGCGCCCGTGCCCGCGTGCGCACCACGGTACCGCTCCAGCGCCCCCACATCAGGCTGCCGTCGGCACGCAGGAAGCGCAGCTCACCGGGGCGCAGCTGTCGCGGCCAGTCGATCCGGCCGTGCTCGTCCAGCACCAGTTCGCCGTCCACCAGGATATCGGCCAGCGACAGACTGAGCAGCGCCTCACGGCGATGGTCGAGGATATCGGCCATCGCCTGGTTGGCCTCGACGATCCGGCCCTCCTCGTCCAGTTTGAGCATGCCTACCGTGGCCTGGTAGAACGCCGCGCGGAACCGTCCTTCCTTTTCCGTGAGGTCGTTGCGCACGCGCCGCGCCAGCAGCACGGCGATCAGGGTGATCGCCAGCACCGACAAGCCGCCGACGATGAACGTCGTCATCCGGACCATCGCCGCGGTATGCAGCAACGCACCCGAGAACGCGCGGGCTTGGTTCTGCATGTCGACATCCAGTGCCTGCACCCGGCGCTGCAGTGCCTGCTGGACATCGGGCGTCAGGCTGCCGGCGAGATGCCCGGCCTGCACACGATCGGCGATGTCCACCAACGCCAGCAGATCGTCATCGGTATCGCGCCACAGGCGGACCGCATCGCGAAAATACGGCTGATCACGCAGATAACGATAGGACAGGATCAGCCGGTTGATATCGCCGCGTGCGTTGCCGCCCTCGATGAAGCCTTGGCGCGCCGCGGCGATGTCAGGGTCGGCCTGCTCAAGGGCGCGTCGCGCGGAAAGATCACCCAAGGGCACCCGCAGCGCCTGCCGTGTGGCGGCCAGATCGTCGGACTCGCCGGAGGTGATGTAACGCGAGAGCGCGTGCGTGGCCTGTTGTTGGCCGCGTGACCAGTGGCTCTGGCCCATGATCCAGGCCGTGGACGCGGCCTGCAGTTCCTGGATCAGCGCGGAAATGCCGACCAGGCTGATTGCCATGCCGGTCAACAACACGAACCGCAGGGTCAGGCCCCGCGTGGAATACGGAACTGCGGTGACGCCTACATCCCTGCGACTTCCAACCATCGCCGATCCCCCCTGGGGCTGCGTATGTGGAAACTCATTCCATGTGGACCCGGTCCAATCCACAGGCTAGAACGCGCCATGTTGAGACGGCGCGAAGCCGCCCCCGGGGGCAGGATGCCCTGCCAGAAACGACAACGCCAGCCCGAAGGCTGGCGTTGAGGCAATCACCCGGGGGCGATCAGAAGTTGCGCGGGCCGCGCGGCTTGAAGCCGTCACGACGCGGCGGACGGTCGTTACCGCCCGGGCCGCTGCGCGGGCCGCCGGGACCGCCCGGGCCACGCGGCTTGCCCTGACCGAACTTCGGCTTGAACGGCGGACGCGCGGACGGGGTCAGGTCTTCACCCGGCTCGACCTTGCGCATCTGAAGCTGCTGTCCGGAGACCCAGACCTTCTTCAGGTGGGTCAGCAGGTCCTGCGGCATTTCAGCCGGCAGATCCAGTACAGAGAAGTCATCATGGATGTCGATGCGGCCGATGAAACGGCTTTCCAGGCCGGCTTCGTTGGCGATCGCGCCGACGATGTTGCCCGGCTTCACGCCGTGGACATGGCCCACTTCGATGCGGAAGGTTTCCATGCCCGGCTCGGCGGCACCGCGCGGGGCGATGTCACGGCGCGGAGCGCGCTCGAAGCCGCCATCGCTGTTGCCGAAGTCACCTTCCGGGCGCGGCGGACGCGGGCCACGGTCGTCTTCACGGCGCGGACCACGCTCGAAGCGCGGCTCGAAACGGGCCGGGCGCTCGCCGCGGTCGTTGCTGCGCTCGTTGCGCTGATGCGGGGCCCGCTCTTCACGGGCACCACGGACCGGCGGGGTCAGCAGGAACGGCGAATCGCCCTGCAGCAGCTTGGCCAGCGCGGCGGCGATCTCGATCGCCGGCACGTTCTTCTCGCCTTCCAGCTTCTGCAGCATGTCGCGGTAGAACTCGGTGCCACCGGCATCGAGGGCGTCGCTGATGCGGCTCATGAACTTGGTGATGCGGGTGTCGTTGACCGCGTCCACGCTCGGCAGCTGCATTTCTTCGATCGGCTGGCGGGTGGCGCGCTCGATCGCCCGCAGCATGCCCTTCTCGCGCGGGGTGGCGAACAGGATCGCGTCACCGGTGCGGCCGGCACGGCCGGTACGGCCGATGCGGTGCACGTAGCTTTCGGTGTCGTACGGGATGTCGTAGTTCAGCACGTGGCTGATGCGCTCCACGTCCAGACCACGGGCAGCCACGTCGGTGGCAACGAGGATGTCCAGCTTGCCTTCCTTCAGCATGCCGATGGTGCGCTCGCGCTGGGCCTGCTGCATGTCACCGTTGATGGCGGCCGCGGCCAGGCCGCGTGCCTGCAGCTTCTCGGCCAGCTCTTCAGTGGCGGCCTTGGTGCGCGAGAAGATGATCATCGCGTCGAACGGTTCCACTTCCAGGATGCGGGTCAGCGCGTCCAGCTTGTGCATGCCGCTCACCCACCAGTAACGCTGGCGGATGTTGGCCGAGGTCGTCGTCTTGCTGACGATGGTGACTTCAGCCGGGTTCTTCAGGTAGGTCTGCGCGATGCGGCGGATCTGCGACGGCATGGTGGCCGAGAACAGGGCGACCTGGCGGGTCTCCGGCAGCTTCTTCAGCACGGCTTCGACGTCGTCGATGAAGCCCATGCGCAGCATTTCATCGGCTTCGTCCAGCACCAGCGTCTTCAGCTCGGACAGGTCCAGGGTGCCGCGCTCGAGGTGATCGATCACACGGCCCGGGGTACCGACGATGACGTGCACGCCACGGCGCAGGGCCTGCAGCTGCTGGCCATACGGTTGACCGCCGTACACCGGCAGCACGCGGAAGCCGGGGATGCCGGAGGAATAGGTCTGGAACGCCTCGGCGACCTGGATGGCCAGTTCGCGGGTCGGTGCCAGCACCAGCACCTGCGGCTTGGTCTGGTTGAAATCGAGGTTGGACAGCACCGGCAGCGCGAAGGCGGCGGTCTTGCCGGTACCGGTCTGGGCCTGGCCCAGCACGTCACGGCCTTCCAGCATCGCCGGAATGGTGGCGGCCTGGATCGGCGAGGGGGTTTCGTAACCGACGGTGGCGACGGCCTGCATCACAGCGTCGGACAGGCCGAGATCTGCGAACAGCAGCGGCGTGGTGGAATCTTGGGACATGGGAAACTCCGAAACACCGCCGTTTTACGCGGCAGTGAGATAAAAAAGGGGGATGGTCCGCGCTTTGGGCGCCCTTTCTTATCGCGTGCCCTGGCGCTGCTCGGTCGGAGGAGAATTCACTCACTCAGGGGGCGATGATACCGCATCGTTCCTGAACAACGCATACAGATTCCGGGATGGATCCCGTTGCGACGCCTGCTGGCGCACAATACGCGCCCTTTTCCGGCCCGGCCCAACCGCTGCGCCCCTTCCCAGGATACCCGCTCCATGCAGACCCTCGAATTTGAACTGGACCGCGACTACGTCGAGCTCAAGCAGCTGCTCAAGCTGGCCGACCTGGTCACCAGCGGGGGCGAAGCCAAAACCGTGATCGGCGACGGCCAGGTCCTGGTCGACGGCGAGGTCGAGCTGCGCAAAGCCTGCAAGATCCGCGCAGGCCAGCAGGTGCAGTTCGCCGATACGGTCATCCACGTGATCGCCGACAGCGACGCGCCCTGACCGCTCCGGCGGTGCTCAGCGCAGTGTATCGCGCTGGGTCAGATGGGCCGTGATCAACTGGCGGAACGGGGCCACCCCGTGCGCCAACCGCAGGCCGGCCCGGCGCAGCAACCGCGCCGGCAGGCGGTCATCGGTGTACAGCGAGGCGATCGCATTGGTGGCTTCGTAGAGCGGGCGCGAGGCGAGCCGATGGCCGCGCTGGTAAGTGGCCAAGTCGGCCGGTGCAGCGATATCCCGCCCCTGCCCCGCCGCCTGGCGCAGAATCCCGGCCAGTCGATGCTGGCTCTGCAGCCCCAGATTGAAGCCATGTGCGGTGACGGGATGCATGCCGACAGCGGCATCGCCGATCAACGCGCAGCGATCGCCAGCGAACGCGTCGGCATACACCCCCACCAGGGGGTACGCCACCGGGGTGGCTACCGGCCGCATGGCGCCCAGCCGATGCTCGAAGAAGGTGCTGATGCTGCGGCCGAAGTCCGTGTCGTCCTGGGCCATCAAGGCCGCGATCTGCCGCGGCGGCAGGGTGATCACCGCCGAAGCCTGGTCGCCATTGAGCGGTAACAGGGCCATGGTACGGCCGTAGCCGAACCACTCCCAGGCGGTGTGCTGGTGCGGCACTTCGATCTGCATCCGGCAGACCAGCATGGATTTGCCGAAGTCGCGCAGCTGCGCGCCGATCCCGAGCAGGCGGCGGGTGGAGGAGAAGCGGCTGTCAGCCGCGACCACCAGCCGCGCCGCCAGCTGGCGGCCGTCGGCCAGGGTAACGGTGCTGTGGGTGGCACCGGGGGCCACGGCGGTCACGCTGGCCTGGTCCAGGATCTCCAGCCCGGCCTGGCTTTGCACGCTCTGCCAGGCAGCGCGTCGGATCAGATGGTTGGGCACCAGCCAGCCCAGGTCGTCACCGGTGCGCTGGTGCGCGGCGAAGGTCAGGGCGAACGGCGAGCCGCCGTCCATCACCTTGGCATCGCGCAGCGGGGAAATCTCGGCCGGGTCCAGCTGCGCCCACAGGCCCAGCGATTCAAGGATCTGGCGCGAGGCATGGGTCAGCGCGATCTCACGGCCGTCGAACGCGGCCTCAGCCAACGCCGCACGCGGCTGCTGTTCGATCAGGGTGACGCTCAGGCCCGTATCGGCCAGCGCGCGTGCGAAACACAGCCCGGTCGGGCCGGCGCCTACCACCACCACATCCACTGACTGCATGATTCGATCCTGCCGTTGCGTGTCCGCTGCAGCTTAGCGCCGCAGCGCCGGCACCGTCCTTGATCTGGATCAGGCGTGCCAGCGGCGGTTCACAGCAGCGCCCACAGCAGCATGACGATTCCGAGCAGGGAGACCAGCCAGACCAGGCTGCGCACGTAAGGCACGCCCGCGGCATACAGCGGCAGATAGATCAGGCGCGCCCAGAAATACAGCTGCACCGCCACAGCGGTCATCCCGTCCTGGCGCTGGGTCAGCACCACCGCCAGCACCGCCGCGGCGAAGAACGGGAAGGTTTCCATGAAGTTGCTCTGCGCACGCTGCAGGCGCCCGGCCAACGGGCTCGGCGGCGGCATCGGCTGATCGCGCGCCGACGCATTCCAGCCCACCCCGCGTTCACGGGTGATCAGGGTGGACGGGGCGAACACATGCACGATGCCCAGCAGCATCGACCACACCAGCATCTGGATTTCGATACTCATCTGCGCAGTCTCCGGCAATCAGGGGGTGGCGGCACGCACGCTGTAACCGGCCAGCCGCCAGATACGGTCTTCATCGAACCGGAAGGAGACCAGTTCACGCACCGGCTGGGCACTGTTGGCAAAGCGCGTGGGGAAGCTGACGTTGATGTACAGGCCTTCCGGCACAGTCGCGCCGGCGGCGTACTTGACCCGGGTCACCACCGGCTGGCCACGCGAGGCCAAGGCCCCCAGGCGCTGGCGATCGGCCGTGAGCTGGCTGACGAAGGCCTGCTCGGTCACCGATTTCTTCGCCACGGCGGAGGCGCCTTTCCAGGCCTCGCCCGCGCGGTTGGCATCGATCAGATGGGCGACCTGCAGTGCGGCCGCGCTCATCTCCGCATCCTGCTTCTGTACCTGCGCCTGCTGCGCCGGGCTCAGTGCCGGGCGTGCCGCAGGGGCGGTGGCGGGCACGGCAGCAGGCGCGGGGCGCGCCGGGGCCGGGGCAGGCGTGGCAGGCGGCGGAGGCGTCTGGGCCAGCGCGGCGAAAGGCAGCAGAGCGGACAACAGCAGCAGCGGAACACGCATCAGGGACACCGTTGGCTGGAAGGAACTGCGTTCCAGTCTACGGGAAGCACGTGAGTCCTCCGTCAGTTGCGCTCGGCCGCCTCGGCCGGTGCCGGGCGCGCATCGCCCAGCGTCTGCTCCACGGCGTCCGGCTGACCCGGCGCTGTCGTATCCGGCAGCAGCGTGGAGACATCGATCTCCGACAGCGGGCTCTCGTCCGGGCAGGTTTCATCCGGGAAACCGAAGCGTTGCTTCAGCGCCTGGCCACAGCTGTTGACGGCCTCCAGTTCACTGCCTTCGCGCTTGCACTCCTGATCGAATGCGACCAGGAAAGCATCCTTACGGCGCACGAACGCATCGCCACATTTACGCATCTGCTTGATCCGCTCCAGATCGTCCTGCACCGCGTTGGTGCCATCCAGCCCGAACTGGCGCAGTTCCTCGGCCGTGAGCAGGCGCAGGCTGCGGTTGGGCACCGTCATCATCAGATCCGCCACGCCCACGGCCACGCCGTTGCGCTGCAGGTAATCCTTGACGTTGTCGTAGACCTCGTGGAGCTCGCGGTTGAGCTCGGCGCGCGAGGTCGCCTTGGAGCTGATCCGCATCATGCGGTGGATGCCGACCTTGCCCGACACCAACCGGTTGTCGCCGGCAGCGAGCACGAACACGCAGGCGCTATGGCAGACCGAGCCTTCGCGTACCCAGATCGTCCAGTTGGATTCGCCGATGCGGTCACCGGCCACGATGGCGGCTTCGACCTGGCCACCACTGGAATCCAGATCCAGAATGCGGCGGGAGATGCGCTGCGCATCGGCGACCACGGCCAGCCGCGCAACCAGTTCGGAGAAACCCGGATTGATCTTGCCGACATAGCGCACGCGCAGCAGGCCACGTTCGGCGCAGGGCTGCAGTGCGGCATCGATACTGGCCCTGTCCAATGCCTCCAGCGGCGCACCATCGCCCGCGTCGCCGGCATAGTCGGTATCGCAGCTGATCCACGCCTTGCCGTTTTCCAGGGCTGCTTCGGGCCAGTTCATATCACCGCGCTTGGGCGCGGGCGGCGGCGGTGGCGGCGCATCGGCGGCGTTGATCGAGACCATGTGGTCGCCATCGGCGGTCTGTGCCCGCACGGCCTTGTCGGCGGCAGTGACATTGCCCGGGTTTTCCAGCTGGCTGCAACCGGCCAGACCCAGGCACAACAACGGCAACCACCACGACTTGAGCAACATGGACAACCCGGAATCCTTGCGAGGGGGAATACGCGGCAAAAGCAGCGCAGATGCACAGTCTAGTGCGCGACCGGCGCGGCGCGGCAACCTGTCCTGAACCGGGCGACCCAGGCTTGGCATTGGCGTCCGAAAATGGCGAGCCAGGCCCGCTTGCCGGGCATAGACTGGCCCCCATGGAGACCGCCCTGCCCCTGGACCACGCCGCCTGCGAAAGCGCCCGCCTTGCCCGCGATGCGCGTTTTGACGGGGTGTTCTTCACCGCCGTGCGCAGCACCGGCATCTACTGCCGGCCGGTCTGCCCGGCGCCGGCACCGAAACCCTCCAACGTGACCTACTACCCCACCGCAGCCGCCGCCGCGGCCGCGGGTTTTCGTCCCTGTCTGCGCTGCCGCCCCGAGTTGGCCCCCGAGGCGCAGGACGCACTCAACAATGAAACGCTGCAGCGCGCGCTCGCCCTGATCCACGATGGCTATCTACAGGACCAGCCGGTGGCTGATCTGGCCACGCATGTCGGCTTGAGCGCCCGCCAACTGCAGCGCCTGTTCGTGGCCCGGCTCGGTGCGGCACCGGCGCAGATCCACGCTACCCGCCGGCTGCTGCTGGCCAAGCAATTGCTGACCGAAACCGCCTTGCCCGTCACCGATGTCGCCATGGCCTCCGGCTACAACAGCCTGCGCCGTTTCAATGCGGCCTTTCTGGCGGGCTGCGGCATGCCCCCGACCGCGATCCGCCGCCAGCGCGGCACGCTGACCGAGGGCACGCTGACCCTGCGCCTGGGCTACCGGCCGCCGCTGGATTTCACCGTGATGCTCGGCTTCCTGCGCCGCCGTGCGATTCCCGGCATCGAACAGATCGACGCGGACAGCTACCAGCGCGTGATCGGACCGACCGAGCGCCCCTCGCTGCTACGGGTGACCGCCGATCCACGGCGCCCGGAGCTGCTGCTGCAACTGGGCCAGGTCGATCCGCGTGCGATTCCCGGCATCGTGCGCCGCGTGCGGCGCATCTTCGATCTCGATGCGGACCTGCGCATGGTGCACGCGACGCTGGCCCAGGAGCCGCTGCTCGCCGAAGGCATCGCACAACGCCCGGGACTGCGCGTGCCCGGCGGCTGGGATGGGTTTGAAGTGGCCGTGCGCGCGGTGCTGGGCCAACAGGTCAGCGTGGCAGCCGCCGCCACACTTGCGCGCCGCGTGGTGGATCGCTTCGGTGCGACCCTGGAGGGGATGCCCGACGGCCTGGATCGCCAGTTCCCCTCGCCGGAGGTGCTGGCGCAGGCACCACTGGAAACCATCGGGCTGCCGCGCACCCGTGCCGCCACCGTGCGTGCCGTCGCGCAGGCCGTGGTGGACGGCCGGCTCGATTTCCGCGCCGGGCAGTCGCTGACGGGTTTCGTCGAACGCTGCGTGGCACTGCCCGGCATCGGCCCGTGGACCGCGCATTACATGGCGCTGCGCGCCTTGGCGCTGCCCGATGCCTTTCCAGCCGGCGACCTGGTCCTGCAACAGGTCCTGGGCGGTGACACCCGCTTGAGCGAACGCGCCACCGAGGCCCGCTCGCAACCGTGGCGCCCTTGGCGGGCGTACGCCGTTCTCCACCTGTGGCATCTGGCCACACCGTCTTCGGGAGTTACCGCATGAGCCTGCTCTACGACACCTTCGACAGCCCGATCGGCGCGCTCACCGTGGCCGGTGACAGCCAGGGCGTCCACCACATCCTGTTCGAGACCAACCGGTACGACGCGAAAGGCCGCGAGCACTGGCAGCGCGATGCGCATGCATTGCGCGGGGCACGCGGCCAACTGCTGGAGTACCTGCGCGGGGAACGCGTGCACTTCGATCTTCCGCTCGCACCACACGGCACGCCGTTCCAGCTGCGCGTGTGGAAGGCCTTGGCCGACATTCCGTTCGGCCAGACGTGGAGCTATGTCGCGCTGGCGCGGCATATCGACCATCCGACGGCCAGCCGCGCGGTCGGTGCCGCCAATGGCCGCAATCCGTTGCCGATCGTGCTGCCCTGCCACCGCGTGATCGGCAGCAGTGGTGCGCTCACCGGCTTCGGCGGCGGACTGGAGACCAAGGCCGCCCTGCTGCAGCTGGAAGCACGGCGAGATTCGCTGTTCGCGTAGCCGGTCATGCGCAGGACCCGGGCGGTGTCGAGCAGCACGTGCCATTGGTTGTCTTCGACGCGTCACCGCCACGCACTATCATGTCGCGATGATTTCCGTCCGCCTTCCGCTGGCACTTGCCGCCGCCCTCTCGCTGGCCGCCTGCGCCACCGCACCGTCTTCCCCGCCCGTCACGTCTGCTGCGACCGTAGCCCGGAGCGTCCCGGCGCAGCAGCAGAAGCTGCTGCTGATCTCCATCGACGGGCTGCGGGCGGACATGCTTGATCGTGGCATCACGCCGAACATCACCCGGCTCGTGCACGAGGGGGTGCGGGCGCAGTGGATGACACCGTCCTATCCGGCACTGACCTTCCCCAACCACTACACGCTCGTGACCGGCCTGCGTCCGGACCACCACGGCATCATCCACAACAGCATGCACGAGGAGGCACTGGGTCAGTTCCAGCTGCACATGCGCGAGTCGGTCGCCGATTCACGCTGGTGGGGCGGTGAGCCGATCTGGGTCGGTGCGGAAAAGGCCGGCGTGCGCACGGCCGTATGGTCCTGGCCGGGCAGCGAAGCGGCCATCCAAGGCATCCGGCCGAGCCAGATCCATGGCTACGATGAGACGGTGTCCCTGCCTGATCGCGTGGATCAGGTGTTGGGTTGGCTGGACCAGCACGGCCCGCAGGCGCCGCGCCTGGTGACGTTGTACATGGAGCAGGTGGACAAGGCCGGCCACAATCACGGCCCGGAATCCCAGGACTACGCCGCGGCTGTGGCACTGGCCGACAGTGCCATCGGTCGCCTGCTCGACGGCCTGCAGGCACGAGGGCTGGCCGAGGCCACCAATGTGATCCTGGTGTCCGATCACGGCATGGCCAGCGTGCCGGAAGGCCAGGTGGTGGCGACCGAAGACATGATCTCCCCGGCCATTGCCAGGGAGATATCGGTCGGCCAGTCGATCGGGTTCGCCCCCTTGCCGGGCAAGCAGGCACAGGCCGAGCAGATCCTGCTGGGCGCGCATGCCCACTATGACTGCTGGACCCGCCAGACCCTGCCGGCGCGCTGGAAGTACGGCAGCAACCCGCGCATTCCGCCGATCATCTGCCAGATGCACGAAGGCTGGGATGCCCTGACCCGCGATCGCATCGCCAAACGCGGGCCGGGCGATCGCGGCTCGCACGGGTATGACAATGCGCTGCCGTCCATGCGCGCGGTGTTCGTGGCACGTGGCCCGGCGTTCAAACAGGGGCAGACCGTTCCTGCGTTCGACAACGTGGATGTCTACCCGCTGCTGACCCGCCTGCTGGGGATTCCAACTGCGGCCAACGATGGCGACGCCGAGCGACTGCTGCCTGCGCTGCGCTGAGCGCGCGCTGGCGTCGGCCGGAACGCGGACGAAAAAAAACGCGGCGCAAGCGCCGCGTTTTTCATGACCCGCCTGGCTGGATCAGCCGGCCTTGGCCACCGCTTTCTTGGCAACGGCCTTCTTGGCCGGCGCCTTCGTCACGGTCTTCTTGGCAACCGGCGCAGCTGCGCCCACGGCCGCCTTGCTCACGACGTGCGAACGCGAATTGCCGTAGCTGGCATTGAAGCGCTTGCCCTTGGCGGTCTTGCGGTCACCCTTACCCATGTCGTAACTCCTTAGTCTGAATGCTGCGAAATCTGATTACCCCGTACTGACACGGGTTCGGCGGGGCCGCCCTCTCAGGCGCCCCCGCGCACGATCGGAAAGCCTACCATGCGCGCTCTCAATGAGCACAGCTGGCGTCATGGACGTGGCCATGGTTCAGCCGCAGATTCACCAGATGGGCCACGCCGACCAGCACGCCGCCCAGGGTCATCACCACGGCATGCGGCACCGGGGAGTGGTGCAGCGGGCCGTACAGCAGGCCGGCCCACAACGCGGTCAGGCCTGGAATGAGGAAGCCCAGCGCGCGCAAAGCGCCATGGCGGCGCCAGCCCCAGACCAGGCTGAACAGGCCCAGCAGCGTGACGAAGCTCACCAGCGCCAGCTCCACCCCGTCGCCCATCCAGACCGACAGACCCAGCGACGGCGCAGCGGCCAGCAGCACCGGGAGTACAGCGCAGTGCACGGCGCACAACAATGAGCCGGTGGCACCGAAACGATCGATCAGATGGCGGAGGCGAGGGAACAAGGGCATGACTTCCAGCAGGGTCGGCGAAGCGTTATGGAATAATATAACATCAATCCTGACGCGCACTCCTGCCTCCCCCTGACTTGCCCTCCCCCGTTCCGCTACGGGATTCGCGCGCCCTACCATTGATATATTGTAACAATTGACCGAAGGCCCTTGCCCTATGCGCTCCAGCTCCCTCCTGCTCAAACCCCACGCCCTGTCATTGGCACTTGCCGCCGCGATGCTGCCCTCGCTGGCGATCGCTGCTGACACCACCGGCACTCATCGCGACGGCCACCTGACCGAACTCTCCACCGTGAAGGTCACCGCCTCGCCGCTGCAGGGCGACGCGGAATCGCTGGCGCGCCCGGTCGACGTGCTGGCCGGTGAACGCCTGGACGAGCAGAAGGCCGGCACGCTCGGCGACACCGTGGCCAAGCTGCCCGGTGTGCAGAGCACCTTCTTCGGCCCCGGTGTGGGCCGCCCGATCATCCGCGGCCAGGAAGGCCCGCGCGTGGCAGTGCTGTCCAACGGCATGGGCAACATGGATGCCTCCACCGTCAGCGCCGACCATGCCACCAGCATCGAGCCGTTCCTGGCAGACCAGATCGAGGTCCTCAAGGGCCCTGCCACCCTGCTGTTCGGCAGCGGCGCGATCGGCGGGGCCGTCAACGTGGTCGATGGCCGCATCGCCCGCGAACTGCCGGACCGTCCGCTCAGCGGCCGTGCCGAACTGCGCGGCAATTCGGTCAACGACGAGCGCAGCGGCATGTTCCGCTTGGACGGCGTCAGCGGCAATGTAGTGCTGCATGTCGACGGCCTGGTCCGCAACGGTGATGACTACCGCATCCCCGGCTACGCAGTGATCGATGGCCTGGAAGACCACAGCGGTCACGATCATGAGGAAGGTGATACCGACGAACCGCGCCGCGGCCGTCTGGACAACAGTTCGATCCGCACCCGCGCCGGCGGCGTCGGTGCCACCTGGCTGGGCGATGAGGGCTACTTCGGTGTGTCCGCCAGCACCTACCGCACCAACTACGGCATTCCCAACGGCGCGCACGTGCATGCCGATGACGACCATGATCATGACCACGATCACGACCACGACCATGGCGACGAAGAAGAAGGCGATGAGCATGACGTCCGCATCGACATGGTGCAGAACCGCTTCGAAGCCAAGGGCGGCATCTACCATCCGACCTCGTTCCTGAAGAACATCAACCTGCGCACCGCCTACACCGATTACGAGCACACCGAACTGGAAGCCGGCACCCCGGCGACCCGTTTCACCAACCGCGGCATCGAAGGCCGCCTGGAAGCCGTGCAGGAACAGATCGGCGGCTGGGACGGCGCCTTCGGCCTGCAGTTCGGCAACAGCGATTTCGGTGCCAAGGGCGAGGAAGCCTTCGTGCCGGATACCGCGACGAAGAACATCGGCGTGTTCGTGCTGCAGGAAAAGCAGTTCGGCCCGTTCAAGTTGGAACTCGGTGGCCGCCACGACCAGGTCAAGCTGGACCCGACCGGCGATTACCGCGACCGCAAGTTCGACGCCACCAACCTCTCCGCCGCCGGCATCTGGACGCTCAACGACGCCGTCGACCTGCGTTTCGGCATCGACAGCTCCGAGCGCGCGCCGACCAACGAAGAGCTCTACGCCGCCGGTGCGCACATCGCCACGCGCTCGCTGGAAATCGGTGATGCCAACCTGAAGACCGAGCGTGGCCAGCGCATCGAACTGGGCATCCATACCCACAGCGACCGCGTCGACTTCTCCGCCTCGATCTACCAGACCAAGTTCAAGGACTTCATCTACCTGGCCGACACCGGCGTGGTCGAATCGCTGCCGGTGCGCCTGTGGACCCAGCAGGACGCCACGTTCAAGGGTGCCGAAGCCGAAGCCCTGTTCCATCTCTTCGAAGGCAACGCCGGCGATTGGGATCTGCGCGTGTTCGGCGATTACGTCAAAGCCGAACTGGATGGCAGTGGCAGCCGCAGCGTCGATATCGCCGTGCCGCACGGTGATCACAACCACAACTACACCGTGGATCTGGCCAACACCGGCTATCTCCCGCGCATCGCCCCGGGCCGTGTCGGCGCGGACCTGCGCTGGTCCAAGGATGGCTGGCGCGCCTCGGTGGGGGCCGTGCGCTACAGCAGCCAGAAGGACGTCGCGCAGAACGAGGCGCCGAGCAACGGCTACACCCTGGTCGATGCCCACTTCGCTTACCGCTGGGACCGTACCGACAGCAACAGCTATGAGGTCTTCCTGGACGGCAACAACCTGACCAACCGTGAAGTCCGTCCGCACACCTCCCTGCTGCGCGATTACTCCCCGCTGCCGGGCCGTGGCGTCGCCTTTGGCATCCGCGCGTACTTCTGATCGATTCACTGGGTGGTTGCATTACCCGAGGGGGCCGAAAGGCCCCCTTTTTTGCGTCTTCGCCGCTCTGTCGCGAGCGTTGCGTCCCGCAGCGAGCGGGCACGTTATGCCGGATTGCTTGACCAGCTACGTGCATATGCACATATCATCCAGCCATTACACTCCGGCGCACCCCCATGGACCCGCTCAGCCAGAGCCCGTGTACCTGTTTCCGCCTGCGCCGCGCCGCCCGTCGGCTCTCGCAGATCTACGATGCCCACCTTGCCCCTGCAGGCCTCAGCCTCAACGCTTACTCCATCCTGCGGCGCGCCCCCGAACCGCGGCAGCTGGGCGAGCTTGCAGAGGCGCTCGGCATGGACCGCACCACGCTCACCCGCAACCTCAAACCGCTGCTCGCCGCCGGCTGGCTTGAACAACGCCGCGGTGATGACGCCCGGCAACGCCTGATCGTCATCACTCCTGCCGGCAAAGCCTGCCTGCGCCGCGCGCGCCCCCTGTGGCAACGGGCGCAGAACGACGTCGAAACCACCTTCGGGCCCATGCCCACCGCCCGGCTCAACGACCTGCTCGACCAACTCGATCACGCCCTGCCCGCCGGAGCCGACACATGAGCACGTCCACCACCGCTGCGCGCGCCCCCACCCTGCACTGGGGCCTGCTGGTCGCCGCCTCGGCCATTCTCATGGTCACCATGGGCGTGCGCCAGACCTCCGGCCTCTATGTCGACCCGATCCATCGCGGCACCGGCGTGAGCATCGTCGAGATCAGCTTCGCGCTGGCCATCGGCCAATTCGTCTGGGGGGCGGTGCAACCCGTGTTCGGTGCCGTGGCCGACCAGCGCGGCGCGTTGCCCGTGCTGATCTTCGGCGCCCTGCTGCTGGCCGCCGGCCTGCTGCTCGCACCGCTGCTGACCAGCCCGCTCGGCATGACCTTCACCCTCGGCCTGCTCATGGCTGCCGGTGCCGGGGCCGGCAGTTTCTCCGTGCTGATCGGCGCTACCGCACACCGCCTGCCGGCCGAAAAACGCTCGTTCGCCGCTGGCCTCATCAATGCCGGCGGCTCGCTGGGCCAGTTCGTGTTCGCGCCGCTGGTCCAATGGATCATCGGCACCGCCGGCTGGGCCCGCGCCATGATCACGATGGCCGTCATCACCCTGCTCTCAGTACCCTTGGCCTGGCCGCTGCGGCGTCGCGCCGGTGACCATGCGCCTGCTGCCGGTGCCACCGATGACGGGGGCCTGCGCGCACAACTGCGCATCGCCCTGCGCGACCGCAGCTACTGGTACCTGCACCTGGGCTTTTTCACCTGTGGCCTGCACATCGCGTCCCTGGTCACCCATCTGCCCGGCGAAATCGCGCTGTGCGGCCTCTCGCCCACCGTCGCCTCGTCCTCCATCGCCCTGATCGGCCTGTTCAACGTCGCCGGCAGCCTGATCATTGGCGCGCTCGGTCAGCGCTACCGCATGAAGTACCTGCTGTTCTGGATGTACGCCAGCCGGGCCGTGATGATCGGGGTCTACCTCGTTGCGCCGCCCACCCCGCTCACCTTCTACGTCTTCTCCGCCGCGCTCGGCTTCACCTGGCTGGCCACCGTTCCGCCCACCGCCGGCCTGGTCGGCAAACTGTTCGGCCCGCGCTACCTCGGCACCCTGTTCGGCCTGACCTTGCTCTCGCACCAGCTCGGCGGCTTCTTCGGTGCCTGGCTCGGCGGTCTCGCCTTGGCGCATACCGGCAACTACCTGTGGATGTGGTACGCCGACATGGGCCTGGCCGTCCTTGCTGCGCTCATCAACCTGCCGATCCGTGAAGCCCGGATGGGCGGCTGTCACGGCGTGCCCGCCCCGCGCTGAGCTCACCTGCCGTCCACATTGTCAAGCGCGGGCCAACCAAGGCGCGCGGTAAGCGACATCTCCCCTTCCGCCCCGGACAGTTCTGTCCGATGATGCCGCATGCCTACCCAACGTGCCGACGCGGCCGCCCGCCGCGCCCAGATTCTCGACGCTGCCGATACGGTCTTCGGCCAGCACGGTGTTACCGCCCCGCTGGACCTGGTGGTCGAGCGCGCACAGGTGGGCCGCGCCACGCTGTACCGCAACTTCCCTGACCGCACCGCGCTCGTCGAGGCCCTGCTTCAACGTACCGTCAACCGCATCGCGCGCCAGGTGCAGACCCTGGGTGACCGCGACGACGCACTGTTCGACGTCCTCGAAGGCATGGCCAACCGCATCGTCCAGTCGCCCGCGCTGTCGGACTACTGGCGCGCGGTCGATCCGGATCAGATCCCGATCCGGGCCGCGCGCGAAACCATCTTCGAACTGCTGCGCGAACCGATCGCCCGCGCGATCGCCGCCGGCCTGTGTCGGCCGGATCTGGAAACGACGGACATTTCACTCATCTCGGGCATGCTGGGAGCCGCGCTGCGTGGCAAGACGCGTGACGAACGCGCCCGGCTGGCCACGCGCGCCCTGCAATTGCTGCGTGGCGGATTGCGGGGGCCTGCCGACGGGGAGGGATGATGCCGCAGTACCTCAAGCCGGTTCCGGACTGGGAGGAGCACGAAAAACCGACCCTGCCGGGCTCGGCCTCGATGCCGTGGCATCCCCCGCACCGCCGCCTCGCCTATGCGCTGGTCGCCCTGCTGGTCGGCATCACCGGCGGCCTGGGCAATGCGCTGGTCAGCGCCAACCTGCCGTTCCTGCAGGGCCAGCTCGGGCTCACCCCGGCGCAGGGCAGCTGGCTGGTGGCCGCCTATGCGATGGTCAACGTCACCGCCAATCTGCTCGCCTTCAAGTTCCGCCAGCAGTACGGCATCCGCCTGTTCGCCGAGATCGGCCTGGGCCTGTATGCCGCACTGGCGGTGCTGCACCTGTTCGTGGGCACGTTTGAAACCACCGTGCTGATGCGCGCGGCCAGCGGCTTTGCCGGTGCGGCCTGCACCACGCTGGGCACGCTGTACATGCTGCAGTCGCTGCCACGCAAATACACCGGCAACCTGCTGGTGATCGGCGTAGGTATCTCGCAGCTCGCGGTGCCGATCGCCTGGCTGGTCTCGCCCGGTCTTGTCGACACCGGCCAGTGGCACAACCTGTATCTGTTCGAAGCCGGTCTGGCGCTGTGTGCGTTCGCTGCCGTGGTGGTGCTCAAGCTCCCGCCCGGTGCGCAGATCAAGGCGTTCGAACCGCTCGATTTCCTCACCTTTGCGCTGCTTGCTCCCGCGGTCGGCCTGCTGGTGGTCGTGCTGGCGCAGGGCTACACCCGCTGGTGGCTGGATACGCCATGGCTGGGCTGGGCGCTGATCGCCTCCATCGCACTGTCCACCACCGCCTTCATCATCGAGCACTACCGCCGCAACCCGTTGCTGCAGACGCGGTGGCTGGCCAGTCTGCCGGTGATCCATTTCATCATCGGCGCCTTCCTGATCCGCTTCCTGACCACCGAGCAGTCGTATGGCGTCGTCGGTTTGATGCGTACGCTCGGGATGGGGCCGGACCAGATGCGCCCGCTGTTCGCGGTGATCCTGGCCGGTGTGATCACCGGCATCGCGGCCAGCTCGCTGACCTTCGGGCCGAAGCGGCTGATTCCGCAGTTGTTGATGGCCATCCTGCTGCTTGGCAGCGCGGCCTTGCTCGACCAGAGCCGCACGAGCCTGGATCGCCCCCATGACTTCTTCGCCAGTCAGTTTCTGGCCTCGGTCGGTGCCGGCATGTTCATGGGGCCGCTGATCATGCTCGGCATCACCCAGGCATTGAAGCAGGGCGTGGACCACATGATCACCTTCCTGGTCACGCTTTCCATCACTCAGACGTTAGGCGGCCTGGCCGGCTCGGCCGTGCTCGGCACCTATCAACTGCACCGCGAGCAGGTGTACTCCGGCGCGCTGGTGAGCCAGCTGGATCCGGCCGACAGCGTGGTCGCCCAACGCCTGAAACAGCAACAGCAGCTGTACGCCA
Source organism: Stenotrophomonas sp. TWI587 (assembly GCF_039674145.1). Classification (NCBI taxonomy): domain Bacteria; kingdom Pseudomonadati; phylum Pseudomonadota; class Gammaproteobacteria; order Lysobacterales; family Lysobacteraceae; genus Stenotrophomonas; species Stenotrophomonas sp. TWI587. Next base: position 98,590 of record NZ_JBDJMW010000011.1, on the reverse strand, counting down.
GGCTGATCACCGATCCGGTCCAGCGCAGCGCCCAGGGCACCGCGCAGCTGGCACAGATCACCCGCCGCGAAGCCAACGTGCGAGCGTTCAACGACGTGTTCGCACTCAGTGGCCGTGTCGCGCTGATCTTCCTTGGCTGGTTGCTGCTGCTGGCGGTCCGCACTGCCGTGCTCAGGCAATGGCGCAAACGCCACGCACCGACACCTCCCCTTTCCGCGCCGACGCCCGACGGCGTCGCACCCCGATGAGCATGCCCATGTCGACCCAACCCCCGCACGACGACGCCGCCCCGGAAAACGTCAACCCACCGCCGCCGACCGATGCCGCGCCCGCCCCTGCACCGCCACCGGCCGCTGCACCGTCTGGCGTGCCCAAATACCTCAAGCCGAGCCTGCGAGCCGTGATCATCATGATCGTGATCGCGCTGATCGGCATCGCCCTGATCCTGCGCGCGTGGTCGCTGTGGCCGTTCGAAACCTCACGCGTCACCACCGACAACGCCTACGTGCGCGGCCAGATCACCGTGCTCGCACCGCAGGTCAACGGCTATGTCACCGAGGTGCTGGTCAAGGACTTCCAGCACGTCAAACAAGGCGATCCCCTGCTGCGCATCGACGACCGCATCTATCGCGAGAAAGTCGTCCAGGCCGAAGCCGACCTGGACAGCGCCAAGGCCGCGCTGGCCAACTCCGATCAATCCCAGGCGCAGAACCGCGCGCAGATCCAGGCCGCCCAAGCCAACCTGTCTGCCGGCCAAGCCGAACTCTCGCGCTCGCGTACCGAGCTCAAGCGCTACGAAGAACTCGCCGATCAGCAACTGGTCGCCCTCAACGACCGCGACAAGTTCCGCACTACCACGCAATCGGCCCAAGCCAGCGTGCAGCAATCACAGGCACAGATCCGCATTGCCGAAGAAACCCTGACCTCCACCCAGGTCGCCCGCAAAGGCCTGGAGGCCCGTGTTGAAACCGCGCAGGCCCAACTGGAACTGGCCAGGATCGACCTCGCCAATACGGTGATCCAGGCCCCGCGCGACGGTCAGGTCAGCGAAGCGTCCGTCCGCCTCGGCCAGTACGTCACCGCCGGCTCGCAGCTGCTGTTCCTGGTGCCCGATACCCTCTGGGTGGTTGCCAACTTCAAGGAAGGCCAGACCTGGAAGATGCGCATCGGCCAACCCGCCACCTTCTCCGTGGACGCCTTCGACGGCCAGAAGCTGCATGGCCACATCGAACAGATCGCCCCGGCCACCGGCTCCGAGTTCAGTGTCCTGCGCCCGGACAACGCCAGCGGCAACTTCACCAAAGTCGTCCAGCGCCTGCCGATCCGCATTTCCATCGACCCTGATCAGCCGCTGGCGCCGCGCCTGCGTCCGGGCATGTCGGTGATCGTCAAAGTGGATACAGCTGCGGAAGGGCACGAGCCGGCCGGTGCGACGCCGTAACGCGCCCGCGCGCAGAACGCCAACGCTTTTCCCCACCCCAGTCCGAAACCGTCGGGAAACAGAGTGGCTGCTTTCGCAGCAGAAACGAAAAAGCCGCGCAGGTGCGCGGCTTTTCAACATCAACAGCGTACCGACCAACGGTCGGCACCTACCCCGCACAGCGCGCGCACAGGCCATGCACTTCCAGCGTCTGCGCCTGCGGCTGGAACCCCAGCTCCTTCGCCCGCTTCTCCAGCTGGCTGACAATCTCCTTGTCCTCCAGCTCCACCGCGCTGTGGCAGCTGTTGCAGATCAGGAACGGCACCGAATGCTGCGCACTGCTCGGATGGTGACACGCCACGAAGGCGTTCACCGACTCCAGCTTGTGCACGAAACCATTGGCCATCAGGAAATCCAGCGCGCGGTAGACGGTCGGCGGTGCGTCTGCACCGACGCCCTTGCCATTGCGCACCCACTCCAACAACTCGTAGGCCTTCACCGGCTTGCCGGCCTCGGCGATCAGGCGCAGCACGTTCGCGCGGATCGGCGTCAGCCGCAGCCCGCGTTCCGAGCACACGCGTTCGACCACCTTCACGAAGTCGGAGGCGTCGTGAACGTGATGGTGCGGAGCGGTACAAGCGGTCTTTGCGGACATGCGCGGTCTCCTGTGGTCAGGCCGTCGGTACTTTAGTGAGTGCGACCTCGATGCGTTTCAAGGCCTCTTCACGCCCGGCCAGGAAGACCGTCTGCGAGATGTCCGGGCTGACCTGGGTGCCGGTGATGGCCACGCGCAGCGGCTGCGCCACCTTGCCCATGCCGATCTCAAGCGCCGTGGCCACGTCATGCAGTGCCGCCGAAACGCTCTCCACCGTCCATTCACCGGCCGCGCCCAACAGCTCGCGGGCCTTGCCCAGCGCCAGTTCCGCGCCCGGCTTGAAGTGCTTGGCCACCGCCGCGTCGTCGTATTCGGTCAGCGGCTGATACCAGACCACCGCCTTCTCGGCCATTTCCTTCAGCGTCTGCACCCGGTCGCGCAGCGCCACCACCACGTCCGCCGGCGCCGGACCAGCGTTCAGATCCAGGCCCAGCTTGTTCAGCTGGTAGACCAGGTGCGGCGCAATGTCGGCCGGCTGTTCGGTCTTCAGGAAGTGCTGGTTGACCCAACCCAGCTTGGCCATGTCCAGGCGCGCGGCCTTGGAATTGCAGTTGGTTACATCGAACAGATCGATCAGCTCCTGGCGGCTGAACAGCTCCTGGTCACCGTGCGACCAGCCCAGGCGGGCCAGGTAGCTCAGCAGCGCGTCGGGCAGGTAGCCGGCGTCCTTGTACTGCATCACATCGGCAGCACCAGTGCGCTTGGACAGCTTGGCGCCCTGCTCGTCCAGGATCATCGGCATGTGGCCGAACTTCGGCACCGGCGCACCGATGCCCTCGTATAGATTGATCTGGCGCGGGGTGTTGTTGATGTGGTCGTCGCCGCGAATGACCTCGCTGATGCGCATGTCCCAATCGTCCACCACCACTGCGAAGTTGTAGGTGGGGAAACCATCCGGGCGGAAGATCACCATGTCATCGAGTTCGCTGTTGGCGATCTCGATACGACCCTTGATCAGGTCGTCGAACACCACCGTGCCCTCCAGCGGATTCTTGAAGCGGATCACCCGGTTCGGGTCATCCTTGTACGGCAGACCCAAGTCACGCGCAGCGCCGTTGTAACGCGGCTTTTCCTGCTTGGCCATGGCGGCCTCGCGCATCGCGTCGAGCTCTTCCCTGGTTTCGTAGGCGTAGTAGGCCTTGCCATCGGCGACCAGCTGCTCGGCCACTTCCAGATAGCGGGCCACGCGCTGGGTCTGGTAGATCGGGCCTTCGTCATAGCCCAGGCCCAGCCACTCCATCGCCTCCAGAATCGCGTCAATCGCGCCCTGGGTGCTGCGCTCGCGGTCCGTATCTTCGATGCGCAGCACGAATTCGCCGCCACGGTGACGGGCCTCCAGCCAGCAGTACAGCGCCGTGCGGGCGCCACCAATATGCAGGTAGCCGGTGGGACTGGGGGCAAAACGGGTGCGGCAGGTCATGGAGGGCTCAGGGCGGGAAACGGAATCCCGGCAATTTTACCTGTCCGGGCCAGACCCTGCCTAAATCGGATAATCCCTACTGCCTACTGGGCGTGGACATGCTCTGATGGCGGGATTGCCCGCTTTTCATCAATCGACCATGACAACTGCCCGCGTTGAGCCGCCGTCACTGCACCCTACCGCCACACGCGCCGTCACCGCCCTGATCCTGCTCACCGCACTGGGCGGGTGTTCTGCACCGGGCACCGATGGCGCGGTGGCTGCCTCAGTGGCCACGACCCCACCCGCCCAGCAAGCGGTACCGGCGGACGTGGGGTCCAGCGCGGCCACGCGGCCACCCGGCACGCCCCCTTCGGGCACGCTCGCTGGCATGCAGACGCCAGCCGTCAACGCCTCGGCGGCAGCCGGCGACGCGGAAAGGGCGCTTGGCCTGGCCGATGGCCTGGCGTCGGATGCGCTGCGGCAGTTGCTCAATGACGGCCTGCGCTTCGACCAGGCCATGGCGGCGCTGGACCGCGCCTATGCCACCGATGCGGACGCGCAGGACGTGCGCAGCAGCTACCAGCACGCCTTGCAGCAACGGCTCGGCACCGGCCCTGACGCGCCGCGGCTGAGCCGCCTGAACTGCGGCATTTCCCATTGTCTGGGCGAGGTCACCGGCACGCTGGAGAATCCGTCCGTGCTGTTTGGCGCGCCCCACGATGCGGCAGGCCGCCAGTTGCCGGTCAACGAAGCGATGGTGCGCAGCATTCTGTCCGCAGACGGCGGGCCCACAGGCTACCGCCTGGCCTTCTCGCTGGATCCCTCGCCCCGCACCGGGCCGCTGCCGGCCCGGTAAGCCGCGTCTCAGGGCGTCAGCAACGGCTTGCGCGGCAGCTTTTCGTCGCGCATGGCCGCGTTGTAGACGAACGACGCCACGATCGCAGCGGCCTGCTTCAGGTCTTCCGGCTCGGCGTGGTCCCAGGTGTCCAGGTTGCTGTGGTGGACGTTGGTGAAGTAGTCCAGCCGGTCCTGGATGAACTGGAACCCGGGCAGGCCGACGCGATCGAACGCGATGTGGTCGGTGCTGCCGGTGTTGCGGGTCGCGACGGTGGTGGCGCCCACATCATGGAACGGGGCCAGCCACGCTTCGAAGATCGGCACCGCGGCCAGGTTCTCCTGCGCGTAGATCCCGCGGAAGCGGCCCGAGCCGTTGTCCATGTTGAAGTACGCCGAGAACCTGTCGTAATCACGCTGGCGCTGCAGGGCGCCGGTCGGTTCACGCATCGAGGCCGGCAGCTTGAGCTGCGCCGGGTCGGTGGGCTCGGGGTAGCGCGCGAAATGCTTGGACACGTAGTCCTGCGAACCGATCAGCCCCTGCTCCTCGCCACTCCACAGCGCCACGCGGATGGTGCGCCTGGGCTTGGCGCCGACCGCCTTGAGGATGCGCATGGCTTCCATCATCACGGCCACGCCAGCCGCGTTGTCGGCCGCACCGGTGCCGGTGTGCCAGGAATCCATGTGCGCGCCGAGCATCACGATCTCATCGGCCTTGCCGCTGCCGCGGATCTCGGCCAGCGTGTTGTAGCCCGGCTGGTCCTGGGTATCGGTGAAGCGGGCCTCGACATTCACCCGCAGCTTGACCGCCTGCTTCTGGTCCACCGCGCGCACCAGCTGGTTGTAGTGCTCGGCCATCATCGCCAATTCGGGCACGCCGACCGGTTCGCCGGCCTTGCGCGAGCCACCGCCACCCACACGGATGATGCCATTGTCCCAGCCGCTGATGCTGATCGTGGCCAGCACGCCCTGCTCGGCGAAGAACGCATTGGTGGCGCGGGTCAGCTCCTGCTTTTCCAGATACTCCTTCGCCTTCTTGGCACGGTCGGCCTTGGCATCGGCCACATCCTTGGGCACCGCAAACACCTGCAGCTCGGCCAGGCCGGCGTCATCGTGGCGGTGCGAATCGGACTTGGTGGCCCGTTCGTAATCGCGCGCATCGTTGAGCAGCAGGATCTTGCCGGCGAGCTTGCCCTTGTACTGATCCAGGTCGGCGAGCTTCTTGATCTCGACCTTGATCACCTCACCCTCGACCGGGCCGTTGGTGCCCGGGGTCCAGGCCTTGGGCAGCGCATACAGCGGCGCCACGCGCGGGCTCAGCAGTTCCACGCTGGCGTTGCTGAACTCCCAGCCGCGGCCGAACGCATCGAATGCCTCGTCGTGCACATTGACCAGGCCCCACTCGTTGAACTTGCTGCGGGTCCAGGTGTTGGCCTCGCCCATCGCGGGCGAATTGGTCAGGCGCGGCCCGATCTGCTCGGTCAGATGGCTGAAGGTCGCCATTACCTGCGATCGGTGGAAGGCCTCCTGGCGGATGCGGCTGACCATGTCCAGGTCCACCGTTTCCTTCGTCTGTGCATCGGCGACGCCGCTCAATGCCAATGCCACGCTCAACATGCCCCACTTGAACACGATTACCCCCGCCTTGCGGCCAGACCACGAACAATCCCCGAGTCTATCGAGCGATGCCCCCCTGCCCCCGGGCCAAGAGTCATGGTCATTCCATCCAGCCGTACCAAAGCTGGCCGCGGGACGGCAGTACCAGCAGCCAGCGGCTGCGATCCTCCGAAGCGCTGGCGTAGACCGGGGCATGCACCGGCCAGTCCACCGGCAGCCCGCGGATGCCGATCTCGCGCAGCGCATGCGCACCTTCGCGCCACGGCCGATACGCGCCGCACCATCGCGGCAGGGGCAGGCGCCCGCGCGCCTGCCGTGCCTGTTCCAGAAAGCGCAGCCCATGCGCGGTGATCGCCTCACACGTCACCGGCGCCAGGCCGAAGCGGACCAGCCCCGGGGCGGCCTGCACACCCGGTAGTGCGCTCAACGGTGAAGGCCATCCCGACGCCTCGCCGTCCAGCAGCGAAGCCACCTCCAGCCGGGCGGGCAACGCCCGGCGCACACGTTCATGAAGACAACGACGCCAGCTCATGGTCGCTCCTTACTTCAGGCTTGCGCCGAGTTCGTACCAATCCACCCGGCGGGTCACCCACATCACCGCGGCCAGCACGCCGAACAGCAGCAGCGAGCCCATCAGCAACGCGTTGTTCTCCGAGATCAGCAGCCCATACAGCGCGCCATACAGGGCGCTGAGCATCACCGCGAAGCCCAGGCCGCGTTTCCAGCTCTTCAGTACACCGGACAGGTACACGGTCTGGACGCCGATGCACGCCAGTGCCGACAGCGCGTAGGCCTGCCAGAACGGGATGTGCTCGGAGAGGCTGAGCAGCAGCAGGAAGAAGATCGCCAGCGCCAGGCCAACCATCAGGTACTGCAGCGGGTGGATGCGCAGCTGCTTGATCAGCTCGAACAGGATGAAGCCGACGAAGGTGAGCAGGATGAAGAGGATGCCGTACTTGCTGGCGCGGTCGGCCTGGGTATACACATCGACCGGATTGACCAGCTCCACGCTTACCGCCTCAGCATCGATGTCCGGGCGGTTGCGCAGTTGATGCTGGGCACGCGACGCCAGCGAGGACACCGCCCACTGTGCATCGAAGCCCTGTGCATCCACCTTGCGCTCGTTGGGCAGGAAGCTGCCGCCGAACAGCGGATGCGGCCACGGCGAACGCAGCGCGATGCGGCTGTCATCGCCCACCGGCACCACCGACAGCGACCGGGTGCCATCCAGCACCAGCTCCAGCTCGACCTTGCTGCCCTTGAGCAGCCCACCCCGTGCATCCTCCAGGCCCGGCAGACCAACGTGCAGGCCAGTGCCGATACCACTGACACCGCCAGCATCGGGCAGCAGGCTCAGGGCATCACCATCCACACGCAGGTTGGGCGAGCCGACCAGACCACGCACGTCGGCGATGCCGACCGTCAGGAACGGCGTGCCATACGTACGCCCCGTCTTCACCGGGTAGTCGTCATCGGCAAATTCGGCAGTGATCATGGCCTTCCAGCTGTAGACCGGCACGCGGAACAGACCGACGCGGCGCTCATCCGGCTGCATCACGCCGTCCACCTTGAGCGTGGCCGGCATCTGCAGCCACTGGCCCTGCTCGACCTGCTTTTCCTTCTTTTTGTTGCCGGCCGCATCCACCACCTCGACCTCCCGGGTCTCGGTCCACGGCACCACGCGAATCGGGCCAGTCAGGATCTGCGCACCGGCGCGGCTCTGCGCCACGCGCTGGTAAGCCTCGTCGCGGTACGCCTCACGCTCGCGGATCACGCCTTTAATCAGGCTCAGCGGAATCAGCAGCAACAGGATCAGCCCGCCCACAATGGCGAACCGCAACAGCATCTTCAGGGATTTCATGACCCGTCCTCGGTTGGGAGGGGGCCAGCTTCCCTCGCGCCGGTGTGCGGGGTTTGTGCCGAGTTTGAAGTCTGTGTGAAGTGCGGCAGCGATCAGCGCCGCGGCGGTACGGAGGGCAGCCGCGACGGCAGCCACAACACCGCCTGCGCGCCACCGTCATCGCGGTTGCGCAGGCTCACACGGCCGCCATGCAGGCGGGCCACTTCCTGCACGAACGACAGGCCCAGGCCGGAGCTGCGCTGGCCGGTGCCCGGTCGCGCAAGGGAATAGAAGCGCTCGAACACGCGGTCAAGCGCGTAGTCCGGCACGCCACTGCCGCGATCGGCCACGGTCAGCGCGATGCCCTCGCCTTCCGCACCGGCACCGAGCGTGATGACGCTGCCGGCCGGTGAGAAGGCCACGGCATTCTCCAGCAGATTGTTCAGGGCCTGGCGCAGCAGATAGCCATCGCCCTGCACGCTCTCGGCCCGTGCCTCCACCGCGATCGTGACCCCGGCGGTCTGCGCACGCACCGCCACCGCGTCGGCGGCGGACTGCAGCAAGGGCGTCAAGGCAATCCGCTCATGCTTCTGCAGCCACCCGTACTGCTCCACCTCGGCCAGCGCCAGCAGCTTGTCGATGGTCTCGGTGAGGCGCTGCGCCTGACCTTCGATACTGCGGGCGAAATGCGCGCGATCGGCATCCGGCAACGGTTCCTGCAGCAGTTCTGCCGCGCCGCGGATCGCGGCCAGCGGGCTCTTCATTTCATGCGTCAGCGATTGAACGTACTGCTCGACGTAGGCCTTGCCTTCCAGCTTGCGGCGCATGGTTTCCAGCGCCTGGCCCAGATCTCCGATCTCATCGCGGCGCGGCTTCGGTGGCGGCACCGGCTCACCGGCGCTGACTGCCTTGGCATAGCGGTTGAGACGGTTCACGCCGTGCATCAGCCACGCGGTCATCAACAGGCCGATCAGCGCTGAAAGGCCGATCAACCACGCACCACGCTTCATGATGGCGCGCTGGCTGGCCGCGATGAAGGGATCGATGCTGCGGTTGGGCTGGGCCAGACTGAGCACACCGATCAGCGTGCGGCCGTCGGCCGGATCGAAGATCGGTGCGGCCACGTGCATCACCGAATGGGTGTCGTCGCCCGGGGTTTCCGGGCTGGAGCGCGCGCCGTACTCGCCGCGCAGGGTGCGGTAGACATCGTTCCAGCGCGAATTGTCGCGGCCGACATCGCGGCCGGTCGAGTCGTACACCACGATGCCCTTGGCATCGGTGATGGTGACCTGGTAGTCCAGCGTTCGCTTGGGAAAGCGCCACACCATCGCCTTCGGGTCGCGGCGTTTGGCGCGCGCCAAATCGGCGACGAAGCGGCCCTCGCGGATCTGCCCGGCCTTGAGATCGGCAGCCGCCATTTCCGCCAGCACGTTGGCGGCATCGACCAGGGTGGATTCCATCGCCTGGCGCACGCCCGGCTTCACTTCGTTGACGAAGATACGCATCACGAAGAACGCGGCGATGCCCACGATCAGGAAGAAGCCCAGGAACAGTTTCAGGCCCAGCCGCATGCCTACACCTCCAGTGCGTAGCCCAGGCCACGGTGGGTGCGGATCGGATCGGTCTCGGCACCGGCGGCACGCAGCTTGGCGCGCAGGGTTTTGACGTGGGTATCGACGGTGCGGTCGGCGCTGTCGGCGGCGCTGTCCCAGCCGCGGTCCATCAACTGGGCGCGGCTGAGGATCGCACCGGGGCGCTGCAGCAGGGCCGCCATCAGCGCGTATTCGTAGCGGGTCAGATCCAACGGCTGGTCACCGAAGCGGATCCGGCTGCCTTCGCGATCAATCGAGAAACGCCCGAGCTGCTGCCAGCCCGCGGTGTCGGCAGGGGCGGCGGAGCGGCGCAGACGCGCCCGTGCCCGCGCCACCAGCTCGCGCGGCGAGAACGGCTTGGCCATGTAGTCATCCGCGCCCAGTTCCAGGCCGAGTACGCGGTCGAATTCGTCATTGCGCGCGGTCAGGAAGATCACCGGCACCTCACTGAAGGTCCGCAGGGTTCGGCAGACCTCGAAGCCGCTCATGTCCGGCAGGCCTACATCCAGCACCACCACATCGAAGGCCTGCTGGCGCAGGCGGGCCAGTGCTTCACCGCCGAGCAGGCAATGCTCGGCGCCATAGCCTTCGCTGCGCAGTGCATACAGAACGGTGTCGGCGATGGCGGTTTCGTCCTCGACCACCAGGACGTTGTGCAGGGGGTGGCTCATGCGCGCAGCATAGCCGCTGGGCCCGCCGCCCCGTACACTGCGCCGATGAATTACCGCCACGCCTTCCATGCCGGCAACCATGCCGATGTGCTCAAGCACATCGTGCAGCTTGCCCTGCTCGACACCTTCAAGCGCAAGGACAGCCCGTTCTTCGTGCTGGACACCCACGGCGGCGCTGGCCGCTACCTGCTGGCCAGCGAGGAAAGCCGCAAGACGCTGGAGGCCGAAGACGGCGTGATGCGCCTGATGGCCCAGCCGCAGCTGCCCGCGGTGGTGGAGCGCTATCTCAAGGCGGTCCAGGCCGACAACCCGGTCGGGGCGATGATCAGCTACCCCGGCTCGCCGCTGCTGACCGCCCAGACCCTGCGCGAGCAGGACCGCATGGCCGTCTGCGAGGTGCAGGATGCCGAGGCCGCCGCGCTGAAGGCGCTGTTCGCCCATGACAGCCGGGTGGCCGTGTACCACGCCGATGGCTATGCCCAGAACAAGAAGCTGCTGCCGCCCAAAGCCAACGGCGTGAAGATCGGCCGTGGGCTGGTCCTCATCGACCCACCCTACGAGGGGCAGGACGCCGAGTACCAGGCCATCCTGGCCTCGGTGACCGAGATTCTGGGCCGTTGGCCGCAGGCCAGCTTTGCGATCTGGTTCCCGATCAAGCAGCGCCGGACCATCCTGCACTTCCTGCGCAAGGCCTGTGCCCTGCCGGTGAAATCGGTGCTGACCGCCGAGCTGCTGATCCGCCCGGACGACTCCCCGCTGCGGCTCAACGGCAGCGGCATGCTGCTGCTCAACCCGCCGTGGCAGTTCGACCAGGTCCTGGCCCCGGCCATGCCGGCGCTCAAGCAGCACCTGGGCGAGGCCGGCGCCTCGACCCGCCTGCAGTGGCTCAAGCAGGCCGAATGACCCCCTTCAGGCCAGACCGGAACCCCGGCCTGGCCGGCTCCTCCCGGCCGGATCGGCGTGAGTGATCCGTTCACGGAACGCTGCCCCCGGGATGCGAGAATCCAGAGACCACCAAGGAATCACCGGTATGGCTACCCGTAACCGCATGCCGCCCTGGCACGAAATTTTCAAGGCACCCAGTGGCCACGAGCTGCTGATCCGCCCCATCCGACCGGAAGACGGCCCGCCGCTGCATGCCGCGTTCAGTCTGTTCGGGCCGGAAGAGATCCGCGACCGCTTCCTGCAGTCAGTGACCGAGCTGTCGCCGGAGACCACGCAGCGCCTGACCCACCCCAATCCCAAGAGCGAAATCACCCTGGTCGCGGCCGAATCCCTGCCCGCCGGTGAAGCCGTGGTGGGTGCGGTGGCGCGCGCTTCGATCATCCCCGGCACCCGAGAAGCCGAGTACGCGATCCTGGTCAGCCGCTTCCTGGTCGGCCAGGGGCTGGGCAGGCAGTTGATGCGCAAGCTGGTCAAGTGGGCGCGCGGCAAGTATCTGGACCGTCTGTACGGCGATGTCGCCGAAGAAAACGAGCCGATGAAGCAGCTGGCCGCCTCGCTGGGCTTCCAGCCGATCCCACACCCGAACGGCACGCCGGGTCTGGTGCGCATGGTGCTTGAACTCGACAGCTGACGAAGGAGAGGCCGAGCACTGCCCGGCCGCCGCCGGATGACGCGGCCGCCACGTTGCGGTCTGCTAAAATCGGTGGTTCATGTCACGCACCTCCTATCCCGTTCCGCCGCTGCCACGTCCTGGACAGCTCCGCGCCTGGTGGCGCGCTCCCGCTTCGGCGACAGCGCTGGCGTGGTACATCGCCCGCGCGGCACAGTCGCACGACGGGCCGTTGCTGGTGGTCGCGCGCGACAACCATGGCGCGAATCAGATCGAAGCGGATCTGCACACCCTGCTGGGCAGTGCCGGCGACGTGCCGATCGTGGCCTTCCCGGATTGGGAAACCCTGCCATACGACGCTTTCAGCCCGCACCCGGACATCATTTCCCAACGTCTGGCCGCACTGCACGCCCTGCCTGCGCTGAAGCGCGGCATCGTGGTGGTGCCGGTGCAGACGCTGCTGCAGCAGTTGGCCCCGCTCAAGTACGTCATCGGCGGCAGCTTCGACCTCACCGTCGGCCAGCGCCTGGATCTGGATGCGGAAAAGCGCCGCCTGGAGTCGGCCGGCTACCGCAACGTGCCGCAGGTGATGGACCCGGGTGATTTCGCGGTGCGTGGCGGTCTGCTCGATGTCTACCCGATGGGCGCCGAGGCGCCGCTGCGGGTGGAGCTGCTCGACGAAGACATCGATTCGATCCGCGCCTTCGATCCGGAATCGCAGCGCTCGCTGGACAAGGTCGAGGCGGTGCACATGCTGCCCGGCCGTGAAGTACCGCTGGATGATCTCAGCGTTTCGCGCGTGCTCAACACACTGCGCGAACGCTTCGACGTGGATACCCGGCGCAGCGCGCTGTACCAGGATCTCAAGGCCGGTATCGCACCGGCTGGCATCGAGTACTACCTGCCGCTGTTCTTCGACAAGACCGCGACTCTGCTCGATTACCTGCAACCCAACGTGCTGCCGGTGCTGGCGCCGAACGTGTTCGATGCTGCGGCCGCCTTCTGGGCGCAGACGCAGAACCGCTACGAGCAGCGCCGCCACGATGTAGAGCGCCCGCTGCTGGCCCCGGAAGAGCTGTATGCCAGCCCCGAGCAACTGCGCGCCACGCTCAACGGCCTGGCCCGCGTCGAAGTCTGGCCACTGGATCACGACCGCATCGGCGATGCACAGCCGCTGGGCGACCAGCCCCTGCCGCCGTTGCCGGTGGCCGCCCGCGATGCCCCGGCCGCCGAGGCCCTGAAATCCTTCATCGGTCATTACCCGGGCCGGGTGTTGATCGCCGCCGATTCCGCCGGCCGCCGTGAAGCCCTGCTCGAAGTGCTGCTCGCCGCCGAGCTGAAGCCGCCGGTGGTCGCCGATCTGCCCGGCTTCCTGGCCGACGACAGCGTCCGCTTCGGTATTACCGTGGCGCCGCTGGAAGATGGTTTCGCACTGGAGAGCCCGCCGATCGCGGTGCTGACCGAGCGTCAGCTGTTCCCCGAGCGTGCCGGCCAGCAACGCCGCAGCCGCCGTGCCGGGCGTGAGCCGGAAGCCATCATCCGCGACCTCGGCGAGCTCAGCGAAGGCTCGCCGATCGTGCACGAAGACCACGGTGTCGGCCGCTACCGCGGCCTGATCGTGCTCGATGCCGGCGGCATGCCGGGAGAGTTCCTGGAAATCGAATACGCCAAGGGCGACCGCCTGTATGTGCCGGTCGCCCAGCTGCACCTGATCAGCCGTTACTCGGGCGCCTCGCCGGAAACCGCGCCGCTGCATTCGCTCGGTGGCGAGCAGTGGACCAAGGCCAAGCGCAAGGCAGCCGAGAAGGTCCGCGATGTCGCCGCCGAGCTGCTGGAAATCCAGGCGCGTCGCCGTGCCCGTGCCGGCCTTGCGCTGCACGTGGACCGCGCGATGTACGAGCCGTTCGCGGCTGGGTTCCCGTTCGAGGAAACCCCTGATCAGCTGGCCGCGATCGACGCGACCCTGCGCGATCTGGCCAGCAGCCAGCCGATGGACCGTGTGGTCTGCGGCGACGTCGGCTTCGGCAAGACCGAGGTCGCCGTGCGCGCCGCGTTCGCCGCTGCCAGCGCCGGCAAGCAGGTCGCTGTGCTGGTGCCGACCACCCTGCTGGCCGAACAGCACTACCGCAACTTCCGCGATCGCTTCGCCGATTGGCCGCTCAAGGTGGAGGTGCTGTCGCGCTTCAAATCCACCAAGGAGATCAAGGCCGAACTGGAGAAGGTCGCCGCCGGCACGATCGACGTGATCATCGGTACCCATCGCCTGCTGCAGCCAGACGTGAAGTTCAAGGACCTCGGCCTGGTCGTGGTCGATGAGGAGCAACGCTTCGGTGTGCGCCAGAAGGAAGCGCTCAAAGCGATGCGCGCCAACGTGCATCTGCTCACGCTGACCGCCACGCCGATTCCCCGCACGCTCAACATGGCCATGGCCGGGCTGCGTGATCTGTCGATCATCGCCACGCCGCCGCCGAACCGGCTGGCGGTCAAAACGTTCATCACCGCCTGGGACAACGCGCTGCTGCGCGAAGCCTTCCAGCGCGAACTGGCCCGTGGTGGCCAGCTGTACTTCCTGCACAACGACGTGGAGAGCATCGGCCGCATGCAGCGCGAGCTGGCCGAGCTCGTGCCCGAAGCCCGCATCGGCATCGCGCATGGGCAGATGCCCGAGCGCGAGCTGGAGCGGGTGATGCTGGATTTCCAGAAGCAGCGCTTCAACGTGCTGCTGTCGACCACGATCATCGAATCGGGCATCGACATCCCCAACGCCAATACCATCATCATCAACCGCGCCGACCGCTTCGGTCTGGCCCAGCTGCACCAGCTGCGCGGCCGCGTGGGTCGTTCGCACCACCGTGCGTACGCCTATCTGGTGGTACCGGACAAACGCGCGATGACGCCCGATGCCGAGAAGCGTCTGGAGGCGATCGCCTCGATGGACGAGCTCGGCGCGGGCTTCACCCTGGCCACCCACGACCTGGAAATCCGCGGTGCCGGCGAGCTGCTCGGCGAGGATCAAAGCGGTCAGATGGCTGAGGTCGGCTTCAGCCTGTACACCGAGTTGCTGGAACGTGCGGTGCGCAGCATCCGCCTGGGCAAGCTGCCCGATCTGGATGCCGGCGAAGAAGCACGCGGTGCGGAGGTCGAGCTGCATGTTCCAGCGCTGATTCCCGATGCGTACCTGCCCGACGTGCACACCCGCCTGACCCTGTACAAGCGCATCAGCAGCGCGCGCGACACCGGTGAGCTGCGCGAACTGCAGGTGGAGATGATCGACCGCTTCGGCCTGCTGCCGGATGCGGCCAAGCACCTGTTCGCGATCGCCGAGCTGAAGCTGCAGGCCAATGTGCTGGGCGTGCGCAAGCTGGAGCTGGGCGAGAACGGCGGGCGCATCGTGTTCAACGCCAAGCCGGAGATCGACCCGATGGCGGTCATCCAGCTGATCCAGAAGCAGCCCAAGCTGTATACGATGGATGGGCCGGACAAGCTGCGCATCAAGCACCCGTTGCCGCTGCCGGAAGACCGCTTCAGCGCCGCCAAGGCCCTGTTGCTGACCCTGTCCCCGCGCTGATTTCACGCCTGGCGCAAGCCGCCAGGCGCTATCGTTCGATGGGCAGGCGCCACGTGGCGGCCTGCCCGACCCCGGCACTGACGGCCGGCCATCCGACCCCACGTGACCGCCCCCATGTTCGACGACGCCCCTTCGCAGGTCTGCTCCATCGATGCGCTGTCGATGTCCCTGCAGATGCGCGACCAGTACACCCGTTTCCACTGCGACCGGGTCGGCCTGCTCGGCGATCAGCTGGGGCGCCTGTGCGATCTGGACGACACGCAGCGCGCGCATCTGGCGCTGGCCGCCCGCTTCCATGACATCGGCAAGATCGGCATTCCGGACAACGTGCTGTTGTATCCCGCGCGCCTGGATGACGCGCAGCGCGCGATCATGCGTACCCACCCCGAGCGCGGTGAGCGCATCTTCGCCACCACCGGGCGCAGCGACGCGGCCGAGGTGGCCCGGCTGATCCGCAGCCATCACGAGGCGTTCGATGGCAGTGGTTATCCGGATGGCCTGAAAGGCAGCGACATTCCACTGGGCGCACGGGTGCTCACCATTGTCGATGGCTACGATGCCATGACCACCACCCGCCCCTACCGCGGCCCGATGCCGCATGCCAAAGCGATGGGCATCCTTGCCGAGCAGCAGGGTGGCCTGGTGGATCCGGAGGTGTTCGGCCTGTTCACCCGGATGATGGCCTCCACTACGTAGTCTCCGCTCGGGTTTGCCGCGAGCGTGCTGGAAAAGAAAAACCCGGCGTTCGCCGGGTTTTTCATGCCTCACTCAACCGCGCGCGATCACCAGATCACAACGCGCTTGTCGTCGGCCCGCACCATCGCATCGCCCGCCTTGCACTCGAACGCCTGCGCGTACGCCGGCATGTTCGACGGCGCGCCGTTGGCACGGAAGTTGGCCGGGGCGTGCGGATCGGTGTTCAGACGCACGCGCAGCTCGCCTTCATTGAAGTTGCGGCGCCACACGGTGGCCCAGTTCATGAAGAAGCGCTGATCCTGCGAATAGCCGTCCACCTCGACATTGGCCTTGGGATCTTCCTTCAACGCCATCTGCAGCGCATCGTACGCCACGGTCAGACCGCCCAGATCGCCGATGTTCTCGCCTAGGGTCAGCTTGCCCTTCACGTTCACGCCCGGCAGCGACTCATAGCCGTCGAACTGCGCAACCAGCTGGTCGGTACGCTGGGTGAAGGCGGCACGATCACTGTCGGTCCACCAGTTGTCGAAGTTGCCGTTGGCCGCGAACTGGCTGCCCGAATCGTCGTAGCCGTGCATCATTTCGTGGCCGATGACCGCACCGATGCCGCCGTAGTTCAGCGCCGGATCGGCCTTGGCGTCGAAGAACGGCGCCTGCAGGATCGCCGCCGGGAACACGATCTCGTTCTTGGTGGCGTTGTAGTAGGCGTTGACGGTCTGCGGGGTCATGCCCCACTCGGTCTTGTCGACCGGCTTGCCGATCTTGTTGAGCATGAAGCGGTAGTTGAACGTGCGCGCGGCCTGCATGTTGCCCAGGTAGCTGTCGCCGTTGGTTTCCAGGCCCGACCAGTCGCGCCACTTGTCCGGGTAGCCGATCTTCGGGGTGAAGCTGGCCCACTTTTCCAGTGCCTTCTTGCGGGTGTCTTCGCTCATCCACTCCAGCTTCTCCAGGCGCGCCTTCAGCGCCACCGAGAGGTTCTCCACCAGATGCTGCATCTGCACCTTGGAGTCGGCCGGGAACACGGCGTCGACATACATCTGGCCCAGGCCTTCGCCGATGGCGCCGTTGACCGACTCCAGCACGCGCTTCCAGCGCGGCTGCATTTCCTTCTGGCCACGCAGGGTGGTGCTGTAGAAATCGAAATTGGCCTTTTCGAAGGCGCTGCTCAGGTACGGCGAGGCGTCATCGATGGTGTGGAAGCGCAGATAGGCCTGCCAGGTAGCGGCCGGCACGTCGGCCAGCATCTTGTCCACTTCGCCGAAGAAGCCCGGCTGGGCCATCGAGAACTTCTGCGCGGCCGGCACCTTCAGGGTTTCGAACAGGGCGGTCCAGCTGAAGTTCGGGGTCAGCTTGTCCGCATCTGCAGCGCTGACCGGGTTGTAACGCTTGGCCGGGTCACGCATTTCGATGCGCGACATCGAGGCCTTGGCCAGACGCGTTTCGAACTCCATCACGGCCTTGGCCTGGGTCTTGGCCTGCTCGGCATCGACGCCGGACAGGGTCAGCACCTGGGCGATGTAGGCCACGTACGCATCGCGGATCTTGGCCTGCGAATCGTCGAAGTAATAGCCCTTCTCGGGTAGACCGAGGCCGCCCTGTCCGACATAGGCGATGACATTGGCCGAATCCTTGTAATCGGCATTGGCGAACAGCGAGAACAGCACGCCCTGGCCCACCGCCTGGCTGTCGCGCAGGTACTGGGTGATGGCGGCGGTGTCGGTCAGCGCGGCGATCTTGTCCAGCTGCGGCTGCAGCGGGGTGATGCCGGCG
This sequence comes from Stenotrophomonas sp. TWI587, assembly GCF_039674145.1. Lineage (NCBI taxonomy): Bacteria > Pseudomonadati > Pseudomonadota > Gammaproteobacteria > Lysobacterales > Lysobacteraceae > Stenotrophomonas > Stenotrophomonas sp. TWI587. The sequence continues at coordinate 80,970 of NZ_JBDJMW010000011.1, read as the reverse complement.
GCTTCGATCTTTGCCTCGTCCGAACCGGTCTTCCAGATGTCGCCGATCTTGGCTTCCACCGTGCCGGCCTTGGCCTGGCTGGCGGCGGCCTGCTGGACCAACGCATGCTGCACTTCCAGCGAGCGCTCGCGCAGGATTTCGAAGCTGCCCCAGGTGGTCTGGTCGTTCGGGACCGGGTTGGCCTTGAGCCACTTGCTGTTCACGAACCCGTTGAGGTCGGTACAGGCGGCGATGGCGGTGTCCAGATCGGCATTGTTGAGCGAGATCAGCGCGGTCTTGATCTGCGACTGATCAAACGCCGGCTTGGCATCGGCGGTGGCGGCAGGCGCGGTATCGGTCTTGCCGCAGGAGGCCAGCGACACGGCGATGGCGGCGGTCAGGCCCAGCGGGACCAGCTTGGAAAACTTCATTCGACTCTCCGGCTACAGATGGATGCATCACCCGGATCACGGGCAATCGGTCAGCGTAGCGCGGGAGCGGCGGCGGGGGACCGGCCAAAGGTCACACCATCGCGCAGCGGTAGAGCCACCCCATGGGTGGCTGCAGGAAGCCGGCGTCGCGTGCAGCCACCCATGGGGTGGCCCTACCCGCGGGGGTAAAGAAAAGGCCGGCTTGCGCCGGCCTTTCGTTGTTATTTCGCCTTGCCCTGATTCGCCACAGCCTCAGCCGCCTTGCGCGCCGCTTCCGGGTCGCCCAGGTAGCGGAACGACTGCACCGTCAGGTCGTCGTTGAGTTCGAACAGGAGCGGGATGCCGGTCGGGATGTTGAGCTCCAGGATGGCCTCCTGCGAAACGTTGTTGAGGTACTTGTACAGCGCGCGCAGCGAATTGCCGTGGGCGGTGACCAGCACGGTCTTGCCGTCCTTGAGCTGCGGGGCGATGGAATCGAACCAGTACGGCAGCACGCGGTCCAGCGTGGTGGCCAGCGATTCGGTGCCCGGCAGCGCGTTGCGGTCCAGGCCGGCATAGCGGCGGTCGTGGATCGGGTGGCCCGGGTCCTCGATGTCCATCGCCGGCGGCGGGATATCGTAGGAGCGGCGCCAGATCTTGACCTGGTCCTCGCCGTGCTTGGCGGCGGTCTCGGCCTTGTCCAGGCCCTGCAGGCCGCCGTAGTGGCGCTCGTTCAAGCGCCAGCTTTTGCTGACCGGCAGCCAGTCCTGGTCCAGCTCGGCCAGGGCACCCTGCAGAGTGTGGATGGCGCGCTTGAGCACCGAGGTATGCGCGACATCGAACTGCAGGCCTTCTTCACGCATCAGGCGGCCGGCGGCGGCGGCCTCGCGGCGGCCTTGTTCGGTCAGTTCCACGTCCACCCAGCCGGTGAAGCGGTTGTCCAGGTTCCACTGGCTCTGGCCGTGGCGCAACAGTACGAGTTTCCGGGTCACTGCAGTATCTCCGACAGATGGCAAGGCAGACCCGCATTGTAGCGGCAACCCTGCCCTGCCCGTCCGCCGTGGGGCCGCGGGTGGGCCTCAGGGATGCGGATGCCCGTGATGGCCCTGCGCGTCCGGTGCAGCGCGGCGGCTGTCGTTGCTGCCGTGCGCGTGGCGGCCATGCGCATGGCCGGCATGATCATGGGCGGCGTGGTCGTGCCCGGCATGGTCATCGGCATGCCGCTCGCGCGGGCTGCCCACGCTGCAGGGATCGCCGCAGTGATCCGTCTCGATCTGCAGGGTCACGTGGTCGATGCCGTACTGCTCGTGCAACCGGGTGCCCAGCTCGCGACGCAGGCGATCGGCATCCACGCCGGTGCCCATCACCACGTGCGCGGTCAGTGCCGGCGTACTGGAGGCCAGCGCCCACACGTGCAGATCATGCACATCCACCACGCCATCGTGTGCGCACAGGGTGCCTCGCACCGCGGCGACATCCATGCCTTTGGGCACGCCCTCTAGCAGCACGTTGATCGCCTCGCGCATCAATACCCACGTGCGCGGCAGCACCCACAGGCCGATCAGCACGGCCAGGATCGGATCGATCGGCTTCCAGCCTGTCCAGCGGATCAGCAGCGCGCCCATGATCACCGCGACCGAGCCGAGCATGTCCGCCCAGACTTCCAGATACGCACCTTTGACGTTGAGGCTCTCACCGCTGCCGGCGCGCAGCAGGCGCATCGAGATCAGGTTGATGACCAGTCCGAACACCGCGATCGCCAGCATGCCGGTGGGGGCGATCTCCTGTGGTGCGCGGAAACGCTGCACCGCTTCCCACAGGATGTAGCCGGCCACCACGAACAGCATGCCGCCATTGATCATCGCGCCGAGCGCTTCAAGCCGCGCGTAGCCGTACGTGCGCTTGGCATCGGGCGGGCGCCGGCTGAGCCGGACCGCGACCAGCGCGATCATCAGCGCGAGCGTGTCGGTGGCCATGTGCGCGGCGTCGGACAACAGCGCCAGGCTGTTGGTCCAGAACGCACCGATGACCTCCACCAGCAGGAAGGTCGTGGTCAGGCCCAGCGCCCACCACAGCGGTTTCTCGTGGCGGATCTCGCTGGGCAGATGGTCGTGGTCGTGACCCATGAAAGCTCTCCTGGACAATGCCGGCAGGGTAAGCAGCGCCTCACGCGGAGACTATTACACTTGGCGCAGCGTTCAGTTTGCAATTCAATAACAACAGCGCACGGCCGCTACCTCTCGACGGCCTGTGTGGCGGGAAGACAATCGTGCATGACGTTCCAAATCTTGATGAGGCCAGCCAGCCATTGGCAGCGGCCTGGGGCCAGACCCTGGCACAGACACCCGCACCCGCTGCGGCACTGCTGTCCGGCCTCTCGGTGGGCAGCCCTCTCGCGCTGGCCCACCACTTCTATGACGTGTTGCTTGAAGACCCGCGCGCGAGCCGCTTTCTTTCCCACGACCAGGTGCAGGTGCGCCTGAAGCCGGCGATGCAGCGCTGGCTGCAGCAGATCCTCACCGCCACGCCGGACAGCATCAACGCCTTGGTGGCCGCGCAGCGTGTGATCGGCGACGTGCATGCCCGCGTGGGGATCCCGGTGGATCTGGTGGCCCGCGGTGCGCGCGTGCTCAAGCACCGCCTGTTCGACCGCATCATTGCGCAGGCCGACGACAGCGCAACCGCGTTCGCAGCGATCCACTGCCTCAGTGCCTCGATGGATATCGCGCTGGAAGGCATGACGCTCGCTTACACCCACGCACGCGAGCGCTCTTCACGCACCGATGCGGCGTATCGGCTGTTCTCGCTGGTGCAGAACGTCAGCACCGAGCGCGAACGGCAGCGGGCACTGCTGCTGGATTGGGAAAACGCGCTGCTCTACGCGATGGCCAGCCAGAATGCCGACGCCGAGCTCACCGGCCTGGCGCAGTCCGAGTTCGGCCTGTGGTTCACCCACAAGGGCATCCCCAGTTTCGGCGAAAGCAGCGAGACCGGCCAGGTGGGCGCACTGGTGTCGGCCGTGGACAAACACCTGCAGGAGGCCTTGGCGCATGCCGATTTCGCGGCACGCTTCAGCGCACTGCAGGGCATCCGCGAGCGTCTGGCGCAGATCCGCACCTTGATGGGCATGCTGTTCGAACGGATCGGTGAACTTGATGCCGGCAGCGATGCGCTGACCAACCTGCTCAACCGCCGCTTCCTTCCCACCGTGCTGCGCCGGGAGATCGAACTGGCCACGTCCACGCAGAGCCCCTTCTCACTACTGCTGCTGGATCTGGACCACTTCAAAGCGATCAACGATGCGCACGGTCACGACGGCGGCGACCGCGCCCTGCAGCACGTCGCCGCCCTGCTCGGCCAGCTCACCCGTGGCAGTGACTATCTGTTCCGCTACGGTGGAGAGGAATTTGTGGTGGTGTTGGTTGCGATCACCGCCGCCCAGGCGGAGGTGATCGCCGAGAACCTGCGCAAGCACATCGCACAGAGCCCGGTGCAACTGGCCAATGGCCAACGCTTGGCGCTGACCACCAGCATCGGTGTGGCCGCACACGACGGGCATCCCGATTACGAGCGCCTGATGGCGCGCGCGGATGCCGCGATGTACCAGGCCAAGAAGCGGGGCCGCGATCGGGTGGTGGTAGCCAGCGATGAATATCCGGACGCCCCGGGCCGCCAAGCTCTGCAGCGCGGATGAGGCGATCCGCTCGGCGGATGGCAGCACGCCATCCGCCTGTTGCGGCCTGCATGACTGACCAATGGTGCATGTCCGCAGCGGCCCGTGCGGCGTAGCATCGCGGCATTGCCGTCCGTCACAGGAATACCCCGATGTCGATCCGCCGCAAGCTGATTCTCCCTGCCCTGCTGCTCCAGTCGGCGCTGCTGATGACGCCGTTGTTGGCCATTGCGCGCGAGGTGGCTGCGCCGGCCGAGCATGTGGATGCGGATGGGCCGTACGTGTTCCGTACCACCAAGGGGCTGGAAGCGGCCTGGGTGTGCAAGGACCACGTGATCCGTCGCGAGCTGCCGGCACGCGGCGAGGCCACCGTGGTCGCCCCCGAATGCGGCTATCCGCACCCGCTGACCGTGCTGCCACCCCGCACGGCGGAGAGCGCCCGGTTCCCGACCACGCCGCGGATCGTGGCGCTGTCGGATATCCACGGGCAGTACGGCCTGCTGGTGAAGCTGCTGCGCGCCCATCATGTGATCGACAACAAGGACCGCTGGTCGCTGGGCGACGCCACGCTGGTGATCGCCGGCGATGTGTTCGACCGCGGGCCGCAGGTCACCGAGGCGTTCTGGCTGCTGTACAGCCTGCAGCAGCAGGCCGCGGCGGCCGGCGGTGCGGTGCACTTCGTGCTCGGCAACCACGAGACGATGGTGCTCTACAACGACCTGCGCTACGTCAACCCGAAGTACCTCAAAAGCGCGCAGTTGCTTGGCCGCTCCTATCCCGCGCTGTACGGCCCGGATTCAACGATCGGCCAGTGGCTGCGGACCCGGCCGGCGTTGCTGCGCATCGGCGATACCCTGTTCCTGCACGGCGGGATCGCACCGGAGAACCTGGACCTGGTGCGCGACATGGACGCCACCAACGCCGGCTACCAGGCGGCGGTCGGGCTGCCCAAGGACCAGGTCAAGGCTGCACCGGACACGGCCCGGCTGTTCGACGGCAAGACCAGCCCGATCTGGTACCGCGGCTACTTCGATGGCCGCATGGACACCGCGCAGGTCGAGGCGCTGCTCAAGCAGCTGGACCTCACCCGCATCGTGGTCGGCCACACCTCGATGCCGCATGTCAGCAGCTTCCATGGCAATCGCATCATCGCCATCGACAGCAGCATCAAAAACGGTGAGAACGGCGAGCTGCTGTTCATCGAAAACGGCGCGCTCAGCCGCGGCCTCCTCGACGGCTCGCGGGTGCCGCTGGCCGAAGGCCGGATCGGCGAGAGCGACTGACCGACCTGTGCAGACCGATCAGCGCGGCGCGGATCAGCGCGGCGTGTAGATGCGCGAGACCATCCAGCCGCCGTGGCTGCGGAAGCGGCCGCTGTCACCAGTCAGGGCGAAGCGCAGCGCGACGATCAACGCGCGCCCCCGCGAGCAGTGCCAGTCGCGCGCCTTGCGGTAGGCTTTGAGGAAGGCACGCAGCGGTCCGCGCGCGTGCCCGGTCGCCTGTTCCTCGGCAGCGGCAGGGTCATCTGGCTCGCCAAGGGGGCGGGGATCGGGATGGAGAGGGTGTGACATGGCGTCCCTTCGATCAATGAGGCCCGGAATCGGCCTCCTGATCGATAAACCGTGAAAACCATCACAAAACTATCGCCCTCCGGTGCGGCCCTGCCCGGGAGGGTCCAGGCGCACCTCCAGTGCATCGATACGGCTCAGAAACTCCGAGGAAGGGGCCAGTTCCCGCAGGTGCGGACGGGCCCGGGCAATCTGCGCGCGGGCCCCGGCGGCGTCACCGTTGTCGAGCAGTGCCTCGGCCAGCGGCACCCGCCACTTGGCGGTGGCGGTGGAATCAGCGCCATAGAACCCCGTGAACGTCTCCACCAGCTGGGCTGACAGCGGCACCGCCGCAGGGTCAGCACGGCGCTGGGCGAGCAGGGCCTGCTGCATCTGCATGCGCAGTGCCAGCCAAGGCGGCAGGCTGGGATGGGCCTGGCCGAACGCCGCCAGCGCCCGGCCGGCCTCGGCATGCTGCCCTGCCCGGGTGAGCCATTCGATCTCGACCAGCCGCAACACCAGCAACTGTGGTGAATCGGCCGGCAGATCACGCCGCCACAGGGCCGCGACCTGCTGCAGCGGCGCCTGCGCCTCGGCCGTCCGGTGGGTGCGCAGCAGCAGCCGGGCCAACACCATCTCCACGTCAAGGGTATCGGCGTGTTCGGGGCCGAGCAGACGTCGATAGCGGGTCAGCGCAGCGCGGTAGTTCTGCTCGGCCTGGGCGTAGTCGCCACGCGCTTCCTCCATGAGGCCGTGGGCATACTGCTTGACCGTATAGGCGCGGCTGTCCACGCCATCGACGGCAGCACTGGTCTGCAGGCTGTTGCGGAAGTGCTCATCGGCGGCCTGATAGCGGCCCAGATCGAGGTACTGGCCCGCCAGCCCGGCCTCGGCCGATGCGGTGTAGCTGCTGCTTGCGCCGAACATCTGCCGGGTCAGCGCGAAGCCCCGCTCGGCCAGCGCCAAGGCTTCGTCGATGCGGCCCTGGTTGAGCAGCGTGGAAGACAAGGCGCGCAGTACACGCTGGTATTCCGCACCCTGCACGCCGTGTTCGCGCGACGCGTCGGCCAGTGCCTCGCGCAGGATCGCCTCGGCCTTGTCGAGTTCTCCCTGGCTTCGGTAGAGATCGCCGAGGTTGGCCATCGCGGCCATGCCGCCCCGCTGCAGCGGGGCGCCACTGTTGCCTCGGCTCAGGGCCAGTGCGGCGCGGAACGACTGCTCGGCAGGCGCGTGTTCTTCCAGCTGCGCATAGGCCAGGCCCTGTGCGTTGAGCGCCTTCATCCTGACCGTCGGCACGTCGTCCTTATCAAGCAACGCCAAGGCGCGCTCGGCACTGATCAGCGCGTCCTTGTCACGGCCTGCGCTGAGCTGCTGGGCCGACACGCTGGCCCAGGCGTCGGCGATCTCGTGCGCCGCCGCACCCGTGCGCACCAGCCCGGCCACACTGTCGCGCAGCAGGGTCTCGGCATCCTGTGGCTGACCCAGGTTCTGGTAGGCACGCCCCAGCGCGGCCTGCATGCGCGCGCGCAGCGCGGGCGACACGGTACGGTCATGCTCGATGCGGCGTGCGCCCAGATCGAGCACCTCACGGGCGGTCATCGGGGTGCCGTTGCGCAGGCCGGGATCGGCCGCATCGAAGGCGGCCACCAGGACATCGGCAATCCCCGCGGCGGCCACCGCGTTCTGCTCGGCCTGACGGCGGGCCTCGCTCAGGCGCAGCACGAACACCACCACCATCGCCGCCACCAGCGCACCGACCAGGCCGACACGCCACTGCCGCCGCAGCAGCAGACGTGCGCGATGCCACCGGCTGGGACGACGCGCGCGCACCGGGCGATGCGCCAGATACCGCTCCAGGTCTTCGGCCAGTGCCTCGGCAGAGGCATAGCGCTCGGCCGGGTCGGCGGCGCGGGCCTTGGCCGCGATCGCGCGCAGGTCGGCTTGAACCACGCGACCATGGCCCGGGGCGGTATCGATCAGCAATGCCTCCAGCATCACGCCCAGGCTGTAGACATCGCCGGCGATGCTGGCCGGTCGCCCAGCCAGCCGTTCCGGACTGGCATAGGCCGGGGTGAGGTACTCCGCGGCATCACCGGTGTCACCGAGCAGATGGGCGATGCCGAAATCCAGCAGCACCGGTTGCCCATCGGGCCGCACCAGCACGTTGGCCGGCTTGAGGTCGCAGTGCACCACCGATTGCGAATGCGCGGCCTGCACCGCGCGGCATATCTGCGAGAACAACCGCAGGCGTGCGGGCAGAGGCAAACGGAGGGTCTCGCTGGCCACGTCCAGCGGCTCGCCCTGCACGTACTCCATCACCAGATACGGCTGGCCGCCCTCGGCCACACCAACGTCGTACAGCCGGGCGATGTGCGGGTGCTGCAGGTCGGCCAGAATCTGGCTTTCACTGGCCAGCCGCGTGGCCAGCACCGGATCGTACGTGCGGCGCATCAGCTTGATGGCGACCTCACGCCGGTACAGCGCGTCGGCACGCTCGGCCAGGAACACCACCCCCATGCCGCCGACCGCCAGCAACCGGCTCAGCCGCCACGGCCCGAGCCGCTGCCCGACCAGGGCGGACGGGTCGTCCATATCGGCCATGACTGCCGCGAGCGCCTGTTCCACCCGCCCCAGCTCCGCAGTCTGCGCGTGCAGCAGTTGCAACGTCTCGTCGATCGCAGCCGGGTCATCGCACAGCGCGTGCAGCGCCGGGCGCCAGCGCACCTCGGGCAGATCACAGACCGCATCGAACAGCCCGCGCACCGTCTGCCAGCGGGCCGCGTCGGTCATGCGTGGGTCGCGGGCCCGGCCAGGTGGCGGTTCAACCACGCCTTGGCAAAGCGCAGATCACGATCGACCGTGGGCACCGATACGTCCAGCGCCAGTGCGATCTCTTCGCGGCCCATGCCGCCGAAGTACATCCATTCCACCGTTCGCGCCGCGCGCGGATCCAACGCGGCCAGTTCCTCCAACGCGCGGTTCAAGGCCAGCACCTCGAAGGCATCGTGGTCGGGGCTGGCTTCCAGGTCGGCAGAGGACAGGGTCAGGTTGACCACACCGCCGCCGCGCTTGGAGGCCGCCATCGCACGGGCATGATCGACCAGCACGCTGCGCATCTTCAGCGCCGCCAACGACAGGAAGTGCACGCGGTCGCGGTAGCCGACCTCACCGTCGATCATCCGCATCAAGGCCTCGTGCACGAGCACCGTCGGTTGCAGCACCCCATCCCGGGGATTGCCCAGCCGGGCCACGGCCATGCCACGCAACTGCGTGTAGAGCAACGCAAGCAGCTGATCGCGGGCGGCAATGTCCTGCTGCTCGCTCCAGCGGCGCAACAGGCAGGTGACCTCCTGGCGCTCGGCAGCAGGAGGTGTCGCATCAAAAGACATGTGGGACGTTATCCGTGCGTCACAGCTGCATCGAAGCCGCAGTATCGACGACGGCCCTCTTGCGCGCAATGCGACACTTGTCGCACACTTGCGACACCTCGCCACGCCGGGATTGCCATGTCCGTGCCACCTACCCCCTCCAATGCCGAACTGGAGCTGCTCAAAGCGTTGTGGCGCCAAGGGGCGTGCAGCGCGAGAGAAGTCCATAACGGGGCCGCAGGCGCGCTCGACTGGTCCTACTCCTCCACCCGCAAGACGCTCGAGCGCATGGTCGACAAAGGCCTGGTGGCGGAAACCGTCGAGCATGGGTTGAACATGTACCGCGCGAAGGTGGGCAAAGTCGCCACGCTGGCCGCGCTGAGCACCGACTTCGCCCGCCGCGTGCTGGAGATCGATGGCGCGCTGCCCGCACAGGCGTTTGCTGACAGCCGGCTGCTCAGCGAGCAGGAGCTGCAGCAGTTGGATGCGCTGCTGCGCGCGCCCGCCGGGGACGACCCGGCATGAGCGTGCCGACGCTGGGGTTCTGGGTGGTGCACGCCGCTGGCGCCCTTGCTGGTGGCGGGTTGGCCTGGGCCGCCGGTCAGCGCCTGCATCGGTGGCTGGGCCTCTCCCACGCCGCGTATGGGTACTGGTTGGGGTTGTGGCTGTTGGCGGTGATGCCGGTGCTGCTGTCCGCGGCGTTGGCGCTGTGGGTGCCCGGGCCGCTGGTCGCGTTGCCATCGGCCTTGATCATGCCGCTGCCGGTGCCGCTGGACCTGGGGGATGCGGGTGCGGCAAGCGCTGCACACCTCGCCTCCGCGTGGGCACCTCCGTCCGCCGCCACGTGGCTGGGTGCGCTCTATGCCATCGGTGCCGGTGCTGCGCTGCTGCGCGTGCTGGTCGGTACGCGGCGTACCGGTCGGCTGTGCCGGGCGACCACCCCCATCGCAACGGCGGCATGGCCAGGCCCGCGCAGCCGTGCTTCAGCACGGCGTCTGCGGGCGGCGGGCGTCGCGTGCCGGGTCAGCGCGCTGCCGGTGAGCCCGTTCGCCGTGCGCTGGCCACTACCGTTGGTTGTGCTGCCTGCCACGGCATTGGATCAGCTGGACGATCGTGCGCTGTGCCTGATCCTCGGCCATGAAGCAGCCCATCTTGCGCGCCGCGATCCGCAGCGCGCCGGATTGATGGCGGTGTTCAATGCGCTGCTGTGGTTCAACCCGTTCCTGCTTCGGATCAGCGCACGCGTGCAGTTGGCGACCGAGCTGCGCTGTGACGCACATGCGTTGGCCGGTGACGCACAAGGCGGGCGCGAATTTGCCACAGCGTATGTGCGCACGCTTCGGCTCTCCGCAGCGACCCACACGCCATCCACTGCACTGACCCACCGCGACCTGGCCGGACATGAACTCCGCATCCGTCACATGCTGCACGGTGATGCCGCGCGCCCGCTGTCACGCTCACGGCAGGCGGCATTGCTGGGCAGCGCACTGCTGATCGGCGGCGTGTGGATGGTCGTCCAGGCAGGCGCCGCACGGCCGCTGCATGGCTCCAGCATCGGTGGCGCGGCAGCGCTGGCATCGACGACGAACGCTTCGCAGGTGCTTCCGCTTCCCCCGCCGCGCGAGGCACCCCTCGGGGTGCAGTTCCAATCCCCCCTGGCATCGCCGCGAATTACCGGCCACTTCGGTGACAGCGGTGGCGTACGCCAACGCCCGCACCGTGGCACCGACTTCGGTGCGCGCACAGGGACACCCGTTCTCGCGCCCGCAGACGGCCGTGTCATGGCGGCAACGTCCGAGTACCCCGACGGTCCCCAGTACGGCACCGTGGTGGTAATCGACCATGGTCAAGGCTGGCAGACGTTGTATGCCCACCTGCAGGGCGTGGACGTGGCGGTCGGCCAGCAGGTGCAAGCCGGCGAGCAGATCGCACGGGTCGGCAGCACCGGACGCGTGACCGGCCCGCACCTGCATCTGGAAATGCTGCGCAACGGTGAGCGCGTCGATCCGCAGGCATACCTGCCATGACCCGCTAAGCCACACCCCCGGACCACCGCTGCATTTCGTTTTCCTGGCCACAGGAGGGGCGCGTATTGCCCGGCGAAATGCCGACCCTGCCCTTCTGCACGGATTGCCCATGACTCCTTCGTTCCGCATCGTCCTGGCCATGGCCCCGCTATGCACCGCGTTCTCGAGCGCTGCGCAGTCACTGCCTGCGCCAGCGGCCCCGCCGACCACCGCGCTGGACACCGTGCAGGTGCAAGCGCAGGGCTACGACATCCGCCGCGATGACACCGCCACCCGGATCGTGGTCGGCAGCGAAACACTGCGCCAGTACGGCGACCTCGGCCTGGTCGATGCGCTCAAGCGTCTGCCTGGCATCACCGTCGGCACCGGCGCCCCCGGCCGTAGCGGCGCGCTGTCGCTGCGCGGGTTGGGCGCGGGCTACACGCAGATCCTGCTCAATGGCCAGAAGGCGCCCACCGGCTTCGATCTGGATTCACTGACCCCGGAGATGGTCGAGCGGGTGGAGATCATCCGTGCGCCGACCGCCGACCAGCGTGGCGAGGCGATCGCCGGTTCGATCAACATCGTGCTGGCCGCTGGGGCACGCAAGGATACCGAGCAGCTATCGGTGGCCTTGGCCAACAGCCAGGGACGGAACACGCCGTCGGTCAGCTGGCAGCGCAACCGGCGCGCCGGCCATCGCAGCAGCGCGATCACGGCGACTGCATCGCGCCGCGCGTTCCTCGTTGAAGAAACCGGCACCGAACGTGCGTGGGACCTGCAGGGGACGCCGACGGTGTTACGCGACACCGCCCTGCGTGCCAGCGGAACGCGCGATGTGCTGTCGCTGGCCCCCAGCCTGGAAACCACGCTGGAGAACGGCGACACCCTTGCATTGCAGGCGGTGGTCGATGGCAGCCGCTTCGACCGCGTCACCGACATCGACTGGACGACCTCGCTCGGCGCCCCGCTGCGCACGACGCGATACCAGCAACGTACGCGCATCGACGTTGCACAGGCCAACGGCAGCGCAACGTGGACACGTTCGTTCGAGCAGGGCGGCACGTTCACCACCAGACTGCGCCTGGGCGGCAACCGCGAGCGCTATGCCTACCGCGAACAGGGCCAGGCGCCGGACGGTCGACAGAACCTGGACGATCACACCGATGCGCGGCTGAGCGTGCGCGACCTCAACAGCACCGGCAAGTACACGCTGCCAGGCAGCGGGCGTCATGCACTGCAGCTGGGCTGGGAAGGCAGCGAGGACCGCCGTGACGAGTCACGGGTGCAGCGCCTGCTGCCGGTCGGCGACGAAGCGGAATGGATGAGCGACCTGGCCTTCGACGCGCGCATCCGGCGCCTGGCGCTGTATGCCCAGGATGACATCACCCTCAGCGAGCGCTGGTCGGTCTATGCCGGGGCGCGGTGGGAGCAGATCGATACACGTAGTGAAGGCAGCGGATTCAGCGGTATCCATCGGCGCGAGCAGGTCCTGTCGCCGGTGCTGCAGTCTCTCTGGAGACTCCCCGGTACCACGAACGACCAGCTGCGCATCGCGCTGACCCGCACCTACCGCTCGCCCACGCTGGCTTCCCTGATCCCGCGTCCTTACACCGCTACCAACAACCGTCCGCTCAATCCCGACGAGCGCGGCAATCCCGCGCTTCGCCCGGAGCTGGCGACCGGGGTGGACCTGTCCTATGAAACCTACGGCAAGGACGGTGCGCAGCTCAGTCTGGGCGGCTATGTCCGTCGTATCACCGATGTGATCCGGACGGAAACCCACCTGCAGGACGGGCGCTGGGTGGCCTCACCGGTGAACGGCGGCACGGCGATGACCTGGGGCGTGGAGATGGATACTGCGGTGCGCCTGCCGCAGGTGATCGCCGGCGCACCGGATGTGGCACTGCGCTTCAATGCGACCGCCAACGATTCGCGCGTGGACGACGTGCCTGGCCCGCACAACCGCCTGGATGAGCAGGTACGGTTCAGCAGCACGCTCGGAGCGGACCATCAGATTCGTAACGGGTGGACCGTGGGCGCCAGTTACACCTACCGCACCGGCGGCACGGTGCAGACCAGTCCGGGCCAATTCGAGATCGCCAGCTATGCGCGCGAGCTGGACCTCTACTCGCTGTGGACGCTGGGCACGCGCGGCAAACTGCGGCTGAGCCTCAACAATGCGCTGCACCGGGCAATGCATACCGGGCAGTCACGGGTCAGCGAAGACGGCGCCGAGCAGTTGCGACGCCAGCGCAAGGCGTCACCGCTGTGGCGCCTGCAACTGGAGCTGCCGCTCTGATCAGCCCGGCTGGCGGCTGGCCTCACCCACCGCCGGCAGTGCACGCACCCGGCCGGGCTTGCTCGGGAAGGCATGGCGCACGATCCGCCACATCACCTGGCCGAACTGGCGCGGCAGCGAACCGGTGTTGTAATGCTGGCCGTAGCGTGCGCAGATCTGCTTCACTTCGACCGCGATCGCCGCGTAGCGGTTGGCCGGAATGTCCGGATAGAAGTGGTGTTCGATCTGGTGGCTGAGGTTGCCCGACATGACGTTCATCAGCTTGCCACCGGTCAGGTTGGACGAGCCGCGCAGCTGGCGCAGATACCAGTGGCCACGGCTTTCATCGCGCACGCATTCCTTCGGGAAGGTCTCGGCCTCTGCAGTGAAATGGCCGCAGAAGATGATCACGTAGGTCCACACGTTGCGGATCAGGTTCGCGACGACATTGCCCAGCAGCACCGGCAGGAAGAACGGACCGGCCAGTGCCGGGAACAGAAGGTAGTCCTTGAACATCTGCTTGCCCATCTTGCGGCCGACCGGGCGGAACTGCGCGCCCAGCTGCTTGAGCGTCATCTTGCCGGCGAACACGCGGCCCAGGCGCAGGTCCTGGATGGCGATGCCCCATTCAAACAGCAGCGCGAAGACCACGGCGACCACCGGCTGCATCAGGTAGAACGGGCGCCAGCGCTGCTCGGGGAAAATACGCAGCAGGCCGTAGCCGATATCGTCGTCCAGCCCGCGCACGTTGGTGTAGGTGTGGTGACGGAAGTTGTGGGTTTTACGCCAGGCATCGGCGGTGCCGACGATATCCCACTCGTAGGTGCTGCCCTGCAGCTGCGGATCGCCCATCCAGTCGTACTGGCCGTGGATGACGTTGTGCGCCAGCTCCATGTTCTCCAGGATCTTGGACAGCGCCAGCATCACAACGCCGGCAATCCACGCCGGAATCAGCACGCTGTGCACGAACGCACCGAGGAACAACAGCGCGCGGCCGGTCACGCCGGTCCAGCGCACCGCGGCAACGACGCGACGGATGTAGCGCGCATCGCGCGCACCGAGCGTGGCCAGCTGGCGTGCGCGCAGTGCATCGAGTTCATCGCCGAAGGCCTGCAGTTCGGCCGGGGACAGCGCGCGGTTGTGCACGGAAGACATGGTCACAGCTCCAGGATCAGGTCGGTGCTGGCGCTGTTCACGCACAGCTTTACTTGCGTGGCCGGTTCGGCCGCGTGTTCGCCGGTCAAGGTATGGCGGGTGACACCGGACACCTTGCCGCAGACACAGGTATTGCAGATGCCCATGCGGCAGCCACTGGCCGGGCGCAGCCCTTCGGCCTCCAGCGCCTGCAGCAGCGAGGTGCCGCGCGGCAGCGAGAGCGTGCGGCCACTGCGGCGCAGTTCGACCTGCACCGTGCCCGTTTCCACCGCCGGCAGCACCGGTGGGGTGAAGGCCTCGGACTGCAGCGACGCAACCTGGCCCTGCAGCCGCACCTGCGCTGCATCGACGAAGCCACCCGGGCCGCACACCAGAGTGCGGGCGGTGCTCAGATCGCCCAGCGCCTCGAAGGCGAAGGCATCCACGCGCGACGCCGGGGCAGCGGTATCGCGGGTCAGCGCGATATGCAGGTCGAACGACGGGTGGCGTTCTGCCATCGCGGGGAGCTCCTCGGCGAAGCAGAGTTCTTCGCGGCGACGTGCCCAGTACACCAGATCCACCTTGCCCGGCATGCCGGCGCCATCGAGCTGGCGCAGCAATGCGCGCATCGGGGTGATGCCGCTGCCGGCGGCCAGCAGCAGCAGGCGCTCGGCCGAGGCTGCGGGCAGGGTCATCTCACCGAACGCCTGGCCCAGTTCGAACACCTCACCCGGTATTGCGGCACGGGCCAGGTGCTGGCTGACCGCACCGCCAGCGATCGCCTTGACGGTGATCGCCAAGCGTCCGTCGGCCAGCACGGTCGGGCTGTAACTGCGCGACAGGCGGCGGCCATCGACTTCTACACCGAGGGTGACGTGCTGGCCCGGCAGCAGACCGCGGAAATGACGGTTGGGCTTGAGGACCAGCGTCACGGCATCGGCGCTTTCGGCGGTGCGCGACACCAGGCGGGCCAACGGGCGCCGCAGCGTCCACAGCGGATGCAGGCGGGTGCCCCAGAAGTCGAACAGCTCCTCGGAGACCCAGCGGCGGGGGCTGGCGGCGTGACGGCGGGCGGCAATGCGCGGGACGGTGCTCATGCTGCGCACTATACGGCCGAGCATACGACTGTGTATACAGTTGTATATTGCTGGGACGGGCTATGATTCAGGGACTTGACTCCCCTGCCCCCGATGACCTCCCCAGACCTGCCCCTGTCCGCCTCCGACGACGCCCATCCCGCGCGCAAAGCCTCCATCTCGCGTGAGGATCTGCTGGCCGCGGCGTTGGCCCTCATCGGGCCGCACCGCAGCGTCTCCACGCTGAGCCTGCGCGAGGTCGCGCGTGAAGCCGGGATCGCCCCGAACTCGTTCTACCGCCAGTTCCGCGACATGGACGAACTCACCGTGGCGCTGATCGACCTGGCCGGACGCTCGCTGCGCACGATCATCGGCGAGGCCCGTCAGCGCGCGGCCTCCTCGGACCGCAGCGTGATCCGGCTGTCGGTGGAGACCTTCATGGAGCAGCTGCGTGCCGATGACCGCCTGCTGCACGTTCTGCTGCGTGAAGGCACGGCCGGCTCGGATGCGTTCAAGCACGCGGTCGATCGCGAACTGAATTACTTCGAAGACGAACTGCGGGTCGACCTGATCCGCTTGGCGGCCGCCGACGGCGCGCGCCTGCACGAACCGGCCCTGGCCTCCAAGGCGATCACCCGGCTGGTCTTCGCCATGGGCGCCACCGCGGTGGACCTGCCGCCGGAAAAAGACCCCGAACTGATCGATCAGCTGACACAGATGCTGCGGATGATCATCACCGGGGCGCGCACCCTGGCCGGCAGTCCTCCGCTGCGCTGAGGCCGCGCAGTCGACCAGCCCCCCGTTTACGGGGGTGCCGGAGGGCGGGAGACGCCCGTTGCGCTGCGACGCTGCGTCGCACCAATTTTGATTGACACCGGGTGTCAGGCGCTAATAAAGTGTGAAACTCCTCACAAACGTAACTCCGTCACTGTCTGCCGGCTGCTTCTCGGGAATTGGGGTCCTGAGCGCATCCAGGCGTACCGGGGACATCCGCCTGCAGGCCGTGCGCCTGTCGTGTCGCGTGTCGCAGTGACGGCTCCAGGCCCCAGGGAAGGCAGGCGTTGATGGATACCGTAGTGGCACCTCGTTCGCGGCGCGGCATGCGCGGCTTCACGCTGCTTGAGCTGATGGTGGTCGTGGCGATCATCGCCATTCTGGCCGCGATCGCGCTGCCCGCGTACTCCCGTTATGTGCTTCGGTCGAAGATCCGCCTGGCGCAGAGTGACCTGCTGGCCCTCTCGGCCAACGTGGAGAACTTCCGCCAGCGCACCCTCAGCTACCCCGACAGCGCGGAGGTCGCCCAGCGCGGCTGGATGCCGGCCGCCAGTGCCGCCAATTTCACCTTCAACTACACCTCCAAGAGCGGTGGCTACAGCCTGACGGCCGAGGCCGGCACCACCATGGGCAAGGCGAGCGGCTGTGTGCTCAGCCTGGACGATGCCAACTCCCGCAGCGTCGGCAGCGAATGCGCCGCTGTCGGCATCAGCAGCTGGTAACTGCGGTGCGCCCCTCCCGCGCGCGCGGCGTCACCCTGATCGAATTGATGATCGGGTTGTTCATCATGGCGATGCTGCTGATGGCCGCGATGCCCTTCGGCGCCCATTGGGTCAACAGCAACCGGCAGATGGAGGCCCGCAGCCTGCTGTGGGAGGGCGTTTCGCAGGCCCGCGCGATGGCGCTGCGCAATCCATCGGCCCGTCGCGCCACCGAACCGGCGGCAATGCTCCGGCTGCGCGCTGGCACGCTGGAGGTGATGGTCAGCGGCGCAAACACCCCGTCCTGGTCGGCGCCGGTACGGACCGGCGTGCACTTCAAACTCACCGATCTGGATGGCTTTGCGGATGCCGATGCGCTGGCCGACAGTGGCAATCCAGACTTTGACTGCGTCACCTTCGATGCCCGTGGTGTACGTCTGCCCGGCGCCGACGGCTGCACCGATAGCGACGTCGCACTGGGCCGGATCGCGGTCGGCCTCTCCAGCCAGGATCCGCTCTATGTCGATATGCTCTAAGCCGCCCCGCGGCCCTCGCTTCCAGCGCGGCGACATGCTGCTGGAGGCCCTGGTAGCCGTGCTGATCACCTCGCTGATCGCCGGCGGCCTGGCCCACGTCCAGTCACGGCTGATGGCCGACCAACGCGCGACCAAGGTCGAACGCCTGGTGGTCGGTCAACTGCGTGAGCAGTTGCAGAATGGCGGCACCGGTCTGTGCGGCAGCGGGACGATAGCGCTCGCGCTGTCCAGTGATATCACCCGCCAGGCCCAGGTGGAATGCGGTACCGCGCCGCAGATCAACGTGGCGTTGGCCGGCACCGTGATGCCGGTGGAAGCCCCCCGCGAAGTGGGACTGAGCGTGCGTGCGGCCGATCTGGAGCTGGAGGGCGATGATGCCGGCGAACATGGCGCCGACCTGCTGGTGTCCAGCCGCCAATGAACGGACACATGACACGGCGTCGCCAGCGCGGCCAAAGCCTGATCAGCATGATGGTCGGCCTGGTGATCTCGCTGCTGACCATCGCGGCGATGCTGGTGCTCTACAAGAACATGATCGAAGCGTCGGGCAATGCATCGCGCTCGGCGCTGCGCGATGGCCAGGTCGCCTCGGCGCTGCTGGCCGCGCAGATCGAACTGCAGGAAGCCGGCTTCGGCATTCCCGCCGAGGACACCCTTGCCAGCCGCCTGGCGATCAGCGCTGAAGGCAAGCAGATCGCGTGGCGCTTCAAGCACGAGCTGAACCAGGCCGACCAATGCGCCGGGCTGCGGCTGGTCGATACGGCGGCCGACGGCGCACCTGCGCGCGGCTTTTACCGGCTGCCGCCGAAACTCTGCAGCAGTGCAACGGCCGCGACCTGGACCGATGCAGAGTGGCAACCCGTCGCCGCCGAAGCCGCCTTCTTCGAGCCAAGTCAGAAAGACGGCAGTGCATTTGCCAGCGATGAACGCGAAATCGGCGCCTTGACACTGCGCGGTGCCAGCGGCGGTGACGGCTATCAATTTGTCGCCGTACCCGATGCCTGCCTGCCGTTCAAACAGCAGGACACCATCGAGCGCACCGGCCAGCGCGTGATCCTGCGCCAGGCCAGCGACGACGTGCTGTTCTCCGTGTGTCTGCCCAACCTCACCGTGCCCCCCGCCGCATGACCAGGACGTCCGCGATGAATCAACTCTCCCGGCGCACACGCGCCCGCAGGAGCTGTGCGCCTGGCCCTGCACGCCAGAAGGGCATGGCCACATTGTGGATCGTCCTGATGGTCGGTCTCGCCGTCTCGGTGACGGTGGCCGCATCGATCTACTCGCTGCGTGGCAACCAGCAGCGTCAGATCACCACCCACTCGGTCACCTCGGCACAGGCCGCTGCCTGGCGCGGCGTGGAAGTCGTCCGCCGCTACCTGCTGGCCGTGGATCCGGCGACGATGGCCGGTTGGGCCAGCGGCAGCGGCGGGCTCGCGATGCCGGCCACCATCAGTGGCATGGCAACCATCGGGATTCCCGACGGCAATGCACAGATCACCGCGCTCAGTGGCGCCAGCGGCAACTATCAGATCGCCGCCACGATCACCGCACTGGCCGGCAGCGGCTCCACCACCACCAGCGCCACGGTCGAAGTGCTGTATGACGTGACCCCGGGTGGAAGCAGCACGCCCAGCTCGCCGGTCTGCGCGACCATCCCCGCCGCACCGATGGTGTTCAACGGCGACCTCAACATCACCGGTGGCTCGCTCGGCGTGACCAATCCGGCGGGCTTCGAGAACATCGCCGTCGCTGGCAACATCAACTTGACCAACGCCAGCCAGGCAACGTTCTCCGGGTGCGCCAAGGGCAATGTGAGCCTCAGCGGCGGCGGCATTCTCAGCGGCGGGCATGTCTACGCAGGCGGCACGATCCAGATCAATCAGATGGCCAATCCCAGCGATACGACGCTGTGGGGGCGCAACGTCACGGTGGGCAGCGGCGTCAGCGGCGGCAACTACACGGCCATCAGGGCCGGCGCCTACACGGCCAATGTCTATGACGGGACCACACTGATCGGCACCACCGAGATCGGCGGCAAGCTGATCGGATCGACCGTGACGGGCGTGCTGCCCTGGTCGGCAGGGGTGATCGTCCCGACCAATGTCGGACGCGTCGTCTTGACGCTTTCAAGCGGCGACACCTATCTGCTCGATCTGACGTCGGTTACCACGGACGCGGCTACCGGTCTTGTTTCCGGTGCCTCGGGTGCCGAACACCTGAGTGGCAGCAGTACGTCCGCCCTCACCGATCAACTTACCTTCCGCGCGTCCAGCATCGCTGGCGGCGCCGTGAGCGTCGCAACGATCACGGTCAATCAGATGTGGGGCCATCAGGTCTCCATCACCGGCTGGGATGGCAACTACACGTCATTGCTGGCCAACGGTGACCTCGACGTGGTGTCCGGCACCATCGGAAACCTGGTCGGCGGTCGCGATGTGATCGCGACCAGGGCAGAGCTCTATCACAACTTCCCAAAACTGGGCACCGGCAACATCGCCGGCGTGCTCCGATACAGCCAATCGCGTCAGATCGTACCGGACACCGCCATGGCCATGCCCGGCCTGCGCACGCAGCAGACCGGCACCAGCCCAGGCCTGCCGGGCATCCCCTTCTGCGACACGCGTGTGGATGCGATCGATGTCAGCACCTACCGCGACGGTGCCAACTACATCTTCGAATGGCTGGAAGGCGCTCCGCATCTGACCATCCGCAATGTGCGCAATCAGGCCGGCCAGTCGATGGATGGCACCTACAACCTGGCCACCCAGGACGTCCGACGGCTGCCGGCCAATGGTGCGCAGTTCCTGACCTGCAACTGGAACCAGGCCGAGAACGGCGCCGCGCACTGCTTCCGCGACAAGACCGCGACCAGTGCATGGAGTGTTACCGGGTTGACCCACCTGCCGCGCGGCGTGTTCTGGTTCGACAACGCGCTCACCATCAATGGGACTCAGTTGCGCGATGCCGACGGCAATCGTGACCTGCTCACCACGCTGATCGCCAAGGGCTACATCACGCTGACAGAGTCCGGCCACGACAAATTGATCGCGCCGAATTTCTCTACGCCGGCGCTCGTCTGCGACGGCGACTACTACCCGAGCAACCTGTGCGACAAGACCGGGACTGCATCGCAGTTCACCGAATGGACTGATGCCGCCGGCGTATCCCATCGCGGCCTGCCGATCGGGAATGTCGCGCTGGTGACGGAAAGCGGCGCGCAGTTGTCCGGGTGGCAGATCCACGGCAACGTCATCCTCGGCTCCACATTGGCAACCGCCGCGCAGACCACCGTGATCCACGGCAGCCTGACGGTCGGCACCAACAACCCCGGCAGCGCCACCACGGTGCAGCAGGGGGGCGCCCAGGTGATCGTGCCGCAGGACCGCGACAATCACTACAACCCTGGCATCTGTGAAGCGCCGGCGGTCACGCCCGGCGGCCCGGCAGCGGCGACGGTGCGCTGGAGCCGGTACCGCTGACGTCAGCGATACTGACGCTCGCAACGACGCTCGACAACGCGATCACCGTTCTTGGATTGCTGGTTGCCCTGGATCTGGCGTCCAGCGGCGCCACCGGCCACGGCACCGGCCACCGTAGCCAGCTTCTTGCCATTGCCGCCACCGACCTGGTTACCGAGCAGACCACCCACAACCGCGCCGGTGGCGGTACCGGTGATGCGGTTGGGATCTCTGGAATTACGCTGGACCTCGACGTTGTGGCACACCACCTTGCTGCCGTCATTGAAGCGGCGCCCTTCGTCCTTCGGCCCGTAGGTCTGTGCGCCGGCAACCGCCGACACAGCGAGCAGACTGCCCAAGCACAACACGCGGAAGCTCGTCTTCATGGTCGATCCCTGTTTATGGAACATGGGCCGAGTGTCTGCCTGCCGAGGACAAGCCGGGGTGAATATGCGTCCACGCCGCGTCAACAGGCGCGCTCGGGTTCAGGGCACAGCCAGTGTGATGAGAGTGGCGTACACAGCTGGAAACAGCCACGACGGGAGCAGCTGCAGGACCGCCCGCCGTTTAGTCTTTGGGATAGACCGCCAGCACCGAACACCCGGGGCGTGCGAAGCGCGGGGTGCTGAAACGCAGATCTCCCTGGATGCCGAGCAGATCCCCTTCGATGCCGGACGGCGTCATGACGATTCGGTCACCGGGATTGCCGCAGATCAGGCCGTTCTGAAAGCCGGACTGGAAGTCGACGTCCGTCGCCCCGGCCAGGATGCTGCAACTGCTACCAAGTTCGACCCGGTAATAACGATGACCACCGTTGCGGCGCGGGTTGGTTTCCACGACGACGCCCTGCGGGTCTTCATTCCAGCTGCGCACATGACGCGTGGCGAAACAGTACTCCGGCGTTCCATGGAAGCCACGTCGCGGGCTGCTGCGCCCGTCAGACCTCCCGGTGACGGTCACCGTCGGCAGGGTGGTCGCGAAGCGACGGCTGCTTTCGCGGGCTGCCTCGGCGAAGGTGCGGTTGTCGATCTGGCTGACCGCACTGATCTGGCAGCGGCGGCCATCCACCATCACCTCTTCACTGGGGCGACCGCAGGCCCACCCGCCCGGGGCGTCCAGGCGGACCTCGGTGGCGTCGTTGATGCCAGGACAATCCGCGCTGAAGTCGACCCGATACGGTTGCCCGTTGGCATCGCGTACTGCAATGGAACCTGGCGTGGCCTGCTCCACCTGGCGCACGCCGCGCGCATCCAGGCAATGCGGCGCAGGCGGCGTGCGTACCTCGCCAGGAGTGGGCGCAGCCTGCACCTGCGCAGCGGCGGAAGCGGCCAATCCGGCCAGTACGAGTGGAGCCCACGTCGGCGATGCGATCACGATGCTTTCCTTGCACGGAGTCTGCCGCGAATCTACCACGCCCCCGGCCACAGCCCCCTCCCCTACAATGACCCACCCGGCGCTGCCCCCTGACGCCGACTCATTCGATGGACCCCGCGTGACCCAGAAGCCGCCCGAACACACCCCGCTCATGAAGCAGTTCTTCGCCGCCAAGTCCGATTACCCGGACCTGCTGCTGTTCTTCCGCATGGGCGACTTCTACGAGCTGTTCTACGACGACGCCCGCAAGGCGGCGCGGCTGCTGGACATCACCCTCACCCAGCGCGGCAGCTCGGGCGGCGCGCCGATTCCGATGGCCGGTGTGCCGGTGCATGCCTACGAAGGCTATCTGGCGCGTCTGGTCGCCCTGGGCGAGTCCGTGGCGATCTGCGAACAGATCGGCGACCCGGCACTGGCCAAGGGCCTGGTCGAGCGCAAGGTGCTGCGCATCGTCACCCCCGGCACCGTGACCGACGAGGCGCTGCTGGACGAGCGCCGCGACACCCTGCTGATGGCCCTCTCGCGGGGCAAGAATGGCTATGGGCTGGCCTGGGCCGATCTGGCCGGTGGCCGCTTCCTGGTCAACGAAGTCGATTCGGACGATGCGCTGGAAGCCGAGCTCGCGCGCCTGGAGCCGGCCGAGCTGCTGGTGCCCGATGAAGAAAATTGGCCCGCCTTCCTGCAATACCGCAATGGCATCCGTCGCCGCGCGCCGTGGCTGTTCGATGCCGACAGCGGTCGCCGCCAGCTGCTGAGTTTCTTCAAGCTGCACGATCTGACCGGTTTCGGCATCGACGACAAGCCGCGCGCCACCGCCGCCGCCGGCGCCCTGCTCGGCTATGTCGAAGAAACCCAGAAGCAACGCCTGCCGCACCTCACCGCGATCGCCACGGAAACCGCGAGCGAAGCCATCGCCATGAACGCGGCCACGCGCCGCCATCTGGAGCTGGATACGCGCGTCGATGGCGATACCCGCAACACCCTGCTCGGCGTGCTCGACACCACGGTAACGCCGATGGGCGGTCGCCTGCTGCGGCGCTGGCTGCACCGCCCGCTGCGCCTGCGCGAGGTGCTGGTGCATCGCCACGATGCGGTTGCCACGTTGATCGATCGCGGCGCCGATGGCGACGTGCGTGATGCCTTCCGCGCGCTGGGCGATCTGGAACGCATCCTCACCCGCGTGGCGCTGCGCTCGGCGCGCCCGCGTGACTTCTCCACGCTGCGCGATGGCCTGGGCCTGCTGCCCGAGGTGCGCGCCGTGCTCGCCCCGCTGGATTCGCCGCGGCTGGTCGCTCTGCACGACGCCTTGGGCTCGCATGACGAATGCGCGCACCTGCTGGCCAGTGCCATCGCCCCGACCCCGCCGCTGAAGCTCAGCGATGGCGGTGTCATCGCCGAAGGCTACGATGCGGAACTCGACGAGCTGCGCCGCCTGTCCACGCATGCCGATCAGTTCCTGATCGATCTGGAACAGCGCGAACGCATCAGCAGCGGCATCGCCACGCTGAAGGTCGGCTACAACCGCGTGCACGGTTACTACATCGAGATCAGCAAGGGCCAGTCGGAGAAGGCGCCGGTGCATTACACGCGCCGGCAGACGCTGACCAATGCCGAGCGCTACATCACCGAAGAACTGAAGTCCTTCGAAGACAAGGTGCTGTCCGCACGCGAACGCTCGCTGACCCGCGAGAAGTTCCTGTACGAGCAGCTGCTGGACATCCTCGCCAGCGGGCTGGAGCCGCTCAAGCAGTGTGCCGCCGCGCTGAGCGAGCTGGACGTGCTGGCCGGCTTCGCCGAACGCGCGCAGGCGCTGGACTGGGCGCGCCCGGAACTGGAGACCGCCCCCTGCCTGAAGATCGAGCGCGGGCGTCATCCGGTGGTCGAAGCGGTACGCGAGCAGCCGTTCGAACCGAACGATCTGGACCTGCATCCGGACCGCCGCATGCTGGTCATCACTGGCCCGAACATGGGCGGTAAATCCACCTACATGCGCCAGAACGCACTGATCGTGCTGCTGGCCCATATCGGCAGCTTCGTGCCCGCCAGCCGCGCGGTGATCGGCCCGATCGACCGCATCCTGACCCGCATCGGCGCCGGCGACGATCTGGCCCGCGGGCAGTCGACCTTCATGGTCGAAATGGCCGAGACCAGCTACATCCTGCACCACGCCAGCGCGCATTCGCTGGTGCTGATGGACGAGATCGGCCGCGGCACGTCCACCTATGACGGTCTGGCGCTGGCCGATGCGGTCGCACGCCATCTGGCCTATCAGAACCGCTGCTACACGCTGTTCGCCACGCACTATTTCGAGTTGACCGCACTGGCCGACGAACAGCACGAAGGCGGTGCCAGCGGCATCGCCAACGTGCATCTGGATGCGGTGGAACATGGCGACGCATTGGTGTTCATGCACGCGGTGAAGGATGGCCCGGCCAACCGCAGCTTCGGCCTGCAGGTGGCCGCGTTGGCCGGCCTGCCCAAGTCGACCGTGGCCCAGGCGCGTCGTCGCCTGGCCGAGCTGGAACAGCGCAGCCACGACACGCAGTCGGCAGTGGTCGCCGCGCAGGCACTGGATGCACCGCAGCAGTTCGGCCTGTTCAACGCGCCCAACAGCGCCGCGCAGGACGCGCTGGCTGCGATCGATCCGGACGAGCTGACCCCGAAGCAGGCGCTGGAAGCGCTGTACCGGTTGAAGACGCTGCTCTGACGATCCGGTAGTGCCGGCCGCTGGCCGGCTCCCCGCAGAGCCGGTAGCACCCGACCGTTGGTCGGGTGTCCGCGTGGGCCCGCGTGAATTCTTCGCATTCCCGTAGTGAACGCAGCGCTATGCTCGGGCGGTTCCCATCCCTGCCCTGGAGTCCGCCGTGAATACCGAATCACTTGCCGCGTCCCTCTTCCAGCAACTGCAGCAGGGCCAAGGCCTGCAGCAGGTGTCCCAGCAGCTTGGCATTGACCAGAACCAGGCCAGCGGCGCGATCGGCGCGGCTCTGCCGCTGCTGCTCGGCGCGATGGGCCGCAACGCGCAGGAGCCTCAAGGCGCCCAGGCACTGCTCGGTGCCCTGCAACGTGACCATGCGCCGGCCAGTGCCGGCGGCGGCTTCGATCTGGGCGGGCTGCTCGGCAGCGTACTGGGCGGCGGGGGCGGCAATGCGACCAATGGCGCCGGCATCCTCGGCCATGTCTTCGGCGGCAACACCGACCGCGCTACCCAGGGCCTGAGCCAGGCCACCGGGCTGGACAGCAACAAGACCAGCCAGCTGCTCGCCATCCTTGCCCCCATCGTCATGTCCTATCTCGCCCAGCGCTTCGCCAGCGGCGGCAACGCCAACCCGGGCCAGCTCAGCCAGGCTCTCGGCCAGGAAGCACAGAGTGCCAACAGCGGCGGCCTGCTGACCTCCGTGCTGGATCAGGACGGGGACGGACAGCTGGGCGTCGGCGATCTGCTCAAGCTCGGCGGCGGCCTGTTCGGCAAGCGCTGAGGGCAGGCGTTAGAAATAGCCTGCACCTATCGCATTGGTTGATTCATTCGAATGTACCGAATGAACAGCAATGGCTAACGTGTGGGCACGCCTTCACATCGCGGTGCCATGCGGCCCGACGTGCAGGCACTCTTTCCGACGTCGCCATCGCCTCCCCACGCCGATGGCGGCCACGTTCGCCAGTACACAGGTAGATACCCATGAAAAGCGAAGCCAAGTGCCCGTTCAATCACGCCCTCGTGGGCGATGCGACCACCAACCGCGACTGGTGGCCCAAGCAGTTGCGGGTGGACCTGCTCAACCAGCACTCGACCCGCTCCCACCCGCTGGATGAGACCTTCGATTACGCCGAGGCCTTCAAGGGTCTGGACTACGCCGCGCTCAAGGCCGACCTCAAGGCGCTGATGACCGATTCGCAGGACTGGTGGCCGGCCGACTTCGGCCACTACGGCGGCCTGTTCGTGCGCATGGCCTGGCACAGCGCCGGCACCTACCGCATCGGCGATGGCCGGGGGGGCGCCGGCCGCGGCCAGCAGCGCTTCGCCCCGCTCAACAGCTGGCCGGACAACGTCAGCCTGGACAAGGCCCGCCGCCTGCTGTGGCCGATCAAGCAGAAGTACGGCCAGGCAATCTCCTGGGCGGACCTGCTGGTGCTCACCGGCAACGTCGCACTGGAATCCATGGGCTTCAAGACGCTCGGCTTCGCCGGCGGCCGCCCGGATACGTGGGAGCCGGACCAGGATGTGTACTGGGGCCGCGAGACCACCTGGCTGGGCGGTGATGTGCGCTATGCGCACGGCTCCGAAGGCGTGCAGGAAGACCACGGCGTGCTGGTCTCCGATGATGACGCCGACGGCGACATCCACTCGCGCGATCTGGAGAACCCGCTGGCCGCCGTGCAGATGGGCCTGATCTACGTCAATCCGGAAGGCCCGGACGGCAATCCCGATCCGCTCAAGGCGGCCTTCGACATCCGCGATACGTTCGGCCGCATGGCCATGGACGACGAGGAAACCGTCGCGTTGATCGCTGGTGGCCACAGCTTCGGCAAGACCCACGGCGCCGGCCCTGCCGACAACGTCGATGTGGAGCCGGAAGCCGCGGGCCTGGAAAGCCAGGGCCTGGGCTGGGCCAACAAGTACGGCACCGGCAAGGGCGGCGACACCATCACCAGCGGCCTGGAAGTGACCTGGACGCGCACGCCGGCGCAGTGGAGCCATGACTTCTTCGAGATCCTGTTCGGTCACGAGTGGGAGCTGACCAAGAGCCCGGCCGGTGCGCACCAGTGGGTGGCCAAGGACAGCGAGGCGATCATTCCCGACGCGCACGATCCGTCGAAGAAGCACCGCCCGACCATGCTCACCACCGATCTGTCGCTGCGTGTGGACCCGGCCTACGAGAAGATCTCGCGCCGCTTCCTGGCCGATCCGCAGGCCTTCGCCGATGCCTTCGCCCGCGCGTGGTTCAAGCTGACCCATCGCGACATGGGCCCGCGTGCGCGCTACCTCGGCCCGGAAGTCCCCGCCGAAGAATTCGTCTGGCAGGATCCGGTGCCGGCGGCCCCGCAGACCACCCTCAGCGCGCAGGACATCGCCGCGCTGAAGCAGCGGATCGCCGCAGCCGGCCTGAGCGCGGGCGAGCTGGTCTCCACCGCGTGGGCATCGGCCTCGACCTTCCGCGGCTCGGACAAGCGCGGCGGCGCCAACGGTGCGCGTGTGCGCCTGGCCCCGCAGAAGGACTGGGCGGTCAACCAGCCGCAGCAGCTGAGCAAGGTGCTGGCCACGCTGGAGAAGATCCAGGCAGGCTTCACCGGCGACGGCGGTGCGCAGGTCTCGCTGGCCGATCTGATCGTGCTGGCCGGCAACGTCGGCGTCGAGCAGGCGGCCAGGGCCGGTGGCCATGAGGTCAGCGTGCCGTTCAACCCGGGCCGTACCGATGCCAGCCAGGAGCAGACCGATGTCGAATCGTTCGCCGTGCTGGAACCGTATGCCGATGGCTTCCGCAACTACGTCAAGGGCCGCTACAGCGTGCCGGCCGAGGCGCTGCTGATTGATCGTGCGCAGCTGCTCACGCTGACCGCACCGGAGATGACCGCCCTGGTCGGCGGCCTGCGGGTGATCGGCACCAACGTGGGTGGCAGCAGGGACGGCGTGTTCACCGATCGCGTCGGCACGTTGAGCAACGACTTCTTCGTCAACCTGCTCGACATGGGCACGCAGTGGGTCGCCCATGGCGAGGGCTACAGCGGCCGCGACCGCAGCACCGGCGCGCAGCGTTGGAGCGGCAGCCGCGTGGACCTGGTGTTCGGCTCGAACTCGGTGCTGCGTGCACTGGCCGAGGTCTATGCCAGCGCGGATGGTGAGAAGAAGTTCGTCCGCGACTTCGTCGCTGCCTGGGCGCGGGTGATGGAGCTGGACCGCTACGATCTGCGTTGATTCAACACAGCAGGCACACACAACGACCGGGCCGCTTGGCCCGGTTTTTTCATGTGTGCGGTGCGCGGCTCACAGTGCGTCCAGATCGCCCAGCGCACGGATCAATCGACGCGCGCGTTTGTCCGGCTTGTGCTCCGGCGGCTGGTACCCGTTCTTTGCCGCGGCACGCTGCAGGCGCAGTTCCGCGCGGCGTGCCAGCGAGGCCCCACTCTCGGCATACAGCTGCTGCGCCACCGGGGCGGGACCGCGCATGTCGCTGAGCCCAAGCACCTGGATATCGAATACTTCATCGCCACGGCTGATCTGCAGCGCTTCGCCCACGCGCACCGCGCGCGAGGATTTCGGGCGCTGCCCGGCCACATCCACCTTGCCGGTTTCCACCGCCTGTTTGGCCAGGCTGCGGGTTCGATAGAACCGTGCGGCCCAGAGCCACACATCCAGCCGCACGGCGGCCAACGGGGTTGCTTCGATCATGCGGGTGATTCAACTCCCCGGCTCAGCCGGTCGTCGGTTCAGCGGTTGCGGTGCCGATGGATCGCCACGGCAGCCGGTGCCACCGATCAGCGCGGGAACCCCCGCATCCAGATCGCGTCGCTGGCTGCCGACCTGGCACTCCGGTCGGTCCATGGGCCGTACCTGTGCGTCGCGCAGGCGGTCGTCCGTACTCGAACATGCGGCCAGCGAGGCGCCAATCAAGAGGGCCAGCGCGCTCTGGATGAACCGGTTATCCAGGAGGATCTGCAGCCGGCCAGCGGCCGGTACTATCGGAGGAACGGCGGACGTGCATTGAGACGCGGTGGTGCGCATCGCGATATCCCACTGACGGGCTTGATGCTAGTGTGCCGCTCTCTGAGCTCGATCTCCAGCGCACATGGCCAAAGCGCCGCTTGACCTGACCACGGGCCCGATCGGGCGCAATCTGTTCCTGTTCGCCCTGCCGATCCTGGCCGGCAACATCGCCCAGTCGATGAACGGCTCGGTGAATGCGATCTGGGTCGGCCGCTTCCTCGGCGAGGCGGCACTGACCGCCACCGCGAACGCCAACAACATCATGTTCTTCCTGATCGGCTCGGTGTTCGGCATCGGCATGGCCGCCTCGATCCTGATCGGCCAGTCGATGGGCGCGCGCGACCTGCCCCAGGCCCGCCGCGTGATGGGCACCAGTGCGACGTTCTTCATCGGGCTGTCGGTGGTGATCGCGATCGCCGGCTGGTGGCTGTCGCATCCGTTGCTGGCGGCGATGGGCACACCGGCCGAATCACTGCCGTTGGCCGAGGCCTACCTGCGCATCATCTTCCTGGCGATGCCAACGCTGTATGCCTTCGCGTTCCTGAGTTCGGCCCTGCGCGGCGTCGGCGACTCGCGCACGCCGTTCCGCTTCCTGTTGCTCTCGGTGGTGCTGGATATCGGCTTCAACCCGCTGCTGATCTTCGGCATCGGCCCGTTCCCGCAGCTGGGCATCGCCGGCGCGGCCTGGGCCACGTTGATCGCGCAGACGCTCTCGCTGCTCGGCCTGCTCTGGTACATGCGCAACAAGCGCCATGTGCTGTGGCTGGGGCGCAAGGACATGGCGCTGTTCAAGATCGACGGCGAGATCCTGCGTGCGCTGGTGGTCAAGGGCGTGCCGATGGGCCTGCAGATGGTGCTGATCTCGTTGTCGATGATCCTGATGATGACCATGGTCAACAGCTACGGCACCGACACCGCCGCCGCGTATGGGGCCTCGTTGCAGCTGTGGACCTACGTGCAGATGCCGGCGATGGCGATCGGTGCGGCGTGCTCGACCATGGCTGCGCAGAACGTCGGCGCGCAGCGTTGGGACCGCGTGCGTGGCACCGCCCGAAGCGGCGTGCTCTACAACTTCCTGCTGACCGGCGTGCTGATCCTGCCACTGATCCTGCTGGACCGTTACACCCTCGCCCTGTTCCTGCCCGAGGGCAGCCAGGCGCTGGAGGTGGCGCGCCATCTCAACCACATCGCGGTGTGGTCGTTCCTGTTCTTCGGCGTGAACTTCGTGATCTCCGGCGTGGTGCGCTCGACCGGCGCGGTGATTCCGCCACTGCTGATCCTGGCGGCCTCGCTGTGGGGCATCCGCGTGCCGTTCGCCGAGCTGCTGCAGGACCGTTGGGGGGCCGATGCGGTGTGGTGGAGTTTCCCGGTCAGCTCGTTCTGCGCGATGCTGATGTCGCTGGCGTATTACCGCTGGGGCGGCTGGCGCAAGGCGCGCATGCTGCCCAGCCATCACGAGGAACTGGCGGCCCCGGCCGAGGTCCCTGCCTCGCCGCCGTCGCCGGTGGCGGACCCGAACCCGACCACGCCACTGCAGCCTGCCCCAGCGGGCAACGCACGGCCGGATTAAGCGGCAGGCCCCTGCAGCAGCGTCTTCCAGGCAGGCAGTTGGTAGCGACGGCGCTGGTAGCGCATCAGCAGCGCCATCAACACGCCGAACAGCAGCCCGGCCATGACAGCACTGCCGATGGTGATACCCAGCGTAAGTGAGCCAAGGTCCAGCACCAGCCACATCAAGGCACGCCACAACACGCCCCACAGCACGCCAAACAGCCCGCCCATCACGAACAGATTGGCACTGAAGCTGGCAAGCAGCGGTGGCGGCACGCGTAGCCCCATTCGCCACAACAGCCGATGCAGCGGCGGTGCGCGCATGCCGGCAGGCACATTGGCGTCAGCCATGGCCTGCAGCGCGTAACGAACATCAGCGGGATAACGGTCCATGTGCTTATCCATCACGAGGCCATAAACGCAAACGGCCACCCGAAGGTGGCCGTTTGAGGCGACAACCGAAGTTGTCGGCCAGGAATTACTGGGCAGCCTTGGCAGCCAGGCGCGCGGCCTTGGCCTGCGCAGCAGCAGCCAGATCTTCCTTGATGCGGGCAGCCTTGCCTTCCAGGCCACGCAGGTAGTACAGCTTGCCGGCGCGGACCTTACCACGACGCTTCACTTCGACCGAGTCGATGATGGCGCTGTGGGTCTGGAAGACGCGCTCGACGCCGTAGCCGTGCGAAATCTTGCGGACGGTGAACGCGGAGTTCAGGCCAGCGTTCTTGGTGCCGATGACGACGCCTTCGTAAGCCTGCACGCGCTCACGGTTGCCTTCCTTCACCTTCACGTTGACGACGACGGTGTCACCCTGGCTGAACTTCGGCAGCTCGCGGGTGATCTGGGCGGATTCGAAGTCCGAGAGGATGGATTTGTTCAGCTTGCTCATGGGTGCACCGATAGTGTTCGGGTGATCGTGTCGTTCGACAACGTGGGCTCATGCAGTCACCGGACTGTGCTGCACGTTTTTTGTAGGGGTTCCTGCCAACGAGCCCAAAAGGCCGATGGCAATCCCGAATTGTAAACAAGATCCCGCCCCCGCGCTAGGGGGTTGGATCCTTGGCAACGGCCTGCCGTGCCTGCTCCAGCAGGAGGCGGTCGGCCTTGGACAACTGGCCTTCGTCGAGCAGGTCCGGCCGCCGCAGCGCGGTACGCAGCAGCGACTGCTGCCGGCGCCAGCGGGCGATGGCGGCATGATTGCCCGAGCGCAGCACGTCCGGGACAGTGCCCCATTCATGCTGGGCCGGATGGCTGTAATGCGGGCAGTCCAGCAGGCCTTGCGGGCCTTCGAAACTGTCCTGGGCAGCCGATTCGGCATCGCCGAGGGCTCCGTCCTGCAGGCGGGTCACCGCATCGACGATCACCGCCGCGCCCAGCTCACCGCCGGACAGGACGTAATCGCCGAGGGAGATTTCCTCGGTGACCTCGGCCTCGAGGAAACGCTCGTCGATGCCCTCATAGCGGCCGCAGAGCAGGATCATGCGCGGCAGTGCCGCCAGTTCCCGCACCTTGGCCTGGGTCAACGGCGTGCCCTGCGGGCTGAGGTAGATCACTGGCGCGGGCGCCGGATCCGCGGCCTTCGCAGCGGCCAGACAGGCCCGCAGCGGCTCGATCAGCATGACCATGCCCGGGCCACCCCCGAACGGACGGTCGTCCACCCGGCGGTAGTTGCCTTCGGCATAGTCACGCGGATTCCAGCCGTGCAGGTCCAGCAGACCGCGCTCGGCAGCACGGCCGACCACGCCCAGCGCGGCCGACTGCGCCATGAACTCGGGGAACAACGTGACGACGTCGATACGCATCCGGCTTAGAACTCCGGATCCCAGTCGACCACGATCAGGTTGGCCTCGAAATCCACCGAGACGACGAACTCGGGCTGCACGAACGGAATCATCCGCTCACGGTCGCCCTGCACCACGAGCACATCATTGGAGCCGGTCGAGAACAGGTGTGACGCCCGCCCAAGTTCGACGCCCTCGACGGTACGCACCTGCAAGCCCTCCAGATCCACCCAGTAATACTCAT
The DNA here is from genome assembly GCF_039674145.1 of Stenotrophomonas sp. TWI587. Taxonomy (NCBI): domain Bacteria; kingdom Pseudomonadati; phylum Pseudomonadota; class Gammaproteobacteria; order Lysobacterales; family Lysobacteraceae; genus Stenotrophomonas; species Stenotrophomonas sp. TWI587. The sequence goes on along the minus strand of NZ_JBDJMW010000011.1, from coordinate 48,377 downwards.
CGGGCTTCGGAGGCGGCAGCGCGCTGCGTGCGACATAGACTTCGGTCCCGTACATCGCCTCGACCACATCGCGGTCGGTGATGCCGGGAAACACGGCGACCAGATGCTTGCCGGACTGACGTCCGCGTGCACCGGTGAGCGTGCTCTCCTGGCCGGCGGGGGTCCGCAGGATCCAGGGCTGATAATGGAAAATGGCGGTACGCGGCTCGGTCCAGGACTCGAGCTTGATCTCGCCTCGCACACCAAAAGCGCCGACAATCCTGCCCAGCAGGATGCGGCGCTCGGTATCTTTCATCTGTATAGACCGATGGGCCGCGGCAGGCGCGGCCCTTCAGGATCAGGCCGCGGAGGCCTGGGCCTTGGTCGCTTCCTTGTACAGGTTGCGAACCTTGTCGGTCATCTGGGCGCCGTTGGCGACCCACTTGTCGACCAGCGGCAGGTCCAGCACGATGCGGGACTCGGCACCCTGGGCAACCGGGTTGTAGTAACCGACGCGCTCGATGTTGCGGCCATCACGGGCGCTGCGCGAGTCGGTCACGATGATGTGGTAGAACGGACGCTTCTTGGCGCCGCCGCGGGTCAGTCGAATCTTGACCATGGTGTTGTTTCCTCAATTGCCCAGTCGCCAGGATGGCGCGGTAAGCCGGCGATTATAGCGGCGGCCTCCGGCCATTCCAAGCCTGTGAAGATCGAGAAAGCTGAACAGGGCCTGCAGATCCGGCGGCTCAGGCCACCAGCGGCTGCCAGGCTACGGCCCCCAGCACCTGCCGGGCCTTGGCGCACAGCGCTTCCGAGTTCGCCAGCACGACCCCATCGATCGCCGCGATCGGCCAGATGCCGGCCGCGTTGCAGGCGATGGCGGCATCGAATCCGGGCAGGTCTGCCAGTGCCACCTGCCGCACCTGCTGGTCATCACCCCATCCTGCCTGCAGCAGGCGCTCATGGGTGCCGCGCAGGGCGGGCGCCTGCGGCCAGACCAGCGTGCCGCCCGAGGCGAACGCGATGTTCCAGGTGGTGCCTTCACTGACAAGGCCGTCGTCGCCGACGAACAGCGCATCGTCCACCCCGGCCAGCAAGGCCTCACGGCGATGCTGGAACAGCGCGAACGTACCGACATGCTTCACGTGCGGCAGCTCGCGCTGGTAACGCACCGTCTGCAGCCGCCGCGCTATCGCCGGCAGATCGACCGGTGGCGCGACGGCCACCAGCACATCCACGGCGACGGGCTGCAGCGGCCGCCGGAAATCGAACTGCCGCGAAAACACGGTCACCCGCAGCGATGCATCGACAACACCTTCGGCCTGCAGCGCGTCATGCATCCAGGCCCGGACCTGCAAGGTGTCCAGCGCGGTGCCGAACAGTTCGAGCGTTCCCTCCTGCAGACGCTGCAGATGCAGATCCAGCCCCTGCACCGCGCCACTGCGCACCTGTAGCGAGGTGAAATGACCGTAGTTGGTCAGCGCACCGGCAAGATCATCGGCGCTGGCGGGATGACCATTGCAGTACAGCGTCATCCGAGCAACGCCTTCGCATCGGCCCACATCTGCTGCAGCACCTCTGATGCCGGCCGCGCGGGAGCCATCCACGCGGACTGCCCCGCCCAGGCCTGCATTGCATCGAGATTGTTCTCCCGGCCCGCCTGCGCGCGCATCGGCGCGGTCAGCCCGCGCTGCACCGGATACGGCCGCGGTGGCGGTGCGCCAGCAGACGCCGCGGCGCGCACATACGCGGTGGCCAGCCCACGGCCGAGGCGACCACTGAAGGCGCGCGTCGGCCAGGTGTCCTCCGGTTCGGCGCTGGCCAACGCCTGCGACCACGCCGGATTCAAGCGGCACTCTGGCGTGCGCAGGAACGCGGTGCCCACCTGCACCGCACTCGCGCCCAGCGTCAGGGCTGCGGCGATGCCGCGCCCATCGGCGATGCCGCCGGCCGCAATGACCGGGATATCCAGGTGATCGGCCAGCCGCGGCAGCAGCGCGAACAATCCGACCAGTTGGCGCTCGGCCGCGTCCGGATCGAATGCGCCGCGATGGCCGCCCGCTTCGAAGCCCTGCGCGACCACTGCATCGGCGCCGGCCACCTGCGCGGCACGCGCTTCGGCCAAGGTCGTGGCACAGGCGATCCAGGCAATGCCTACGTCTTTCAGGCGCTGTACCTGTGATGCGGAGAACACGCCCATGATGGTGGAGGCCACGGCAGGCCGTGCCTCGATCAAGGCATCGAACTGCGCGTCGAAATCAGCCGGACCGGCATCGGCCGCACTGACCGGCACCTCAGGCCCCCACTTCGCCAAGAAGCGACGTGTCGCCGCTTCAGCATCGGCCTCGCGCGACGGCAGCGGATCGGGTATCCAGACATTCACCTGCGCCGGCCCTGCGGACTGCGCACGGAAATCGGTCATCCACGCCACGATGTCCTGCGGCTGGGACAGCACCGCGCCCATCGCGCCCATGCTGCCGGCATTGGCCAGCGCGGCCGACAGCGGCACGGGGCAAGCGCCGGCCATCGGAGCGAGCAGGATCGGGGCCTGCAATGCAAAACGCCGACAGAAGCTGTCGGCGCGTTCGAGAAGCGGGGAAACACTCACGCTCGGCGCACCTGTGAAAGGAGACGGTGCCAGCATACGCCGCACCGCCCCTGGCCGGAATGCGCCTGCGCAGGACTCAGCGGAACGGCATGCCGCCGCGGCCGCCCATGGCGCCCATCATCCCCTTCATGCTGCGCATCATGCCCTTCATGCCGCCGCCGGCCATCTTGCTCATCATCTTTTCCATCTGCTGGAACTGCTTCATGAGCTTGTTGACGTCGGCCGGGGTCAGGCCGGAACCACGGGCGATGCGGGCGCGGCGCGAGCCGTTGAGCAGGCCCGGGTTGCGGCGCTCTTTCTTGGTCATCGAGTTGATGATCGCGATCATGCGCGGCACTTCCTTGCCCTGGCTGACCTGCTGCTTGAGGTGCTCGGGAATCTGGCCCAGGCCCGGCAGCTTGTCCATCAGGCCGCCGATGCCGCCCATGTTCTGCATCTGCTCGAGCTGGTCGCGCATGTCGTTCAGATCGAACTTCTTGCCCTTGGCGACCTTCTCGGCCAGCTTCTGCGCCTTGTCCTTGTCGACCTGCTGCTCGACCTGCTCCACCAGCGACAGCACGTCGCCCATGTCCAGGATGCGGCTGGCGATACGGTCCGGATGGAAGACATCCAGGCCGTCCGGCTTTTCGCTCACACCGACGAACTTGATCGGCTTGCCGGTGATGTAGCGCACGCTCAGCGCGGCACCGCCGCGGGCGTCACCATCGGTCTTGGTCAGCACCACGCCGGTCAGCGGCAGCGCGTCGCCGAAGGCCTTGGCGGTGTTGGCGGCATCCTGGCCGGTCATGGCATCGACCACGAACAGCGTTTCGGCCGGGTTGACCGCGGCGTGCAGCGCCTTGATCTCGGCCATCATCGCTTCGTCGATGGCCAGGCGACCGGCGGTATCGACGATCAGCACATCCACGAACGACTTGCGGGCGTCATCGATCGCGGCGCGGACGATGGCTTCGGGCTTCTGGTCGGCGGTGGACGGGAAGAACAACACACCGACCTGGTCAGCCAACGTCTTGAGCTGCTCGATCGCGGCCGGACGGTAGACGTCGGCCGAGACCACCATCACCTTCTTCTTGCGCTTTTCCTTGAGGTGCTTGGCCAGCTTGCCCACCGTGGTGGTCTTGCCCGCACCCTGCAGGCCGGCCATCAGGATGATCGCCGGCGCCGGCACGTTGAGGTTCAGGTCCGAGGCAGCCGAGCCCATGACCGCGGTCAGCTCGTCGCGCACGACCTTGATCAGCGCCTGGCCGGGGGTCAGCGACTTGAGCACTTCCTGGCCGACCGCACGCACCTTGATGCGTTCGACCAGCGCCTGCACCACGGGCAGCGCGACATCGGCTTCAAGCAGCGCGATGCGGACTTCGCGGGTGGCCTCGCGGATGTTTTCCTCGGTCAGGCGACCGCGGCCGCGCAGCCGCTCGATGGTGCCGGAGAGGCGCTGGGTCAGGGACTCGAACATGGAAGCGACCTGTTCAGAACAAAAGACAATGAGACCGCCAGTATAACGGTTCCGCCCCGGCTCCCGGACCGGCCCCGGCGGCGGCGCTGCGGGCATCGCCAGCACCCCGGGGGTATGCGAAACTGACACGATGACAATCGTTCTCATCGCGACCCTGCTGTACCTGACCGCGACCGGCCTGCTGGTGCGCGCGGTCGTCCGCGATGATGCGGTGACCTCCCCGGCCTGGCTGTGGCCAGCGTTGCCGGCCATGCTGCTGCACGGCGGTTATCACGTGCTGGTGGCGATGCGGACCAGCGGCGGGCCGGACATGCACTTCTTCGCCGCGCTGTCGCTGGTCGGTCTGGGCATGGCGTGGCTGACCTCGCTGGTGGCCGCGCGCGGGCGCATGGCCGCGCTAGGGGTGCTGGTGTTCCCGATGGCGGCAGCAGTGCTGTGGATCTACCACGGCTACGGCCACGAGCCGAGCAAACCGCTGGGCTGGCAGCTGGCCACGCACGCGTGGACGGCCCTGCTCGCCTACGCCACCCTGAGCGTGGCCGCCTTGCTGGCGATCATGCTGTGGCTGCAGGAACGCGCCCTGCGCCGCCGTGACTTCCGCCCATGGCTGCGCGCCCTGCCCCCGCTGGCAGATCTGGAAGCCCTGCTGTTCCGCGTGATCGCGGTAGGCTTTGCGCTGCTCACGCTGACCCTGGTCACCGGCGTCCTGTTCGTCGATGACCTGCTGGCCCAGAAGCTGGTGCACAAGACCGTGCTCAGCATCCTGTCCTGGATTTTCTTCGGCACGCTGCTCATCGGCCGCCGCCGCTATGGCTGGCGCGGTGCGAAGGCAGTGCACTGGACCCTGACCGCGATGGCGCTGCTGCTGCTGGCCTTCTTCGGCAGCCAGTTCGTGATCGAACTGGTGTTCGGACGCACGCGATAGGAGCGTGCCGACCAACCGTCGGCACGCTCCCGCTATCCGCTGATTACAACCCGTACCGTTCGATCGCGTCCAGATGCGGCTGGCGGTCCTGGTCGCAGGCCTCGGCCAGGCGCAGCCAGCAGTGCGGGTGCGCCCACTCCGCCGTCGCCTGCTGCAGGAAGCGATGCAGCGCCAGCGGCGCGTGATCCTGCGGCTGGGCGACCGTGAACAGCAGCCCCGGCAGCGTGCCGCCTTCGGCATCCGGATCGGTCACGGTGTAATCCGCACGGCTGTGCGACCACACCTTCCAGCCCTGCGCCTCGGCCGCTTCCACCAACGCGTTCCATGCCGCCTCGCCCGGATGCGCGCCGTCGACCAGCCAGCTGCGTGCGAATCCACCCCGCTCCAGCACGTGCACCTGCGCATAGGTCGGAATGAAGTGCTCGCGCTCGGCTTCATCTTCCGGTGCGGGGTGCACCAGGCCGGCGTCGAACACCACCCAGTCACCCACCTGCTGCGCGCGGTTGGCCGGTGCGTTCTCGACGATGCGCGCGGTCACCGGGCCGCTGCGGCGGGCGTAGTACTCCACCGGCTCGCCGCCGTCTTCGCTGCGGATGATCACCCAGCCCCAGGGCTCTTCGACCACGCCCTGCTGGCTGGACAATTCCATGCCGATCGCGGCCGCCGAGCGGCGCACCGCATCCCAGTCGCCCGCCGCACTCGCCGCACTCATGTGGTCCCAGTGCGCGGCATTCGGCTCCTCCAGCGTCTCCACCAGCTGCGCGTAGCAGGCCTGCGCATCGCTGAAGCGGCCGGTCTCCATATACATGCGGGCAAGCGTCCCGCGTGCGCCGTTCGAGCCTGGCGACAAGGCCAGCAATGCCTGCGCGGCCTGTTCCAGCGCCGGCCAGTCGGACGCACGCCGGGCACGCTGTACTTCGCACCAGTGCGCGAACACCGGCACGCTGCCGCGATAGGTCGCGGCCAGCCTGCGCAGGCCATCATCATCGCCCTGCTCGGCCAGCCAACGCATCAGGGTGTAGGCCGCCGCGCCATCTTCCTGCGCGTGGCCGCGCACGAAGTCCCACAGCAGCGCCATGGCTTCGGTGGTTGCGCCACAGGCGTGCAGCGCCGAGGCAGCGACCTCGGCCAGCGCGCCGTCGTCCGGCTGCTCGGCGTGCGCCTGCAGCAGCCACTGCGCTTCACGCTCGGGATCGCGCGACTGGTGCTGTTCGCCCTGCGCCTGCAGCCATGCCAGCAGTTCATCGGCGGGCACCGGGAGCGGTGCCATGTCCGGCAGTGCCTCGATCCGTGCGGCCAATCCAGCCACCAGCGCGGCAGCGCCACGATCCTGCCGCAGCTGCGCCAGATGGGTCCGGGCCAGACCGAGCTGGCGCTGCGCCACCCAGCGCGCGCCACGCTGCAGGGCCAGTTCCAGGCTCAATGCAGCGATCTCGATCACCAGGTGATGCGCGCCGACCGCGGCGAAGTGCTCGATGATGGTGTTGAAGCGCGTGCCCAGATCCCAGGTATTGCGCGCGCCATCACGGCTGCACAGTGTCGACGCGGTATTGGCCCACAACCGCCAGTGGTTCGGCGTCAGCTCGCTCCATGGCACCAGCTGCTGCAGTGCCTCTTCATCACGCCCCAGCTGGGCCAGCGCCCAGGCCTTGGACAGCCGGCGCGGCACCGTGCAGTTGGCCGGCTCGTAGTCGCCTGCAGCGGCTACTTCGGCCTCGCGCTGCTCGATCAGTGCCAGCGCCTCCTCCGCACGGCCGCTGGCCAGCAGGATCTTGATCTGCATTTCCGGGAAGCTGTCGAACACCTCCTTGCCACGCGCCTGGATCGCCGCCGCCTGCACCTGCAGGTACTCCAGCGCATCCTGGCCGCGGCCGTCGTCCAGCAGCGCGTCCGCCTTCTCGCAGCTCAGGCACTGGAAGCAGGCCCAGCTCGGGTCGATGCGGCCCAGCGTCTCGTCGCAGACCTCGATGCGCTCGGGCACCCAGCCCGGACCATCGATGTTGCCGTAACAGGCGGCAAGATCCTGGGTGACGCAGATCGACTGCGGGCAGTCCAGGGTATCGGCACGGTGTGCGCGCTCGAACAGGGCCACCGACTCGCCCAGTGCGCTTTCACCTTCCATGCGGTTGCCGACGCGGTTGCGCAGCGCCCAATGGCCGACATAGACGTCGACCCAGGGGTTGTCCAGCGCCTTGCCCAGCGCGCGCGCTTCGGGCAGCAGTGCGTCGACGCGGTCGACCTGCAGTTCACTGACGTCATCGGCAAGGCGGGTCAGCAGGTGGGCGTTCTGTGCCTGCCCGGCCTGGCGCAGGTCTTCCTGCAGTTTTTCAACCCAGTTCCAGATATCCATGGGGGTAATGCTCCTGTCTAGCGAAGGCTGGATGAGAGGGGGCGGTGCTCAGCGCAGCATCTGCTGCAGAGCACCGGCAATATCGGTAAATGCACCATTGAGATCGGGGCCCGGCGTCGCCGCATTCCGCTGCAACGGCCGGCCCTGTGCGGACACGATGATCTTCAGCGAGCGCAGCAGGCGCGCGGCCGAGGCGGCCTGCGGGTGGCCATCGCGCTGGGCCTGCAGCAATGACTGCACCGCTGGATTGTCCAGGTTGAGGTAGAGCCGCGACGGCGCACGCGCCTCGATGCGGGCGGTGAACTGGCGCGCCAGCCGCAGGGCGGCCATCGAGACGCGCTTGTCGTTCTCGTCGTCTTCCAGGCGCTGCTTCAGCTCGGCTTCGCGGTCGGGCACCACCACCACCGGCAGCGCCTCGGGGCTGAACCGCGCCGGCAGCAACTGTTCGCCATCGCCCAGGTGTTCACGCAACCAGGCCAGCTGCGCATCGTCAAGGCTGTCGTCAGTGCGGAACAGTGCGCGATTGCCCTGCTCGGTACCCAGTTCGACCAGGCGCAGGCCCTTGGCCTGGGCCCAGCGGCGAAGGAATGGCACCACCGCATAGCGATGGCCATGCGCGACCGGCACACCCATCGCACGGAACAGCATTTCCTCGAAGCCGCCACCGTTGTCGAGGATCACATGCACCGCGCCGCGCGACGGCAATGCGCTGGCGGGCAGGTCACCCTGCGAGGTCGGCACGCGCACATGCTCCAGCAGCAGATCGAACAGGCGCTCATCGCACAGGGCCGCGCCCAGCAGGGCTTCATTGTGCCGGCTGAGCACGCGCCGCCAGGCTTCGGGCTGCTGGCGTGCGACATCGGCCAGCCCATCGATCAGCGCTTCGAGCAGGGCGTGCTGCACGGCGCGGTAGTGATCATCACGCTGCAGGTCCTCGCGGCTGGCGGTCGGGGTCAGCTTCGACGACTCGATCACCCCGCCGATGAAACCGGCCCACGGCGGCAAAAGGTCGCGCGCATCGTCGTCCAGCAGCATGCCGCGCACGAACACCGACAGGTTGCGGTTGTCGCTGGTGCCGTAGGTGGCACCGTCCTGCACCCAGAGCATGCCGACGGCGTCGCTGCTGCCATCGGACTGCAGCGGCATCGTCACGATGGGCTCGAAATCGTGTTCGAAACGCGCAGCGAACTGCAGCGCCTGCCGGCGTGCCTGCACGGGATGCAGCGCGACATCACCCTGCCCGCGCCACGGCGGCGGTTCGGGGTTGATGGCCTCGGCGGCAGCGCCGATGAAGATCGGTTCGGACAGCAGCGCGCAGTAGCGGGCAAGCACCTCGTGCAGGCGCGCTTCGTTGGCCAGCGGCAGGAAGTCCGGATGCAGTTCCAGCTCGACCTCGGTGCCGATGGCCCGTGCCGGCACGTCGCTGACGGTGTACTGCTCGGCGTTGCTGGACACGTACAGGTGGCCCAGCTCCGGCGCCTGGTAGGAGGTGGTGCGCACGCTGACACGGCGCGCCAGCACGAAGGCCGACAGGAAGCCCAGGCCGAACATGCCGATCAGGCCGTCATTGTCCTCGCCCTCCTGGCGCAGGCCCCGGGTGTAACCGACGCCGACCGTGGCCAGGTAATCGTGGATTTCCTGCCGGGTCAGGCCGGCACCGGTGTCGGTGATGCGCAGCACCCCGGCGGCGGCATCGACCTGCACGTCGATGCGCGATACGCACTGCATGCCGGGCTGCTCGATGCGGCGGCGGATGATCGAATCGTGCGCGTTCTGCACCAGTTCGCGCAGCGCCACCATCGGGGTGGAATACAGGTGCTTGCCCAGCACCGTCATCAGTCCATTGAGATCGACCCCGGCGCGGCGGATTTCGGCAGCGGGGGTGCTGAACATCGGGTCCTGCATGTAATCGATTACTCCTTGCCACGGAAAAGCGCCGGAGGGCGCCTTCGTCGAGCCGGGAAAACTAGCACAGGCTGGCTGACCGATGCCGCACTCGTCCTGTGCGGCAACCGCGCCCGGGCCCGGTCCCGTTCACAGCGCGTCGATCGCCTCCGACAACCGCTCCACCGCGATCACCTCCATGCCCTTCACGCTGCCGGTCTTCGGCGCATTCGCCTTGGGCACGATCGCGCGCTTGAAACCATGCGTGGCCGCCTCGCGCAGGCGGTCTTCACCGTTGGGCACGGGGCGGATCTCGCCGGACAGGCCCACCTCGCCAAACGCGATGGTTTTCTCGGCCAGCGGCCGGTCCTGCAGCGAGGACAGCACGGCCAGCAGCACCGGCAGATCGGCGGCCGTCTCCTGCACGCGGATGCCGCCCACCACATTGACGAACACATCCTGGTCGCCCACCAGCACACCGCCATGACGGTGCAGCACCGCCAGCAGCATCGCCAGGCGGTTCTGCTCCAGGCCCACCGCCACCCGTCGCGGGTTGGACAGCGGCGAGGCGTCGACCAGCGCCTGCACTTCCACCAGCAACGGGCGCGTCCCCTCGCGGGTGACCATCACGCAGCTGCCGGGCTGCTGGGTGCTGCCCCCGGACAGGAAGATGGCCGAGGGATTGGAGACCTCTTTGAGGCCTTTCTCGCCCATCGCGAACACGCCCAGCTCGTTGACCGCCCCGAAGCGGTTCTTGAACGCACGCAGCAGGCGGAAACGACTGCCGCTCTCACCTTCGAAATACAGCACCGCATCGACCATGTGCTCGAGCACGCGCGGGCCGGCGATGCCACCCTCCTTGGTGACGTGACCGACCAGGAACACCGCAGTGCCGGTTTCCTTGGCAAAGCGCACCAGGCGGGCGGCGCTCTCACGCACCTGGCTCACCGATCCGGGCGCGGCGGTCAGCGATTCGGTCCACAGTGTCTGCACCGAATCGGCCACGATCAGCCGCGGCTTGGCCACGCTGGCATGCTGCAGGATCGCCTCGACCTGGGTTTCGGCCAACGCGTTGACGTTGTCCAACGGGAGATCCAGACGCACCGCGCGGCCGGCCACCTGCGACAGCGACTCCTCACCGGTGATGTACAGCACCGGCAGGCTGGCAGCCATCTTCGCCACCGCCTGCAGCAGCAGGGTGGATTTGCCGATGCCGGGATCGCCACCGACCAGCACCACGGCACCTTCGACCAGGCCGCCACCCAGCACGCGGTCGAACTCGCCGATGCCGGTGCTCACCCGCAGGTGCTCGGTCTGCTGCACGTCCTTGAGCGCCATGATCTTGGGCGCATCGACCTTGCCGGCCCAGCCGGAACGGCGTGACGCCGGCGAGGCCTTGCTGGGCGTTGCGCTTTCCAGCGTGATCTCGCTGAGCGTGTTCCAGACCCCGCACTCCGTGCACTGGCCTTGCCACTTGCTGTACTCGGCGCCACATTCACTGCAGACGTATGCGGTGAGTCGCTTGGCCATGTCTACTTCCGCTTCAGAATCGATGCGGCAGGATAGCCGAGCCGCGTCGCAGCAACCGAGACGCCGTGCGTCCCAGCCCCCTCAAGAAACCGGCCACAGTGCCGATACTCCGGCGGGCCACTGCCTTTCCTTCAACTTTCCAGGCTTCTCCATGACCGGCACCTACAGCCAGAGTCTTGTCGTGTTCTCGCTGCTGGTTGCCATCCTCGCCTCCTACACCGCGCTGGACATGGCCGGCCGCCTGGCCAGTACCCAGGGCCGGGTCGCTCGCTGGTGGCTGGCCGGCGGTGCCACCGCGATGGGCCTGGGGGTCTGGTCCATGCACTTCATCGGCATGCTGGCCTTCCATCTGCCGATCCCGGTCGGCTATGACCTGGCGATCACCCTGTACTCGCTGGCGGTCTCGGTCGGTGCCTCGGCCTATGCGCTATGGCTGGTCTCGCGCGCGGAGCTGCCCTGGTCGCGCCTGTGCGCCGGCGCGGTGCTGATGGGGCTGGGCATCGCCACCATGCACTATCTGGGCATGAGCGCCCTGCAGATGCAGCCGGGCATCGACTACAACCCGGTCTGGTTCGCCGCCTCCATCCTGATCGCCATCGGTGCGGCCGGCGCGGCACTGTGGATTGCCTTCCGGCTGCGCCTTGAGCAGCGCCGCCCCTTCCTGCTGCGCGGCCTGGCCTCGCTGGTGATGGGCCTGGCAATCGTCGGCATGCACTACACCGGCATGGCCGCGGCCAACTTCCCCGAGGGCGCGGTCTGCGGTGCGGCGTTCGGCGAAGGCATCGATGCCAAATGGCTGGCCGTGTTGGTCATCGTCACCACCCTGGGCACCCTGGGCATCGCGCTGATCTCCTCGGTGTTCGATCGGCAGATGCGCACCCGCACCGGCCTGCTGGCCGACTCGTTGGCACAGGCCAATGAAAAGCTGCTGCAGGCGGCCCTGCACGACCCCCTGACCCAGTTGCCCAACCGCATGCTGCTGCAGGACCGCATCGAGCAGGCCATCGAGAAAGCGCGCCGTCGACAATTCAGCTTCGCGGTGATGTTCTGCGATCTGGATGGCTTCAAGACGATCAACGACGCCTACGGCCATCAGCTCGGCGACAAGCTGCTGATCCAGGTCAGTGAACGCGTGTCGGCGCTGCTGCGCGCGCAGGACACCTTCGCCCGGCTGGGCGGGGATGAGTTCGTCATCGTGTTCCAGATCGACGACCCCGAAGACGCCGCCGTGGTCGCCGAACGGATCATCGCCTGCGTGGCCGAACCGTTCGAGATCGATGCGCTGGAACTGCAGGTCAGCGCCAGCCTGGGCATCGCGCTATACCCGGCCGATGCCACCACCGAGCGCGACCTGATGGCCCACGCCGATGCCGCGATGTACCACACCAAGGATTCGGGCCGGAACGGCTATACCTTCTTCACCCAGTCGCTCAACGTGAGCGCGAACCGCCAGCTCAAACTGCTGCAGGAGCTGCGCAAAGCGGTCAGCCGCAATGAGCTGGTGCTGCACTACCAGCCCAAGTTCCAGGCCAATGGTGAATCACTGATCGGCGCCGAAGCGCTGGTGCGCTGGCAGCATCCCGAGCTGGGGCTGCTCTCGCCCGACGCCTTCATCCCCATCGCCGAGCGCAGCGGGCTGATCCTGGCGCTCGGCGAGTGGGTGCTCGACCACGCCTGCCGCCAGCTGCGCCAGTGGCACGATGCCGGGAATCCCGACTGGACCATGGCGGTGAATCTGTCGCCGTTGCAGTTCGGTTCCAGTACGCTGCTCGATACGGTGCGCCGCACCCTGGATCGCCATGGCCTGGACCCGAAACGACTCACCCTGGAAGTGACCGAAACCACGGCGATGAAGGACGTCGATGCCAGCCTGCTGATCCTGCACGGGCTGACCGCGATGGGCGTGAACATCTCCATCGACGATTTCGGCACGGGTTACTCCAGCCTGCTCTACCTCAAGCGCATGCCGGCCACCGAGCTGAAGATCGACCGTGCCTTCGTACGTGATCTGGAGGACAACGCCGAAGATGCGGCCATCGTCTCTTCGATCATCGCGCTGGGCCGTTCGCTGCAGTTGCAGATCGTCGCCGAAGGCGTGGAGACGGCCGGCCAACGCCAGTACCTGAGCGACATGGGCTGCGATCAGCTGCAGGGATATCACCTGGGCCGGCCGGTGGATGCGGCGGAGTTCATACGGTTGGCGAAGGCGGCGTAACGCGCGGCTCGTCGCCTCGGTTCCGGTAGCCGAGCCCCGCCGCGGCGTCTCATACGGATGCGAGGGCGAACCAAACAGAAAGGCCGCCCGAGGGCGGCCTTTCTGCGTGTGGCAACGTCGAAAAGACGTCAGTGCATCATGTGCACGTTCATGTTGTGCATGACCCACAGCGAACCGGCAACGATGATGCCGATCACCACGACGGTGAAGGCCGCCGCGCTGACGTTCCAGCGCTGTTCCGACGAGCGGTCCAGATGCAGGAAGAACACCAGGTGCACCAGGATCTGCAGCACCGCCGCAACGACGATGATGACGCCGGTGGTGAAGCGCGGCAGGTCGCCATGCATGACCGCCCAGAACGGGATGATGGTCAGCACCGCGGCCAGCAGGAAGCCGATCAGGTAGGACTTGACGCTGCCGTGGCTTTCGCCGGCGGCACCGTGGCCATGATCGTGTGCGTGATTGTCATGTGCGGCCATTACAGCGCTCCATTCAGATAGACGACGGAGAACACACCGATCCAGATCAGATCCAGGAAGTGCCAGAACAGGCTCAGGCACGCCATGCGGGTCTTGTTGGTCTGGGTCAGGCCGTTCTGCTTGATCTGGATGAACATGATCAGCAGCCACAGCAGACCCGCGGTCACGTGCAGACCGTGGGTGCCGACCAGCGCGAAGAACGCCGACAGGAACGCACTGTGGTCCGGACCGTAGCCCTGGTGGATCAGGTGGTTGAACTCCCACACTTCCATGCACATGAAGCCGAAGCCCAGCAGCCAGGTCAGTGCAAGCCATGCGTACATCTGGCCCACCTTCTGCTTGTGCATGGCGATCATGCCCAGGCCGAAGGTCAGCGAGGAGACCAGCAGCAGCGTGGTTTCCCAGGCGACGAAGGACAGTTCAAACAGATCCTTCGGGCCGGGGCCGCCGTCGGTGCCGCCGGACAGCACGATGTAGGTCGCAAACAGGGTGGCGAAGATGAGGCAATCGCTCATCAGGTACACCCAGAAACCGAAGACGGTATTGCCGCCGGTGTCGTGGTGCTCGTGGTCGTCATGGCCGTGGGCCGCCGCGTGCGCGGCGTGCCCAGGGTTCATGGTGTTGGGGATAGTGGTGCTCATGCCTTCAGCTCCGATTTCACCAGGCCCTGCGCCACCAGGTGGCGACGGTGCTCATTTTCGATCCGCTCCACTTCCGCGGCCGGCACGTAGTAATCCACGTCCTTGTCGAAGGTGCGCCAGATGAAGGTGCCGATCATGCCGACCAGACCCACGATGGCCAGCCACCAGATGTGCCAGATCATCGCAAAGCCGAACACCAGGCTGAAGGCGCCGATCACCACACCGGTGCCGGTGTTGCGCGGCATGTGGATGTCGGTGTACTTGGCCGGGCGTTCCCACGCCTCACCGCGCTGCTTGCGCTCCCAGAACTCGTCCAGTTCGTTGACGCGCGGCAGCGAGCCGAAGTTGTAGAACGACGGCGGCGAAGAGGTTTCCCACTCCAGCGTACGGGCATCCCACGGATCGCCGGTCAGGTCGGCGGTCTTCTTGCGGTCGCGGATCGACACGGCGATCTGGATCACCTGGCACAGGATGCCGGCACCGATGATGAAGGCACCGCACATGGCGATGATCAGCAGCGGCTGGTATTCCAGGTTCGGGTAGCTCTGCATGCGGCGGGTCATGCCCATGAAGCCCAGGATGTACAGCGGCATGAACGCGACATAGAAGCCGATGAACCAGCACCAGAACGCGCGCTTGCCCCAGGTTTCGTTGAGGCGGAAGCCGAACATCTTCGGCCACCAGTAGGTAATGCCGGCGAACATGCCGAACACCACGCCGCCGATGATGACGTTGTGGAAGTGGGCGATCAGGAACAGGCTGTTGTGCAGCACGAAGTCGATGGCCGGGATCGCCAGCATCACGCCGGTCATGCCGCCGATGGTGAAGGTGACCATGAAGCCGATCGTCCACAGCACCGGGGTCGTGAACTGCACGCGACCGCGGAACATGGTGAACAGCCAGTTGAAGATCTTCACGCCGGTCGGGATCGAAATGATCATCGTCGTGATGCCGAAGAAGGCATTGACGTTGGCACCCGAGCCCATGGTGAAGAAGTGGTGCAGCCACACGATGAACGACAGCACGCCGATGCAGGCAGTGGCGTAGACCATGCCCTTGTAGCCGAACAGCGCCTTGCGCGAGAAGGTCGCGATGACCTCGGAGAACACGCCGAAGGCCGGCAGGACCAGGATATAGACTTCCGGGTGACCCCAGATCCAGATCAGGTTGATGTACAGCATGGCGTTGCCGCCACCATCATTGGTGAAGAAGTGCGTGCCCAGGTAACGGTCCAGGGTCAGCAGCACCAGGGTGATGGTCAGCACCGGGAAGGCGGCGATGATCAGCACGTTGGTGACCAGCGCGGTCCAGGTGAACACCGGCATCTGCATCAGCTTCATGCCGGGGGTACGCATCTTCAAGATGGTGATGAAGAAGTTGATGCCGCTCAGCGTGGTACCCAGGCCTGCCACCTGCAGGCCCCAGATGTAGTAATCGACACCTACCCCTGGACTGTATTCCTTGCCTGACAACGGCGGGAAGGCCAGCCAGCCGGTCTGCGCGAACTCACCGACACCCAGCGAGATCATCACCAGGCCCGCGCCCGCCACGAACAGCCAGAAGCTGAGCGAGTTGACGAACGGGAAGGCGACGTCGCGTGCGCCGATCTGCAGCGGCACGACGACGTTCATCAGGCCGGTGATCAGCGGCATCGCCACGAAGAAGATCATGATCACGCCGTGGGCGGTGAAGATCTGGTCGTAGTGATGGGGGGGCAGCACGCCCTCGTTGCCGCCAGCGGCCATGGCCTGCTGGACACGCATCATGATCGCGTCGGCGAAGCCGCGCAGCAGCATGACGAAGGCGACGATGAGGTACATCACGCCGATCTTCTTGTGGTCCACCGAGGTGAACCACTCCTTCCAGAGATAGCCCCACAGCTTGAATTTGGTGATCAGGGCCAACAAAAGCATGCCACCGATGCCCGCGCCGATCAGCGTGGTGATGATGATCGGGTCATGCGGGATGTCGGCAAAGGTGAGTTTACCCAACAGATTCATGGTCATTCTCCCGAGCCGCCGTGACCGGTGTGACCGGCTGCGGCGTGCTCGTCTGCAGTGTGTTCGGCGTGCGCAGCGGCCTCGCCTTCAGCCATCGCGTGGCCGTCGTGCGATTCACCGGCCGGCATGGCGTGGCCTTCGTGGCTTTCGCCCTCGGCGCCGTCATGCTTCATGGCCTTGTGGTCGTGCTTCATGCCGTAATGCTGGTTGTCGCCCATGTGCTTGGCGATGACCCAGTCGAACAGGCCGGTCTCGGTGGTACCGAAGTAGGTCACCGGGTGCCAGTCGTGGTTCTTCTCGGCGGTCAGCGCGGCAAAGGCGGTCTTGTCCAGGGTCGCGCTTTCGCCACGCACCTTGGTCAGCCACTGCTGGTACTCCGCCTCGGTCACCGAGTGCGCGGAGAAATGCATCTTGCTGAAGCCCGCGCCGCTGTAGTGCGAGGACATACCCGGGAACTCACCGGTCTCGTTGGCGATCAGGTGGAGTTTGGTCTCCATGGCCGTCATCGAGTAGATCATGCTGCCCAGATGCGGAATGAAGAACGCATTCATCACCGTATCGGACGTGATCTTGAAGTTCAGCGGGGTATCGACCGGGAAGGTGATCTCGTTGACGGTGGCGATGTTCTCTTCGGGATAGATGAAGAGCCACTTCCAGTCCAGCGAGATGGCTTCGATCACCACCGGCTTCTTGTCCGAGTCCAGCGGACGGTACGGATCCAGCGCGTGCGAGGAACGCCAGGTCAGCACGGCCAGCACCAGCACGATCATGCACGGGATCGACCAGACCACCACTTCGATGGCCGTGGAGTGCGACCACTTCGGCTCATAACGGGCCTTGGTGTTGGTCGCACGGTACTTCCACGCGAAGGTGAGGGTCATGATGATGACCGGCACGACAACCAGCAGCATCAGCACGGTCGCCGTGATGAGCAGGGTCTTCTCGTCGTGGCCGATCTGGCCCTTGGGGTTGAGGATGGCCGAGTTGCAGCCCGTCAGGAACACGGACAACGCAAACAGCAGGCCCGGACGCAGGAAGCGTCCAAGGGGTTTCAACGGAATCATCGGTCGATCCAATTGCGTAGGGAATGCCAGTTCAAGCCCGCCTCCGTCCCAGCCAAAGCCGGTGGTGCCGGTCCAAGGGGACAGGCACGAAGGACGATCATGTCAGCCTTCTAATTTTAGGCCGTCATGCATCATTTAAGAAAGGCATTGACAATGATCCAACGCAGGAAAGGCCTGTTTTAGGCTGCGACACGTTGTCGCAGTGCCGGGCAATGACCCGATTCGGCAACATTCCGGCCCTTGTATAGACATGAACCGGTCAGGTCCACGGCGCCGTCAGCACCGGCGCGGCCGCCTCGTCACGGGCATCCTGCGCAGCATCTGGCGGGCGGCCACGGTACACGCCGCGGCGGGCGGCGTCACCCGCGGCGGCGCTCAGGCGGCCAGCACCTGATTTGGACAGGTCGCCCCAGTGGCGAAGTCCGCCAGGTTGCGCAGCGTGATCTCGGAGATCTCCTGCAGCGCCTCGACCGTGAAGAAGCCCTGATGCCCGGTCACCAGCACATTCGGGAAGGTCATCAGTCGCTGGAACGCGTCATCGTCGATGATCTCGCCCGAACGGTCCTGGAAGAACAACTCGCTCTCCTGCTCGTACACATCGATGGCCAGATGCCCCAGCCGCCGTGACTTCAGCGCGCGGATCACCGCATGGGTATCCACCAGCCCACCGCGCGAGGTATTGACCAGCATCGCCCCGGGCTTCATTGCGGCAAGCGAGACATCGTCAATCAGGTGATGGGTCTCCGGCGTGAGCGGGCAGTGCAGCGAGACGACATCCGAGCGGGCGAGCAGCTCGTCCAGCGCGACCGACGTGCCGATCGCGGCGAACGCTGCGGATGGATACGGATCATGGCCCAGCACGGTGCAGCCCAGGCCGTTGAAGATGCGGGCCGTGGCCAGGCCGATCTTGCCGGTGCCGACGATGCCCACCGTTTTGCCATGCAGCGTGCGGCCCAGCAGACCATCAAGCATGAAGTTGCCCTCGCGCACCCGGTTGTAGGCGCGGTGCGTCCGGCGGTTGAGCGTCATCACCAACGCCAGTGCGTGTTCGGCCACGGCCTCCGGCGAATACGCGGGCACGCGGGCCACGAACAGGCCCAGCTGCCCCGCCGCCGCCAGGTCGACATTATTGAAGCCGGCGCAGCGCAGCAGGACAGCGCGTACCCCCAAGGCCTGCAGCGCCTGCAGTACCGCGGCATCCAGCCGGTCATTCACGAACACACAGACCGCCTCGCAATCCTGCGCCAGCGCTGCGGTATGCAGATCCAGCGCGGCATCGAAGTACAGAAACTCGAACGGCTGCCCTGCCCCGCGGCGCTGGTTGGCCTCATCGAGAAACTGCTGGTCGTACGGTCGGGCGCTGAATACTGCGATCTTCATGAGGGTGATCCTCGGGAGTTCGAGCCTGACGATACCGCAGTACACTCCGGCCAACTGCCTGGAGCCTTCTGTGTCCCTGACTGCCCGCCTTTTCCACTGGACCGCCACACCGATGGGTCCTGTTCGCGCGTTGGACCCTCGCGCGCCCGTGACCTAGTATTCGGCCCTTGTAAGACGCCATGGGTGGATGTGCGTGGAAAGTTTCGAGCGGTTCAATGGGCGCCGTAGCGGCGAAGGCAAAGCGGTCGCGATCCTGTCACACGGCTTCGGTACCGATCAGACCGCATGGAACGCGCTGCGCCCCTGGTTTGAAGCACGCTTTGATGTGATCTCCTTCGATCTTGCTGGCTGCGGTCCGCAAGGTGCGCAGACCTACGATTTCGAACGGCACGGCTCGCTGTTCGGCTATGCCGACGATCTGATCGACATCCTGGATGCGCTGGACGTGCACAACTGCACGTACATCGGCCATTCGATGAGCGGGATGATCGGCGCAGCCGCCGCCGTTGCCCGGCCAGACCTGTTCGAGCATCTGGTCATCATCGGTGCGTCGCCGCGTTATCTCGACGACGTCGGCTACATCGGCGGCTTCAAGCCGCAGGACCTGGAGCAACTGTTCGAGAGCATGCGTGCAAACTACCAGGCCTGGATCGCCGGCTTCGCCCCGATGGTCGTGGGCGTTGACGACAGCGCGGTTGTCGCCGATTTCTCCAACACGCTGTTCCAGATGCGCCCGGATATCGCACTCAATACGTCGCGCACGATCTTCACCTCCGATCTGCGCGGCCTGGCTGCGCGGGTTTCCACGCCAGTGCACCTCATCCAGACCGCGCACGACATCGCCGTGCCGGTCGCGGTTGGCGAATGGCTGGCCAACGCGATCGACGGCGCTACGCTCGATCTGATCGATGCCTCTGGCCATCTCCCCCATATGACGGCGCCGGAAGACGTCACGCGCATTCTCGAACGGCGCCTGGGCGCAACGGCGCTGTGACCACGTCCGACAGTGAAGCGCTCGCCGCGCTGTGCCAGTTTGCCCGCCTCGCCGCCCACGCCGATCTGGTCATGGCGGTGGAGGTGGAAGACGAGGGCCGGGCGACCTGGGCTGCCGCAGCACCTGCACTGCCTTCCTCGAGCTTCAACCTGGCGCGCAGCGGCCTGTTCGAGCACACCTGGGGCGATGACGCCGTCGACGCGGCGGGTTTCCGGCTGCCGACGGCGGTCATCCATGCCCTCGAGGGCCTCCCCGCCCGCCTGCTCTACGTCCCGGCCCCCTCGCACGGCGCCCCGCTCAGCGGCCTGCTGCTGCTTTGGCGAAACCCACCCGCGTCTGCCGGGCTGACCGTGCAGATGGCGCTGCTGGCAAAGAGCGTGGCGCGCCTGTTGTCCGCACGCCGCGAGGCGGCCCGGCAGGTCATCGTGCGCAATCAGTTCCTCGATCTGTTCGACAGCGTGCCAGCCGGGATCGTCCTGATCGACGGCGACGGTGTCGGTGCTGCGGTCAACGAGCACGCCGCGGCATTGCTTGGCTGCGCCGCAGGCAATCACCGCGCCGCGGATCTCGCCGGCCCGATGCGCACCCTGCGCCAGCGCTGCGACAACCACGCCGAACTGGAACTGGCCTACAGCGCCCAGATGAACAACGATCAGTTCGCCGCGACGCTGAACTGGACACTGGGCGAGCGGACCTTCGAGGTGGACACCCACCCGGTGCGCGGCAACGGGGCGCACGGGCGCATCTGGCTGTTCACCGACGTCACCGCCGATCTGCTGATGGCCGCCGAACTGCGCCGCCTGGCCTCGTCCGATCCGTTGACCGGCGTCCCCAATCGCCGGCACTTCGAAGAATGCTCGGCGCAGATCATCGCTGCGCGCGAAGCGAACGGCCGCGCCGTCGCGGTACTCATGGTGGACGTGGATCACTTCAAGAAGATCAACGATACCTACGGCCATCCCGCCGGCGATGAAGTCCTGAAGGTCGTGGCCAGGCGCTGCCGGGACGCCCTTCGCGAACGCGACCTGTTTGCCCGGTTCGGCGGCGAGGAGTTCATTGCCCTGCTGGCCGCCTCCGCCGTGGATGAGATTCCCGCCGCTGCCGAACGCCTGCGCAGTGCGGTGGCCGCTGAACCCATTCTCGTGGGCAGCGACCGGATCTCCGTCTCCGTAAGCGTCGGTGGGGCGATCGGCGAGGCACTGCCGGGTGGCGACCAGAAACTGCTGGAGGACCTGATCTCCCGCGCGGATGAGGCGCTGTATGAGGCCAAGGCCAGCGGCCGGAACCGGGTCCGGATGGCGGCGCTGCAGCCGGAGCCGGTCGATCTCTGAGCCGGCCCGGCGGCACTTGTCCGCGCCAGCCTAACACTGTTAGATTCGCCGCCTAACATTGTTAGGCCACCCACAGTGCGTCAACCCATCGCGCGGGAAAACATCGTCGAGGCAGCCTTCCGGATCCTCGACGAGGATGGCCTGGAGGGCATCACCCTGCGCAAAGTGGCCTGCTCGCTGGGCATCCGCGCGCCGTCGCTGTACTGGCACTTCAAGAGCAAGCAGGCGCTGATCGATGCCATGGCCGACGCCATGATCTGCGACGTCGCCCGTGCGTTTCCCGCGGGACAGCCGTGGCGGCAGACCCTGCTGCAGATCGGGCGCGAGTTCCGCCAGGCCTTCAAGGCCCGCCGTGACGGTGCGCGGGTTTATGCCGGCACCTTCCTGGCGACCGAGAACGTGCTGCGGGTGGGTGAGGCCAGCATCGCCGCGCTGATGGGCGCCGGCGCGCCGGCACGTTTTGCCGCGACCGCGGCGATGGACCTGGTGTACTACACGATGGGCTTCGTCATCGAAGAACAATCCTGGCCCGGTGACGGCAGCATGGAGGCGCTCGGTGAGGCCTTCATGGCACTGGCCGAGGCGCGGTTCCCCCATTGCTGGCAGGCCCGCGATGTGTGGAGCGAGGTCGATTTCGATACCCGCTTTGAGCAGGGCCTGGGCCTGATGCTGGATGGCATCGAACTGCGCTTGTCCCGCGAATCCTGATTCCGTCATTTCCTTTTTCCCCGCTGTTCCGACCCGGAAAGCCCCTCAATGCGTGCACCCTCCTTCCGCAGTTTCTCCCTGATCCTGGCTGTCGCGCTGCTGTCCGCGTGTGGCGGCAAGGACGACAAGGCATCGGCCGATGCCACGGCCGCCAGCTCGGCGCTGCCGGTCTCTTTGGCGCCCGCGCAGCAGCAGACCATGGCGCGCACGGTACTGGTCTCCGGGCCGGTGACCGCCTATGAGGAAATGCAGCTGGGCGTGGAGATCAGCGGCCAGCGCGTGACCGCGTTGCTGGTGGATGTGGGGCAATGGGTCAAGCAGGGCCAGGTGTTGCTGCAGGTGGACCATCGCACCCTGGACAGCGAGCTGGCGCAGGCCGATGCCTCGTTGCGACAAGCGCAGGCCTCGCAGGAACTGGCACGCATGAACTACGAGCGCAGCGCCAAGCTGGCCGCCCAGCAGCTGATCAGCGAAAGCAGCCTGGATGAGCTGCGCGCCTCGCGCATCAATGCCGAAGCGCAGACCGCCACCGCACGTGCCGCGCGCGATGCCGCCAAACTGCGCCGCGACTTCGCCGACCTGCGTGCACCGGCTGATGGCCTGATCTCCAAGCGTCTGGTGCAGCCGGGCCAGGTGGTCTCCGCCGGTACCGAATTGCTGCGTCTGATCCGCGATGGCCGCCTGGAGTGGCGCGCGGAGCTGCCGGAGAACCAGCTGGCCGATGTCGCCGTGGGCAATACCGTGGAGCTGCCGTACGCTGGCCAGGTGGTCAGCGGCCGTATCCGCGCGGTCACCCCGGGTGTCGATGGGCAGACCCGCACCGGCACCATCTACGCTGACCTGCCCACGCCCGGCCCGCTCAAACAGGGCATCTATGTGGATGGCCGCATCGTCACCGGCGACGGCCAGGTGCTGACCATCCCGACCGCGGCGATCGTGCAGCGCGACGGCCACAACTACGTGTTCACCGTGAACGACAAGCAGCAGGCCACCCGCCACCGCGTCAGCACCGGCCAGGCCGTGCAGGGCCGCACCGCGATCCTTGAAGGCCTGAAGGCCGGTGACCAGGTCGTGGTGGATGGCGCCGGCTTCCTCGGCGAGGGCGACCGCGTGCGTGTGGTAACCGCCACCAAGGCCTCCGCACGATGAACATCTCCGCCTGGGCGATCAACCGCCCCCTGCCCGCGCTGCTGATCTTCTTCGTACTGTGCGTGGCCGGCCTGTGGGGTTTCCATCAGCTGCCGGTAGCGCGCTTCCCCGACATCGCCTTCCCGATGACCACCGTCACCGTCACCCAGCCGGGTGCCTCGCCCAGCCAGCTGGAGGCCGAGGTGACCCGCAAGGTCGAGGACTCGGTGGCGACCGTCAACAACGTCAAGCGCGTGATGTCCTCGGTCAGCGAAGGCGTCAGCACCACCACCATCGAATTCCAGTTGGAAGCCGATCTTGCCACCGCGCTGGATGACACCCGCGACGCAGTCACCCGCATCCGCACCGACCTGCCGCAGGACATCCAGGAACCGGTGATCTCCAAGGTCGATATCGGCGGCTCGCTGATGACCTACGCGCTGGTCGCCCCGCACATGACCACCGATGAAGCCAGCTGGTTCGTCGACCGTGATATCTCACGTGCGATGTACGGCGTGCCCGGTGTGGCGCGCGTCACCCGCGTGGGCGGCGTGCAGCGCCAGGTACGCGTGGATCTGGATCCCAATGCGCTGATCGCGATGGGCATCACCGCCGGCGATGTATCGCAGCAGCTGGCCCGCATCCAGGTTGAGCGTGCCGGCGGCAAGACCGAGGTCGAAGGCGCGCAGCAGACCATCCGCACGCTGGGTACCGTCGGTGACGCACAGGCACTGCGCGACTACTCCATCGCCCTGCCGGACGGGCGCGCCGTGCGGCTCTCCACGCTGGCCACGGTGACCGATGGCGCTGCCGATCCCACCGAGGCCGCCCTACTGGACGGCAAGGGCGTGGTGGCCTTCTCGATGTCGCGTACGCGCGGCTCCAGCGAGGTCAAGGTGGAAGCCGGCGTGCATGACGCGCTGGACAAGATCAAGGCCGAGCATCCCGGCATCGACTTCCGCCTGGTCACCACGGCGATCGACGAGACCCACCGCTCCTACGATTCCTCGATGACCATGCTCTGGGAAGGCGCGCTGTTGGCGCTGCTGGTGGTGTGGTTGTTCCTGCGCGACTGGCGCGCAACCTGGGTGTCGGCGCTGGCGCTGCCGCTGTCGATCATTCCGACGTTCGCGGTGATGTACTTCTTCGGCTTCACCCTCAACATCATCACGCTGCTGGCGTTGTCGGTGGTGGTCGGCATCCTGGTGGACGATGCTATCGTGGAGATCGAGAACATCGTGCGCCACCTGCGCATGGGCAAGCCGCCGCTGGAAGCTGCACGCGAAGCGGCCGGCGAGATCGGCAACGCGGTGATCGCCACCTCGCTGACCTTGGCGGCGGTGTTTGTGCCGGTCGCCTTCATGCCCGGGATCGCCGGCAAGTTCTTCCGCGAATTCGGCTGGACCGCCGCCACCGCCGTGCTGTTTTCGCTGCTGGTGGCCCGCCTGCTCACCCCGATGATGGCCGCCTACCTGCTCAAGCCGCACGGCGAGGAGAAGCCGGAATCCAGGCTGATGACGTGGTACCTGGGCTGGGTGGACGCCGCACTGCGTTATCGCGGCCGCACCCTGTGGCTGGCCACCGGGTTGTTCGTCGCGTCGCTGGCACTGGTGCCGTTCATCCCGGCCACCTTCATCCCGCAGTCCGATCTGGGCCGCAGCAACCTCAATCTCGAACTGCCGCCGGGCACCCGCCTGCAGGAGACGGTGGCCGTGGCCGAACACGCGCGCGGGCTGCTCAAGGACATGCCTGAACTCAAGCAGGTCTATACCGCCGTCGGCAGCGTGCTCGACCTGGGCGACCCGGGTGCGACCGGCGTCGGTGAGCCGCGCAAGGCCACCCTGGTGCTGGACTGGGGCAGCGCCGACGGGCGCGACCGCGACCAGCGCGTGCTGGAACGTGAGGCGCGTGAGCGCTTGGCCGATCTGCCCGGCGTGCGCGTCAGCTATGTCAGCTCCGAGCCCGGCAACCTGCTGCAGCTGGTGCTCTCCGGTGACGACCCGCAACGCCTGCAGGATGCCGCCACCGCACTGGAGCGCGACCTGCGCGGCATCCAGGGACTGGGCAGCGTCACCTCCACCGCCTCACTGCTGCGCCCGGAACTTCAGATCGTGCCGAACCCCGCCCGCGCCGCGGACCTGGGCGTCGCGACCGCCGACATCGCCGAGGCCGCCCGCATCGCCACGGCGGGCGATTACGAGCAGCGCCTGGCCAAGCTCAACCTGCCCGACCGGCAGGTACCGATCCGGGTCGGCTTTGCCGAAGCCACCCTCGCCAACCCGGGCCTGATCAGCCAGCTGCGCGTGCCCGGCCGAAATGGCCCGGTGCCGCTGGCGGCTGTCGCCGATATCCAGCAAGGCAGTGGTCCCTCGCAGATCTCGCGCTACCAGCGCCAGCGCAACGTGACCCTCACCGCCGAACTCAACGGTCGCCCGCTGGGCGATGTGATGACCGAAGTGCAGGCGCTGCCGGGCGTCAAACAGCTGCCACCGGGCGTGACCTTCCTCAACACCGGCGATGCGGAGGTGTTCGTCGAGCTGTTCATCGGCTTCATGCTGGCGATGGCGGCCGGGTTGATCTGCATCTACATGGTGCTGTTGCTGCTGTTCAACCACGCGCTGATGCCGGTCACCATCCTCGCGGCGGTGCCACTGTCCGCCGGCGGTGCGTTCGGCGCGTTGCTGATCACCCAGAACATGCTCTCGCTGCCGGCGCTGATCGGCCTGCTGATGCTGATCGGCATCGCCACCAAGAACTCCATCCTGCTGGTGGACTACGCGGTGATGGCCGAAGACGAGCACGGCATGAGCCAACATGACGCGCTGATCGATGCCTGCCGCAAGCGTGCACAGCCGATCATCATGACCACCCTGGCGATGGGTGCAGGCATGATGCCGATCGCGCTGGGCTTTGCCGGTGATTCAAGCTTCCGTGCGCCGATGGCGATTGCCGTGATCGGCGGATTGATCACCTCCACGCTGCTGAGCCTGATCGTGATTCCCGCGGCCTTCACCGTGGTGGACGATGCGGGGGATTGGCTGTCGCGGAAGTTCCGGCGGCGGTCTTCGCATCCGGTTGGGAGTGGTGCGGAGTGAGGTGAGAGGAGGCGCAGCGCCTATCTGGGCGTCCGAGATGTCTGGCGAGCCTCGGCAGGTGCACTCATTGGTTCTTTAGACAAGAGCCCGTCAGCCCTCAGCCACAAAATGCCCCGGCCAACACCGGGGCATTTTGACTTTCATCCGAGCCCAGTGCCAATGGAGCATCGATCCGGTCTCGGCGACTAGATCAAGAGTCGAATTTTCGCCATTTACACATAGTTCGATCACGCGGGTCATTCAACGCCCGAAGCGGCGTAACCCTCTTTGCAACTACCCAGAAGTCAGCGAACTCAGGGACGCGTATTCCAGACAGATCCTGGCCCAAGCGACGCATTGCAGCACGTTGCTTGCCTATATCCGAATTTTCCGGATAGTCATGAAGAAACTCCGCGCGCCCCTCGATCTTTACGGCCGCGCCGCTGGCGACCGAACTCCACTGCTTTGCAAGCTCTGGAGAAAGCAAAACACCAAACTTGGGAATTTCCCGTCCGAATGGCCCTTGTTGCACCTTCTCGTCAACCCCGACTACGTAAGCCACGGAATAGCTTCGGAAACTCGGCTCCAAATAACCCGAGTATATGGTGCGGTCCTGCTCAGCATAAGCCCTGGCACTGAACCTAACGTTTTGATTGTCAAAAGAAGGCTGCATCGCTTGCGACGCCAGCTCTCTATAAGGGACACCCCCCTCTACCTGTGGGTATACAAGCTCATCAGCATTGGGAAGTTCGAGGCATGCCAATGTCCTGACTTCGGGAGATAAGAAGCCTGCTGCAGCAGCCAGGGCTACTGAAAACAGCCCTCCCAAGGTGATCTTCCCCTTCTTGGATTTCCAGAACCCATCGCTCTCCTGCATGTCAGGCTCCCGCCCGAGTTCATCTTTCATCACACCCCCTAGGCAGCTAAAAAAATGCAACTACTTCGTGCATCCATGAGAGAACGACAGGCGATCTGATGGCCATTCTTTTAGTCATCCAGAAAATAAATCCACCTGCCGTCTGTCAAACCGGATTGTATGTCGTTGTCCGCACATTGGATATCCTCAATCGCTGCCTACCGTAGCCTCCATCCAAGCCACCTGAAGGACTCCTCCTTCTACAGCTGAGTCGCCGCAAACGATCGTCCCCGCAACGGGGTGCATAGCGTGCTCCAAGACAAAATCCATGCCACTCAAGTCTCTCTTAGCGCCGCCGATAGGTCCTTGGAGGAATTACACCAACCCGACTTGATAAGGACGATCAAGCTTATGGGAAGTCAACCGTGGCAACTCTCAAGAATCAAAAGCCTACACATCCTCAAGGCAGCAAGTGTCTGGGATAGACGAGCTGCGGCCAAAGCCGACGATGTGCCGTTCTTCAAGCTTGGATTCCGTGAGTCCGCTCGCTTCGATGTCTTGATCAAAGGGCAGCCCTATCCCCCGAAGGCAATTGCAAGTTGCGCCCATGGGCTCGCGACGGGAAGCTATGTGCACCCATCTGAGTTTGCCGGGGCCAAAGATGGCGTTTGGCATCGCCTATTCAATTCACTCGGATTTCAAGTAGTAGCAAAGAGAAGCGCGAGAACGGATGACGCCGAGGACGTGCGAGAAATCCTGTCTTCCGGACGTGACGCTACAACGTGCCAAAGATTGATTGAAGCGAGACTAGGTCAGGGCAAGTATCGAGATTCCGTGCTTGATTTGTGGAATCGGAGCTGTGCCGTGACGGGATGTGAGACAGCCGCAGCTTTGCGGGCTTCGCATATCAAACCGTGGCGAACGTCCAATGACCGGGAGCGTCTAAACCCCGAGAACGGCCTTCCCCTCATCGCGACCCTCGATGCCCTCTTCGATAAGAATCTAGTCTCTTTCGATGATAACGGCCTGATCCTGATATCAAAGATGCTTGAAGGCAACCTTAAATCTCTTGGCATCAAGCAAGGCATGAGATTACGCAAGCCCCTCACCAGGGGGCAGAAAAAGCTGCTCGCAGAACATCGACTTATGCTAGTCGGGCGCGATGCCGGCGCCTTGCCTGAAGCATAGGGCCGAACTTTTCCCTGCTCTATCTGCCAAGACGACGTAGGCGCACCCCGCTGCACAGGGCCGAATTTGCGCGGGCTGCCCCAGCGTACGTTGGGCGCGGATGACGGATAAAGGCCAAGGCCATTTTCATCCGTTGGGCTGAGACCATCTGCGCCACGCTTGGCGCAAGCTCCATCCCTTTCTCCACCACGTGGGGGGCCCTGAGCACGACTCCCGACCCGCCACAAACAAAAAGCCCCGACCAAGGCCGGGGCTTTTTGCTGTATCTGGTGCCGGAAATAGGAATCGAACCTACGACCTACGCATTACGAATGCGCCGCTCTACCAACTGAGCTATTCCGGCGAGGTCGTGAATTCTAGGGGGTGCGGGCCACTTTGGTCAATCAGGGAAGCGCGCGCGCCGCCGAACCGCCGCGCGCCAACGGGCCGACCCGACGTGCTCCAGCAGCACCAAGCCTTGACGCACCAGCCCCTACAGTGAATTCCCCACCTCCGGAGGCATCCCATGCGCCCCTGTCCCCGCTTGGCCGGTCTGCTGCTGTCATCCCTGTTGTTCAGTGTCCCCGCGCTGGCACAAGGCACGGGGCCAATGCCGCAGACGCCGGACCAGCAGTGGCAGCCGCTCTTCCAGCAGGTCCAGGGCGCACACCTGTTCAAGGACCAAAAGACCTTCGCGGATGCAGTGCCCCGCCAGCCCAGCGCGCCCCTCCTCACCGACTGGCAGCGCGCCAGGACCCAGCCCGGATTCGACCTGGCAGCCTTCGTGGCCGAGCACTTCGCGGTGCCCGGTGACCCCCAGCCGTACGTGCCACCAGCGGGCGAGACGCTGCGCGCGCACATCGAGGGGCTGTGGCCCGTGCTGACCCGCACCACCGACACGGTGGAACCGAGCGGCTCGCTGCTGCCGCTGCCCAAGCCCTACGTCGTGCCCGGCGGGCGCTTCCGCGAGGTGTACTACTGGGACAGCTATTTCACCCTGCTCGGGCTGGCCTCCAGTGGTCGCTGGCAGCAGGTGCGCGACATGGTGGACAACTTCGCGTTCCAGCTCGACAGCTACGGCCATATCCCCAACGGCAACCGCAGCTACTACCTCAGCCGCTCGCAGCCACCCTTCTTCAGCCTGATGGTGGATCTGCTCGCCACGCATGAGGGCGACGAGGCCTACCGTCGTTACCTGCCGCAGCTGCGCATCGAGCATGCGTTCTGGATGCGCGGCGCGGAAACGCTGGCAGCGGGCGAGGCGCGCGAACGGGCGGTCAGGCTGGCGGACGGGCAACTGCTCAACCGTTACTGGGACGACCGCGCAGTGCCACGCACCGAGTCGTGGATGGACGATGTGGCCACGGCCGCCCAGGCGCCGCAGCGCGCGCCCTCGCAGGTGTATCGCGACCTGCGCGCCGGAGCGGAATCGGGATGGGACTTCAGCTCGCGCTGGCTTGCCGAGCCGTCAGCATTGGCGAGCATCCACACCACGGCGATCGTGCCGGTGGATCTGAACAGCCTGCTGTTCCATCTGGAGATGACCGTGGCCCGCGCCAGCAAAGCGGCCGGTGATCGCACCGCTACACGCACCTTCACCCAACTGGCGAAGGCACGTCAGCACGCCATCAACCAACTGCTCTGGGATGACACGCAAGGCTGGTACGCGGATCGCGATCTGGAGCGCGGCCAGACCCGCCCTGCCCTGACGGCGGCGGCGTTGCTCCCGTTGTGGCTGGACGTTGCTGGCCGCACGCAGGCACGCCGTACCGCGGAGGCCGTACAGGCTCAGTTGCTGCGCGATGGCGGACTGCTGACCACCACCGTGACGACCGGCCAGCAATGGGATGCCCCGAATGGCTGGGCACCGTTGCAGTGGGTCGCGGTGGACGGTCTGCAGCGCTATGGGCAGGACACCCTCGCCCGCCGGATCGGCACGCGCTTCCTGCGCACCGTGCAGACGGTGTACGACCGCGAGGGCAAGCTGGTGGAGAAGTACGTGGTGGACGGTTCGGCCACCGGCGGCGGCGGTGGCGAGTACCCGCTGCAGGATGGCTTCGGCTGGAGCAACGGGGTCACGCTGGCGCTGCTGGATCGCCTGTGTGCGCCGAAGCGTGCGTGTGAGAGCGCCCAGGATGTGGACGCCGCGGACTGATCCACCAACCGCGCCGCGCGAACGTGATGCGCGCTATGGCACGCAACATGCCCCGTGGACAGTATTGGCCAGCAGCCGTGCACGTGCCCGCTGGTCTGCGCTCAATTCGGCATCCAGCGATTGCATGACCAGCGGAGAGACGTAGTTGGGATTCACCTGTTGCAAGGCCAGGTTGTAGGCATAGGCGGCCACCGGATCGCGCGGCACGATGCCGCCGTGTTCGTAATCCTGGGCCAGCTTGGCGACCGCATCGATGCTGCCGCTGCGGGCCAGTGTTTCCAGGTATTGCCCTGCGGTGTGCTTCCACGCCACGGCCCGCTCCGGGTCTTCCAGGATATCCGCGTAGGTGCCCAGCACATCCTCGGGCGAGCGTGCATAGCCCAGTTGACCCTCGACAGAGCCCTGCAGCGCCGCCCGTTCGAGCCAGTTGCCGGTGTACAGATCGCGATCAAGCACCAGTGCGCCGCACTCGCGAAGCAGACGCTCGGAGCGCTCCAGGAACGCCTTCTCTGCGCCCACCAGTGCCGCAGACTGGGCGAGCTGATCCACGCGGTCGGAGGTGAATGTGCGGCACTCAAGCACGGTGAGATAGATGTCGTAGCTGGCAGTACCGTCGCCAGCCTCCGAGCGCGGCAGCAACTGCTGGACGTAGGCCAGCGCATCGCCCGGTGGACGGCTCGAGCGTTGGCGCGACAGCTCGTAGGCTTTGGGTCCCAACGAACGGAACGTGCCCGGTGCCGGCGGTAGCGCAGTGACCGAGGCCGGCACGCGCATCCCACTGAGCGCCACCGGAGAGGCAGCATCACCGGCAGTGCTCCGCACGTGTTGGCCAGCAGGAACGCTGTCCTGACTCCGAAGTGCCAACGCTCCTACGAAGATGCCGGCCACAGCGACGAGCACCACTGCCACTAGTGCCTTCCCGTGTTTTCCAAGCATGAGCGTCCGTGCCACCTTCGCATCCAGTCCAGCGCGTTTGATAACGCATCCACCATGAATCCTCGCTGCCTCGGGCGAGGACACGGCATCACCGCGCCTTCCACAACTCCGCCAACCGGTCCGGCTTGCCCGCGATGCGCTGCAGCGACGGGTACTTCAACCCATCGTGGTAATCCAGCGTCACCGTATCGATGCGATCGAAGCTCTTCACCAGCAGCGTCAGCGGCGCCTTGTCGGTCTTGGCGGCGGTGATCGCCTCCTTCAACTGCTCGGCCTTGAACACGCGGCCATTGAGCGCGACCACGCTCATGCCGGGAATCAGACCGGCATTGAAGGCCGGGCTGTCCCACAGCACATCGCCGATGTAGCCGGACTCGCTGATAGACAGGCCGATGGAGTACAGCAGGTTGCTGTTCTTGCCGCGGGTTTCCTGCGCCTTGAACGCCTCGTTCGGCGTATCGGTGTAGACCAGTTTCCAGCCGGCCGCTTCCAGACCGCCGGTCAACGGACCGTGCCCATCCAGGCGCTCGCGCAGGAAGCTGGCCCAGTCGAACGGCGCCACGCCGTTGAGCGTGCTCACCACGTCTTCGAAGGTGTACGGATGGACATTCCAGTCGCCGTCGTTCATGCCGAAGAACGCCTTGGCGAAATCATCCAGGCCGCGCTTGTTGCCGGTCAGCGCGCGCAGCTTGCCCTCCACGTCCAGCCACACCATCTGGCCGCCGGAGTAGTAGTCCTCGCTCATCTGGTAGTTGCGGAAGGCCAGCGCGCGGCGCTGCGCGATGGTCGGGTCGTTGGTGGTGTCCTGCAGGTTGCGCCAAGCCAGGCCGGGGCGACCGCGATCATAGGTGCCCGCCACATTGGCCAGCACGTCACGGGTCTGCTGCGGGCTCCACAGCCCGGAGCGCGCGGCCAGCACCTGGCCCCAGAACTGGGTCTGGCCTTCGTACAGCCACAGCAGGCTGTCGCCCATCGGCACGTTGAAGTTGGCCGTGGTCAGATCGGCGCCCCGACGGTACTTGCCGTTCCAGGAGTGGTTGAACTCGTGCGGCAGCAGATCACGGCCCAGCCAGGTCTTGTCCCACTCGGTGAAGTAGCCGGTGTCGCCGCTGTTCTCGCTGGAGCGCTGGTGCTCCAGGCCGATGCCGCCGAGCTTGTCGGTCAACGCCAGCAGGAACTCGTAGCGGTCGAAATGGCGTGCGCCGTAGAGCTTGTACATCTGCTGCACCAGCGCACGGTGCGCCTGGATCTGCTCGGGCTTGGCGGCCAGCGATTTGGCCTCATCGGCGAAGACATTCAGGTGCACCGGCACCTTGGCACCGGGGTCCAGATCGAAGCGTTGGAAGTGGCGGCCGGCGAACAGCGGCGAGTCGACCAGGTGGTCATAGCTGATCGGCTTGAACACCACGGTGTCGCCTTCGCGGCGCTCGGTATCCAGCGCGGTGGCGTACGACCAGCCCGGCGGCAGCGTGACGGTGGCCTGCGCCTGGATGTTGCGGGTGATCACCCCGGCCGGGTACAGCGAATTGGCATTCCACTGCAGGTTGAGCATGTCCGGGGTCATCACCACGCGGCCCTGGGTGCCCTGCGAAGAGAGGAACTTGAACTCGGCCACCACTTCGCTGGCGCCCTGCGGCACCTGCACGGTGAAGGCATAGACGTCGTACGGATCGCGCGTCCACTGCAGCGGTGTGCCGTTGGCGGTGACGACCAGGCCGGCGAGCTTGTCGATCGGGCCACTCGGCGAATGCGCCCCGGGCAGCCACTGCGGGTACAGCAGGGTCAGCGGGCCGGGCTTGGCCGGCACCGTGGCCTTGACCTTGAAGATGCGTCGCCCGATATCGCGCGCGTCCACGTCGATGCGCAGCAGGCCCGGGAAGGCCACGTCCTGCGGCGGCGGTGTCTGCGCCTGCACGCCGATGGCGGACACGGCCAGCAACACGGACAGGGCAATGGCACGCATCTTCATCAGGCAGGCTCCAGCGGGGGAAGCCTCGATCCTAGCCCTCCGCCTGCGCCCTGCCCCATGGCCAAAGGTCATGCGTCGCGTTGCGGCCATGATTGGCACAGCGGCGCGCAGTGACGTTCTATCTGCCGGTCGGGATCAGGACCAACCGGGGTGCGCTGCCGGCCAGCGGCCGGCACTACCGGGGCAGCGCCATGGCATGCGTGGCGGAATGCTGCGCGGTCAGTCCACCAACCGCAGGCGCAATTCCTTCGGCAGCGCGAACACCATCGATTCGGGCTCGCCTTCCAGCTCGCCCACGCCGGTGGCACCGAGTTCCTTCAGCCGCGCGATCACGCCATCCACCAGCACCTGCGGCGCCGAGGCGCCCGCAGTCAGGCCGATGTGCTTCTTGCCGGCCACCCACGCCGGATCGATCTCGTCGGCACCGTCGATCAGGTAGGACTCCACGCCATCACGGCGCGCCAGTTCACTCAGGCGGTTGGAGTTGGAGCTGTTCGGCGAGCCGACCACCAGCACCAGATCGCACCGCTTGGCCAGGTCGCGCACGGCGTCCTGACGGTTCTGCGTGGCGTAGCAGATGTCGTCGTTCTTCGGGCCCTGCATCGCCGGGAAGCGGGTGCGCAGCGCATCGATGATGCTGCGGGTGTCGTCCACCGAGAGCGTGGTCTGGGTGGTGTAGGCGAAGTTCTCCGGCTGGTCGATGACCAGCGTGGCGACATCCTGCACATCCTCCACCAGGTAGATCTGGCCGGTGCCGCGCTCGCGGCTCCACTGGCCCATCGTGCCTTCCACTTCCGGGTGCCCGGCGTGGCCGATCAGCACCACGTCGCGGCCGGCGCGGCAGTGGCGGGCCACTTCCAGGTGCACCTTGGTGACCAGCGGGCAGGTCGCATCGAACACCTTAAGGCCGCGGCGCTCCGCTTCCTGGCGTACCGCCTGGGACACGCCGTGGGCGCTGAAGATCACCGTATTGTCGTCCGGCACTTCATCGAGTTCTTCGACGAAGATCGCGCCGCGGGCCTTGAGGTCATCGACCACGAACCGGTTGTGCACGACCTCGTGGCGCACGTAGATCGGCGCACCCAGGGTCTCGATCGCGCGCTTGACGATCTCGATCGCACGATCGACACCGGCACAGAAACCACGCGGATTGGCGAGCAACACATCCATCGGTCAGATACTCCGGCCGGCGTGAGCCGGGTTGTTACGGATACAGGAGGGAATTATCCCGCTTTTTTGGCAGCCTTGCCGTCGAACAGGCCGAACAGGGCGATACCCACCGCGCCGACCACGATCGCCGAATCAGCGATGTTGAACGAGGGCCAGTAATGGTCCCCGATATGCCACTGGATGAAGTCGACCACGTGACCGTGCATCAGGCGGTCGATCACGTTGCCGATCGCCCCGCCGATCACCAGCGCGTAAGGCACGGCGCTGCGCCAGGCACCGCGCGCGGTGCCCCACATCCAGTAGGCCATCAAGCCACTGATGCCCACCGCCAGCGCGGTGAAGAACCACAGCTGCCAGCCACCGGCATCACTCAGGAAGCTGAATGCCGCACCGGTGTTGTAGGTGCGGTACCAGTTCCAGAAGCCCTCGATGACCACCACCGGTTCGTACTCGGGCAGGCTGGACAGCACCCAGGCCTTGCTCCACTGGTCGGCGATGATGATCACCGCCGACAGCAGCAGCCAGATCAACGCGTTCGGACGCGGACGGGCGGCGGTCATCAGAACCACCGCCGGTCTTCGCCGGCACCGTCGATGTTGGTTACGCAGCGGCCACACAGCTCGGGGTGTGCAGCGACCGAGCCGACATCGGCGCGGTAATGCCAGCAGCGCACGCACTTCTGCTTGCCGGTCGGCTGGGCGCTGACGAACACCTCGTCGGTGGTCGCCGGGCGCACCTGCACGTCACCGCTGATCAGCAGGAAGCGCAGCTCCTCGGCCAGCGGCTGCCAGCGCGCAGCGGTCTCGGCATCGGCGGCGACGGTGATCTCCGCTTCCAGCGCCGCACCAATCGCACCATTGGCGCGCATCGGCTCAAGCACCTTGGCGACCTGCTCGCGCAGGGCCAGCAGCTGATCGAAGTCGGCGGCGTTGAGCGGTGCATCGGCCGGCAGCGGAGCCAGTCCTTCATACCAGGTGGCGAACAGCACGTTTTCCTTGCGCTCGCCCGGCAGGTACCCCCACAGCTCATCGGCGGTGAAGCTCAGGATCGGCGCGATCCAGCGCGTGAACGCTTCGGCGATGTGGTACATCGCGGTCTGCGCCGAGCGGCGGCCGCGCGAGTCCACCGGCATGGTGTACAGGCGGTCCTTGGTGACATCCAGATACACCGAGCCCAGATCCACGCTGCAGAAGTTAAGCAGCAGCTGCACGATCTCGGCCATGTTGTAGCCGGTGTACGCCGCCTTGATCTTCTCCTGCACCTCGAAGGCGCGATGCACGATCCAGCGGTCCAGCGCGACCATGTCGGCCGGGGCCACCAGGTGCTGGGCCGGATCGAAGCCATCCAGGTTGCCGAGCAGGAAGCGCGCGGTGTTGCGCAGGCGCCGGTAGGCATCCGCGTTGCGCTTGAGGATTTCCTGCGACAGCGACATTTCATTGCTGTAATCGGCCGAGGCGATCCACAGGCGCAGGATGTCCGCGCCCAGGGTCTTCATGATGTCCTGCGGCTCGATGCCGTTGCCCAGCGACTTGGACATCTTGCGGCCCTTCTCATCCACGGTGAAGCCGTGGGTGAGGCACTGCTTGTACGGGGCCTGCTTGTCGATGGCCACGCCGGTCAGCAGCGAGGACTGGAACCAGCCGCGGTGCTGGTCCGAACCTTCCAGGTACAGATCGGCCGGCTTGCCGAAGCCACGTGCCAGCAGCACGCCTTCATGGGTCACGCCCGAGTCGAACCAGACATCCAGGATGTCGGTGACCTTTTCGTACTGCGGCGCTTCCTCGCCCAGCAGCTCGGCGCTGTCCAGGGAGTACCACACGTCGATGCCGTCGGCCTGCACGCGGTCGGCGACCTGCTGCATCAGCTCGACGGTGCGCGGGTGCGGCTCACCGGTTTCGCGGTGGGTGAACAGCGCGATGGGCACGCCCCAGGTGCGCTGGCGGCTGATGCACCAGTCCGGGCGGCCATCGACCATCGAGCCGATGCGCGCCTTGCCCCAGCTCGGGAACCAGCCGACGCTGTCGATCGCGGCCATCGCGTCGCGGCGCAGGTTGGCCTTGTCCATCGAGATGAACCACTGCGGGGTGGCGCGGAACACGACCGGCGTCTTGTGGCGCCAGCAATGCGGGTAGCTGTGCACGATCTCGACAAAGGCCAGCAGCGCACCGGAGGCGCGCAGCACCTCGACGATCAACGGCTGGGCCTTCCACAGGTGCACGCCTGCCAGCTCGACATCGCCGGCCGGCGGGGTCGAGGACAGGTACACGCCACGGCCGTCGACCGGGTTGATCTGGCCGGCGTTGTACTTGTCCATCAGCCCGTACTGCTGGCTGACCACGAAGTCTTCCTGGCCATGGCCGGGGGCGGTGTGCACCGCGCCGGTGCCGTCTTCATCGGAGACGTGGGCGCCGTTGAGCAGCGGGATGTCGCGCTGCGGGTAGAACGGATGGGCCAGCAGCAGGTTTTCCAGCGCGGCGCCGGTGGCACGACCGTGCACGACCAGGCCGTCCACGCCGTAGCGCTGCAGCGAACGCTCGGCCAGCGCGGCGGCCAGCACCAGCCAACGGCGCGTGCCGTTGTGGGCCGGGCCTTCGGCCAGCACGTACTCGATCTCCGCACCGAGCGACACCGCCAGCGAGGCCGGCAGCGTCCACGGGGTGGTGGTCCAGATCGGCACCGCCACCTCGACATCGGCCGGCAGCGTCACGCCGAAGCGCTCGGCCAGCTGCTGCGAATCACGCGACACGTAGGCCACGTCGATCGCCGGGGAGGTCTTGTCCTGGTATTCGATCTCGGCCTCGGCCAGCGCCGAGCCACAGTCGAAGCACCAGTGCACCGGCTTGGCGCCGCGCACGATGTGACCGTTGGCGAACACCTTGGAAAGCGCACGGATCTCGTTGGCTTCGAAATCGAAGCTCAGCGTCTTGTACGGGTTGTCCCAATCGCCGATCACGCCCAGGCGCTTGAAGTCGCGGCGCTGCAGTTCGATCTGCTCTTCGGCGAACTCGCGGCACTTCTGGCGGAACGCGACCGCATCGAGCTTGACGCCGACCTTGCCCCACTTCTTCTCGACCGCGATCTCGATCGGCAGGCCGTGGCAATCCCAGCCCGGCACGTACGGCGCATCGAAGCCGGCCAGGTAGCGCGACTTGACGATGATGTCCTTGAGGATCTTGTTGACCGCGTGGCCCAGGTGGATCTGGCCATTGGCGTAGGGCGGGCCGTCGTGCAGCACGAACAGCGGGCGGCCCTGCGCGTTGTCGCGCAGGCGGGCGTAAAGGCCCTCGTCCTCCCAGCGCGACAGAATGCCCGGCTCGCGCTTGGGCAGGTCGCCGCGCATCGGGAATTCGGTTGCCGGCAGATGAAGGGTGGCTTTGTAGTCCTGGCTCACGCAGTGGCTCGCAATCTGTGTTCGGAAAGGATGTGACGGGCCTGTTCGGCGTCACGGTGCATCTGGTCGGTCAACGCAGCCAGATCTTGGAACTTTTCTTCGTCGCGCAGCTTGGCGACGAACTCGACATCAATGTGGCGGCCATACAGGTCGCCTTGGAAATCAAACAGGTGCGCTTCCAGCAGCGGCTCCACGCCATCCACGGTGGGACGCGTACCGAAGCTGGAGACCGACGGCCACGGCTGATCGAACACACCGTGGACCCAGGTCGCGTAGATTCCCGACAGCGCCGGCGTCTTCGGGAAGCGCAGGTTGGCGGTCGGGAAGCCCAGCGTACGGCCCAACTGACGGCCGCGCACTACCCTGCCCCCAATCGTATACGGCCTGCCCAGCAGATCGCCGGCATGACGGAAATCGCCGGCGCGCAGCAGCTGGCGGATCCGGGTGCTGGAGATGCGCTCACCGTGCAGATCCACCGGCTCGATCTCGTCGGCACTGAAGCCACGCTCGCGGCCCATCGCCTGCAGCAGGGCCAGATCACCGCGGCGGCGGTTGCCGAAGCAGAACTCCGGCCCGATCCACACCTCGCGCGCGCTCAGCCGGTGCACCAGCAGCTGCTCGACGAAATCCTCGGCCTGCATCGCGGCCATGCGCGCGTCGAAGCGCAGCAGGCCGATCGCGTCCACGCCGAGCTCGCGCAGCATCGCGACCTTGTCGCGGGCCAGGGTCAACCGCGGCGGCGGCTCGCCCTGGGCGAAGTACTCGCGCGGCAGCGGCTCGAAGGCCACTGCCACGGCGGCCACGCCCAGTGCGCGCGCGCGCGAAACGGCGTGGCGCACCAACGCACGATGACCCAGGTGCAGGCCGTCGAATGCGCCGATGCAGACCACGCTTCCGTGCGGGAACAACTGCCCGCCTTCGACGCTTCTAAACAGCCTGCTCATCTACGTGGAATGCGGCCCACCAGGGCCGATGCTTTGCAAGAGATAGCCATGAAGTATAGCCGGGCTGCCCCCGGATCAATGCTCCCGCAGGTGGCGCGGGCGGAAGCCCATCGCGATCAGGGCCACCAGGTAGGTCAGGCCACCGCCGCCGACCAGCAGCGCGAGGTTGCCGATCCGGTGCCATTTGTCCATGCCGGTGAAGTCCGCCATCCCGTAACGCAGGGCCAGCAGCACCGCCACCATGGCCACGCAGGCCAGCCCCAGCTTGGTGACATAGCCGCCCCAGCCCGGCTTGGGCTGATACACATCGGTCTTGCCCAGCCAGTACCAGAGCAGGCCCAGGTTCAGATAACTGGACAGCGCGCTGGCAATGCCCAGCGCCAAGTGCAGGCCCGGCTGCTTGCCCAGCGCGACCCACACGCCCTGCGCCTTGAGCGCGTCGGGCACCATCACCTGGTACAGCACGGCCAGCAGAATGAAGTTGAACACCATGTTGGCCACCAGCGCGGCCACGCCGGCGCGGACCGGGGTACGGGTGTCCTGGCGGGCGTAGAAGGCCGGCAGGACCACCTTGAGCAGCGCGAACGCCGGCAGCG
Organism: Stenotrophomonas sp. TWI587; assembly: GCF_039674145.1. Classification (NCBI taxonomy): domain Bacteria; kingdom Pseudomonadati; phylum Pseudomonadota; class Gammaproteobacteria; order Lysobacterales; family Lysobacteraceae; genus Stenotrophomonas; species Stenotrophomonas sp. TWI587. The sequence goes on along the minus strand of NZ_JBDJMW010000011.1, from coordinate 9,447 downwards.
CGAAGCTCAGGCCGTACACCGACAGCGCGGTCATCCGGGTATCGAAGGCGGTGAAACGCCCGTACTGGAAGACCGTGGCGATCAGCGGCTCGGCCAGCAGCAGCAGGCCCAGCATGGCCGGAACGGCGATCAGCAGGGTCGTGCGCAGGCCCCAGTCCAGCGCACTGGAGAAGCCGGCCTTGTCGGTGCTCACATGGTGGCGGGCCAGCGCCGGCAGGATCACCGTGCCCAGCGCGACGCCGAACACGCCCAGCGGCAGCTCCAGGAAGCGGTCGGCCAGCGAGAGCCAGGACTGCGAGCCGTCGGTCAGCTTGGCCGCGATCACGGTGTCCAGCAGCAGGTTGATCTGCGCGATCGAGGAGCCGAACAGGGTCGGCACCATCAGGGTCAGGACCTTGCGCACACCCGGATGCCGCCAGCCCCAGCGCGGCAGGGTCAGCAGGTTGATGCCCTTCAGCGAGGGCAGCTGGAACAGCAACTGCAGCAGGCCGGCGGCCAGCACCGCCCAGCCCAGGGCGAGGATCTGCTTCTCCGGGGTGCCGCCCAGCCGAGGGGCCAGCCACAACGCGCCGGCGATCATGCACAGGTTGAGGATGACCGGGGTCAGTGCCGGCATCGCGAACTTCTGGAAACTGTTGAGCGCCCCACCCGCCAGGGCGGTCAGCGAGACAAACAGCAGGAACGGAAAGGTCAGCCGGAACAGGTCCACCAACAGGCCGTGCTTGGCCGGGTCGGTGTCCACCCCGCTGGAGAACAGGGTTGCCAGCTGCGGCGCGAAGATCAGCGCCAGCGCGGTGACCAAGAGCAGCACCCCACCCAGCGTGCCGGCCACCCGCGACATCAGCTCGCGCAGTTCGGCGTGAGAACGGGTTTCCTTCACCTCTGTGAACACCGGCACGAACGCGGTGGCGAACGAGCCCTCGGCGAACAGCCGGCGCAGGAAATTGGGCACCCGGAAGGCGACCCAGAAGGCGTCGGTCACCGCATTGGTGCCGAACGTGGTGGTGATGACCAGGTCGCGAACCAGCCCCAACACCCGCGAAATCATGGTCATGCTGCTGAAAGACAGCAGGCCCCGCAACATCCTTGGTGAACTCACCCGTGTTCCCTCTTGACAATTGACTTGACGTACATTTTTCGAGCCATCATACTTTCCAGCTTGCTGTTCCCATTACACCGATTTTTCAGGAAACCACCACTGTGGCCAATATCAAGTCCGCCAAGAAGCGCGCCAAGCAGACCGTCGTGCGCAACGCGCGCAATACGGCTCAGCGTTCGATGCTGCGCACCGCTGTCAAGAAGGTGATCAAGGCTCTGGATGCCAACGACGCCGCCGGCGCCGAGGCAGCCTTTGCTGTTGCCCAGCCGATCCTCGACCGTTTCAGCTCGCGTGGTCTGATCCACAAGAACAAGGCTGCTCGCCATAAGAGCCGCCTGACCGCGCGCATCAAGGCCATCAAGGCCGCCTGATACGGCGCTGCGGGTGTCGTAGAGCCACGCGCTGCGTGGCTTCGACCCAGCCGCAGAAAAAAGCCCGGCCCCGGCCGGGTTTTTTGTTGCCTGCGATCTGGAAATGGCGGCACCACAGAAAAACCCGGCCGGAGCCGGGTTTCTCAGGGGCGCGCGGGTGCGCTCAGTACGCATCGCGCGCTTGCGCCTCGTCTTCCTTCTGGCGATCGAAGAAGGCCATCACGTTGTTCATGATCGGCCAGGTGCCTTCGCGGCCCAGCGCCGAGACCAGGTACCACGGCTGGGTCCAGCCCAGTTCGGCGACGATCTTCTCGGCGGCGGCCTTGGCCTCGTCCTCGAACATCAGGTCAGCCTTGTTCAGCACCAGCCAGCGCGGCTTGTCCAGCAGCTCCGGATCGTGCTTTTCCAGCTCGCGCTCGATCGCACGGACCTGCTCGATCGGCGAGACACCTTCCACGCCGCCTTCCATCGGGGAGATATCCACGAGGTGCAGCAGCAGGCGGGTGCGCTGCAGGTGGCGCAGGAACTGCGCGCCCAGGCCAGCGCCATCGGCCGCACCTTCGATCAGGCCGGGAATGTCGGCGATCACGAAGCTGCGGTAGTTCTCCACGCGCACGACACCCAGATTGGGGTACAGCGTGGTGAACGGGTAATCGGCGACCTTCGGGGTCGCAGCCGACACAGCGCGGATCAGGGTGCTCTTGCCGGCATTCGGGAAGCCCAGCAGGCCGACGTCGGCCAGCAGTTTCAGTTCCAGCTTGAGCAGGCGCTCTTCACCCTCTTCGCCCGGCAGCGCCTGGCGCGGCGAGCGGTTGGTGGAGCTCTTGAAATGCATGTTGCCCAGGCCGCCGCGGCCACCCTTGGCCACCAGCAGGCGGTCACCATGGCTGGTCAGATCGCCGATCACTTCATCGGTGCTGACGTTCATGATCACGGTGCCGATCGGCACGGTGATGACCAGGTCTTCGCCGCCCTTGCCATAGGCCTGGCGGCCCATGCCGTTCTCGCCACGCTGCGCCTTGAAGATGCGGTCATGGCGGAAATCGACCAGGGTATTGAGGTTCTCGTCGGCGCGGATCCACACGCTGCCACCATTACCGCCGTCGCCACCGTCCGGCCCGCCCAGCGGAATGAACTTCTCGCGACGGAAACCGATGCAGCCGTTGCCGCCATTGCCGGCGATCACCTGGATTTCTGCTTCGTCTACAAGTTTCATGATTCTGGATGCCAATCTGGAGGCGGCGGGCGCGAGGTGCACCCCACCGCAGAGTCTAACGGCCCCGGTACGATCCAGGGCCGGCGGCGGGAAATGTCCCGCCCGATAGTTGATACCAACGAAAAACCCCGCCGAAGCGGGGCTTTCGTCAGCGACCCCACGCCGTGGCGTGGGCGCCTGCGTACCGCTGAAGATCAGGCTTCGGCGACGACGCTGACGGTACGACGCTTCTTCGGGCCCTTGACCGAGAACTCCACCTTGCCGTCGACGAGCGCGAACAGGGTGTGGTCACGGCCGAGGCCAACGCCGGTACCCGGATGGAACTGGGTGCCGCGCTGACGCACGATGATGTTGCCGGCATCGATGGCCTGGCCACCGAAGATCTTGACGCCGAGGTACTTCGGGTTGGAGTCGCGACCGTTGCGCGATGAGCCTACGCCCTTCTTATGTGCCATGACTGCTTCTCCTTATTACTTGCTGCCACCGGCAATGCCGGTGATCTCGATTTCGGTGTAGTACTGACGGTGACCCTGACGCTTCATGTGGTGCTTACGGCGACGGAACTTGATGATCCGGACCTTGTCGGCACGACCCTGGGACACGACCTTGGCAGTGACCGAAGCGCCGCTCAGCGCGTCGCCCAGCTTGATGCCATCGCTGTCACCCAGCATCAGGATGTTGTCGAACTTGATCTCGTTGCCGACTTCGACTTCGAGCTTTTCAACGCGGAGCGTTTCGCCCTGCGCCACGCGGTATTGCTTACCGCCGGTTACCAGTACTGCGTACATGACCAGACTTCCTCTGTAGTTATTGTGGTCTATGGACTGCCGCCATCGAGGGCGGACAGAAGCGGAATTTTAATGACTTCAACCACTTCGGGTCAACCCACCCCCTGCTCGGACCCGGATTTGGCTGAATACGGTTCAGGAAACCGGCCGGCGGGGTCTCAGGGAATGAGACATGGGGGTGGCAAAGTCCGCGATTGCCCCCAAATCCCAAGCTCGGTAGGCTGACCGATTGCCGTTTCCGATTGCCCCACCCGCTTGCCGGCTCCCTGAGCCGAAGCCCCACAACGGATCCCCCATGGCGATGGATTTCATCCGCATCCGCGGCGCGCGGACGCACAATCTCAAGAACATCGATCTCGACCTGCCCCGCGACAAGCTCATTGTCATCACCGGCCTGTCCGGCTCGGGCAAGTCCTCGTTGGCGTTCGACACCATCTACGCTGAAGGCCAGCGCCGTTACGTGGAGTCGCTGTCGGCCTATGCCCGCCAGTTCCTCAGCGTGATGGAAAAGCCGGACCTGGACCACATCGAGGGTCTGTCCCCGGCGATCTCGATCGAGCAGAAGTCGACCTCGCACAACCCGCGCTCGACCGTCGGCACGATCACCGAGATCTACGACTACCTGCGCCTGCTGTACGCCCGCGTCGGCAGCCCCCGCTGCCCGGACCACGGCTACCCGCTGGAAGCGCAGACGGTCAGCCAGATGGTCGACCACGTGCTGACCCTGGATGCCGAGCAGCGCTACATGCTGCTGGCCCCGGTGATCCGCGAGCGCAAGGGCGAGCATGCCCAGGTGTTCGACCAGCTGCGCGCGCAGGGCTATGTGCGTGTACGCGTGGACGGCCAGCTGCATGAAATCGATGCGGTGCCGCCGCTGGCGCTGCGCCAGAAGCACACCATCGAAGCAGTGATTGATCGCTTCCGGCCGCGCGAGGACATCAAGCAACGCCTGGCCGAGAGCTTTGAAACCGCGCTGAAGCTGGGCGACGGGATGGTCTCGGTGCAGTCGCTGGATGTGGAGGATGCGCCTGCGCACCTGTTCTCCTCCAAGTACAGCTGCCCGGTCTGCGATTACTCGCTACCGGAGCTGGAACCGCGCCTGTTCTCGTTCAACTCACCGGTCGGCGCCTGCCCGGGCTGTGATGGCCTGGGCATGGCCGAGTTCTTCGATCCCTCGCGCGTGGTGGTGCACCCGGAACTGTCGCTCTCGGCCGGTGCCGTGCGCGGTTGGGACCGCCGCAATGCGTACTACTTCCAGCTGATCGCCTCGCTGGCCAAGCACTACAAGTTCGACACCGACGCCCCCTGGCAGAGCCTGCCCGAGGATGTGCGCCAGGCCGTGCTGTACGGCAGCGGTGAGGAGACGATCACCTTCACCTACTTCACCGAAGCCGGCGGCCGCACCCAGCGCAAGCATCGCTTCGAGGGCATCATTCCCAACCTCGAGCGCCGCTATAAAGAGACCGAATCCTCGGCGGTGCGCGAAGAGCTGGCCAAGTACATCAGCGAGCGCAACTGCCCAGAGTGCAACGGCCAGCGCCTGAACAAGGCCGCGCGCAATGTGTTCGTGGCCGACCGTGCACTGCCCGAACTGGTGGTGATGCCGATCGACGATGCGCTGAAGTTCTTCAGCAGCATGACCCTGCCCGGCTGGCGCGGCGAGATCGCCGGCAAGATCGTCAAGGAAATCGGCGAACGGCTCGGCTTCCTGGTCGACGTCGGCCTGGATTACCTGACCCTGGAGCGCAAGGCCGACACCCTGTCCGGTGGCGAAGCCCAGCGCATCCGGCTGGCCTCGCAGATCGGTGCCGGCCTGGTCGGTGTGATGTATGTACTGGATGAGCCGTCGATCGGCCTGCACCAGCGCGACAACGAGCGTCTGCTCGGCACCCTGACCCGCCTGCGCGACCTCGGCAACACGGTGATCGTGGTCGAGCATGACGAAGACGCGATCCGCCTGGCCGACTACGTACTGGACATCGGTCCGGGCGCGGGCGTGCACGGCGGCGAGATCGTCGGCCAGGGCACGCTGCAGGACATCCTGGATGCCCCGCGTTCGCTGACCGGCCAGTACCTGTCGGGCAAGCGCGCCATCGAGATCCCGGCGCGCCGGCACAAGCCCAACCCGAAGATGACGCTGCACCTGCGCGGTGCCAGCGGCAACAACCTCAAGGGCGTGGACCTGGACATTCCGTCGGGCCTGCTGACCTGCATCACCGGCGTGTCCGGCTCGGGCAAGTCGACCCTGATCAACGACACCCTGTTCTCGCTGGCCGCCAACGAGATCAACGGCTCCTCGCACCCGATCGCCCCCTACAAGGAAGTGGACGGGCTGGATCTGTTCGACAAGGTGGTGGACATCGACCAGTCGCCGATCGGCCGCACCCCGCGCTCGAACCCGGCCACCTATACCGGCCTGTTCACGCCGCTGCGCGAGCTGTACGCGCAGGTGCCCGAAGCGCGTGCGCGCGGCTATTCGCCGGGCCGTTTCAGCTTCAACGTGCGTGGCGGCCGCTGCGAAGCGTGCCAGGGCGATGGCCTGATCAAGGTGGAAATGCACTTCCTGCCGGACGTGTACGTTCCCTGCGATGTCTGCCACGGCAAGCGCTACAACCGCGAAACGCTGGAGATCCTCTACAAGGGTTACAACATCAACGACGTGCTGCAGATGACCGTCGAAGATGCCCTGAAGCTGTTCGAGCCGGTGCCGAGCATCGCGCGCAAGCTGGAAACGCTGGTCGATGTGGGCCTGAGTTACATCAAGCTGGGCCAGAGCGCGACCACGCTGTCCGGCGGTGAAGCGCAGCGTGTGAAGCTGTCCAAGGAACTGTCGCGTCGGGATACCGGGCGCACCCTGTACATCCTGGATGAGCCGACCACCGGCCTGCACTTCCACGACATCGAAGCGCTGCTCGGCGTGCTGCACAAGCTGCGCGACGAAGGCAACACGGTGGTGGTGATCGAGCACAACCTGGACGTGATCAAGACCGCCGACTGGATCGTCGATCTCGGTCCGGAAGGTGGCCATCGCGGTGGCACCATCCTGGTCACCGGTACGCCCGAAGACGTGGCGGCCTGCCCGACCTCGTACACCGGCCAGTTCCTGGCCAAGATGCTGCCCTCTACCAGCGCGCGCCCGGAACAGCCGGCGGCCGTGGCCAACAAGCCCGATGCCCGCCCGCCGCGCAAGGCCAAGCCGGAACCGAAGAAGGCCGTGCGCAAGACCGCCGCGACCAACGCCCCCAGCAAGACCAAGAAGAAGACCGCATGAGCAACGAGCACAAGATCCTCGCCCGCGTGCCGATCAGCGTCCGCTGGCGCGACATGGACAGCATGGGCCACGTGAACAACGCCAAGTACATCTCCTACCTGGAAGAAGCGCGCGTGCGCTGGATGCTGGGCGTGGAGGGCGTTTCGATGACCGACCGGATCGCACCGGTAGTGGCGGCGACCAACGTCAACTATCGCCTGCCGATCGTATGGCCCAACGACATCGTGGTGGAGCTGTTCGTCGAGCGTCTCGGCAACAGCAGCGTGACCATCGGCCACCGCATCGTGGACGAGAAGAACGACAGCACGCTGTATTCGGATGGCAACGTGGTGGTGGTCTGGATGGACACGCAGACCGGCAAGAGCGCGCCGTTGCCCGAGGCGATCCGCACCGCGTCAAGCTGATGGGTTCTGCCGCGTCAAGCTGAAGGGTAGTGCCGGCCGCTGGCCGGCACGCTCGTTTCACCTGCAAAGGAATGACATGTTTCACCAAACTGATATCCGCACGCTGCGGCCCGGGCTCACGCCCTTCCCCACCGACGTATTCACCGCCGACCAGCCGTGGCTGGGGCGACATCTGCTGCCACTGATCAGCATCGACCTGGGCGTATTGCGCCCGGCGCTGACCGGCACCATTGCCACGATGCTGTGCCCGATCGAACCGGATGAAGGCTGCATCGGCGAAGAGACCGCAGCGCACTACACCGAGTTCACCGGCACGAACTGGATCGCATTCGAGCTGACCGCCGATAACCGCATGCGATTCCTGGGGGAGGAAGGCTATTTCCTCGGCGATCAGGTGGCAGACAAACACGTCACCGAAATGACGGAGAGCTTCGCCAAAGCGCATGCCTACTTCCAGTCGCATGGCCGCCTGGCCAGCTATTCGCGATACGGCGACGGCAGCGCAGGCGAGCAGGCCTATCTTGACGTGCTGGGCGGACAGGTGTCGAACGGCAACTGGGTTGAAACCGCGCCGATTCCGGCGGCGTTCGCGCTGACATTCACCGCCGCCGCGTACGACCGGCATGCACCGGAGGATGCCGAGCGCGTCATCATCAGCCGCAACGGCAACCCGTTCTTCTCGGTCGCCGAAGTCGCCGGCTACAACTGGTGCGCGGCAGGCCCGGATGCCATCGTGATGCTGTACGAGCCACACAGCCGCACCGTGCTGTTTTCCTTCGACTGGTCGTAGACGGTCGCTCCCGGCTGCGCAGCGTTGCGATGCTTACTTCAACGCGCTGCGCACCTGCAACGTTCCATCCACCTTGCGCCCATCTTCCAGGCTCAGCCGCAACGGCAGCTGCGCGCCTTCCTTCAGCGCCACCTCCGGCTGCATCAACATCAGATGCAGTCCGCCAGGTTTGAGCGCGACCGTTGCGCCGGCCGCGATCGGCAGGCGTTCCACCGCGCGCATGCGGCTGACGCCGTTGACCAGCGTGGTTTCGTGCAGCGAGACATCGCCGAACGCCTTGCTGCCGGCAGCGACCACCACCACCGCATGGCCGCAGTCATTGCGGATCTGGCCGTAGCCGGCCGCCATCGGCATCGCGCCCGGCGGCAAGCGTACCCACCCCTCGCGCAGTGACACGCAGGCCGGCTCTGCCGCCACGGCGGATGTTGCGAACGCACACAGCCCCAACAATACGCACACGAATGGTTTGGTTATCATCGGCTTCGTTCCCTGTCCGCAACGAGACTGCAGCATGACAACGCTCATCGAGGTGATCAACCATGGCCCCATCCGCGAACTGCGGCTGGCCAGGCCACCGGTCAACGCGTTGGACACCGAGCTGTGCCGGCATCTGATCCACGCGATCAACCAGGCCATGTCCGATGACGTGCACGGCATCGTGCTGTCCGGCAGCGAGCGCATCTTCAGCGCCGGCATGGACGTGCCGCACCTGCTCGGCCACGGCGATGACAAACACAAGCTGCTGGACAGCTGGCAGGCCTTCTTCGGCGCCGTGCGCACGCTGGCCGAATGCCGCGTCCCGGTAGTTGCCGCCATGACCGGGCACGCACCGGCCGGCGGCTGCGTGCTCGCCTTGTGCTGCGACTACCGGATCATCGCGCGCAGCCCCGATGCCGCCCATCCCACGGTGATCGGCCTGAACGAAGTGCAGGTCGGGTTGGTCGCACCGGAAGGCATCCAGCGCCTGATGCGCCGCGTGGTCGGCCATCATCGGGCGACCACCCTGCTGGTCGGTGGCGAGATGGTGCCGGCCGAGCGGGCGTTGCAGATCGGGCTGGTCGATGAGGTGGTCGATGCCGATCTGGTGGTCGCCCGTGCCGTGGCCTGGCTGCAGAACCTGCTGAAGCTGCCGCGCCAGCCGATGCTGCTGACCCGCGCCATCGCCCGTGCCGATCTCCACGAGGCCCTGCACGCCGACCTGATCCAGCTGGATCGCTTCATCGAGGCCTGGTATGCCCCGGACGCCCAGCAGGCGCTGCAGGGGCTGGTAGCCAGGCTGGGCAAGGGATGACCCACCACGGCTGAAGCGCCCGCGCACACCGGTAGTGGGGGGGGGGGGGGGGGGGGGGGGGCGGCCGCGGGAACCCCAACCCAACACCCCCCCCCCCCCCCCCCCACCCCCCCCCCCCCCCCCCCCCCCCCCCCCCCCCCCCCCCCCCCCCCCCCCCCCCCCCCCCCCCCCCCCCCCCCCCCCCCCCCCCCCCCCCCCCCCCCCCCCCCCCCCCCCC